>JBCCEH010000002.1:0-371455 GCA_039030375.1 Pseudomonadota bacterium | reverse complement strand
CGTGCTGCGACCAGCGCGCGCAAATCACTTCGAAAGAAGTTGAGTGGAATCCAAGACAAATCGATCACTGAAGATCAATTCTCACCGATCGGGAGCGCGCTTCTTGGCACCGCGGGAGAATTGGGGTGGACGATGGGACTCGAACCCACGACGACCGGGATCACAACCCGGGGCTCTACCAACTGAGCTACGCCCACCACAGTGTTTGCTCTATCCGTCGATGATCCATCCATCGACGTTGCGCTTCCTATCGCCATTGTCCCACGACTGCCGCCGCGGGAAAACCTGGCGCGCCCGGCAGGACTCGAACCTGCAACCGCCGGCTTAGAAGGCCGATGCTCTATCCGGTTGAGCTACGGGCGCATAACGCTGCAACCGATCTCAAAATAACTGGTCGGGGCAGACGGATTCGAACCGCCGACCCTCTGCTCCCAAAGCAGATGCGCTACCAGACTGCGCCATGCCCCGCACTCAGCTATTTTGCCACGCGAACACCCTGACAGGGCCAGTTTTCACGCGGTCGCCGATGATAGGGAGGTGATTGCTGCCCGTCAATCAATCTCTTACAGCTGCCCAGCCTGCCACCATCTGGTATCGTAATCTGTGACGGGGAGGACCATCGCTTGAGGCAGGCATGAGAAACACCTTGATCGCCCTTAGCTTAGGGCTTCTGTGCTCTTTGGCATTCGCTGAAGACAAGGCGCCACCGCACGCCTACCTGGAATTCGAAACCTCAATGGGCAATTTCGTGGTGGAACTCAACGGCAAAGAATCGCCGAAAACCGTCGTCCATTTTCTCAAATTGGCCGACTCCGGCTATTTTGACGGCACGATTTTTCATCGGGTCAGACCCGGACACGTGGTACAAGGCGGCGGACACACGCCCGATCTGAAACCAACCGATCCGGTGGATAAGGTCGTCAACGAATCGGGCAATGGCATGGCCAATTTCCGCGGCACAATCGCGATGGCCCGCGGCAATGATCCGCATTCTGCTGACTCACAGTTCTACATTAATCTGGTCGATAACGTACACCTGGAACCGGACAAGAAATTATTTGGTGGCCGCTGGGGATACACGGTCTTTGGGCAGGTGATTGAAGGCATGGAGACGATCGACAAGATCGCCACCGTCGAAACCACCTCGGTTAACACCATGGACGATGTTCCGGTAGAGCCCGTTATTCTTCGTAGCGTCACTCGCTACACGTTCGAGTAACCTCATGACCACGCTATTTGTATCCGACTTGCACCTCGAGGCCGAACGCCCCGACATCAGCGAGCAGTTCATGCATTTCTTACGCACTGAGGCAACGGATTGCGAAGCTCTGTACATCCTCGGCGACTTGTTCGAGGCCTGGGTTGGCGACGACGATCCGAACACGCACTACGCGAAAATCAAGATGGAGTTTCGCAAGTTGGCCGACAGCGGCATACCGCTGTATTTCATGCACGGTAATCGCGACTTCATGATTGGCAAACAGTTTGCCAACGAAACCGGTTTGCAGATTCTGGACGACCCCTACCCGGTCAAGATGTACGGCCAGAATGCACTGCTGAGTCACGGTGACTTCATGTGCACCGATGATGTGCAATACATGCGGGTTCGCGAAATGGTACGCAACCCGGACTGGCAAGCCGCCATGCTCGCCAAACCACTAAAAGAACGGCTACGAATCGCCGAAGAAGCGCGCCGGCAGAGTCTTGAGCAAACACTGAACCTTGATATGAACATCATGGATGTGAATCAGGACGAAGTGAAAAAGGTCATCAACGAGCACAACGTCGATATCCTACTGCACGGGCATACGCATCGACCGGATGTGCACACCGTTGATCTCGGCCACCGCAAAGCCAAACGCATTGTGCTCGGCGACTGGTACAAACATGGCAGCGTTGTTCGCTGGGACCTGCGAGGCCCGAAACTCGAGTCGATGCCTCGCTAAACGGGCACGCCCGAGTGAAATCGAAATTGGGTATCGGAGGCTTCGATGAGCGACGCCTCCAGTTCTTTCAACTCGGCGAGTCGCTGATCGATGGTCGCGGCATCAGCACCCTCCACATCACGAGCAAATCCAATGTAATGCTCGAAATGACGCGCCTCTGACGCCAGCAAGCCACCGTAGAACTTACTCAGGTCCTGGGGAAGGCGAGGTACCAGGCGTGCGAACCGCTCGCACGAGCGCGCTTCGATCAGTGCACCAACCAGCAACATATCGATCAGCTTTTGCGGTTCGTGGTCGCTAACCGCGTCCCGCAAGGCACCGGCGTAGCGCGAGGCGCTGAGACGCTCAAAGGCGATACCCCTCTCCTCCATGATGCGCCGCACCTGTTCGAAGTGACGCAACTCCTCACGCGCTAGTCGCGACATACGCTGCGCTAGTTGCGTGTGCTCAGGATAGCGGTACAAGAATCCTAAGGCAGTCGATGCTGCTTTGAGTTCGCAGTTAGCATGATCCAACAGCAATTCAGGTAGCCGCTCGCAGGCTGCATCGAGCCATGCGTCCGGCGTAGGCGTATCGAAAAATTTATCGATGTTCTCAGGAACTACAGCCATTCTTCGATCTCAGCAGCGCTGCCTAAGCGGTCCTCGCGGTCTTTTGCCAGCATCATATTGAGGAGCGCCTGATATTTTCCAAATCGCGGTGGCAGCAAAGGAACCGGTGCATTGGCATGTAAGTAAATAATGCCCATAGCCGTGTCCGCTCGAAACGGTTTTTGCCCCATTAGCATTTCGTAAAAAATGATTCCCAAACTGTATATATCGCTGCGGTGATCGACGCCGGTCGCATGCCCCTGCTCTGGACTCATGTAATACGGCGTACCAAAAATCTCACCGCTATCGGTAATCTCCATTTTCAGTCGCATTCGTTTGGCCAAGCCGAAATCAATTAAGGCGATTGAATCGTCTTCGCGCAGCATAATATTGCCGGGTTTCATATCGCGATGCAGCACGCCGACTTCGTGTACCCGATGCAAAGCACTGGCTATCTGTCGCAGATATTTTACCGCTTGGTGCTCGCGAATCCCTGCCAGCATGCGCTGTCGCAGGTCACCACCATCAAGATATTCCATACAGATATGCGCATGGTCGTCACCAACACCGAGATCGTGAATCTTGACCACGTTGGGATGATCAACATCGGCGATCAGTTCATACTCCTGCAAGAATCGGTCGAAGGCACCAATGCTGTCCGCCACATCAGGCACGCTGCGTAGTACTTTGAGTACCACCTGAATTCCGGCCGATTCCCGTTCGGCGAGATAGACCGCGGAGTGCGAACTCATATTGAGTTTTTTGATAAACCGATAACCCCGGATCAGCGGATGCTGACCGCTCGCCTGGTCTCCGACGAATAGCGATCCCGTCGATGCCACGCGACGACGATCTCGCAGGATGCCATCCACCCTACCGATCAACGCATCATGCGTAATAGCCTCGCGCTGAAAAAATCCATCAGCGCCCAACTTGATCGCAGTCGCCGCTTCGTCGTCAGAACCGAAATACAAGGTGGCCGGAAATCCCGCTGTGCGCACGAACTGTTTGAGCGTATCCAAGCCCTCCCGCTCACCAAGAGAGTTACCAAGCAAGATCATGTCATTGCCGGCACCGGAAAATTCCGTTGGCAGGTGGCCGGCGGTAGTCGGATCGTAGGCCGAAATGATCGCATCGGGCCAGTGCGTTGTGAGGTGATGCATCAGCAGACTACGGAAATCCGCCTGCGCATCGATAATCATGACTTTGATGCTCATAGCAGGCATCTGCCCGCAGCGTCGGTATTACATTCCGACGGCGCTGTTGGTCGCGGCCAGCGACACGCCCTTGCGCGCTGCTTCGCGCCGTTGTTTCGCCGCGTCGTTTCGACGTTCTTCGAGCGCATTGAGATACGATTCGGTGACATCACCGGTCACATATTCCCCGGAGAAACACGAAGTATCAAATTCTGAAATCGCAGAGTTATCGTGTCGGACCGAGCGCACCAGACCGTGTATGTCTTGATAGATCAGCCGATCCGCACCAATCAACTCCCGAATTTCTTCAATCGAGCGACCATTGGCAATGAGTTCGGACGCCGCCGGCATATCGATGCCGTAAACATTGGGATGCCGAACCGGTGGCGCCGCCGACGCAAAGTACACTTTCCGCGCGCCCGCCTCACGCGCCAGCTTAATAATCTGCCGCGACGTCGTACCACGAACGATCGAGTCGTCGACCAGCAGCACATTCTTGCCACGAAATTCGAGATCAATGGCATTTAGCTTGCGACGTACCGATTTGGCGCGCTCTTCCTGGCCCGGCATGATGAACGTCCGCCCGATGTAGCGGTTTTTAATAAATCCCTCGCGGTATTTCACGCCCAGGTGGTAGGCCACTTGAACCGCCGATGTTCTGCTGGTGTCCGGAATCGGGATCACTGCATCGATGTCATGATCGGGAAATTCCCGCACGATCTTTCCAGCGAGTTGCTCTCCCATCCTCAAGCGCGCTTTGTACACCGACAAATCGTCGAGAATCGAATCCGGGCGTGCAAAATAGACAAACTCGAATATGCACGGTGTATGACGCACGTCGCCTGATAGCTCGCGGCTGTGCAATACACCGGCATTTTCTATAAATATCGTTTCGCCAGGCTGCACGGAACGCAGCATTTGAAATTGCAAAATATCGAGTGCCACGCTTTCCGATGCGACCATGTACTCAGCGCCGGAGTCACTCTCGCGTGCACCAAGCACCAGCGGCCGAATGCCATTCGGATCGCGGAACGCGACGATACCAACGCCAACGATCATCGCAACGACGGCATAACCGCCTCGGCATCGCTGATGCACGGCGTCGACCGCATCAAAAATTTGTTCCGGCGTTGGCTGACCCGTGACACGCATTTGCAATTCATGCGCAAACACATTCAGCAAGACCTCGGAGTCTGAACCGGTATTGAGGTGCCGGCGATCTTGCGTCACCAACATCTGCGTTAGTTCATCAGAATTCGTCAGATTGCCGTTATGGGCGAGGCAGATGCCGTAGGGCGAATTGACATAGAACGGTTGGGCTTCGGACGCGCGCGCACCGCCCGCGGTGGGATAGCGACAGTGACCGATACCCACATTGCCAGTGAGTTTGTCCATGTGCCGCTGACGAAATACGTCGCGCACCAGCCCGTTACTCTTGCGTTGCCGTAGTCCGTCGTCGCCCCAAGTAACGATGCCTGCAGCATCCTGGCCACGATGCTGCATCACGGTGAGCGCGTCGTAGATCGCCTGATTCACCGGCTGATCGCTGACGATTCCGACGACACCGCACATCGTTACAACTCGACCGGCAGGTCGGGAACGTCGCCGATACCGTCAGGAACCAACATATCCAGACCTTCCGGCGCCATTACGCGAATCCACTCGGCAACCGGCACCAAGTAAGGAATAAACCGCGATTCTTGCCACCACTCATCCTGATCGAAGCCGGCGTACTGACCACCGAGGACGAACAAGGCCGCTAGCAGGATGCCGCGCACCAAACCAAAAATGGCGCCGACAAACCGGTCGATTCCGCTCAAGACCGACGACAACACGATTTTGGAAATGCCCCAGCCGATCAGACCACCCAGAGCCAGCACGACCAAGAACACGATCACGCGTCCTGCCCATGCCTGCAGACCCTTGGAGCTGATCCACGTGTCGGCCGCAGTGCCCACACCCGGCCCAAAATACATCGCCGCCCAAATGGCGACCAGCAACGCAACAATGGAGATCGCTTCTTTGACGAAGCCGCGCAGAATGCCGATCACGATCGAAATCAGCAAAGCGACGATAATGAGTATGTCGATAATCGGCATCTTTAGATGTCGGTTTCGTGTGCTTTTAGTGAGTCGGCAAGCCTTCGAATGGAGGCGATTCTAACAGATCAGGGATGCGGCACCACTTTCCCGTTATGCCCGGCTCGTTGCAGCTGTTCGGCCATGTCCTCAGCGGTATCACGATCCTTTTGCGGGCCGACGCGCACGCGGTGCATCGAGCCGTATTGGCTGCGAAACGCGGCAAAACCCTGTGATTTCAGGGTGGCCGCCAAGCGGTCAGCATTGCCTTGTTCGCCGAAGCTGCCAAGCTGTACGGCCCACATTCCGGTCGATGACGACACAGCCGCAGGCGCTTGCGTCGGCTGTGGCTCGGGATCCGGCTCCTCCGGCGGCGCGGCCTGCGGTTCCGGCGCACGCTCCTCGGGTTGAATCTGTGCCGGCTGCGGTTGAGACACCGTTTGTGGCGGCGGCGTGCTTGACGATGCTCTTGGCGTGTCCGCTGCAGCACCGGGCATCGGCGCATCCCGGTCGCGCTCCAATACCACCGTGCGATCCTGGCTATCCGACTGTCCGGGCAAGCCGATTTGCGTGGTTACGGTGTCCGCCGCGTCATCTCGCCCATCGAGAAACACGGGCACGACCAATACCACTACCGCCACCAATACCGCGGCTCCAATAATTCGCTCTTTCAACGCTCGATCCATCAATTTGCCCTAGCCCGACTATATCGTATGTTCTTTAGAGTGACTCAATCGCGTCAAGTGCCGGCCCAACCAGAAAAAACGATCCGGTTATCAATACCGTATCGCTGACATCACGAGCCGCCAATGTCGTGATCGCACCGTCAATTGACGTTGCCACCTGACAAGGCCGGTTGGTGGCATTCGCAATCCGCCGCGCCAGTTCATCGGCTGTAAGCGCGCGCGAGTTCTCGGGCATTACAGCGATCCATTCCGACACCGACGGATCCAGCGCGGTAACCACGCCCTCTACGTCTTTGTCCTCGAGCATACCGATCAGAGCCACAATCTCGCCATTGTGCTGTTCGCGCAATGACTGCGCCAGAGCGCTCGCCGCGGCCGGATTATGCGCCACGTCAAGCAGCCAGCGATCATCGACGATTTGCATACGGCCCATCACCGTCACACCACCCAAGACCGCCGCAATGTCGTCCGCCCCGTACGTGCGTCCGGTTGCCTGCAACGTCGCGAGCACACCGGCGGCATTGCAAATCTGCACATCGCCGGTTAACGCCGGCCGCGGCAAATCATCGTAACCAACGTCGCCACTGTGGTAACTCCAACGACCGTCGTGGATATTGACCTGATAGTCGCGATTCGCTGCGATCAGAGACGCGCCGAATTGTCCTGCCAGCCGATCAATCGCGGCCGGCCGCTCATCGCTCGCAAATATGCAGGGCTTGCCGGCGCGCATAACACCCGCTTTCTCCGCCGCGATCGACTCAATATCGTCCCCTAGCCAATCACAGTGATCCAACGCGATATTGGTGATGAGACTCACCGAAGGCGCGACGATATTTACCGCGTCGAGTCGGCCGCCTAGTCCAATCTCGAGAACCTGAGCGGTTACGCCAGCCTCTGCAAATATCACCAACGCCGCCAATGTGCCGAATTCAAAATACGTGAGGTGCTCGCCGTTTCGCACCGATTCCACGCGCTCGAAGGCGGCCACGATCGTCGCATCGTCGACCTCTTCTGCATCGATACGAATGCGTTCGTTATAGCGTTGAATATGTGGCGAGGTGTAGGCACCGACGTGCTCGCCATCGTGCCGCAAGAATGCCTCCAGCATCGCGACACTCGAGCCCTTGCCATTGGTTCCGGCAACGATGAACGTGTGCTCGATCTCCGCAAGCTCGAGACGCTCGAAAACGCGGCTAATCCGCTCCAAGCCGAGATCGATTTCTACCGGTGACAGCGTCTCGAGCCAATCGAGCCACTCACGGAGTTGCTTAGGTGCTGGCGCCATGCGGGTCGCTAGGACGTGGCGGCGCTCGGCTTCTTATTGAGCTTGGCGAGCAGCGCGGCGAGCTCGTCACGCATCTTGCGACGATCAACGATCATGTCGATGGCGCCGTGATCGAGAAGAAATTCGCTGCGCTGGAATCCTTCCGGCAGCTTCTGCCGAACGGTTTGCTCGATGACGCGGGGTCCAGCAAAACCGATCAACGCATTTGGTTCGGCGACGTTCACATCACCCAACATCGCCAGACTTGCGGACACGCCACCGGTGGTTGGATCGGTGAGTACCGAAATGTAGGGAACACCGGCTTTGCCGAGCCGCGCCAGTGCCGCCGACGTCTTGGCCATCTGTAGCAACGAAAACAGCGCTTCCTGCATCCGAGCGCCACCGCTGGCCGAGAACGAAATCAAGGGAATTCCGTTTTCTGTCGCATAGTCCGCCGCTCGCGCGAAACGCTCACCGACGACGGATCCCATCGATCCGCCCATAAATGAAAATTCAAACGCACACACGACCACTCGCTGTCCGAGCAACGTGCCGCTAGCGGCAACCAACGCGTCCTTCTCGCCGGTTTTCTTTTGCGCCTGCACGATACGATCGCGATAGCGCTTACTGTCCTTGAACTTCAATGGATCTTCGGGCTCAAGATCGCCGGCAAGCTCCTGCTGCGACTCCGGATCCAGGAAGAAATCCAACCGCCGACGCGCACCGATACGCAGATGGTGATCACACTTCGGACATACCTGCAGATTGCGTTCGAGCTCATTGCGGTACAGCTGCGCATCGCATTGCGGACATTTGATCCACACACCCTCCGGCACCGATCGCGTGCGCTTCTCGGTACTGATGCGTGACGGCATTAATTTTTCGAACCAGCTCATGCGCGCATCTTATCCGATTCGAGCGGCTCTGGTATGCCGAAATCCGGCGGATATTCCACCGCAACCAGCGTTAAGCCCTGCGGTGGGGCCGCAACGCCGCCATCCGTGCGGTTGCGCGACGCTAACACCTCGGACACCCAGCCCACCGGTTGTTCGCCCTGCCCGACCGCTACCAAAGTGCCGGTGATATTGCGCACCATATGCTGCAAAAACGCATTCGCGCGCACATCGATCCACACCCATTCGTCATTACGATGCACCGCGATGTCGGTGAGCTCCCGTATCGGTGTTCGCGCTTGGCAGCCGGCCGCACGAAACGCCGAAAAATCATGTTCGCCGACCAGCGACTGCGCCGCTTCATGCATTCGTGCCGCGTCCAACGGCTGGTGCAGCCACCACGCACGATTACGATGCAGCGCCGAACGCGCCAGTCGATTCAATATGCGATAACGGTAGCGCCGGGCGACAGCGGAAAACCGAGCGTGAAATTCCTCATCGACGGGTCTCGCCCAATTTGTACTGATGTCGGCAGGGAGTTCGCTGTTGACGCCGAGCAGCCAACTTCGATCGGTTCGTTCAGCCTGAGTATCGAAGTGGACCACCTGACCGCTGGCGTGCACGCCGGTATCGGTGCGCCCAGCACAAATGACGTCACAGGCCTCATTGGCGACCTTCGCGACGGCGGCTTCGACATGTGCTTGAACACCGTCGCCGGTTTTCTGCCGCTGCCATCCGTTGTAGGCCGAGCCGTCGTACTCAATGCCGATCGCAATTCGCATGATCTTGCAACGCCGCACTGCGCGGCAATAAGACAGTTTCTACAGGGACAACAACTACGACGGCAAAGAATCCAGCAACTGCTGTGCTTGCTGCTTCTGCGAGTCGTCACCCTCGGCGAGCACTTCCTCGAGGATCGAACGGGCACCCGACGGATCACCCATATCAACGTAGGCACGCGCCAAATCCAACTTGGTGCCGACCTCCGTCATGGTGCGAGCATCGTGTAGCTCGGTGTTCATGTCACCGGGCTGCAATGCCATGGTTTCAGCATTTTCGTCCACTGCGCCCGAAACGTTCGGACGAGGTTGCTCGATGGTGGCGTCATCACGCAGCTGTTCGATGGTGTCACCCATTTCGCTGACCTGCAGCGCCGCGGTCAAATCATCGAGATCAAGATCGACGTCAGTGCTTGCGACTGCCGGCATTTCACCGGTTTCTTCCAAGCTACTGTTGCCGGTAAACGCATCCGGCGGCAATGCCTCCGTTTTCGCAAAATCGAAATCGGCCGGATCGTCATCGTCATCCAGACTGGCCAACATCGTCTCTTGATCATCACCGATGGTCGCCCCATCAGGCATCGAACTTGGTGCCAGCATGGTGGCATCATTATCGTCCAGGTCGGCATTAGCATCGCCCGTGGTGGCGACCGCCAAATCATCACTCAACACCTGCGTGACACCGGTGGCATCGAGCAAACTTTCGTCGATAGCCGTGCCGGTATCGGTCACGTTCAAGGTCTCATTGACGCCGGTCGCGTCCGCATCCAGCGCCTGGTTAGTGCCGGTTACCGACATATCGTCGATCGCTTCATTGATGCCGGTATCTTCTAACGCTGGCATTTGACCGGTTTCGTCATCGAGTGATGCGACTTCGGTTTCGTCCAGTCCGTCGAGGTCCAGGCCAAGCTCATCGAGATTGATTTCCGCGGTCGCATCCGACGACTGACCACTGCTTTCAATCGCGGCACCGATGTCGTCGTCGTCGAGCGACGGTAACTCAGCCGTACCCATGTCGAATTGTTGTTCGATGGTTGGCGACTCAATCGTGCCGTCCACCGCTGGCATTTCCGCGGTGACATTAAAGTCGGTGGCTTCTGCCTCAACGGTTGCCGTCGGGTCGGGGTCCACTTCTTCGGCCGACGCTTCGTCAGCGAACGGGAAGTCGATCGAACTCTCGTCGCTGCCGCCAAGGTCAGCACCGAGGTCGACGACGTCGTCAGCGGCACCGCTATCATCGCCCAGCTCCATATCCAAGGCGCCAGTGCCACCGGTATCGGCTTCGAATGACAAATCGACTTCTTTGGTGGCACCGGCAACGCCGGCACCGCTAAACAATGCATCGTCGGCCGCGATTTGCTGCCCCATAATGACGATCTTGTCCCAATCGGCATCGCCTTCGCCGGCAACGCCTTTCAAACGGGTCGCGGCATCGACAAAGGCGTCGCGGTTGCCCCAGACAAAGTAGATTTCACACAGCTTGGATAGCAAGTCGCTGCGCTCGGGCTCGACCTCAAGCGCCCCATTTACCAGATCCGCTGCCTGATCGTAGAGGCCATAGGCCATATGGAAATCCGCTTCCGCCAGCGGGTCGGTTTGATCGAGGTTAATCGCTGTTTCGCTGCTAAATGTATCTTCGAGCGAACCAAATTGGCCGGTCGCGTCGCCGTCAGCAGGCAGTGCCTCAACTTCGGCCGTCGCATCGCCGCTGGCCGCAAAGTCCGGCGCCAGCGCCTCTGCGGTTTCGTCTAGTGCTGTGATCGCCGAGTCCTGCTCGACCACCACAAACGATTCATCTTCGGGGCTAGGCGCGCGCAGTTGCTCGGTACCGCCACCATCGAGATCGGATGAGAAATCGTCCGAGTCGATAGAACGCCAATCCGGGTCATCATCGCCGCTGCCGCGCCGCATGAACCAGAAAAGAATTCCCGCAAGCAGCACCACGATGCCCGCGATCCACATCCACCACTGACCCAGAACATCGAGAATTTGATCGACGATTCCGGGCTCTTCTGCACGCGGCGATGGTGCAGGCCTCGGATCCGCTTCGGCTTCGGCCTCGTCTTCATCGGACAATTCGGAATCGTCCGGGAACGGCGAATCGCTATCGTCAACCATGATGTCATCAAGATCGTCGGCGAACGGATCATCGATCGTCTCGCCGCGAATTTCGGCCAACTCGGCACGCAGTTCAGCCAGTTCGTTGTTGCGAATTTCGATCAGTGACTGCTGTACCGGTACATCGGCCGATTCGATTTCACTAATGCGGCGCTCGATTTGCTCTTCACGGGATAGGAGTTCGTCGTCGTAACCCGCGCCGTCGCCGTAAGCACTGCCGTCACCGGTACCGTCCAAGTCTTCTGCATCGGGCGGCACCAGCACCAGATCCGGCTGTGAACCGGTATCGTCGATACCGGTGTCATACGCATCGCTGTCATAAGGATCAGCGGTTGTATCGGCGACCGCGTCGGTGGTCGTGTCTTCTATCGGGTCGGGGTCGGGGTAGCTGTAGTCGACCGGATCGTCGATGGGGGCCGGTGACGTGCTCGGCGTCGTTGTCGGCGCCGGCGAGTAGCTCGGATTCCATGCCGCGTGTTGACGCTGCACTTCGTTCAACGCTTCGCCACGACTGATACGCACAATATCGTCAGCGCTCGGAATACGCAGTGACGCACCACGCTTCAATACGTTGATGTTGCCGCCAAAGGCTTCCGGGTTGGCTTCAAATATCGCCAACATGGTTTGATTCATCGTCAACCGAGAGTCCGGCCGCACGCGTGAGGTGATTCCCCACAGCGTTTCGCCGCTTTGCACAAACACATCGCCGCCAGCCGCCGTTGTAAACGGGCGGTTATCGACTGGTGCGGGAGCTGGCGTCGGCGCCGGTGCTGATTCCGGCGGTGTTGATACTTGCGGTGGCGACGTCCGAACCGGCGGCGGATCCTGACGCGTCGGTGCCGGCGCCGGGCGTTCAATACGGGCACTGTCGGCCGGCTCAACGCGCGTCGGTGCCTGCACGGCGGGAGCGGCCTGCGCCGCTGCCGGTGCGAAAATTGGCGGATCTAATAGCAGCGTGTACTCGCGCAACAAACGACCACGGGACCAGCTCGCTTCAACCAAAAACGTTAAGAACGGCTCGGTGATAGGGTCTAACGATCGAATTTCGACAACATTGCCGTCGGCGCGACCACTTTCGACCACGCGAAACTGAATGTTTTGCAGGTAAACAGCGCGATCTAGCCCGTAGCGCGCGAAGGTCTCCGCAGATGCCAATGCTACTTTTAACCCGGCCAACTCATCGGGCGTCGCCGACAACAGCTCAATTTCAGCTCGCAACGGCTCATTGAGAGCGGATTCGAGTTTGATTTCTCCCAGGCCGAGTGCCCAGACCTCGCCTGCAAGCATTAGGCAGAGCACCAGCGAGATGCGAGAGAGTCGTCGCAGCATTGTGTTTTTCTCCAGCTCCCCAGGAGCCTCGTTAGATGGCCGGCCTGGACCCAAATTCAGGCGGCAAAACCGGTTTTACATATAGTCGCGAACTATATCTTATAAATGGTTTTTCGCCAATATTTCAGCAATTTGGACGCTATTTAGAGCCGCGCCCTTACGAATATTATCGGACACCACCCAGAGGTTTATCCCACGTTCATGGGAGATATCTTCGCGGACCCGCCCGACGAATACGGCATCCGTTCCTGAACTGTCGGTCACGGCCGTTGGATACTGACCGGTGTCGATATCATCGATGACGGTCACTCCAGGCGCCTCAGAGAGCAGTTTGCGGGTGTCGACGGCCGAAATCTTGTCACGAGTCTCAATATGGACAGCTTCTGAGTGGCCGTAGAAGACCGGCACCCGCACGGCTGTCGCGTTGACCGCGATATTTGGGTCGCCGAGGATTTTGTGGGTCTCCCACACCATTTTCATCTCTTCTTTGGTGTAGCCGTTGTCCATAAACTTGTCGATTTGCGGTACCACGTTAAACGCGATCTGACGCGCATCGCCGTCAATCTCCAACGGGCGCCCATTTAAGAGCGTCGCGGTCTGGCGAGCGAGCTCCTCGATAGCACTGCTACCAGCACCCGACACCGACTGATACGTCGCGACATTGATGCGCTCGATTCCGACCGCGTCGTATATTGGTTTCAACGCCACTACCATCTGAATCGTCGAACAATTCGGGTTGGCAATGATGTTGCGATTACCGAAATCTTCCATCGCGGCCGCGTTTACCTCCGGCACCACCAATGGAATGTCATCGTCATATCGAAATTGTGAGGTGTTATCCACCACGACACAGCCGGCATCGGCCGCAATCGGGGCATATTTCGCCGACACCGATGCACCCGGGGAAAACAACCCGATCTGTACCGACGAAAAATCGAATTCGGCAACGTCGCTGACCGTTAGTTCGCGATTGCCGAACGACACTGTTTTGCCAGCCGAGCGTTCGCTTGCCAGCGCATGAACTTTTGATGCGGGAAACTTTCGCTCCGCCAAGATCGACAGCATGGTTTCGCCAACCGCGCCGGTGGCGCCGAGAACGGCGACCTCAAACTTCTTACTCACAATCCTTAATCCGTAGCATTGTTGACACCCGCGTTTTGCGCACGGTGCCGGAGATAGTGATCCATTAACACGATTGCCACCATCGCTTCGGCGATGGGTGTAGCACGTAATCCGACGCAAGGGTCGTGACGACCCTTGGTGACAATTTCGGTTTCCTCACCGGCGGTATCGACGGTTTTGCCGGGTACCGTAATGCTCGATGTGGGCTTCAGCGCAATACTGGTAACGATGTCCTGCCCGGATGAGATTCCACCGAGCGTACCGCCGGCGTCGTTTTTTTCGAAGCCATCAGCAGCAATCGGGTCGCGATGTTCGCTGCCGCGCTGCGTAACGGCCGCAAATCCGGCACCGATCTCCACGCCTTTGACCGCGTTGATGCTCATCAAGCCATGCGCCAGACTCGCCTCGAGCTTATCAAACACGGGTTCACCGAGGCCTGCCGGCACACCGCTGGCACACACCGAAATTTTCGCACCGATGGAATCGCCGTCGGCACGCAGCGCGTCCATGAAGGCCTCCAGTTCTCCGAGGCGCGATGGATCGGCACAGAAAAACGGGTTGTCGTTCACCGAATCGAGATCAACCGCATCCAACTCCAGTGGCCCGAGCTGCGACAGGTAACCACGAATCTGAATACCGGCACGCTCACGCAGGTATTTTCTGGCAATCGCCCCAGCCGCCACGCGCATGGTGGTTTCTCGCGCCGACGCTCGCCCACCACCGCGATAATCGCGAATCCCGTACTTTTGTTGGTAGGTGTAATCCGCATGGCCGGGACGAAACTTGTCTTTGATATCGCCGTAGTCTTTGGAACGCTGGTCGGTGTTCTCGATAAGCAGACCGATCGGTGTGCCGGTGGTCTGCCCTTCGAACACGCCGGAAAGAATGCTTACCGCGTCGGCTTCCTTGCGCTGCGTCGTGTGTCGCGAGGTTCCCGGACGGCGACGATTTAGATCGGCTTGAATATCGGCTGGCGTTAGCTCGAGTCCCGGTGGGCAACCGTCCACGATGCAGCCCAACGCCGGTCCATGACTCTCACCGAACGTTGTCACCACGAAGTTGCGACCGATGCTATTTCCTGACACGACTAACCTTCTCTAACTCGTCTTTCTCGAGGACAAATACGCCGGCACCACCAAACTCAAAGTCGAGCCAGACGAACGGCACATCAGGATAGGCGTTTTGCAACGCAACCTGACTATTGCCCACTTCACAGACCAGTATTCCACCATCGGCAAGAAAGCGCGAGGCCTCGGCCAGAATGACGTGCACCGCGTCGAGTCCATCTTCGCCGGCGGCGAGACCCAACTCCGGTTCGTGACGAAACTCCGGTGCACGCGCCGCCATGTCCGCCTGATCGACATACGGCGGATTGGACACAATCAAGTCGTAGGTTGCGCCTTCCAGAGCGTCGAACAAATCCGATTCGCGTAACGTGACTCGGCCAGCGACGCGATGACGCTCGACATTGGTTGCCGCCACCGCCAAAGCATCCGGCGATATATCCACCGCGTCGACGTTGGCGTTGGGAAATGCGTGCGCCGTCGCAATTGCAATACAGCCGCTGCCGGTACCCATATCGAGTACCCGACGAACTTGGTCCGGCGACAGCCATGGTGAAAACCGCGCCGCGATCAACTCCGCAATGGGCGAACGGGGTACCAACACGCGATCGTCAACGAAGAATCGGTAACCGGCGAACCACGCTTCATTTAACAAATAGGCCAGCGGTAAGCGAGTTCGGATTCGCTGCTCGGCAATCGCCTCGATAGCCGCTCGGTCGGTCGCTTCGATGGTATCGACGTAATGCGAGGCGTCAGCATGGTCTAAACCAAGTTTGGCGAATACCAGCCACGCTGCTTCATCAATCGCATTGTCTGTGCCGTGACCATAGGTCAAATGAGCCGCGGCAAATCGCTCAGCGAGCGCTTCGATGAGCGCGCCGACGGTAACCGAGTTGGCGGATAGCTGTGACATAGTGGGCGAATCACTGGGGCGGGTCGCAATCTATCACCAATTCTTGTGCACTGCCTGTAAAATATGCGGCTGATGTTTATACCGATATCGTCGAGTACGGTATTGGATGACGAATAACCTAACCCCCGAGCCCCACAGTGCGTGCAAAACACTTTTTCATCGCGACCGTCGCCACCGCAGCAATCGTGACCGGCGCCTGGCTATCATTTCAGGAAGCACAGACGCCGTCGCCGCCGATCACTGCGACGGTTCTGCCACAACCGGTCGATTTGGCTAAATTCTCATTGATCGATCATCGCTCACAGCCGTTTACTGCGGCGGAGTTTGCTGGCCAGTGGGACCTTGTCTTTTTCGGATTTACGAATTGCCCCGACATTTGCCCGCTGACGCTGAAAGTCCTCGCCGATGCGCGCACACTCGCCGACGTTGGCGACACTCGGGTAGTACTGGTCAGCGTTGACCCGGAACGTGATACGCCCGACAACCTGGCCCGCTATGTTGGCCACTTCGGTGACAACATTATCGGTCTTACCGGCGAGCTTGATCAGCTGCGAGCGCTGACCGGCAGCCTCGGAATCTGGTTCGAGAAGGAACCGTCCGACAATGAGCACTACAACGTCAATCATTCTGCCGCGGTCATCGTCGTAGACCCAGACGGAAAGTTCCACGCTGTCTTCACCGCACCGCACGTTGCCGAGAACATCGCCGCGGATATGCAATCGTTGATGGCGCTAGCGAAATGAATCGATTCATTTTGTTGGCCACGCTCGCTGCGTTGGCTGCGTGCACTGAACCGCAATCACCACTCATCATCAAAAATCTTGATGTGCAGCGCGCCCTGCCGGGGACGTCTATGGGCCGCGCCTATTTGACGCTGGTCAATACCACCGACGATCCGATTACGATCACACACGTATCCAGCCCCGATTTCGGACGAGTTGCATTGCATGAATCGGTCATCGAGGACGGCATTGCCAGAATGCGTGCGCTCGATACGCTGACTATCGCCGCCGGTGACCAAGTAAAGTTGGCGCCCGGCGGAAAACACCTAATGCTGCACGATGCACTTAGCGAAGATAGTGAAATCGTGTTTGTGTTTTATGCCGGCGACACGCCGGTATTGAGCGTTGCTACTCGTACCGATACGGTGGAATTCTGATGTCATGGTTGTTTGCTCACTTGCAGTATGTGCTGCCGAAATACTGGCTGACGGCGCTCATATACCGGATCGCGAGAATTCGCCACGTCGGCTTTAAGAACTTTCTTATTACCCAATTCGCCAAACTCTACGATGTAAATCTCGATGAGGTGCGCCTCGACGTGCCGAACGACTTCGAGCATTTCAACGCCTTCTTTATTCGCGAACTCAAACACGATGCCAGGCCTATTGCGACCGGCACCGATACGTTAGTGAGTCCGGTCGATGGCACCATCAGTCAACTCGGTACCCTACGCAAAAACAGCATCCTGCAGGCCAAGGGTATCGACTATGCGCTGCAGGATTTGCTCGCCACGGACCTGGACGATGCGACGGTCTACCACGACGGTTCGTTCGCGACGATTTACCTCGCGCCATACAACTATCACCGCATACATTCGCCGCTGGCCGGTGACGTCGTGTCTGCGAGCTACGTACCCGGCGCCTTATTTAGTGTGAATGCAGCGACCGCTCAGCACGTCCCCGGACTGTTCGCCCGCAATGAGCGCTTGATCGTACGCCTCGACACGGCAATAGGACCGGTCGCCGTCATCATGGTCGGTGCGATGAATGTCGGCAGCATCACCACGCCATGGACCGGAGAAATTCGTCCGCGCGCCAACGGTATGGTGGAAAATTGCGTGCTGAACGACACACCACGTAATGTCGCGGCAGGCGATTTGCTGGGCTGGTTCAATATGGGCTCGACCGTGGTGTTGCTGCTGCCATCCGCTAGCACCACCTGGGACGGGCAGCTCGAAGCCGGCACCGTCGTTCGCATGGGCGAAGCGCTCGCCGCCACTACCGCGAAGTGACCGCACCTGACTGGCAAGCGAACGCGACGCCCGCCGTCGCTACACGTCGCGCCGAATTATTGGCGCGCGTTCGCGAGTATTTTCAAGCGCAACACGTTCTCGAGGTCGAAGTACCGACGCTGTCGCCAACGGTGATTCCCGAAACCCACATCGACCACATCAGTGCACATTCCACGGCTGCGGGGCCACTCTACTTACAAGCCTCGCCGGAAGCTTTCATGAAACGACTGCTGGCGTCGGGTTACCCGGATATCTTTGCGCTGGCACGTGCGTATCGCGACGGTGAGATCGGCACGCGGCATGCGCTCGAGTTCACGCTCTTGGAATGGTACCGCCATGGCTTTGAGCTCCAGCAGATTATCGATGACACGGTCGGAGTCATTGCTGCCGCCCTCAATCTCCCGGCCCTGACCCAAGTAACGTCGTTGAGTTATCGCGAAGCGCTCAAACGGGCTGGGATCGACTGCACCGCCAACGCCGAAGATTTGGCGGCGGCGTTAAGCGCCGATGCCGATTTGCAGCAAGCCATAGGCGACGACGCCGATACGTGGTTAGACCTGGCCCTGTCGACGCGCGCCGCACCGCAGTTTTCAACCGAGCGACTGACGGTCATCTACCACTACCCGGCCAGCCAGGCGGCGCTGGCAAGAATCAGCCCCGACGACGCCAACGTCGCCGACCGGTTTGAAGTGTTCCTGGGAGAAATCGAGTTAGCCAACGGCTACGTTGAGCTGGCCGACCCGGTCGAGCAGGCCGCGCGTTTCGACATTGCCATCAAACAGCGTCTAGCGGACGGCAAGAGAACGCCACCGCCAGACGACAGACTGCTCGCCGCGTTGCAGCACGGATTACCCGCCTGCGCCGGCGTTGCGCTCGGTATTGAACGGTTACACTTGATTCTCGAACACAGCGACACCATCAAGTCGGTACAGTCATTTACGATTCAACCCAACGGATAGTCAAGCCCCATGAATAGCTATCGCCTGATGCAATCCCAAGTCGTCGCCATGTTAACGGACGAGACCGACGCGCTCGCCAATGCCGCCAATTTTGTCGGCTTTCTCTACGACGCCATGGACAACATTAACTGGCTCGGCATCTACGTACTGCGCGGCGACGAATTGGTATTGGGGCCCTTTCAAGGCAAGCCGGCCTGCGTACGCATAGCGCTCGGCTCGGGCGTCTGCGGCACTGCGGCGGCCACCAAAACCACGCAGCGCGTTGAGGATGTGCATGCGTTTCCTGGTCACATTGTTTGCGACACCGCGTCGCGATCAGAGCTGGTAGTGCCATTGATCGTTAACGACGAACTGGTCGGCGTTCTGGATATTGATAGCCCCGAACTGGCGCGTTTCGATCAGGCCGACCAGGACGGCATCGAAGCGATCTGCCAAGCCTATTGCGAACTCGCTGCGCGCAGCGATGCTTTTATCTGATCGCCACCTTATTTGACGCGAGAAACGTACTCGCGAGATCGAGTATCGACCTTAATCGTTTCGCCTTGATCGACGAACAGCGGCACGCGCACGACCGCGCCGGTGGATAGCGTGGCCGGTTTAACTCCGCCACTGGCGGTATCGCCCTTCACGCCCGGATCGGTTTCGGTGATCTCAAGCTCAACAAAGTTCGGCGCCTCGACGATAAGCGGCGAGTTATTCCACAACGTGATCTGACAGACATCGCCGTCGGTAATCCAATCTTTCGCATCACCGATTGCTGACTCGTCGGCGGCGTACTGCTCGAAGCTGGTCGGGTCCATGAAGTGCCACATTTCACCGTCGGTATACAAATACTGCATGTCGGTATCCATAACATCGGCGGCCTCCACCGACTCACCAGACTTGAAGGTCTTATCGACCGTCTTGCCGGTCTTCAGATTGCGGACTCGGACGCGGTTGAAGGCCTGACCTTTACCCGGTTTGACGAACTCGTTCTCAACGATAATGTACGGGTCCTTATCGAGAATGATGCGGAGCCCGGAGCGGAATTCATTAGTGCTGTAACTGGCCATTTATTGCTCTGTCAGATCGGTGCAGGCGGCCGCTATGATACCGAAAATCGGCGCCGAAACTTGATATTCGTCACGCTTTTGACCCACCGAAAAGCGCTTTGGGCCGCGTGTTTGCTAGACTCGACACTCTTTTACAATAAGACAGGCAAGGGATTTTGCCTGGATCCGTCGCAGGGACCGCATTTGAACGGACGTCAAAGTATTTCTATTGCAGTTCTCACCCAGGACCAAGGTGACGTAGAACTGATCAACAGCTCCCTCCGCGACGCCGGCCACGCTGCGCATTGCCATTGGGTTCCCAAAGCCGAGAAACTGGCGGAAACGCTAGCCGGCGAACAGATCGAATTGGTGGTCATGAACTGTGACCGCTACGGCGACAGCATCCGTGCCGTCGTGAAGCAGAAAGACCGCTTCAATCCTGAGCTGCCGGTTATCGCTGTCCAAGCCGAGGCCGATGAGGTCTCGATCCAGAAAGCGATGGCGAGCGGCGCCTGCGACCTGGTCTCATTTGGCTCCAAAGAGCGACTGCAGTCGGTGGCAACTCGCGAACTTCGCGCGCTGCGCGTGGAACGCGCCCTGAACTCAACCATTCACTCGGCAACCGAGTACAAGAAGCAACTCAAGGACTACATGGAAGCGTCCACCAGCGCTATCGCGTTGGTGACCGAAGGCATCATTACCGACGTCAACGCCGTGTGGCTGGAGATGTTCCGCGCCGCCAGCAACGACGAGGTGGTCGGTCTGCCACTGATGGACAATTTTGACCGCGAATCACACGCCGCCATCAAGGGCGCATTGGTCGCCGCCGTGGCGGGTAAATGGCAAGCCGACGAAAAGCTCATTACCAAGTCGAACGTCGTCAACGACGACACCGACGAAATGCACCTGGAGTTCACGCGCTTTGTGTTTGACGACGGACCGTGCGTTAAGGTCTGTATCACACCGCCGGAAAAAGCCAGCGTCGAACCTACCAAGCTGGTGCACGATGCATTGAAGCGCGACCCGACCACGCTCTTCTTCCACCGCGCCCAGTATCTCGAACGAATCAAGAAACGACTCGCCAAGAAACCCGCCTCGGGATTGCATGCACTCGCCTACGTACGTATCGATAACTTCGAAAAAGTGATCGAGAACGTCGGCATTCTGAATTCCGAAGAAGTCCTAGCGCAATTCGCCGAAGCGATGCGCAAGCGGATGCATCCGCGCGACGTCGCCGGCCGCTTTGAAGGCACTTCATTGATGGTGTTACTCGAACGCGGCACGGTGCGCGATGCGGAAGTTTGGGGCAAACAGCTCTGCAAGCACATCGAAAAGCAGACTTTTGAAGTCGATGATCGCTCCACGCAGCTCACGTGCACCGTCGGAGTGTGCGGCGCCGACGAAATTTTCCAATCTCTGGAAGACTTTATCGCCGCCACTGTGGATGCCCATCGGTCCGGCAAGCGGGCCGGCGGCAATAGCGCCTTCCTCAGTGAATCGGCACAAGAAGACACCAAGCAACAGGAATTCGACGCGATCTGGATTAAGCATCTGAAGTCGGCACTCATCGACAACCGCTTCCGCCTGGCACAGCTGCCGATTGCCGGTTTGCGCACCGATGGTGTTGAAATGTACGACCTGCTAGTAAGGATGCTCGACGAACAAGGCAACTCGGTGCTGCCGTCGGAGTTCCTGCCGGCTGCCGAACGCAACAGCATGATGAAGCACATCGATCGATGGATGGTGCAGGCGGCGGTAGAATTTTGCACCGACTCAGACGCGGACCGCGTCTTCGTGCGGCTGTCTCGTCAGTCGGTATTGGATACCAATACGGTGGCCTGGATGGACGAAACATTCGCCAAGACCGATTTCGATTGCTCGCGTGTGGTGATGCAGATTCCGGAGCGCGATGCGGCCAAGCACATCAAACAAACGCAAATCATCGTTAAGCAACTACGCAAAATGGGTATCGGTTTCGCGTTGGAGCACTACGGCATCGATCAAGAACGATTCCAGATTCTGGACATTCTGAAACCCGACTACATTAAGGTTGATGGCGAGCTCATGCATACCTTGATGACCGATACCGCCGTTCAGGCCAGCGTCGAAAAAATTGTGCGCGGCGCTAACGAACGCCAAATCAAGACGATCGCCGAACGTGTTGAAAATGCAAACGCCATGGCGGTGTTATTCCAGCTCGGCTTAGACTTTATGCAGGGTCACTATGTGCACGAACCGGAAGTGGTCCTGCAGGACACCGATACGGCGAAACAGCGCACGCTGGAAGAACTCAAAGCCGCCAACGCCGGCTAATACAGACGGTAAATTTTGACAGAAATCGAAGTGTGACACGCGTCACACTTCGGTAGTGGAACCAGCCGCTAACGGGAATGCCGCATCGACACCTAAAATAGGCAGTTCAGTGCAAGAGCTGAGGACGGAGTAAACGCAGTGAAAAAACCGACCAAGAAAATGACCACGCTCGTTGCCGTTGGTAGCGGCTTGGCAACGTTGCCCGCCAACGCGCTGGAGTTGGGTGAAGCCAATGTCAGCTCGACGCTGGGCCAACCGCTCAAAGCGAGTATCGCGTACGCACTGGCACCGAGCGAAGAAATTCTTCAGTCCTGCGTCAGTGTGGGCGGCGGCATACCGAACAACGGCTTGCCCGCGGTCGGCTCGACCTCGATTAGCATTGCCAATGGCGTCATCTCGATTACCGGTCGTTCGCCGATTCGCGAACCGTTGGTAGCGATGCGAGTCAATATTCGCTGCCCGTACGCCGCCAATATCACCCGCGACTACATGCTGTTTGTCGATCCGCCGCAGAGCGCGCCGGTCACCGCCAATAGTGCGCCGGTAAGCCAGAACCAACCGGTACGCCAGAGCGCGCCAGCCGCTGCACGTCCGTCAGCGGCGCCAGCACCGACGCCGCGTCGTACCGTTGCTGCAGCACCCGCAGCACCGATTCAAAATGCGACGCGATATCAAGTTCCATTCGGCACGTCGCTGAGCGAGATTGCACAACGTATCGAAAATCGTCCGGTGGGCTTATGGCAAGCGGTCGATCAGATCTTCAAAGCCAATCCACACGCATTTATTGATAACGACATGAACCAGCTGAAAGCCGGTGTGTGGATCGACATTCCGGACTTCGGTGCCGGCGCACCGGTCACGATTTCGGATACTGCGTTATCAACGACGTCTGCAACGGAGGGTGTAAGCACTTCCGCCCCGACCGTGGTCGACAACACTGCTGACAGCGTTGCCTACGATACTGCGGGCCTCGACTTAACGACCGACAACACCGCTGAAGTCACGCCGAGTTCGGAAACGGAAACAACTGCGCCAGCTGACGCCACCGTTGCCGACACCGACGTGTTGCAACCGGCCGCAATCACCGATTTCAGCGAACCGGAGGTAGTGATTCCGGATACCGAGCTCGAAGGCCCGGAGACCACCAGCGAGTCGCCCAACGGCACGGTCGCGACCGCGCAGACGCCTGCCGTCGAAGCAGAGTCAACCAACTGGTTAGCCTGGTTGGGCGGTGCAGGTGCAGCACTTATTCTGTTGCTGCTGTTCTTCGGTCGTCTGGTACGAAATCGCTTTGGCGAATCGCCCATTGCGGCCGTCGAAGCTCCGCAACGTCGCCGCACCGATGGCGACACAACAAGAGTTGAGGCACTCGTGGTCGAGCAGGACGACGAGGACCCAACCGAAGAGAATCTCGCACTCGAACTGGACGCCGATCTTGTCGCAGGTACCGGTCTTAGTGCCGGCACCGAAGTTGATGTCACCGAAGAGTTCGCGTTTTCATCGGCCACGGAAATTGACATCGAGCTGCCCGAAGAAATGTCGAGCGGTGGCGCAGAACCGAGCGGCGCAACCGACATCATCCCGCCGCTGAATATTGAGGCTGAGTCGATCCTCGATGAAGAGGTCATGGCGGACGGTGAGCTTGAAGATGACGATTACGATATGTCAGTGATCATCGACGCAACCAAAATGCCACGCCCTGCTGACATCACACAAAACGAGATTGAAGCGGTAGAGATTGAAGCCAGTGATGAAACCCTCATCACCGGTGACTACACGCTTAGCTCGGAAGTCGACTACAACATCTTGGAGCAGGACTACGAAGATGAGCTGACCGCCACACAGGCGCTCAACGCTGAAATCAACCGCGCCGCTGCAGAACTGGCAGAACGCATGGAAGACTCGGACGACGGTGACCTCACCGCAGAAATGTCGCTTGCCTCAGTCACGGCGATCGACGTCACGGCCAATATACCCGCCAATGACGATGCGGATGCCGAAGATGATCGGACCGCGATCCTCAATACCGAAGAGCCGACCGTTGATCTTAATGCCGAGGAAAAAACGGTCGAGATGGAGCGTGACGACGATACGGTTGAAATGCCGGCCACCAAGAATGGCGGTGCCGCGTAACGAATTGGGTAATTGTTCTCTGGCGTTACCGAAAAAGCGGCCGAAAGGCCGCTTTTTCTTTGGTTCAATCTCGATGTTTCGGCATCCGGCGCAATCTATTCTTCTTCCTCGTCCTCGTACTCCGGCGCAACTGCGACCAACCGCTCGACATTTCGCCAGCCGCGCGGCAACAAGCCACCACGCAACGCGCGCTCGCCGTAATAAGGATCGCTGTCATCCCAACGAATCGTCATCACGCGATTACCCGAGTGAACCTGTAAATCACCTTCTTCCGGAACCACCGCTGCCGCGATCAGTTTTTCCTCACCACTCGAGTATTTCTTACCGGGAATATTCAACAGCTTATTGCCTTTGCCTTTGGCAAGCTCCGGCAGCTCGTCCATCTCAAACATCAGCAGCCGGCCAATCGAACTGACCGCTGCAATCAAGCACTCGACATCCGCCGGCACCGGCGCAGGCACCACGGCACGACCACCTTTCGGCACTCTCAATACCGCCTTACCCGCTTTGTTGCGTGTGACCAGATCTTCCAGTGTCGCGATAAATCCGTAACCGGCATCGCTCGCCAACAGGTAGCGCTGATTGATATCGCCAATCATGGCGCCTCAAAACTCGGAACCATCGGGTGACTTAAAGCGACTCGACAACGGCTCACCCTGACCTCTCGCCGATGGCAACGTGTGTGCAATTGTGTTGTAAACGCGACCCGTACTATCGATAAACATAGCCATCTGGTTACTGCGGCCTTTAGCCGCCGCCAGATAGCCGTCGCCCGACTTGTAGCTCATCGACAGCGGATCGACATCGTGACCTTTGGCAGCCCGCGCGAATCCACGCTGCGACAAGATGACCGTGACCGGCTCGCTCGCTACAAGCTGCGTCTCATCCAGCGCCTGGGCTGCTTCGCGTTCGACAATGTCGGTGCGTCGGTCATCGCCATGCGCCTCGGCATCGGCCAAGATCTCTTTCTTAATCAGCGTTTTTAGCCGCGCCGAACTCTTTAGCGTTTTCTCGAGATCTTCGCGTTCTTTGTTGAGCTCTTTTTGCTCGCCTTTGATTTTGATTTCTTCGAGTTTGGCGAGGTTGCGCAAACGCAAGTTCAGTATCGCTTCGGCTTGAATATCCGACAGCTTGAACTTTTTCATCAGGACAGGCTTGGGCTTGTCCTCGTTACGAATAATCTTGATGACCTCGTCGATATTCAGATAGGCAATCAGTAACCCGTCGAGAATATGCAGACGGTCCATAACGATCTGCAGGCGGTGTTCGAGACGACGTTTGACGGTGTCTTTGCGAAACTTGACCCACTCTTTGAGTAGGTCGACAAGGCCAAACGTTCGCGGCCGACCGTCAAGCCCGATGACGTTCATATTGACGCGTACGGTACGTTCCAGCGATGTCGTTGAGAACAGATGCGACATCAGCTCATCCGCATCCACGCCGCGCTTTTTGCTCACCACGATGCGAATCGGTTCCTCGTGATCTGACTCGTCACGCAGCTCGTCAACTTGCGGCAACTTCTTGTTGCGCATCTGCGTTGCGATCTGCTCTTGAACTTTGGCACCGGAAACTTGATATGGCAGCGCAGAGATGATGATGTCGCTCTTCTCGACTTTATACGACGCCCGCACCCGCAACGTGCCGTTGCCCGTTTCATAAATTTGTTTGATCTCGTCCCGTGGCGACACCAATTCGCCGCCGGTCGGAAAATCCGGACCCTTCACATGCTTCATCAGTGCTGCGACGGTCGCCTTGGGATTGTCGATCAGGTGAATCAGCGCGCTGGCGATTTCATTCAGATTGTGCGGCGGAACATCTGTCGACATACCAACCGCAATACCGGTGGTGCCGTTGAGCAGCAGATTCGGCAGTCGCGCCGGCATGACCGCTGGCTCATCGTGTTCGCCGTCGTAGTTCGGCACCCAGTCGACGGTGCCCTGCCCGAGTTCCTGCAGCAACAGTTTCGAGTACGGCGCCAGCCGCGATTCGGTGTAGCGCATTGCGGCGAACTCTTTGGGATTGTCTGCCGAACCCCAATTGCCCTGCCCGTCCACAATCGGGTAACGGTAGGAAAAGTTTTGCGCCATGAGGACCATGGCTTCGTAGCACGCCGAATCGCCGTGCGGATGAAACTTACCGATCACGTCGCCAACGGTCCGCGCCGATTTTTTCGGCTTCTGCCCCGCCGACAAACCGAGCTCGCTCATCGCATAAATGATGCGGCGCTGAACCGGCTTCAGACCATCCCCAATTTGCGGCAACGCCCGGTCAAGAATGACGTACATCGAGTAATCGAGGTACGCTTTCTCGGTGTAGTCCTTCAGCGACTGCTGCTCAACACCTTCGAGATTTAGAGAATTCTGCATTTGTTTATCTCTGCCTAGACGTCCGCCAGGTTGCCTTTCGTCTCAAGCCACTTACGACGGTCTTTGGCGCGCTTTTTCGCTAACAACATATCCAAGGTCGCGTCGGCTTTGTCCTTGCCGGTGACAGTGAGCTGCACTAACCGCCGCGTGTCACGATTCATCGTCGTGTCGCGCAACTGCTCCGGATTCATCTCACCAAGACCCTTAAACCGAGTTTCTTTGACCTTACCGCGGAGTTTTTCGGCTTCCACGCGATCCAAAATTCCTTTGCGTTCGCTGTCATCCAACGCATAAAAGACCTCACGACCTACATCAATGCGATAGAGCGGCGGCATTGCGACATACACGTGCCCGGCCAATACCAGTTCGCGGAAGTGCCGCAGAAACAGTGCGCAGATCAGCGTGGCGATGTGCAACCCGTCGGAGTCAGCATCCGCCAGAATGCAAATTTTGTGATAGCGCAGACCGTCTAGATTGGTGTCGCCCGGATCGACACCAATGGCGATACTGATGTCATGCACTTCCTGCGAGCCCAGAATTTCACCCGAATCCACTTCCCAGGTATTCAAAATCTTGCCGCGGAGCGGGAGAATCGCTTGCGTATTGCGATCGCGGGCTTGCTTGGCCGAACCACCGGCCGAGTCACCCTCGACCAAGAACAACTCGCACAGCTCCGGTTCCTGCGACGTGCAGTCCGCCAACTTGCCGGGAAGCGCGGGCCCGGATACGACTTTCTTGCGCACCACCTTCTTGGCGGCCTTTAAGCGTTTTTGTGCTTTGCCGATGGCCAGCTGAGCGATTTGATCGCCGGTTTCCGGATGCTGGTTCAGCCATACCGAAAACTGATCTTTGATCACACCGGTCACAAATGCCGCCGATTCGCGCGACGACAGACGTTCTTTGGTTTGACCCGAGAACTGCGGGTCCTCGAGTTTGACGCTCAACACGAAATTGAGACCGTCCCAAACATCTTCCGGCGCCAGCGACACACCGCGCGGCAATAGACTCCTGAAATCGGCGAACTCCCGTAGTGCATTCGTGAGACCGGTGCGCAGGCCGTTAACGTGCGTGCCACCCTGCGCGGTCGGGATCAGGTTTACGTAACTTTCGCCGACCGTCGCGGCACCTTCAGTTTGCCATGCGAGCGCCCAATCCACGGCCTCGGAATTCGCCGCCATCGCGCCTGCGAACGGGTCGGCCGGCAGTAATTCCGCGCCGTCGACAGCTTCGGTGAGATACTCCTCCAGCCCACCGGTGTAGAGCCACTCTTCTTTTTCTTTGGGCTTCTCAACTTTGAGGCGTACGCGCAATCCCGGACACAGCACCGCTTTGGCTTTAAGCGCATGCTTGAGTCGTTTGACCGAGATCTTATTGGAGTCGAAATACTGCGCGTCAGGCCAGAAACGAATCGTCGTGCCGGTATTTGCCTTGCCCACTTTGCCAACCACGTCGAGCTTGCCGCGTTTCTTACCACCGGCAAAGCTCATGTTGTATTCCTTGCCGCCGCGGCGAATCCACACTTCTAAATTCTTCGACAATGCGTTGACCACCGACACGCCAACGCCGTGCAGGCCGCCTGAGTATTGGTAATTCTTGTCGGTGAACTTACCGCCGGCGTGCAGGCGCGTCAGAATCAACTCGACGCCGGGGATTTTCTCTTTCGGATGCTTGTCGACCGGCATGCCACGACCGTCGTCGACCACTTCGAGTGAGCCGTCTTTATAGAGCGTCACATCGATTTTCTTGCAGTGACCCGCAAGCGCCTCATCGACACTATTGTCGATGACTTCGTGAGCCAAGTGATTTGGCCGCGAGGTGTCGGTGTACATGCCGGGCCGGCGCCGTACAGGCTCCAGCCCGCTAAGGACTTCAATGTCCGCTGCGTCGTATCGTTTCGCCATCAATCCCGTGCCAGAGGTTGCCCAAGCGATGCTACAAGGATTCTAGCCTGATTGTGTCATCCAGGGAAACTCGAACCTGCTTTGGGGTTCAGCGAAACCTCGAGCCAGATACCAAACCTTAACCGCCGCCAATGATAGAGTGGAGTTCTGTTGGCCCTGCGCCACTCGACGAATATTTGGGAGCAAGCTGCTATGAATTTTATCCGATGTTCCGTTCTCACCGTATTACTCGCCTGCTCACCGCTGTTTGCCGACGATGCGGTGGTGCCACAGATTTCGGTGACGGGCACGGCTGAGAAGCTGGTCAAGCCCGATCTATTGCATTGGAATCTGCGCGTCGAGCATCGCGGCACAGACCTGAGCGAGGTTGCCTTCACCCATAACCAAGCGGTGGCCAATCTAATCGACTTATTGGAAGACGCCGGCGTCGATAAAGACGACATGCAGACGTCTCGAATGCAGTTTGGTGAGAACTGGGAGTACAAAAACAACTCGCGCGTACGGGTGGGATACAACGCCAGCACCTCGGTGGTCTTCGAGCTGAAATCCATCGATGATTACGCCAAAATGTGGCTGCGTTTCGCAAGCCTTCCCGGTGTCAGTGTCACCAACGTCAGCTTTGATCACAGCAAACGCAAGAAACTCTACAAACAGGCTCGCATTGATGCACTGGTTGCCGCGCGATCCAAGGCCGAGGACATGGCTGCCGCCCTCGACACCGCAATTGGCGATCCGCTTCGCATCGAGGAGGAAACGCAGCCGAATTATTCAGTCACTGCCAACGCACGATTGCGCGCAGATAGCGAGGGTATTGCTGGCGGATCCGGCGGCATCGCTGCCGGCCTGATCACGATTCAGGCGCGGGTTCGGGTCACATTCGTGCTGAAGCATTCGGGTCGGTAGCGTGCGATCTATGCACCAACTGAGTCGATGGTCGCTGCTTTCGCTACTGATTCTGTGTAACAGCGGAATTGCCGACAATAGCCAAGGTAGTCCGCAATTAGCGGAATGGTTCGAGCGAGGAACTGACCTGATTTCCCCGTACGCCATCTACATCGACGCCCCGCCGGCTGACGCGAGCACAGCGACCGCGGTCAACGAACTTGAAGAAGGAATCGATCTGCTCAGTAAGGTCGTTGATGCTCAGCCCGAGAATTGGGCTGCCTACTGGTTCATCGGCAAGGCCTATCAAGCGCTCAAGCAGCATCAGGCATCGGTGAACGCATTTCGAGAATCCTATGCAATCCATCGTGAAAATCCGGATGTTGGCCGGGAGTTGGTAATTGAGCTGGTGTGTATTGGAGACACCGAAGGTGCCGTAGTCGTGGCGGCTGAACTTGTCAGTGACCACCCGTATGCTGCCGACCTCATCGCAAACCTGGGGTTTGCCTACCTGACGAACGATCAGCTTGATGAAGCAAGCGACGCCATCGATGACTCACTTCGCTTAGCACCTCGCGACCCGATTACCAGAAACATGCGCAACGAAATTAACGCGGTTCGAAACGGCAAACCACCGGCACAGTACTGCCCGTATTGAATCAACTGACGGCCGGTTGCTAAAGCTTGTACAGCCCGCCGTCTACTTTCGAAATGTGAACCGTGAACATGCCGCACGTATGCGCTCCTCGCGGGACAGTACTTCTGGCCGAGACCTCCCAATACTGATCAAACTCGGTCACCGTGTACCGCGGCATGAATTGCAAATTCTGTACCGCGCAGGATATGCGTATGAAATGTTCGTCCGTCGCGATGCGCACTGCCTCGGCTGCTGTTTCGATTGGCAGTTGAACAGGCCCTAAGTCACGACTCGCCTTGACGGCCTCCCAATCATCAAAAAACGGTGTATCGCTGAGAACCACATCCGAAGGGCCAGGAAGATGTCTCAAGAAAAAACGCTCGACATTCACACCCATCACACGACGAATTTCTTCTTCGGTGAGCCCCTCGTCCATCAGCGCCTGTGTGAGCGCGGCTAATTCACCGACGTCAAACAACACGGCCGTGGCGCCATCGTAGTCCGAGCCGAGCGCCACATGCTCGACGCCGAGCAAATCGATCGCGTAGCGAATACTCTTGGCAACGCCGGCGGGCGACGGATCGCAGACGGCGGCATCCCAAAATCCGATACCGATAAGCCCACCCTGCTGCGCGACTTCAATCATCAGTGAATCTTCAAGATTGCGCGCGGTATCGCAGGCACCTTTGAGTCCACCGTGCGACAGAATGACGGGCGAGTCGGATAGCGCCAGCACGTCGGCGACCATACGCGGCGACGAGTGGGCAATATCAATGATCATGCCGAGCTCGTTGGCACGACGAATGACCGACCGACCAAAGTCGTTTAGGCCCTCGCCGCTGACGCCGTGCAACGATCCGCCGAGTTCGTTATCAAAAAAGTGCACTAAGCCGACGATGCGTAGACCTTGGTCAAACAGTCGATCGAGATTCTCAAGGTTGCCCTCAAGCGGATGAGCACCTTCAATTAAGTACACCGCCGCGATTTCGGTTCCGCCGTATGCGCGCCGTTCAACAAAGTCTTGAAAATCTTGTTTGCTGATAATGACCGATATCTCGCTGCGCTCCGCCAACTTGTAGAGTTTCTCGAGCTGAAACACCGCCCGCTCGTAAATGCTGCCCCAAGTGCGTACCGGCCAAAACGAGGCAATTGCCAACGTCGTAATGTCGTCGGAGGTGGCCTCATTGCGGTCATAGTTGAGCCCGGACGGGCTCTTGGTGGTGGCGCTGAACACCTGCACCGCAACATTGCCCTTCTGCAAACGCGGCACGTCCATATGGCCGACGTCGGACTCCTGGGTCAGATCGCGCTTCCACAGCAGTGAATCTGAGTGCAGGTCGGCGATGAACAACGAGTCGTGCAGCGCCTGCGCCTCGGCGCTGACCACGTAGGGCTCGTGCGGAATATTGACGTTGGTTTTCGACTCTACCTGGCCCGGCAAAATCCAGTGGACGTACGCCAAGCCAATAAGAAGGACAACCAGGATTCCATAGAGCAGCTTTTTCATGAGGTCAGAATACCCGGTCTCCGCGCAGCGCGACTGGTACTAGCTGTCCGTTTCGCGCTGCGCGACAAACAATCCGATTAACCCAAACGATCCCGCAAATCGAAACGCAATTTCACCAGCACCAACGTACTTTGGATCGTAGAACATGAAGAACGCCCCCTCCGCGATGATAGTAAAGCTCAAGATCAACAACCCAAAGGTTGCCCCGCAACCCGCGATCGCCAGCTTTTTGGAACGCGCAAACTCGTCCGCTGAGCCATTGACGTGTTTTAGCATCACTGCACCACCGCCCAAGCCGCCCACCAAGGCGACGAGCTTGCCGAGTACGATCAGAACCACGCCGGCCCAAATTATGAATGGACTGGAAACCCTAAATGGCGGTCCGACACCGTCAGGAACGTTAGCCATACTCGCCACGTCCTTAACGGCGCCATACACAACCGGTATCTCCGATAAGTTACCGACCGTGCCAATGAGCCCCCAAAAGCCCAGACTCAATACCAGAAAGATTTTGACGTATCGAATCATCGTCCTCCCCTCTCTTCTAGTTATTATTTTGCTACATAGTAGCTGAATAATTGGGGATTGCCGCCGATCGGACTTTCTTAGTTAAGGTCGCCGATTAACGATTGGCGAATGTTCGCGTCGATTGGCGAGATCGATACGTGATAGCTGTCGTGCTCGATACCCGCTGACAGCGCGGCACCGGCTTTCAGCTCGGCGACCTGGTTTTCCGGTAGCTCAAAGCGCATGAAATGCACCGCTGAGGTTTTGTCGTCGTCTGAACGTTGCAGGTCTTCGTCGGCAATCGCGTAGATGGGGTCATGATCACCCACTCGCATATAGACACGATCTTCGATGCCCACCAGTTTCGACAACATTGCGCGACGCTCCTCAATCTCCGGAAACTCGACCATAAAGGTCGCCTTCCAGTTCGAGCCGTCCGGAATGAGCGGGTTGTAGGCTTCTAGTTCTTCATTAATACCATCAGCCTCAAAGATCTTCTCGATGCGCAGCATCTCTTGCACCTGATACTGCATCGTTAATCGATCTTCGAAATACAACGCCGCATTGGTACCCAACGCCAATCGGCGGTTGCGCTTGTGCGCGAGCACTTCAGCCCGAAAGTCCGTTCGTACCTCCGAATAGCGCTCCAGGCTCATCAAATCGCCACGCGTCAATTTTTCCATGTTATTTAGATTCCATAGGCGTGACGCAGCAGCGTCATGGGATGATTACCGTGATGATCTTCAAGATCCTGTGCGACGTGATCCGCTGCCATTGGGCAGTCACTGACAAAGTGTTTCGATTGACCCTTTTTCACTTTGTTGACTACCGGTCGCGCGATCTTTTTGGATGAATCATGAAATTCCTTTTTCACGGCGTAGGTGCCGTCATGACCGGCGCATCGCTCAATCGCATCAACCTGGGTGTCGGGAACGAGTTGTAATACATCCCGCGTTTTTAGGCCGATGTTCTGCACGCGCAAATGGCACGGCACCTGGTACGACACCTCGCCCAATGAGTTTTGGAACGCGGTATTCATCAGTCCGTCTTTGTGTCGCAACATGAGATATTCGAATGGGTCGTATATTGCGTCACGGACTTTCGCGACGTCCGCATCATCCGGGAACATTAACGGCAATTCCTGCTTGAACATCAGCGTGCATGACGGTACCGGCGCAACAATGTCGTAACCTTTATCCACCCATTCGGCAAGTATCGGAATATTCTTCTCGCGTGCCTGATCGACCGCTTCTAGGTCACCGAGTTCGTACTTCGGCATGCCACAGCACACCTCGCTGGCTGCCAACGACAGTTCAATCTCATTGTGCTTGAAGACCGCCGCCAGGTCTTCGCTTAGCTGCGGGTGGTTGCGGTTGCCGTAGCAGGTGACGAAGAGCAACACTTTGCCGGTCGTCGCTTCGCCAGCCTTGACGTCTCCGGTCACATCACGCTGCAATCCAGCCAGTCGCTTGCGCGCCGTCTTGGTGTGGTAGGTCGGCACCGGTGCATCGCGGTGAATTCCCAGCATCGACTCTAACGCCACGCGGCCGGCGCGGGTCTTGTTGGTGGCGTTGACGACCTGGGCGACCACTGGGATACCGGCAAATTTGCCCACCGCGTCGGTTGATGCCAGCAAATTATCACGCAGCGAGGCACCTTCCTTTTTGAAACGTGCCGATTTCGCGCGCAACATCAGGTGCGGAAAATCGATATTCCATTCGTGCGGTGGCACGTACGGGCACTTGGTCATGTAGCACATGTCGCACAGGTAACAGTGATCGACGACGTCCCAATACACCGTCTTCGGAACTGTATCGAGCTCCATGCTTTCGGATTCGTCGACCGCGTCGAACAAGGTCGGGAACGCATTGCATAAATTGAAGCAGCGGCGGCAACCATGACAAATGTCGAACACGCGTTCGAGCTCGTCGAACAGCGGACCTTCGTCATAAAACGAATCGGACTTCCAGTCGAGCGGATGCCGTGTGGGCGCCTCGAGACTGCCTTCCCGAGGAGTGCTAGGTGGACTCATGAATTATCCGTCGGGCCATAGGCCGCAATGAAAAGGCCGGGCAATGCCCGGCCTTTTAACTAGATGGATTTAGTCGTCGAGGGTATCGAGCGCTTTTTGGAAACGGTTGGCGTGCGAGCGCTCCGCTTTGGCCAGCGTCTCAAACCAATCCGCAATCTCGTCAAAGTCCTCATCGCGCGCGGTCTTCGCCATACCCGGATACATATCGGTGTACTCGTGCGTTTCACCGGCGACCGCCGCAGCGAGATTCGCCGCCGTCGAACCGATCGGCAGACCGGTGGCCGGATCACCGACCTCTTCGAGGTATTCAAGATGACCGTGCGCATGGCCAGTTTCACCTTCGGCCGTTGAACGGAACACAGCTGCCACGTCGTTATAGCCTTCGACGTCAGCTTTGGCTGCGAAGTACAAGTAACGGCGATTCGCCTGAGACTCGCCGGCAAACGCGTCTTTAAGGTTCTGTTCGGTCTTGCTGTCTTTCAACGACATGGTCGCCCCCTCTATAATGCGAATGATTCTTATTTAGACTTAGTCTAAAGTATTAATAAACTTTAGCGTTCGGCCGAAACCAAGTCAACGCGATACCTAGGTGCAAACGGCGCAATTTCAGTACACTGCGCGCCATGGCTACGAAGAAAAACGTCAATCTTGAAAAATCACTCGCCGACTTAGAAACACTTGTCGAAGAACTCGAATCCGGTGACTTACCGCTTGAAAAAGCGATGAAAAAATTTGAGCAGGGCATCAAGCTGACACGCGAGTGCCAAACGGCGCTCAAAGATGTCGAACAAAAAGTCGAAGTGTTAGTGCAGAACGCCAGCGGTGAAAGCCTTGAAGACTTCACCGCTGACGACGACTAACTTATTCGCCCCCCATCAACTCCATCAAGGCGACCACGGTCGACTCAACGCCCGCGGTTACCGAAGGTTCCGGAGATATCTTGAACAACGGTGAGTGGTGACTGGGCACAGGCTCGCCGCCGGCTGCTTCACGATCGAAGTCTTCTTGAGGCGTACCGCCGATCGACCAGTAAACACTGGTAATTGACGGATCAACGGTGAAAAACGGAAAGTCCTCGGCACCCATTCCTTTCGTTGGTATATCGACAACGCGCTCTTCGCCGATCTCGGATTGCCAGGCAGCACGCAAGCGACGCGCCAACTCGGGACTATTATTGACCGGTGGCACACTCTCTTCCGAAATAATAACTTCAGGAAGCTTATCCTCGGGCAGGCCGGCAACGCGCCCCATATTGACCGCGATTCGCTCGATACCTTCCAACAACAACGTGCGCGTTTCTTCGTTCGTGTTTCGAACCGTCAACTGCAGATGAGCACGGTCAGAAATAATGTTGTGTTTGGTACCCGAGTGAAATGAACCGACGGTTACTACACCGGCGTCGCGCGGTGACAACTCACGAGCAACCAGTGTTTGCAGTGCCAGCACAATTTGGCTGCCGAGCACGATGGGGTCTTTGCCACGGTGCGGGTGAGCACCGTGCGCGCCAACGCCGTGAATAATGATGTCGACGGTATCTGCACCGGCATACGGGCTGCCCTCCGACACGTTGATAACGCCGGCTACACCCGTCGAGGACACGTGAAACGCCAACGCATAATCGGGTGTACCAAAACGTTCCCAAATCAAATCATCGCGCATCGCTTTGGCGCCAAGGACACGCTCTTCGGCCGGCTGCACGACCAACATCAGCGTGCCGCTCCAAGTATCACGCTGACTCGCCATGTAACGTGCGGTTCCGACCAGACTGGTGATGTGAACGTCATGACCACAGGCGTGCATGGTGTACACCGTGCGCCCAGTAATCGGATCGGTCTGTTGATGCCGCGACGCGTTTTCCAAGCCGGACTTCTCTTGCACCGGCAAGCCGTCCATATCCGCCCGCATCATGACGAACGGCCCTGGGCCATTCTCCATCATCGCGACCACGCCGGTACCGCCGATGTTCTCGGTGATCTCGAAACCCGCAGCGCCCAGCTCCAGCGCCATGCGCGTTGCCGTGTCACGCTCCAGCAGTGACAGCTCCGGATAACGATGAAAGTGATCGAACAGGTTTGCCAAATAGGCGTCGTAATCGGCCTGCACCGCTTCGGTGAGCTCGTCGGCTTTGACCGGCGACAACATCACCAGGGCGCTGAGCAGCGCCAAGATTCGTACGTTCATGAGAAGCCCCCAGTCTTCAAATTTAGGGGCTAGTGTAGACGATTTTAGGCTACGTGGTGCCTTGCAGACGCTGGATAAGCGCGCGCAGGAAGACCTTGTTGAATCGCAGCTGGCAAGACGAACTGACTTGCTCCATCAATGTGGAACTCACGCGCAGTATTGTTACGGCGCCGTCAGCCTTAATCGACGCTTGGCGCTTGGCGCCGCGAACATAGCTGGTTTCGCCGAAGCAATCACCGTTCGATAGCGTGCCCAACTCTTTACCGTTGGCCTCTACTTTCACTTTACCGGTCACGATAATGTAAAAGCGGTCGTCGATCTCGCCTTCGCGAACGATATCGTCATCGTCCTTGTACTCGTGCCAATCGGAGGCACGCAGCACCTCCCAAATTTCGGCGTGGGAAAACTCGTGGAAAAAGGTGAGCGTACGCAGAACGTCAAAGTGCTCTTGATTGTCGAGGCTGTCGTACTTTTGCCGCAGGTCTTTGTAGACACGCGTGAGTTCGGCGGCCATCGACGCGCCTGATGACAGACGTTGCTCAGGGTCCTTGAGCATGGTGGTTGCCACCACCTGCTCGAGTTCTTCGGGCAGATCGTCGCGATACGTATGAATCGGCGGCGGCGTTGCATACACGATTTGGTGCAGAAGCTTGGACAAGTTGTCAGCGCGGAACGGACGAAAGCCAGTCAGCAGTTCGTACATGACCGCGCCTAATGAATACAGATCCGATCGCGGCGTCAACTCCTCCGACTGTACCTGCTCCGGCGACATATAACTGGGGCTACCGGCGATTCCCTCAATTCGCGACACTTCCGAGTCATTAACAATCGCAATACCGAAGTCAATAATGCGGACATCGTTATCGATCGTCAGCATGACGTTCGACGGTTTAATATCGCGATGAATCACGCCGCGGCCATGTGCGTAGTGCAACGCTTTGGCGCATTTGTAGATAATCTCTACAACGTCATCGACGCGTAGAAGATTATCCGGGCGGCAATATGCGGCGAGAGTCCTCGCACCTTGAATATGCTCGGTGACGACGTAGTACTTACCATCCTCTTCACCGGCATCGTAAATCGGCATGATATTGGGGTGCTGCAACATGCCGACCATGTGTGCTTCATTGAAGAACATCTTGCGCGACACCTTGGCGCGGTCCGCGTCAGAATCTTCTTCAATGTTATAGACCTTAATCGCGACGTCGCGGCGATAGTAAGGATCATGAGAGAGAAAAACGTCGCCGGTGCTGCCCTTACCAATCTTATTAATAATGACGTACTTACCGATCTTTGCAGGTACATCGTGCGGGCGGTTAATTTCTGAAACCGGGCTGGCCATTTTTTCTCACTGTCAGGTCATGAACCACCCATAAAAAGCCAGCAATAATGCGGCATACAGGGCAGCTACGAGGTCATCCAGCATAATTCCGAGGCCTCCGCCCAGTCTGTGATCTAAGTCACTTATCGGCCAGGGTTTGACAATATCGAAAGCCCGAAACAACACAAATGCGGCCGCCCAGCCCATAAGTGACACCGGTGCGACCAAAAGTGTGATGTACATCCCACTTATTTCGTCCCAGACAATACCGCCATGATCATGCACGCCGAGCTTGCGACTGCTCGCACCGCAGATCCAGATGCCGAGTAAAACGGTGCCGAGTGCGATCCCGATTCGGAGCATCAGATCCAGATCCACGGTGAGCCACGCCAGCAGTACACCGACCAACGATCCGAACGTTCCCGGCGCCACCGGCGCCAAACCGGAACCGAACCCGAACGCTAATATATGAACTGGATCGCTAAACACGGTACGCACTGAAACGGGTTTCGATTTACTCATCGCTCAGCTTGCTCACGAAAAATGTGTGTATCCAGGGTGATCATAGTCAACGATGTCGCCGTCAAGTTTGCACCGCAAACCGTCAGTATCCTCAACGATGCCAATCGCCGTGACATCGCTAGCCAGTGCCTCCGGCAAGTTCGTCGTTGTAAAACACAACTCGTAATCATCACCACCGAGCATAGCGAATCGCCGGGCCGTGTCGGTATCGAAGGCATCTGTCAGCGATGTCGATAGCGGTACTTGGTCGACATTAACAACGCCGCCTACCCCACTCGCCGACAGCAACTTTTTGAGATCACCCAACAAACCATCTGAGATATCAATGGCTGCGCTAGCGTGTCCACGCAGACCCAACCCCAACGATACGCGCGCGGTCGGCCGCAAGAAGCGCTGCGCCAGCGCGGTATTAGGCGTGCCGCTTTCGATCAACCTCAAACCCGCCGCCGCATCGCCAATGGTCCCGCTAACGTAAATTGTGTCGCCTGGCCGAGCACCGTGACGAGTGATCGCCCCGTCACTCGGCACATCGCCGGTAACCTGCACACTAACCACACAGCTCGTCCCAGACGTGGTGTCGCCTCCAACCAGTGAGACCGCATACGGCGCCGCCGCGTCTCGCAGCCCCTGACTGAATTCGCTCACCCAATCTTCGTTCGCTTCCGCCAATGTGAGCGCCAAGGTCATCCAACGCGGTCGAGCACCCATAGCGGCAATGTCGGAAAGATTGACCGCGACCGCGCGATAACCAATATCGTAGGCGTCGGTACCCGCTGGGAAATGCACCGCCTCAACCAGCGTATCGACCACCGTAACGAGCTGCTGGCCCGGCGTCGGAATCAGCACCGCGCCGTCGTCACCAATTCCGATGGCGACGTCGGCGGATACGTCAGCGGCCGCGAAATATTTCTCGATTAGCTCGAATTCATCCACCGCGTTTTGACTCGACCTCTTCGGCACGCAGTGAATTCGCTGCCTTATCCAAGCAGGCGTTGATGTACTTGTGACCGTCAATAGCACCGAATCGCTTGGCAAGATTGACCCCCTCGTTGATCACAACGCGGTATGGCACCTCTGGGCTCGACGTCAGCTCGTACACACCGATCATCAAGGTGACTAACTCAACTGGGTCAAGCTGCTCAATGGGTCGATCGATGAGACCGTCGATGGTCTTGTTGAGATCCGGTTCGCCGGCAACGATCGCCGGCAGCAGCGTATCGAATAAGTGCTTATCGACTCGTTGATAGGCCGCCTGCAGATGGAACTGCTCCAGCAATTCGTCGGCACCGTGCCCGGCGATTTGTCGCTGATACAACGCCTGCAACAGCAGTTCGCGCGCGCGCGTTTTCGCGCCGATAGAGGTTTCGGATTTCATGGTAGCGTTTACTTTTTCTTGCCGAACAGTTCCGGCAACAATGACATCTGCTCGCGCGATGCGGCAGCCTCGGAAATTTTCTGCAATCGCTTGATCTCTTCTTCGAACTCAGTGACGTCCTGAAAACTGCGATACACCGACGCAAAGCGAACGTAGGCCACCTCATCTAGCGCTCGCAGTTCTTCCATGACGAGATCTCCCACCAGTCGCGACGGCACCTCACGCTCGCCCATCGTTCGCAACCGATGGATCAAACGACCGATCGCCTGCTCCAACTCATCACTCGATACCGGTCGTTTTTCCAGCGCGCGTACCATGCTGCTGCGCAGCTTGTTCTCGTCAAACGGCTGGCGTGAATCGTCGTTCTTGACCAGCCGCGGCATCACCAGCTCGGCGGTCTCAAACGTGGTAAATCGTTCATTGCAGTCAAGACACTGTCGCCGTCGCCGAATCTGCCGGCCCTCGCCGGCGAGGCGAGAATCGATGACCTTGGTCTCTTCGCTGCTGCAGAACGGGCAATACATGTCGAAGCGGTCTCTGGCTTAGCTATACACCGGGAATCGCGAACACAGCTCCAATACTTGGTTTCGAACGCGCTCGTTGGTGTCTTCGTTATCGAGGTCGTCCAGTATATCTGCAATCCAACCGGTCAGTTCGCGTGTTTCGGCCTCGCCGAAGCCGCGTGTCGTAATCGCCGGCGTGCCCAGCCGCAAACCACTGGTCACAAACGGTGACTGTGGATCGTTCGGTACCGCATTCTTATTGACCGTAATGTTCGCGCGCCCCAGCGCTGCGTCAGCATCTTTCCCGGTGATCCCTTTCTCGATCAGGCTCACCAGCATCAAATGGTTATCGGTTCCGCCGGAAATGATGGGGTAACCCCGATCCGCCAACACCGCCGCCATGACTTTCGCGTTAGCGCACACCTGCGATTGATATTCCTTAAACGATGGATCCATCGCTTCCTGCAACGCCACCGCTTTGGCAGCGATGACGTGCATGAGCGGGCCACCCTGCGTTCCCGGGAAAACCAACGAGTTGAACTTCTTCGTCAGTGCCTCGTTTTCGCGAGCCAGGATCATGCCGCCGCGCGGACCGCGTAATGTCTTGTGTGTCGTGGTCGTCACCACGTCGGCGACCGGAATGGGATTCGGGTAGTGACCGGTCGCGACCAATCCTGCCACGTGTGCCATATCGACCAACAGGTAGGCACCCACCTCATCCGCCACATCGCGGAAAATCTGCCAGTCGACCACACGAGAGTAGGCAGAAAATCCCGCCACGATCATTTTCGGCTGATGTTGCTTGGCCAGATCCCGAACCTGGTCGTAGTCGATCTCGCCAGTTTCGGGCACTAGCCCATATTGAGCAGCATCGAAGAGCTTGCCTGAGAAATTGACCTTGCTGCCGTGCGTGAGGTGCCCGCCTTCAGCGAGACTCATACCGAGCACTTTGTCGCCGGCATCCAGCAGCGCCAAATACACTGCCGCATTGGCTTGCGATCCGGAGTGCGGCTGCACGTTCGCGTAGTCCGCACGGAACAGCTTTTTGGCGCGCTCGATGGCGAGCGTCTCCACATCGTCGACATACTCGCAGCCGCCGTAGTAGCGTTTACCCGGGTAGCCTTCGGCATACTTATTGGTCAGGCATGAGCCTTGCGTTGCCATCACCCGTGGGCTGGCGTAGTTCTCTGACGCGATCAGCTCAATGTGTTCTTCTTGTCGGCGCTGCTCCTGGTTGATGGCCGCAACCAATTCCGGATCCAGCGCTTCCAGCGTCGTGCCATTATCAATCATGTCGGTTCCTCAGAAAGCCCACGGGCGCGGCGATGGTAGCTGTTAGTTTGCGTTGACGAAAGCCTCTACAACGCGGGTCCAGGCCCGCGCCAGATTCTCCCGGTTATAGCCACCGCCGCCGGTACCAACGATACGCCCCTGGCAGTGTTTGTCGGCCAGGACACACAATCTAGCAGCTGCTTTGGCGTGGGCTTCTTCAGTAAAGCAAAGATGCGTGATCGGGTCGCCTTGGAGACTATCCGCGCCGCACTGAAATAAAATGAACTCCGGTTTCGCGTGGTCCAGGTAGTCCTCAACGCGCGACCATTCACGATCAAAGTCGGCATCATCAGCGCCGGGTCTCACAGGAATATTGAGTTTCGTACCACGCGCCCGGCCGGTGCCGGTTTCGTCCGCCGCCCCGGTTCCGGGATAAAGATAGCGCCCGTCTTCATGAACGTCGGCAAATATCAAATCGGGGTCGTCTTCGAAAGCGTAAAACATCCCGTCGCCGTGATGTGCATCGATATCGACGTACGCGATACGCCGCAGGCCGTACTTTTGCCGCAAGTGTTCAGCGGCAACGCCAAGATCATTGAATACGCAAAACCCGGCGGCGTGCTCGCGGCCAGCGTGATGCAGACCGGCGATTGGAATGAACGCGCGACGCGCTTCTCCGGCCATAATGGCGTCCACCGCCGCCATGGTGGTACCGACCACGTCGGACGCTGCATCAAAGATGCCGGGCATCGCCGGTGTATCTCCCTGATCGAGATAACCCCGCCCCTCGACCGATTTTCTCGACACCATGTCGATGTAGTCAGCGGAATGAAACAACCGTAAATCATCGACGCTGGCGCGTTGCGGCCGCTCATAGCGGATACCGGCCTCGATACCCGCCCTGGAAAGCTCGTCCTGGAAGACGTCGTGGCGATCCAAACCGAATGGATGCGGATCACCGAACCCGTAGGCGGCTAGTGCCTCACCTTTGTAAACCAAAACCGGCTCACCCATCGGACCACACCTCGAAACGGTATTCATCGAGCTTAATGGTGTACATTCGCACACTCAACCATGAGGGATCGTCAATCGATGGCGCAATACATCTACACCATGAACCGCGTCGCCAAGGTGGTACCGCCGAAGCGATTCATTATTAAAGACATTTCACTGTCCTTTTTCCCGGGCGCCAAAATCGGCGTCCTCGGACTAAACGGCGCCGGTAAGTCCACCGTGCTGCGCATCATGGCCGGCCTCGATACCGAATTCGAAGGCGAAGCGCGGCCGCAACCCGGCATCAACATTGGCTATTTGCCGCAGGAACCGGAACTCGATGAGAGCAAGGATGTGCGGGGCAATGTCGAAGAAGGTGTTGCCGAGACCAAAGCGCTGGTGGATCGATTCAATGAAATCGCGATGGCCTTTGCCGAGCCGATGAGCGACGACGAAATGAATGCGCTGCTCGAGGAGCAAGGCAAGTTGCAGGATGCGATCGATACTGCAGGTGCCTGGGAGTTGGATCGCAAGCTAGAAGTCGCTGCGGATGCACTGCGGCTACCGCCGTGGGACGCTGACGTGACCAAGTTATCCGGTGGTGAGCGCCGCCGCGTCGCCCTATGCCGTTTGCTGCTATCGCAGCCGGATATGTTGCTGCTCGATGAGCCGACCAACCACTTGGATGCCGAATCGGTGGCGTGGTTAGAGCGCTTCTTGGACGAATACCCAAGTACGGTCATCGCCGTCACTCATGATCGATACTTCCTCGATAACGTCGCCGGGTGGATTCTCGAACTCGATCGCGGACACGGCATCCCCTGGCAGGGCAACTACTCGTCGTGGCTGGAGCAGAAAGAAAAGCGTCTAGCAACCGAAGAAGCCACTGAAAAAGCTCGGCAAAAGGCGATGCGCTCGGAGCTCGAGTGGGTCCGCAGCAATCCCAAAGGTCGCCAGGCGAAATCGAAAGCGCGACTGCGACAGTTCGAAGAAATCTCGTCATCGGCGTATCAAAAGCGCAATGAAACCAACGAAATCTATATCCCACCCGGACCGCGCCTCGGCGATGTGGTCGTCGAGGTCGAAGGTTTGAAGAAAGGCTTCGGCGACAAGTTGCTGATCGACGACCTCAGCTTTCAGCTGCCGGCCGGTGGCATTGTCGGGGTTATCGGCCCCAACGGCGCCGGCAAGACGACGATGTTCCGCATGATCACCGGTCAGGAACAACCCGATGAGGGCGTCATTCGACTGGGTGATACGGTGCAGCTTGCCAGCGTCGACCAATCGCGCGATAGCCTAGATGACAGCAAGACAGTCTGGGAAGAGATCTCTGACGGTCTCGATATGATCAAGGTCGGTAACTATGAAACGTCATCCCGCGCCTATGTCGGCCGGTTCAATTTCCGCGGCTCCGAGCAGCAGAAAAAAATCGGGCTTCTGTCCGGTGGTGAGCGCAATCGGGTGCACTTGGCGAAAATGCTAAAGTCGGGTGGCAACTTCCTGCTGCTCGACGAACCGACCAACGATCTCGATGTGGAAACCCTACGCGCACTCGAGGAAGCGCTGTTGGAGTTCCCGGGATCCGCGGTCGTGATCTCACACGATCGATGGTTCCTAGATCGTATCGCAACCCATATCTTGGCATTTGAAGGCAATTCCGAAGTGGTTTGGTTCGCCGGCAATTACGCCGACTACGAGGCGGATCGCAAGCGCCGCCTGGGCGACGACGCGAACGCGCCAGAACGTATAAAATACAAGCGACTCGACGCTTAGCAGGAGCGCTCCGTGACTCTGACAATTATCGGCATTGCGATATTCGGTTTTTTCGCACTGATATTTCTCAGCTCCACGGTACGCAATTCTCGACGACGGCGTCCGATCCGCGCGGGCGGCTCATTCCTCGCCTGCCTGACGACGGCTGCCATCGCGATTTCCGCGGCGCTGCTCCTGTTTAGCTATACCGGCTACAAACGCCTCACTGCCGAGCAGCTGGTGGGTATCATTGAATTTTCGCGTTCCTCCGCGGAGGAGTACACGGCGCGACTGATGCTTGACGGCGAGTTGGACCGGCTGCTTCCGATGCGCGGCGACGAATGGCAACTCGATGCCCGCGTCGTCACCTGGCAACCACCGGCAACGCTGTTGGGGTTGGAGCCGGTCTACCAGCTCGAACGGCTCAGCGGTCGCTACTCGTCGGTTGAAAGTGAACTGACCGAACCACGAACGGTACACTCTTTGGCGGACGAACGGCCGTTGGACCTGTGGAGTCTGGCGCGAGAGTTTCCAACACTGACGCCCGGCGTCGATGCGTTCTATGGCACCGCCACGTATTTACCGATGGTTGATGGTGCCCGCTACCGCATCACCTTGAGTCGCGACGCGCTAATTGCTCGCCCGCTGAACGATATTGCACGCGATGCTGTCGGTAATTGGGGACAGCAGCCAGATTAGTTGTGACATTATGTTAATCCGCATCGGCGGCATTGAGCGCTTGGTGCATACTGGCCTAGATGGCTGATTAACAAGAACTTTAACCGGTACGTTTCGCTCTAAATAAGAATCGAGCGATAGAGCAACCATGGCAATTATTCTGCATAGAGATCAGGGGCTCATAGCAGAACACGATGAGCAAATCGGGCTTGAATGTCCGTACTGCGGCGTGTTCGCGCATATGACACCGCAGTCCGTTCCGGAAGCTGTCGATCTCATCGTTGAACGGCCTAAGCACGTCGGCCTCGTGTACCAATGCGATTCCTGCAAGTCACCGGTGTTCTTGCGATTTGCGATTCGCGAGTTTGGTCAGGATCACGTCGAGCTATACCGAAACTTCATTGAGCTCGAGCGGCCCAAAGAGAAGTTTTCGTTCGCGTATTTGCCCAACCATACCGAAGTTCTCTTTCGTGAGGCTCTCGCCTGTTATTCCGCTAACAGTTTCAACGCGTTCGCCTCAATGTGCCGACGCTCCGCCGCCAGTGCATTCGATGCGCTCGGCGAAGGCGGCAAGCTGCAGGCCTTTGAAGAAGTCATGGTCGCGCAAGATATTGCCGGCATCGACGATGACAGCTTTGCGCCGATCAAGGCGGTGCTGTTCGATGCCGGTGAGGAAGAAGAATTGCCGCTACTCAATCGGAGTCAGGCCGGCATCTTGCTCGAAATTATGAAAGATATGTTCTACCAATGCTTCGTGCGACGGGAAAAATTATCGCGCGCGATCAAAGTGCGACGTTTCTTCTTACAAGAAAGCGGTAACGACCTTCAGTCGACTGCGTGAGCCGGCGCCTCGGCCTGCGGCTCCGCCGTTTCGGCTTCCGGTTTCTCCGAACGGATCGGCGACAGCGTTTGCACATTCTCAAACGGGTGGATCGACACCGCATCGTGCTCCAGGTCATACAGGAACACGAACTGCCCGGTGGTGCCTAGCAACACCCGATCAAAAGCAGCATCGCTGTCAGCCAACGTCACGCGAACATAGTCGCCGCCCCCTTCACGCACATCTTCGGCTCTATTGTTCGCAAATAGGTACATGAAGAACGCGATCAAGAAAATCAGCGCAAAATTGTTTATAAGCCGATATCGATCCGTGCCATACCAACGTAACCATCGCGGTGCCCCGCGGCGCTGAACGCGTCGGCTCCGCGCGTTGTCCTCGATGACCGCCAGCAATGCCACCAAAACCAGCGCCCAGACAATCGGCTCTTTCAAGGATGCGACTAAGAAATCGCTGGGTATCGCATAGTGGAATACGTTGATCGAAAAATGTGCAAAGAAAGCCCAGGCATAAAACATACCGACGAACGAGGCGACCACGTATAACAGCGATACCAGCAACGCTGGATGTTGAGTAAACAGACTTCGTAGCCAGCTGATTTTTTCGGCGTTGTCGCTCATCAACCTAGGCTAACACGCACGTTGCGGAACATACGCATCCACGGGCCGTCTTCGCCCCAGTTGCCTGGATGCCAGGAGTTCTGGATCGTGCGCGCAACCCGTTCCGGGTGCGGCATCATGATCGTGACCCGACCATCGTCACTCGATAGCCCGCAAATGCCGTCCACCGATCCGTTTGGATTCGCCGGATAGGAATCGGCAACATTGCCGTAGTTGTCGACGTAACGCAGCGCGATGGTATGCGACGCCGTGTAGCGATCGGTGGCGTCGCGAAACTCGACGCGCCCTTCACCGTGCGACGTCGCAATAGCAAGTCGCGAACCTGCCATGCCGTCCAGGAAAAGTGACGGACTCTCAAGAATTTCGACCAGACTCAGCCGTGCCTCAAACTGCTCAGAGCGATTGCGCAAGAATCGTGGCCAATGGTCAGCACCAGGGATCAATTCGCGCAAGTGCGACATCATCTGACAGCCGTTGCACACACCGAGACCAAACGTATCGCCGCGCGCAAAAAACTCGGCGAACATGTCACGCAGCGCGTTGTTGTAGAGAATCGACTTCGCCCAGCCGCCACCGGCGCCGAGCACGTCGCCGTAGGAAAACCCGCCGCATGCAATTAGGCCGTGGTAGTTCGCCAGGTTGTCGCGACCGGACAAGAGATCGCTCATATGCACGTCGACGGCAGAAAAGCCCGACCGCATAAAAGCCGCGGCCATTTCATACTGACTGTTGACGCCCTGCTCGCGCAAGATAGCAACGCGCGGCAACGAACCGCTACGATACGGCCTTGCAATGTCCTCGCCAGGATTAAAGGTCAATTCAACGTTCAGTCCGGGATCGTCATCATCCAGAATCCGATCAAATTCTTCTTTTGCCGTCACCGGGTTGTCGCGCAGCGCTTGAATGCGATAGCTGGTCTCCGACCAATCGCGTTGTAATGACGCTCGATCAAGCGTCATCAGGACATCGTCATTGCAAAGCAGATTCAGGTCCTGTGAATCGTACTCGACTCGCCCAATCGCGGCCGCAGAAACGCCGAGCCGGTCCAGTACCATCTGCACCTGCGTCAATTTACGTTTTTCGACCTGCACGATCGCACCGGCTTCTTCTGAGAACAGCTGTGCCAGTCGCTTACTAACCACCGAATCGACCTGCAGGGTAGCGCCGAGGCGTGATGCGAACATCATTTCCGCAACGCTGGCAATCAAACCACCGTCTGACCGATCGTGATACGCGAGCAGCATGTCACGCTCGTTAAGCTCCTGGATCGCTGCAAAGAACGACGACAACGCCGCTGCATCATCTAGGTCGGGCGATTCGCCGCCCATCTGCCCGTAGGTTTGTGCAAGACACGAACCGCCAAGACGATTCTTGCCGTTCCCTAGATCGAACAACAGCAGGTACGTCGGTTCTTCGGAACGTTTAAGCTCCGGCGTCAGATGCCGGCGTACGTCATTCACTGGCGCAAACGCCGATACGATGAGCGATACCGGCGCGACGACCGAGTAGTCGGTTTGCGCTTCCTGCCAACGGGTCTTCAACGATAGAGAGTCTTTACCCACCGGTATCGCAATGCCGAGATCGCGACACAGTTCATCGCCCACGGCTTTGACGGTGTCGAACAGCCGCGCGTCCTCACCCGGGTGCCCGGAAGCCGCCATCCAGTTCGCAGACAACCGAATCTGCCGAATATCCTCGATGGGCGCCGCAGCAATATTAGTCACCGCCTCTGCCACCGCCATTCGGCCCGACGCCGGCGCATTCAAGGCGGCCAGCGGCGTGCGCTCGCCCATCGCCATCGCCTCGCCCGTGTAGCCTTCATGGCCAGTTGCCGTAACCGCGACATCCGCGACCGGCACCTGCCAAGGGCCAACCAATTGATCACGAACGCTCAGCCCGCCAACGGTGCGATCACCGATGTGAATCAGGAACGACTTGTCCGCGACCGCCGGAAACGACAACACGCGTCGAATCGCATCTTCCAGATCAATGTCCTGCAGTGCCAGCGGTGCTTCGGGTGCTGGCATGCGTTCCACGTTGCGCGTCATCTTCGGCGGATTGCCAAGCAACATATCCATCGGCATGTCGACTGGCTGGTTATCAAAATCACGATCGTTGACCACCAGCTGGCCGTCGTCGGTAAGCGTGCCAATGAAGGAGACCGGGCAACGTTCGCGCGCGCATAGCGCCTGGAATTCATCAATACGATCGTCAGCAACGATGAGCACATAGCGTTCTTGCGCCTCGTTGCACCAGATCGCCATCGGCGACATGCCGGGCTCGGCGTTTGCCACCTCGCGCAATTCGATTCGCGCACCGTGTTTACTGTGGTCGACAGCTTCGGGCACGGCGTTCGACAGACCACCGGCGCCAACGTCATGTATCAGCAAGATCGGATTGTCGTCTCCCATCTGCCAGCAGCGATCGATGACCTCCTGGGCGCGTCGCTGAATTTCTGGATTGCCACGCTGCACCGATGCATAGTCGAGATCCTCGCTACTCGACCCACTCGCCAGGCTTGAAGCGGCACCGCCACCTAAACCGATCAACATGGCCGGACCACCGATCACGACGACATTTGCACCTACGGGAACGTCGCGTTTGTTCGCATGTTCTGCACGCACGTTGCCGACACCGCCGGCAATCATGATCGGCTTGTGATAACCGCGAATTTCATTCTCGGGTAGCCCAGGCAGATCCGCCTCAAAGGTGCGGAAATAACCTAGCAAGTTCGGGCGTCCAAACTCATTATTAAACGCTGCACCGCCGATCGGTCCTTCGATCATGATATCCAAAGGCGTTGCCATACGATCCGGATGTGGAAAGTCACTTTCCCATGGTTTCTCGTAGTCAGGGATACGCAGGTGCGACACCGTAAAACCGGTTAACCCGGCTTTCGGTCGCGCCCCTAAACCGGTGGCGCCCTCATCACGAATTTCACCACCAGATCCGGTCGCCGCACCCGGATACGGCGAAATTGCCGTTGGATGGTTGTGCGTTTCCACCTTCATCAAAATGTGCACCGGTTCATCCACGAACTGGTACACCCGATCTGCGGCCGCCGGCATGAGTCGGGACCCATTCCACCCTTCTATGACAGCGGCGTTATCCGAGTAAGCAGACATCACACCGTCCGGGGATGCCTCCGTCGTTGACCGGATCATGCCGAATAGTCTTTCGTCGCGGGTTTCTCCGTCGATCACCCAGTCGGCATTGAAAATCTTGTGGCGGCAATGTTCCGAATTCGCCTGCGCGAACATCATCAGTTCGGCATCGGTCGGGTCGCGCTGCAACGACTGATAACTTTCGACAAGATAGTCCATCTCGTCGTCGGCAAGCGCCAGTCCCAGTTCTATGTTGGCAGCTTGCAGAGCCGGCTTGCCACCTTGGAGTATGCCGACCGTGCCAAGCGGCTGCGGCGTGTGGTGTTCGAACAATGCAATGGCAGCTTTCGAATCGTCGAGTAGTGCCTCGGTCATGCGATCGTATAGCGGTGCGCTAAGCGTATTTAGCTCGGCATCCGTTAACGAGCCGCCCGTATGAATGCCGAAACAGATACCGCGCTCGATCCGTTTGACCGACGCAATGTCGCAAGCATGTGCGATATCAGTGGCTTTGCTGGACCACGGCGAGATCGTTCCGGGCCGCGGTACGACAAATCGCTTTTTGGCGCCTCGGGATATCGTGCCGACCGGCTCCCCGGATAACAGCAGTTCGTTGAGGCGCGATTTTTCGGTGGCGGTTAACGCCTTCTCACTATCCACGAAGTAGGTGAAACGGGCTTCGAGTTTTTTGACCTCAGGGCGATTCGCCTTGAGCACCTCAAGAAGCTTCGCGATACGAAAATTAGAAAGCGCGGACTGACCGGCCAATTCCAACATCAGGAGCCATTATCTCCGGGTGTGTAGGTCGGCATTGGGAATTGCGTAACGTTGCCTTCGAGCTTGGAAATTTTGCTTGCGCCCTGCTTCTCTACCTCATCGATTCGAATAATCGAGTGCATCGGCAGATAGGTCCGCGTGACGTGCTCAAATTCAGACTTAATTCGCTCTTCGGATGGGTCCACCACCACCGTGGTGCGCTCACCGAACACCAGTTTTTCGACCTCAACGAAACCGAATAACCCGCCATGTGTAACTTCGCGGGCATAGATCTCATACACCTGTCCCTGGCTCATAAATACGATGCGGTAGAGAGTCTCGTTCTTCATTGAAAAAACAGGCGTTTTGAGGGGATTTGCAGTGGCTGAGGCCGCGTAGTTTACCCAAAACCAGGGCGTGCCGCGCGGCCAAATCGTATTTTCGTCAGTTCCCGAATATGGTCCCATTATTTCATATGGAACCGCCGCCACGGTCAATCCCAATCCTGTTTTATGTGAACTACGTTCAGGCGTAGGCCATTGATTCTCTGCACTATTCACGCATGGCTTTGCGACTAGAAATCGTTAGCGAACACCGTACGCTGGTTGGTGACGACTGTGTGCGTGAGTTCTTTGAAAATGGCGGTACGATTGGCCGCTCCCTGCAGAACGACTGGATCCTTCCCGATCCGGATCGGTATATCTCCGGCAAGCACGCCGCCATCGACTTTAAAGGTGGCGCCTACTATTTGGTCGATATTTCGACCAATGGCGTTTACGTCAATGGCGATTGCGAACCGTTGGGCAAGGGCAACCCGCGACGCCTGTTCAATGGCGACACGATTCGCATGGGTGACTTCGAAATCAACGTTCGCGTCGACGAAGGCGAAAGCATCGTCATGCCGCTGGACGATACCGGATCACTCCCGGCCTTCACCGATCATGCCGGATCGCTGGTTGAAGAAGACCCGTTGAAAACCGGCATGCTACTACTCGACGAAGAAGCGTTAACCGGTGACGATGAATTTCAGTCCGCGCTGTTCGGCGGACCGGTACAAACGGACGACGTCGAAGCAGCCGTTGAAGCTGCGGTGGAAACGGCAGTAGCATCCTCGATCGCGGATCTCGACGCGGATCTCGACTCCGACCTCGAAACCGACCTAGAAGCCGAGCTTGAACAAGCAAATGTACCGTCAGCTAACAGGACGACGGCCGCGAGTGCTAAAGATGATCTGGTCGCCCGTGACTTACTTGATACATTTCTCGATGGTCTCGGCGTGGATCGCTCAGAACTGCATCCGGATACCGATCTCTCCGAAGTCATGCGTAACGCGGGTGAGGTGCTACGTGAGTTTGTGCAGGGAACGACGCAGCTTCTGGCCAGTCGCGCAAATTTAAAGAACGCGTTTCGACTCGATCAAACAACCGTGTTGCCTCGGCATAACAATCCGCTAAAGCTGGCAGCCAACACCAAAGACTCCATCAAACAACTCTTAGTCGGTAAAGAAGGCGAATATCTGGGTCCGCGCGACGCGGTTCGTGAGGTATGCCGTGATTTGTTGTTCCATCAAGATGCATTCTTGGATGCCATGAATCGTTCTTTCCTGGAATTTGCGGATCGATTCGACCCGGACGAGTTGGAAGAGAGCTTCACGCACAACTCATCATCGAATTTTATTTCCAAGATGTTCGATAAGAACAAGTTTTGGGGCATGTATCGCGAGCTCTATCCAATCTTGACTGAGAAAGGCAGCGGCAAATTCCCACAGATGTATGCCGAAGAGTTTGTCAAAGCCTATGAGCGGCAAATCGCAGACTACAAACGGCTAGGCGGTATCGACGAAAGTCTCAAGTCCACGGTCGTGATGAACGAATCCGATATTCATGCTCAACCCGCAATATCTGAAGATGACCTGCTCGAGGATCAAGTTCCCGAGGAGACTTCTCCGGAAATTACGATTGCCGAACCCATCAATTTCGACGACGACCCGTTCGACAACGACGGTCCGGATCGGGCCGAAGGCTAGCTCGACCTAGCCGGCGCGGTTCTGCCGGTTATCAATCAGATCATCCACCACCGACGGGTCCGCCAGCGTCGACGTATCACCGAGCTCGGCAAAATCGTCGGCCGCCACTTTGCGTAAGATCCGCCGCATGATTTTTCCGGAACGTGTTTTAGGCAGCCCCGGGGCCCATTGAATCAGATCGGGCTTGGCAATCGGACCAATTTCCTTTCTCACCCACTGCTGCAGTTCCGCCAGTAGCGCATCCGATGCATCAACCCCATCCATCAGCGTGACGTAGGCGTAGATGCCCTGCCCTTTAATGTCGTGCGGATAGCCGACGACCGCCGCTTCCGCCACGTCTTGATGAGCTACCAGAGCACTCTCAACTTCCGCAGTGCCCATGCGGTGCCCGGAAACGTTGAGCACATCGTCGACGCGTCCGGTAATCCAGTAATAACCATCATCATCGCGTCGCGCGCCATCGCCGGTGAAGTACGCGCCCTCGAACGTTGCGAAATACGTATCAATGAACCGTTGATGATCGCCGTAAACCGTGCGCATTTGACCGGGCCAGCTATCGGTTAAGATCAAGTTACCTTCAGCGGCGCCTTCCAGGGCCTTGCCGTCACCGTCCACAATGGCGGGTTGAATTCCAAACAGCGGGCGCGTTGCCGAACCCGGCTTCAAATCGGTCGCGCCGGGCAGCGGGCTGATCAAGATGCCACCGGTTTCCGTTTGCCACCAGGTATCGACGATCGGACAACGCCCATCGCCGACAACGTGGTAATACCACTCCCATGCTTCCGGGTTGATCGGCTCACCGACCGAGCCCAGAAGACGCAACGACTCACGCGAGGTGCGCTTGACCGGTTCATCGCCTTCGCGCATCAACGCACGAATGGCGGTCGGTGCGGTGTAACAGACGTTAACGGCGTGTTTATCGCAGACGTCCCAGAATCGCGACGAGCTTGGATAGTTCGGCACGCCTTCGAACATCAAGGTGATGGCACCGTTGGCCAACGGCCCGTACACAATGTAGCTATGACCCGTCACCCAGCCAACGTCGGCGGTACACCAATAAACGTCACCGGGTTGATAGTCGAACACAATTTCGTGCGTCAGCGACGCATACACCATGTAGCCGCCCGTCGTGTGTAACACGCCTTTGGGTTTACCGGTCGATCCTGAGGTATACAAAATGAAGAGCGGATCTTCGGCATTCATTTCTTCGCAGGGACAATCGTCGTCGACCTCGGCTTCTACTTCATGCAGCCAGGCGTCGCGTCCTTCGACCCAATTGATGTCTGTACCGGTATTGCGAACCACCAGCACTTTATCGAGCGTCGTCACATCAGCGTGGCTCGCTGCGGCGTCCACATTGGCCTTTAGCGGCACACCTTTGCCACCACGAATACCCTCGTCAGCCGTGATGACGATATTCGATTCACAATCGACAATTCGCCCTGCCAGTGCGTCCGGCGAGAAGCCACCAAACACCACCGAGTGCACGGCGCCAATTCGAGCGCAGGCCAGCATAGCCACCGCCGCCTCGGGGATCATCGGCATGTAAATCGTGATGCGATCCCCTTTCTTAGCACCCAGTGCTTTCAGCGCATTAGCGAATCGGCACACCCGCGCGTGCAGGTCGCGGTAAGTGATAGTGAGATCGCGACTCGGATCATCACCTTCCCAGATGATCGCCGTGTCATCGCCCTTTGTTTCCAAATGCCGATCGACACAGTTGTAACAGGCATTCAGGGTACCGTCGTAATACCAGCGTATGTACAGATCATCTTTGGCATACGAAACGTCTTTGATCTGAGTAAACGGCTTGATCCAGTCAATACGTGCCGCCTGATCCGACCAGAACGCTTCGTTATGGACCACGGAGCGCTCATACATCTCCGCATAATTTGCTTCGCTGATCCGCGCGCGACGACGCGCGTCGGCAGGAATCGAGTACACCTCTGTCATGAATTCGTTACCTGTTGTTATCGATCGTTTCGGCGAGCGCCAATAGCCGCTTCGCCTGCTCTAAGTGTGGCCGGTCCAACATTTTGCCATCCAAACTTAATACCCCAGCGGCAGGATCCGCCGCAAACAAAGCGACGACGCGCTTGGCAAACGCAACCTCGTCAGGCGTGGGGTCGAACGCTGCATTAATGACCTCAACCTGGGCCGGGTGGATCGCCAACATGCCACTAAATCCATCCCGCCTCGCATTCGCTGCGTAGGCCGCTAGACCGCTGAGATTTTTGAAGTCTGTATACACCGTGTCAATGGCGGCAACACCAGCGGCACTCGCCGTGACCAAACACAGCGACCGCGCCATCTCATAGGCTGGCAACCAATTACCCTGCGCATCTCGATTTTGCATCGCGCCCAGGGCCTCGCTGAGATCTTCGGCACCCCAGGACAATGCCGTCAATCGCTCGGTGGCACTAACATAGCCGCCGAGACTGAGCAGTGCAGCCGGAACTTCGGTGCACAAGGCAAGAATCTGTGTTTGCCCAGACCGCATACCGTTCGCGCGTTCGAGCCTCTCGAGGCGCTCTGCCAACGTCACGGCATCGTCCGCTGACCGCGGTTTGGGCAATACGATACCTACCGGTGCCGCGCCGACGACCGCTGCCAAGTCATCATCCGCGTATCCGGAGGACAGTGGGTTGATGCGGACCCAGGCATTGTCGAAGTCCGCCAAGGCCGCCGCCGCCAATTCGCGCGCGCGGGACTTGTTGTCGATCGAAACCGAGTCTTCAAGATCGATAATAATCGCGTCGGCATTCGACTCCACGGCTTTGGCGAGTTTTCGCTCGCTGTCGCCCGGCACGAAAAGATAACTGCGACTCATTATGGCGTTTTCAGCATTAGTGCCGATCGTTTACAGATGCCGACCAGTTCGTCGTGTTGGTTAAAGGCTTTGTGCTCGAAGACGACAATGCCATTGTCCGGCCGCGATTTGCTTTCGCGCATGTCGAGCACCTCGGAGGTAATCCGGATGGTATCGCCATGAAACAACGGCTTGGGAAACCGCACGTCATCCCAGCCCAGATTGGCCACGGTCGTGCCATGCGTCGTATCGTTAACGGAAATTCCCACCATTAGCGACAACGTCAAACAACTGTTCACCAACGGTTGTCCGAATTCGGTGCCTTTCATATATTCGGCGTCGAGATGCAATGCTGCCGGATTGTGCGTCATGGTCGTGATCAAGACGTTATCGGCTTCCGTGATCGTTCGCCGAATGGGATGATCAAACGTTTCACCAACTTCAAACTCATCGAAGTACTTACCCGGCATGACTCTTACTCCTGTGATTGAGCTCGATCAATCGCTTCGGTAATCAGACGTTTAGCATCATCGACACCGAGCCAATCGCCGATCTTGACCCACTTGCCGGGCTCAAGGTCTTTGTAGTGCTCAAAGAAGTGCTCGATTTGTAGCAACGTAATCTTTGGAATATCAGAGAACGTTCTAATGTGATCGTGCCGTTTCGTCAGCTCGGTTGACGGCACGGCGATGACTTTCTCATCTTGACCGGCGTTATCTTCCATGATGAGCACGCCGACCGGACGAACATTGATTACGCACCCGGGTATCAGTTGACGCGTATTGCATACAAGAACGTCAATCGGATCACCATCGTCCGACAGCGTGTGCGGTACGAACCCGTAGTTTCCCGGATACGACATCGGCGTGTACAAGAATCGATCCACCACCAGCGTGCCCGCGTCTTTATCCAGCTCATATTTGATCGGCTGGCCACCTACCGGAACTTCAACGAGCACGTTGACGTCGTCCGGAGGATTATTGCCGATTGAGATTGCGTCTATTCGCATGGATTCCCCCCGCCTTTTGGCAAAAGGATAACGCATGTGCCGGTAGAGTTCAGTTCGGGCTAGTATTAGGGGCCAGCAACGCATGAATACCCCTGACGAGGTGCCGAATTCAATGAAATATCGTTATCAATACAAAGTCATCATGGGGCTTGGGGCCTTATGTCTGCTCGGCTGCGCCGATTCGAGCTCAGAGTTACCCGACGTTGCGAAAAAGCCCGTCGAGTTGGAAATGCACGATCACGTTCGTGTCGACGATTACTACTGGCTTAACGAACGCGACAATCCTGAGGTTATCGCCTACCTGGAGGCCGAGAACGCGTATGTTGATGCACAATTGGCCGACGATGAACCGCTGCGGCAGCAGCTGATTGACGAAATGGCAGCGCGCTACGTCGACAACAGCGATTCTGCCCCGTACGCCCAGGGCAATTACGAATACTATTGGCGCTACGAGCCGAATGCCGATTACGCCAACTACTATCGACGTCAAATAGGTCACCCCGACTCCGAAGAGCTGTTACTCGATGTCGTTACGCTCGCCGGAGAAGCGGCCTATTTTGATGTCGCCGAGTTTTCCGTAAGCCCTGATAATCGGACGGCCGCCTACGCCGTCGACACCGTCGGTCGTCGTTTCTACGACATTCGGTTTATCGACCTCGATTCCGGCGAACATTTATCCAACGTCGTTCCAAGCATTACACCAGACTTTGTATGGTCGGCCGATAGCACACACGTGTATTACACGCGCCAACACCCCGACACCCTGCGCTGGTATCAGACCTATCGATACGGGCTGGCCGACGATACGTCGACCAAGCTCTTCGAAGAGTCGGATGAAACCTTCAATACCTCCGTCTACAAATCGCTGTCGGGTGCCTATGTTTATGTGAATAGCTACAGCACCACGTCAACTGAGACTCATTACTTAGCGGCCGACGATAACGACGCTGAACTCACTCTATTCCGAGCTCGAAAACCCAATCATGAGTATTCGCTCACCGACGGGGGCGAACAGTTTTTTGTTCTCAGTAATCGCGATGCGGTGAACTTTCAGCTCTTCTCCGTACCCTTAACGGATACCAGCGATTCCAGTTGGTCGGTCGTTGTTCCCCACCGCGATGATGTCTTGATTAGCGACTATGAGGTCTTCGGTCATAGCATCGTCATGTTGGTTCGCCGTGATGGGCGCAAGGGATTCGAAATAGTGAGTCGCATCACCGGCGACTCGCATAACATGCTTTTCGACGAGGAAGGGTTCGACGCCTACATCGGCTACAACGTCGAGTACGACGCCGGGATGTTTCGCTATACGTATTCGTCGATGACCACGCCCTATTCAACCATCGATTATGATTTCCTACGCGGGTCTCACAACGTTATCAAGCAGCAACAGGTCGGTGGCGGTTATGCACCAGCCGATTATGAGACCGAAAGCCGAACCGCAACCGCCCGCGACGGCACCGAGGTTCCGGTGACCCTGGTGTATCGCAAAGGTACGGAGTTCGATGGTTCGGCGCCGCTGGTGCAATACGGCTACGGCGCTTACGGCGCGCCGATCGATCCCTACTTCGATGCCACACGTATCAGCCTGCTTGATCGTGGCTTTGTCTATGCCATCGCGCACATTCGTGGCGGTAACGACTTCGGCCGGCAGTGGTACTACGACGGCCGCCAGCAAAACAAGATCAATACGTTCACCGATTTTATCGACGTGTCGAATTTCTTAATCGACGAAGGCTATACCTCGTCGGATCGACTGTTTGCGGTCGGCGCTAGCGCCGGTGGCTTACTCACCGGCGCGGTCGCCAACATGGCACCCGAGTTGTATCAGGGCGTCGTGGTTCAAGTACCATTCTTGGACGTCGTAACAACCATGGCCGACCCGAGCATTCCGTTAACCTCCAGCGAATGGGAGGAATGGGGTGACCCGCGCGACAAAGACGACTATGAGTACATGCTGTCGTACTCGCCGTACGACCAGATCAAAGCACAGGACTACCCCAACTTGATGGTGACCGGCGGGCTGCACGATTCACAGGTGCAGTACTTCGAACCGGCGAAGTGGGTGGCAAAACTGCGCGACTATAAGACTGACGACAACCTATTGTTGTTCTATACCGATATGGACGGCGGTCACAGCGGCAAAACCGGTCGCTACAATGTGCTGTGGGATTATGCGCTCGAGTATGTGTTCTATCTGAAACTCGCCGGCATTACGGAGTAGCGCCGTCGCGCTCGTACTGCCTGAAGAATTCCCACAGTACGTCCATGCCATAGTGTTCATACGCCGATGACGGCTCGGGGCACAGCGGAGTATCCGGCATCGATATCTGCTGCTCCGGCGTGATGCAGGTTGCCGGCATGCCGTCGTAGCCTTGGCTGGGCCAGGCATGCGCTTCATTCGGATCCCCACAGCTGACCACCGGCTGGCCGTCTACCGCGCAGCTCGAGTACGCCGTGCATTGTAGGCCGGCTGCTGCCGTAGTTTCGGTGACGTAAGGCTCAGGGCCAGCTTCGCACGACAGGCCTTCCGCCCATATCGACGCAGTATCAGCAGCTGACACATAAAAGTACGCATCTTCGAGACCGGCGGTGCCATCAGGACGAATGACTTCGTCTTTGCCGCCGTACAGATGGAACATCGGTAGATTGGTGTCCGGTGCGCAACCGTGACCTCGGGCTAGCTGTCCAATGATGGGCGCAACGGCCGCAAAGGTGTCGGATCGACTGCAGCCCAATCGCAACGTCATCTGCGCGCCAGCGCTCACGCCGAGCGCATACACGCGGTCTTCGTCGAACCCGTATTCGTCAATGGCTGCAGCAATGAGCCGATCGAAGAAACCGAGGTCGTCATAACACGACGCCCAATCACACCGTTTACAGCTACCGTTGCATTCGGGCGGACACGGATATTGCACCGCATGATCCGCGCAGTGCGGCCCTTCGGGTGGAACCGGCAATGAGGATGCCACGTCGTTCCACGTCGTGACCCGCCAGCTCGAACCCTCCGGCGTGTCGGCCAGGAAGTGACTGCCCTGTACGTAGATCACCGCGTAGCCGTTTTCATTGGCATGCCGATTCAGGGCGTGTGCCGCCTGAAACCCGGTCGCGGTGCTGGTGTAGCCGTGAACCGCCACGACAACCGGCAGCGATTCATCGGTCGCGCGGCCGGGCGGCACGTGCACGAAGTACTCGCGCTCAGCGCCGTCGTGCTGCATCGCGTGTCGGCGCATCGGCGGATCAATGGCTCCAAGTTTGACTTTGTCGAATTCGACCGTGCCCTCTTTGGATGCGAGCACCGCGAACGTCTTCCAAGTACCCTCAGGCGCGGTGAGCACGGTTGAATAGAACTGCCACTCGTTAGTGACCTCGAACGTCTCTGATTCCGGATTCTGCCGGTTGTACATCGCCTGTGCTTCGTAGTCGGCACCCAACGTTGCTATGGCACCTTCGTCATCCGAACGCATCATGGCGGTAAGTGTGTACTGCTGCTCACCCACCGTGCCACCAGGTTTGAGATCTCCGGTGGCATCAACACATTGATGCACAAGCTCGTCTTTCTCGAGTGCGATGAAGTACTCACCGTCGGCCGCGCCGTTTACATCGTGGACGCGCTCAACGCCGTCTTCAAAATAACGCCAGCCGAACCCTCCATAGCCATCGCGGGCGATGTGCTCAAAGCTACCGTTAATCACATCGAACGTGCCGGAGTAACCGGACACAACGTCAACCGGCCGTTGAATTTTAAAGCCGAGACCGAGATCAACAATCGTTTTGGCAAGATGCTCAGCCTGACCGGCGTGATCGATCATGTCCCCGTGCCACTGTTCCCAGCACCAAGGAAAAAAGTGCGTCGACAGGTTGCCACCGATCTCGTCGACCACTTCGTGACTGTAGTTCGCGGGCTCATCCAGATCCCAACCGAAGGCGTTAACCAACAAAATATGGGGTTCGTCACCGTAGACTTTTCTGAGCTCGTTAACCACTTTGTGGTAACGCGCCTTGAGTATCGTCTTACGCTCCGCCTCCGGCACATTGAAAATGTCATTGGCGCCGGCATTCACGACGATCACGTCCGGGTCAAATTCATCCCGATACTCAGAGTCTTCGTTGTCGAACTCCGCCGAATAAATAAAGGACATCACGTCGTTCGGCCCGTCGCTGTCGAGCTGCGCGCTGCCGCGAACAACGATCTGCGCTTCGGCACCCAGCATTCGCGACACCATTGCTGGGTAGGCATAGTAAGTACCGATGGGCCCGTGGTCTTTTTCGCCGTACAGCGAGTAGCCTTCGGGATTCGAGTCGCCGAAAAATGCGATGCGTTTTTCGAGCATTGGCGCCGGCGGAAGAATTTCTCCTTCTTGATCAACAGCAACATACCGCAAGCTTAATCGCCCGGCGGCGTCAGTCTCCTTCACTAAAGTGACCGTATGAGGCTCGTCGTCGCGCCCGACCAGCGATACGTTCACCCACTGTTTCCGACCCGCTTTAAGAGAACGCGCAGGACCTTCGGGAACGCCATTTATCAGAATTCGGACGCGTTCTGCGTTGTCACCGACTTCTACAAAGAAAGCCACAGCCTTCCCGATAACGCGAACGGAAACGGAACTGCCTTGCCAGGCTGTCCAAGGTTCTGTTGACTCGTCCAGATTCCAACGGCCCGTGAACTGTAGCTGCTCAATTGACGCTGTGTGCAGTTGTGGGTAGTCCGAAGAATAGATCGGCGCACTCATAAACAAACACAAGACAGTGACGGCGAAAGTCAGGACGAGATTCTTCATTCTGGGCATTAACCTCGGAGATCAATCAGTTAAGATATCGGATCGGTTAGAGGAGAGGAAGCGGCATGGACATAGGCGTTGAACGACGCTGCCTGGGCGAGGTCGAGATGACCGCCCTGCGCGATCGCATCCTCGATCAGGACCGCATCGCCTGGACCGAACAGGGCATCCGCCAGCAGGAATACGAGGTCCATCAGGAAACCGAATCCATCGTCATGCTGTTCTGTGACGAAAGCTGGCCCGACGGCGAAATTTATCGCGACGCCGGCTGGGAACGCCTCGAGGACGTCGCCACGCCGGTGATGCAGCACATCATCGACACCTGGTACGAGCCGGGCGGCACGATTATTCGTGCGATGGCGGCGAAGCTCAAGGCCGGCGGCCGCATCTATCCGCATCGCGACAAACTCAAGTCCTTTCACATGGGGCACCGCATTCATGTACCGATCACCGCCTCAGACACGGTGCGCTACACCATATCGGGTAAGCCGTTTTCGTTCGACGTCGGGCAGGCCTACGAAATTAACAACCAGTGCGTGCACAGCGTAATGAATCTCGGCAGCGATGATCGGATCTCGTTTATCTTCGACTATGTACCTCGCGAAGAGCTCGACAAGGTTGAACAGGCCTGATGGACGAGTCCGTCAAACAAGCGATCGACGCCAAGTCGGCCAACATTAATCGCGCGCTCGATTACATCAAGCGCAACCGCCCGCTGCGCGCAGAAGAAGCCTGTCGCGATTACCTCGCCGAGCATCCGGGATGCGCCGATCACGTCAGACTATTAGCGCTAGCACTCATGAAGCAAAGCCGCGCGCCGGAAGCCGAAGAGCAACTACGCTTTGCGCTGACGTTGGAGCCGGACTTCCCGCAGCTGCACGAAGATCTCGGCAGCGCGCTGGCGATGCAATCGCGATTCGACGAGGCGATTGACGAGTTTCAAACGGCGCTTCGATTGCAGCCCGCATTGCCGCTCGCGAAACGCAAATTGAGCCAGGCGCTGGTCGCCGCGGGCCGACGCGACGAAGCCGGCGAGATGCTCGAGGAGTACGTTGAAGACGATCCTGAACGCAAAGCGATTATCGAGAGCGCCAAACTGCATCAAGAGGGCAAAGCCGACGAAGCGATTGAGATCCTGCAGGGCGTGCTGCGGCAAAACCCAAACAACGTCAACGCCCTCCTGCATCTAGCTCTCACGGTATGGCAGGAGAAGCAACAGGTCGAAGACGCCGAGGCCTTACTTCGCAGAGCGACACAACTTGCCGACGACTTTGCGCGCGCCTGGGTAGCACTCGGCGGCGTTCTCATGGATATGCAAAAGGTTATCGAAGCGATCGACGTCTACACCAAAGCCACGACATTGGAACCCGGTAATGCGGATGCCTGGGCTGGCCTTGGCAACGCCAATGCCCGTGCCATGTATCCGGAAAAAGCGATCGAAGCGTTTGAGAAAGCGATTGCGATCAATGACACGCGGCCCGCGACGTTGTCGGCCTACGCCTGGGAGCTGAAGACCGTCGGCGACCAGCCCGGCGCGTTAGCCGCGTACCGCAAGGCGATTCAGGTGAAGCCAAACTTTGGGCCGGCGTATTGGAGCATGGCGAATCTCAAAATCTTCAAATTCGAAGATGCTGAAATCGATGCCATGCTCGAGCAGGTTGAACGTGACGATCTGACCGCCGTCGAAGACGTGCATTTTCGCTTTGCGCTAGGCAAGGCGATGGAGGATCGCAAAGACTACGATCAGGCGTGGCACTTCTACCACAGCGGTAATCAACGCCACCGTGAATCCGTAGAACACGACCCGGTCAAATTTGAACGTCGTATGACCGCGATCAAAGACGTGTTTAGCAAGGAATTCATGGACAGCAAGGCCGGTGTCGGCTTTAAAGATGCGAGGCCGATTTTCATTGTTGGCCTACCGCGATCCGGCTCAACGCTGATCGAACAAATCCTTGCCAGTCACAGCCAGGTCGAAGGCACCTCCGAGCTGCCGATTCTCGGTCGAATCGTAGAATCCATCGGCCGCTATCGGACCGATGACGTGCACTATCCCGAAGCCGTGGTGGACCTTCGTGACCGCGATTTCGAGGCCTACGGTAAACAGTACATTGAAGAAAGCCAGCGGTATCGCGAGACCGATCTGCCGTTCTTCACCGACAAATTGCCGAACAACTTTTCGATGCTGGCGTTCGCGCGCGTCATTTTGCCGAATGCGATTTTCATCAACGCCCGACGCCATCCGTTCGATAGCTGCTTAGGCGCCTACAAACAGCTCTTCGGACAGGGCCAAAACTTCACCTACGACATGCTCGATCTGGCGCACTACTATCAGCAATACGTGGCGATCGTTAAGCACTGGAACGAAATCATGCCGGGCGACGTGCTGGATGCCCATTACGAAGAAACCGTGACCAATCTCGAGCAACAGGTGAATCGATTGCTCGATCACTGCGGTTTGCCGTTCGAAGACAGCTGCCTGAACTACCATCAAACCGATCGCGCGGTGAAAACTGCCAGCTCCGAACAGGTGCGACAGCCGATTTACACCAGCGCACTCGGCAAATGGCGACGGTATGACGACCATCTCGGCCTATGGAAAAGCCAGCTGGCAGAAATTGTTGATGAACTGCCGGCCGTTGCGCGCAATGCCGGTACCTAAGCGCTAGCGATGCGGCCACACCGCGATCGAATGCACCGAACTGCGTGCGTCGTTCGAGATTCGCACCGAGCCAGCCGTGGTGTTTGACGCCAGGTCATACACGGTCACCGTGGTTGGCGACGAACCGCCGGCCACCACGCTATCGGACAACACACACAGTCCGCGTGCAAAGCCGAGCTTGGCGCGCCCCTCCCGCACGGCATCGTTATGGTCGACAGAGTCCGCGTCGATTTCAGCGAGCCGCATGCCGCGATCCTCGGCGCCATCGCCGCGACCCGTGTAGCGCAAGGCGCCCGCTTCCGTATCGTTAAACACCACGCCATCACGGAATGGTCGAGCGTCACGCGATCCTTCCGGCAACGTCACCGCCATGTTCAGCCGCTTGCCGCTGAAATGCAGCATTCCGCCGGCACGTAATCCACCGATGTAGAGCCCATACTGGTTAGCAACCACGCTGTTGAGGTGCAGTTTATTCAGCATTAACGGGCCGTCGTCGCCGGCCGGGTCGAAACCGGCGATCTGATACTTGTAATTCGATTTGACGACCTGCATGGCCCAGTGGAAACGGCGCTCGTCCAGGTGAAACCCCAGAATGGTGTCAAAACCGGCCGACGCGATATACAGAGTGCGTTCGTAGATCGCCATGCCCTGCGCGTATTTTAGGTACGGGCATTGCCAGCTGTGCAGTAGCTCAAAGTTTTGATCGTAGGCGAACAACGTATCGCTGGCGGCGATGAAAATGCGATCCGCGTCGAACGCGATACCGCGCAAGCCACGATCACCGCCCACACCCAGCCAGTCGATCTCGATGTCTTTAGCGTCAATGACCTGGCGAACCGAACGTTGTTCAAGATCCACGAGATAGGCCCCACCGTGGCTTTCACCACGGTGGGCACCGCGAACACTGGAAGTGACGAGGAGCTGGCTTATGTGCCGCCGAAGCCTTTGCGAACCGTCAGCCACGTCGTCAGCGGCCTAAACTGCGCTCGCTGTATACGATAACGTGGATCACCAAAGGTCTCTGCGTTGTCGGCTTCTCCGGTCCAGGAGTAACTGAAGCCTCTATCGTCGAACACGTTGTTCACTGCCAGCGTGATATCCCACTGGTTCTCCAACTGCAGACCCATGGAGAAATTGCTGTACGTGTACGACGGCGCCAATCCGTTTCGATCATCCTGCAAAATTTGCTGAGTGCCGGCCCAGGACTCGTCACTATAGGAATGGTCAAAGTACAACCATAAGTTGCCACCGAAGACATCCGGCACTTCATAGTAGATGCTCGCCCAGTACTGCAGGTCCGGCGAGTTCGGCAGATCCATTCCCCTGCGAATATCCAAATCATTCGGATCGATACTACCGTCCGGCAAGGTATCGCATGGCTGCCGCACGCCGTTTTCGAAGTTGTTGCAGAAGTTATCTTTGAACTCGGCTTCCGCCGCCAGCGCGTTGAGACTGAGCGCCAATCGATCGGTAGCCTGCCAATTGACCGTCATTTCAACACCCAGGTTCTCGGTATCACCGGCATTAATCGTGCCGGAGAGCCACCATTCACCGTCGGGGAAGTTAGCACCAGACTGGTAGTCTTCGAACAACATATAGAACGCACTGGCATTGAAGGTCACACGGCCGTCGGCCCATTGACTCTTAATGCCGGCTTCGTAGTTGTTGACAAAGTCACCATCAAACGTGGACGGAATACGTCCGGTTGCAACCGCTCTGCGGCTGTTGGCGCCACCAACGCGGAAGCCCTGACTGTACAAGCCGTAGACCATCACATCTTCGTTGATATCGTACTGCGCGCCGATTTTATAAATAATGTCGTCTTCGCTGCCCTGGTCGCGGAACGAACCGTCGCCGGTAGTGCGATCGCCGAACGGGATTAACTGCGCCGGGAACTGATTTCGCTCCAACTTATCGCGATCAAACTCCGCCCAACGAATACCACCAAACAGCATCAAGTTGTCGGTGACGTTGTAGCTCAACTCACCAAACAGCGCGGTTTGCTTAATGTTCTGTTGGAACGTCTGGTTAAAGCTAACGTCGGTCGGCGTTAACGGGACAAGCTGGTACGGGTTGCCTACATAGCCGTTGTAATAGTTCGGGCTATACAAGTAGGCATAGTAATTTGCCGCCGCCCATTGCGTCGTATTCACCAAACCTGGAATTTTGGTGCCGTAGAACCAGTTGTTCTGGAAGTCTTCGTAGTACGCACCCAACGTCCACTGCATCTTGCCGTCGCCATTTGACACCAGGCGTAACTCAAAGGCATCGCGCTCTTGTTCTTGGTCGTTGAAAATGTAGCCGCTGTAGTAGTTACTGTAATAGATGCAAGCGTAGTAGTAGCCGGCATTGCAGGTGTAACCGTACGTAGCATCGCGCGACTGCAGGTACGTCATATTGTCGTACTCGTAAACTATGTCGCGTTCGAAGTGCGTGGTGGTGAACGTCAAATCTGCGAAGCCCAGCTCACCCGTCAGGGTTAACGCAGTTGATGTCCAATCGTCATCGCGGAACTCATCTTCAAATCGAGTGACCTGAAAATCACCCAGCCCAGCGTCCGAATCCCAAACGCCAACGGCTGCCGTATTCTCGAACACGTGGCTGACCAACGCGTTCCACTTGTCTGAAATATCCCAGGACACATGCAGACGGCCGCCGGTAACGTCGTACTCATTAAAATCGTTCTCGACCAGATCAGCGTTGTCGTAGTTGCCGGAAAAACTAGTGCCGAATACGTTATCGACAAAACCGCCGTCGTGCGACGAGTAACCAACGATGCGCGCAGCCACCTTTTCGCCCAACGGCACGTTGATAACACCGTTAACGTCCCAGCTGCCTTCGCCGCCTTTGGTCGCGCCGGCACTCGCCTCAACATTACCTTCCACCACGCCCATCTTGGGTTTATTGGTGATGTAGCGCAGCGTACCGGTTTGCGAGCTCGAACCGAACAACGTGCCTTGGGGGCCAGGCAGGTTTTCCACGCGAGCGATGTCAATGTTACGAATACCGACCTGCTGTGCGTTCGAGGTCATCGGCTGTTCGTCGAGGTACACAGCTACCTGCGCCTCACGCGTGTATTCGAACACCTCGGTCGTGACGCCGCGCATGGTCAGGACGTTTTGTCCGGGTTGCAGCGCCACTAGGTGAACACTGGGCAGCGCGCGCAGTGTCGCTTCGAGATCTCTGGCACGCATACGCTCGAGCTGCACATCCGACAGCACATCAATACTGTGCGGGATGTCTTGCAAATTCATTTCACGCTTCGTTGCCGTAACGAGAATTTCGTCCATCCGTCCATCGTCGTCCTGCGCAAATACGGTATGCGTCGGACTCATCGCCGCAACCACCGCAGCAGCAATGGGCGTGAGCGATTGAGATTTCTTAGATGCGGGTACGCCGGATGTCGTTACGTCACGCTTCAAAATGTCGGCCATCAACTTTCCCCCTTCTGATCAGCCAGGTACGCCGCTCTTAGCAGCGGTATTTTTACTTAGATTGAGTCTGGCAGTGTCGGCCGGCCGGCTCAATGGATGTTGCTACTGAATGATGGATAATCTTACGATATCGAGCATCATGGTATATCAGGCTTCTCGGGCTTCTACCCACATATTTGGGAATATCCGTCGGTCAGCCCTTCTTGATGGCCCGATATTTTTCGGGCGATAGGCCCATCGATTTCTTAAACACCCGCGAAAAGTAGTACGGATCCCGATAGCCGGTCTCCAGCGCCACCGATTTAACCGAGCGACCACTCAGATCCAGCAATCGACAGGCCAGCCGCATTTTTAGCTGAATGAAGTAGGCCATCGGCGATTGACCGGTCTGAGCGCGAAACCGGTCCGAAAAGTGGCTCACCGACACGCCTGCCTGCTCAGCAAAATCCTGCAACCGCAGCGGCTGATCGAGATTTTGCTGCATAAACTCGATAACGGCTTCCACGGCGCCGCCGCTGCCGCCGGCACGCTGTTCGCCCGGCAGCAATGGATTCCGGTACAACAGCAACGACAAAATATGCTGGGTTGCCTGCGCCGCATAGATCAGGGTCGGCAGACCATAGCCGTCATGGAGTGCGTCCAGGCACTGCTGAAACAGACGCATGGCCTCGGCCTGCGCCGCGAGCTCTACCGGAACCGGCTGACCGGTACGTGGCACGCGGTCGACGTAGTAATCCGCATCGTCACCAATAAAATGCACCCAGTAAATCGACCATGGATCCTCATCAGCAGCCCAATATCGATGCTCGCGGCCACGCGGGATAATTATTAACTCGCCGGCGCGCAGGTGCGCTTGCTGACCCTCGAGGTCAACATAGCCATGCCCGGCAACGCACAGCATTAGGTGGTCCTGACGCGCACCGTCGGGTCGTTCGCGAAAATGATGGCTGGCATTCGGAAACCAGCCAATGTCGGTCGGGTATACCGACCGGACCAATGGGTGGGTCCGCGCGCGCGCCAAGATGGGGCGCGGGATAACGAACATATCCTGCCCAGCGAACCCCTCGCGTAGCTGCGGGGTGCTCATCAGCCCGAACAGGAATGTCGCAACAACATCGTAAGAATATCCATCAATAATTGTAAAAAGTCCATTTTCAAAGGCTTGTACGGCTCCCTATGCTAGTAAGAATTGTACAAAACCAAACTACTTCGTGAGCCAAATCAGTCAACACATCGCGCCTGACGGGCTGCAGCGCATCGTGATGGAGAACGCTGCGCTGCGCTTATCGCTGATTCCTGAGGTGGGCGGCAAAATTTATGAGCTGGTGGATCGGCGCAGTGGATTCAATTGGCTGTGGCACCACCCGCGGCTTCGCCCGACCCCGGAATTGGCCAATGCGCCGTTTATTGAGGAACTCGACTGTGGTGGTTGGGACGAAATCGTATTTTCGGTGACGCCGTGCGAAATTGCTGGCGAGGACGGCACCCGCTGGTCGATTCCCAGTCACGGCAAAGTGGTAGGCCAAAATTGGCGCGTCACTACTACGGATGAACACGGCGATGGCTCCGTGAGTGTCGCGTTTCGAGCCCAAGGCAACGATCCGACATTCCACTTCGACCGCACCGTTTGGCTCGCCGCGGACGGCGCCTACCTGCGATTGGATTACACACTGAAGAATTTGGGTGCGTATCGCATTCCCGGTTATTGGTGTGCGCACCCGCTGTTCCGCGTCGACGAAAACACGCGTATACATCTGCAAGGACAACCGCGAATTCGCGTTGATCAATTTGCGAGCGCATCAGCAGAACCGGTTGGCGAGCACAACTGGCCAACGTTGCGTTGTAACGGTGCCGGCGATATCGACCTAGACTCATGCTTTGGTGCCGAGCGGCGCTTTGCCAGCAAAGTTTACGTTCCTACACCCACCGATGGTGCGGTGAGCCTCAGTCGCGCCGATGGCACGCAGCGTTTGCGGATGCAATTTGATCCAGACGCGGCACCGTGGGTTGGACTGTGGATTAACTGTCGCGCCTGGTCGGGCAGTGGTGATGAACCGTATTTCAATATGGGTATTGAACCGGCGACCGCCGGCTATGACGATGTCCGCGCCGCAATCACCGCCGGCGAAGTCCCTTTCATCGATTCGGGCGATGAACTTCGGTGGTCGATTCAACTCGAGCTCAGTGCGTGAACGCGGAATCCGTTCATGTCGCGGCCACCGATTGGTTGAATCACTCGGCACGCAAGATCCGCGTATTTCGGGCGCCGGCTCGTATCAACATTATTGGCGAACATTGCGATTACAACGACGGACTGGTCTTGCCATTGGCGTCCGCACCGCATACCTGGGTGGCGACGCAACCTCGGAACGACGGTCGCGTGCGGGTGCACGCGGCACGGTTGGACGATGAACAGACTTTTGAAATTAGCGACGACTCCAAACCGGAGCAGCCGCGCTGGATCGATTATGTGCGCGGGGTCTGCCATCTCATGCACCGTCAGGGTATTGAGATCGCCGGCGCAGATCTTTACGTGGACAGCGACATTCCGATGGGCGCCGGTCTCAGCTCCTCGGCATCGCTGGAAGTCGCGTGTGCGGTGGCAATGGCTGCATTAGTCGACGCATCGCCGACCGACCTGCAGCTGGCCCGGATTTGCCGGCAGGCTGAGCATGATTTTGCACGGGTCGCTTGTGGTCTGATGGACCAATACGCCGTTGCCTGCGGCCGCGAAGGCTATGCCTTGCTGTTGGATTGCAGAACGGAAACCGCAGAACCGGTGTTAGTCCCCGACGACTTATCTTTTCTGGTGATCGATTCGGGCGCAAGACGGCAGCTGATCGACGGCAATTACAACGATAGAGCGGACGCCTGCAGTAATGCGGTGGCGATCTTGCAGGAAGCTGGCGAAGACATTCGGGCGCTGCGCGACTTGTCCCTCGACACACTGCACGCCGCTCGCGATCGGCTCGGTGACACGGTGTTTCGTCGCGCTCGTCATGTCGTCACCGACATCGACCGCGTCCGCGGCACGGTTACGGCATTCGCGAACGCGGATCTTACGACCGTTGGGCGGTTATTGAACGAGTCACATATGAGCTTACGCGACGATTTTGAAATCAGCTGTCCGGAGCTGGATACGCTCGCCGACGTTGCCAACCAACACGACGCTGTTTACGGCGCGCGTATGATGGGCGGTGGCTTCGGCGGTTGCGTGCTCGCTGCCGTTGCTGCGCCGGACGCGAACAGTACCGCTACGGATATTGCCAAGCAATATGGGAAAATGATCGGTCAATCACCGTGGCACCAGGTCGTGTCGCCCTGCGCGGGCGCGAGCGAGATCGTATTGTAATGACGTCGCCAACACACTCACATTCTCGCCGCAATCCGCTCACCAACGAATGGGTATTGGTATCGCCGCACCGATTACAGCGGCCGTGGCAAGGCCAAATCGATGACGCGCCGGTTGCGCCGACCGAAGCCTACGAGCCGGATTGTTATCTGTGCCCTGGCAATACGCGCGCGAACGATCAGCGAAACCCTGATTACCAAGGGCCCTTCGTCTTCGACAACGATTTTCCTGCGCTATCTGCTGAAAGTCACGTGGATGAGTCATCGCCTTTGTTTACCGCTCGCGCTGAGACCGGCATCTGTCGTGTGGTCTGTTACACCGAAAAGCACCACCTGCGACTGGCGACGTTGAGCAATAAAGACCGAACGTCGGCGCTGCAATGCCTGGTTGAGCAATTCGCGAACTTGGATCAGCGCGAAGATATCGACTATGTCCAAATCTTCGAAAATCGAGGACAGATGATGGGGTGCAGTAACGACCACCCGCATGCACAAATTTGGGCTTTGTCGTCGGTACCGACGGAGCCTGCAAAAATCGCGCGCAATCAAGACGATTATCGTCAACAGCACCGCTCGATTCTGTTACTGGACTACGCAAATGCGGAAATTGAAGACACACACCGCATCGTGTGTCGTAACGGTCAATGGTTGGTGGTCGTCCCCTACTGGGCCGTCTGGCCGTACCAGATGCTGATCGTGCCGTTGCGCCCGATCGCTGCACCGGACCAGCTGTCCGACACTGAGATTGCGTCACTCAGCGAAGTTCTTGGCGTGGCGCTGGGCAGCTACGAAGCCTTGTTTGCGGCCCCGGCGCCGTATTCGCTGGGCTTTCACCCGCGTCCCTCGGACGACACGTCCTACCCGGGCTGGCAATTTCATATTCATATCTATCCTCCCTTACTGCGTTCGGCTACCGTTAGAAAACATCTGGTCGGTTTCGAGATGCTGGCCCAGCCCCAGCGTGACCTGACTCCGGAACAGGCAGCAGAACAGCTACGCAAACACTTAACTCACGAGTAGACCATGCTTCAATTTCGATCAACGTCAATTCGCTTCATTCGTCAGCTTGGCGCACTCGCTGCGCTAGCATGGGTCGCCGGTTGCGACACCGCAACGGAGCGACCTCATTGGAATAACATCGATGTCATTCGCGAAAACGTCGAAGCGCCGCGGGCGCATTTCATTCCTCAGCGCGGCGGCGGCAGCTTCTACCGACAGTTAAACGGACATTGGTACTTCAACTATTCCGACTCACCGGCGGATCGGCCTGCCGATTTCTTCGAAGAGACATTCGACGTCGATAGCTGGGAGACGATCCCTGTGCCATCGAACTGGGAACGCCATGGTCACGGTTATCCGATCTACGTCAATGTGCCCTACCCGTTCGAGATCGATGAACCGAACGTACCAACCGAAGAAAATCCAGTGGGTTCATACCGGCGTAATTTTGATATCCCGGACGAGTGGCTGGGCGACGATATCTTCGTCGAATTTGGCGCCGTCAGCTCAGCGTTCTATGTATGGGTCAACGGCGAGTACGTCGGCTACAGCGAGGGCAGCAAGACACCTTCGGAATTTGAGATTACCGACCTGGTGCGTCCGGGCGGCAACAGCATTGCGGTGGAGGTCTATCGATGGAGTACCGGCAGCTATTTGGAAGACCAGGACTTTTGGTCGTTAAGTGGCATTCAACGCGACGTGCGCATGTATGCGCGGCCGAAAGTCCGCGTGCGTGATTTCTTTGCACAGGCCAGCCTAGTCAACAATTACAGCGACGGCCTGCTCAAGTTGGATATCGATCTCACCAATGCGACGGATGACGTGCAAAGTACAACAGCAACCATCCGACTAATGGACGGTGAGCAAACGCTCCGCACGATCAGTAGCGATCTGGAACTTGACCCGGGCGACAATAGCGAGTCGTACACGATCGAACTTGAGGGTGCAAAAGCATGGTCGGCCGAAGTTCCGAATCTTTACACGCTGGTGATCGAGCTCACTGACGGAGAATCGATCGAACAGATCGTCGGCTTCCGCAGTGTCGAGATCATCAATGGTCGATTCATGATCAACGGCAAACTGGTGAAGCTCAAGGGTGTCAATCTTCATGAACATCATGAAGTCACCGGACACGTTGTCGACGAAGAAACGATGCTCAAAGACATCTACCTGATGCAGGCGTCGAATATGAATGCGGTGCGAAATTCGCACTACCCGCAGCCTGAGCGCTGGTACGAACTAACCAGCGAGCTCGGTCTGTACATGGTCGATGAGGCGAACGTTGAGAGCCACGGCTATGGCTACGACCATGACAAAACGCTCGGCAACAAGCCACACTGGAAGGAACACCACCTCGACCGCACGATCCGCATGCTGGGGCGCGCCAAGAATTATCCGTCGGTGGTGATCTGGTCGCTCGGTAACGAAGCCGGCGATGGCGTAAATCTCGGCGCGACCTACCACTGGATTAAGTCGCGGGATCTGTCACGCCCGGTGCAGTATGAAACCGAAGGCAATATAGAGGAGGTAGGCGAGCGGCACTCGGATTTCCATTCCAGTATGTATTGGCGCTACTGGGATCTTGAAGAGTACGCGCAGACGCATAACGACCGGCCTTTCGTCCTCATCGAGTATTCGCACTCGATGGGTAACAGCACTGGCAACCTGAAGGAATACTGGGACGTCATCAATCGCTACGACATTCTTGCCGGCGGATTCATTTGGGATTGGGTCGACCAGGGGCTGCTCGAGCATGATGAGAACGGCGTGCCGTATTGGACCTATGGCGGTGACTATGGCCCTGCTGACGTGCCATCCAGCGGCAACTTCAATTTCAATGGCCTGGTGTTCCCCGACCGACGTGTTCAGCCCGCATTCTGGGAGGTAAAACGCGTCTACCAACATGTTGATTTCGAACTGATCGACCCGAGCCGCGGCGAGATCGCAATCTTCAATAACTATGACTTTATCGACTTATCCGAATTCGAACTGCACTGGGAGTTGATTGCCGACGGACGACCCGTTTTGTGGGACACCATCGACGACCTCGATATCGGACCGGAGAGCAGTGGCGTGGTGCGAATGCAGTACGCCATCCCGGCGTTTCGGCCCGGACCGGAGTACCACCTCAACCTCAAATTGATCGCGCCCGAGGCACGAGGGTTAATGCCGGCCGATCATGTGTATGCCGAAGAGCAAATCGACCTCACCTTGGTTGCCGATGCGCTGGAGCCGTCGATCGATGCTGACGATGTGCCGCAGGTCTCTGATTTGGAATCCTCTATCGAGGTGACCGCCGCATCCACCACTGCATCATTCGATAAACAAAGCGGCTTACTATCATCGCTTCAGTTTGAAGGACGTGAATTGTTACTCGCACCGCTCACCCCGAACTTGTGGCGCGCACCCACCGACAACGATTTCGGCAACTACATGCCAGATTGGGCTTCGGTTTGGGCCGAATCGTCGGACCGTCGGCAGCTCAACGCACTGGAAACCGATGCCGGCGATGGCTGGGTATCGGTCACGGCCTTCTACGATTACTTGGATGCCGATGGCGCACGATCGGCTACCTGGGCCGCGAGCTACATTCTGTACGGTGGCGGCGCGATGCGGGTCCTGAACGAGTTTTCTCGCGACCCAGACCTGCCGCCGATGCCTCGCGTTGGCATGAATGTCGAGCTATTGCGCGAGCTCGATAACGTCGACTGGTTTGGGCGCGGACCGTTTGAGAACTATGTTGACCGCAACACTGCAGCAAACGTCGGGCGTTACAGCAACAAAGTTGCCGACCACTACGTGCCGTACATGCGACCCCAGGAAAACGGTTACAAGACCGACGTCCGCTGGCTATCTCTATCCGATGCAGAAACCGGATTGCTGGTCCTCGCCGACGATGTGATCAGCTTTGGCGTCCACCACAATCGTCTCGAAGACTTCGTGCCGCCGGTCAAAATCGCAATCACCAGTGAGGATGGCCCCGGCGCGCGCGACAATGAGGAACGCGTGAATATTCACGTCAACGATGTGGTACCACGTGATCTCGTCGCCTTGGACATCGACTATGGCCAGATGGGCGTCGGCGGCGACGACTCATGGGGTAAGCGCACTTTGCAGCAATACACGCTCAATGAAACGACGTACGAGTACGGATTTACACTGGTGCCCTATTCGCCGGAAAAAACACCGCTGAATGAGCTCGTTCGACGCTAACAAGAAAGGATAAGCCGTGCATTTAGCAACAATCGATCTTTGGGTGGTAGGCGCCTATGCGCTCATGCTGTTGATTCTGGCGCAATGGGTCTCCCGAGAAAAAGCCGGCCACCAGAAAGACACCGGCGACTACTTTCTTGCCGGGCGCGCGTTACCCTGGTGGGCGATCGGTGCGTCGCTGATCGCGGCGAACATCTCCGCCGAGCAAATTATCGGCATGTCCGGCTCGGCCTACGTGATGGGCATCGCGATTGCCTCCTACGAATGGATGTCGGCACTGACGCTGATCATCGTCGGCAAGTATCTACTACCGGTGTTCTTGAAGCATGGCATCTACACCATGCCGCAGTTTCTTGAGCAGCGTTATGACTCTCGCGTTCGCACCGTCTTGGCTGTGTTTTGGTTAGGTGTTTACGTGTTCGTTAACCTGACGTCGATCCTGTGGCTCGGCGCGCTGGCCATCCACACCGTGACCGGCATGGATCAGGTGGTTGCCATTGGTCTGCTAGCGGCTTTCGCCGCGGCGTATTCTCTCTACGGTGGCCTTAAAGCGGTTGCGCTCACCGATATTATCCAAGTCGTGCTACTGGTATTCGGCGGCCTGTTAATCGCCTATATCGCGATGAATGAGATTTCCGGCGGCAGCGGTGCCTGGGCCGGTTTCAAACACGTACTGGAGGTGGCACCTGAGAAGTTCGACATGATATTCGAACCGGACAGCCCGCATTACAAGCACCTACCCGGGATATCGGTACTCGTCGGCGGTATGTGGATCATGAACTTATCGTACTGGGGCTTTAATCAGTACATTATTCAGCGCGCGCTGGCTGCAAAGAGTAATGCCGAAGCACAAAGAGGTATCGTCTTTGCGGCGTTCCTGAAAATGCTGATGCCCGTTTTGGTCGTGCTGCCCGGCATCGCAGCGGTCATTTTGGCACCCGACCTAACGTCCAACGATCAAGCCTACCCGGCGGTTATGACCTTGTTACCGGTTGGCATTATGGGACTGGTGTTTGCTGCACTCATTGCCGCAATCGTGTCGTCGCTGGCTTCCATGACGAATAGCATCGCGACGATTTTCACTATGGACATCGTGGCTCGTTCTGGCGAAAAGTCCGAGTCGCAGCTGGTGACCATCGGCCGCGCTGTGAGTCTTTCGTCTTTGATCATCGCGGCGCTCATCGCCAAGCCGCTGCTTGGCAACTTCGACCAAGCTTTCCAATACATTCAGGAGTTCACCGGCTTCTTTACACCGGGCATTGTCGCCATCTTCCTGCTGGCCTTCTTCTGGAAGAAAACCACGGCCAATGCCGCGCTCGCTGCTGCGATCAGCTCCGCGGTCTTCTCGGTGCTGGCGAAACTCTATTGGCCGGCACTGCCGTTTATGGACCGCGTCGGTATCGCATTCGTACTTTGCATGCTCATCGGCATGGCAGTCTCGCGCATCGGTGGCAACGAAGACCATCCGAAAGCGATCGACTATGCGGACGTGAATACCACCACCAGCGCAGGCTTTAATTGGGCCTCCGTGGTCATCATTATTATGCTCGGCGGTATCTACGCGGCGTGGTGGTAGAGCTCTTGGCGCCGCTGCGCAACTAGCACAAATACAGCGGCGTAAATCACCACAACAACCAGACCGATCCACTCAATCTTGAGCGGAGTGAATTGATACAGCACCACCAACGCCGCTAGGGATAGCCAATTTCCGGCTACGTATTGAGCCTTGCCTAACTTGTCGGTGGTCATGCCCAAATTCGTCGTGTACAGGCGGATTAACGAATCCAGTGAATTGATGACGAACAGAACGCCGACCGCGACCATCGCCAGTCGCCAAATACCATCGATCGCAATGCCGTTATCGAAGGTGTAGTACAGCACTGAGAACCAAATCGCGATGGGTATCGACGGCACCACCAGCAGCGCGACCAACAGCTGCCAGACTTTAACGCCACCGACGAAACGCGCAACGAATTGTCCGATCATAATGCTCCACGCGAACCACCAGTACAGATAGAACTGGTGATAGTCATTCAGTGGCGCCACAAATTTGTGAATGGTTGTGAAGTACTCTCCGATACCGGATGTGGTTTGCGCGAATTCACCGAACGACATACCCGATATGAACCAAATCGTGGCGATCAGCGCGAAGAACAGCCAGGTTGACGACACGCTGAGAATTTTCACGAATTTAATATCGGTACTCGACAATACCGCCAATAGTATGACCCCGGCCACCAAGCCAAACCGCACCGTGTCGGTGATTCCGGGTACGTAATCAGGCAAGAACGATAAGAACAAGAATGCCGTGAAGGCGCAGGTCGCGATGATAACCAGGTTGTTGAGAAACTTGACCCAGGGAATCTCAAATAACTTCAGCCTGGGCTCAACGATGCAGAAGTAAAACGTGGTAACGAAGTAAAAACCCCAGACCAAGAAACCCCAGAATCCAAATTCGATGGCAAGCGGGTTCGCGAAATCATAGTCGCTCTCGCTGGCAAACAGTTCGAAGTCGACCAACGGAAACATGATCAAACCCACATCAAGCCCGGACGTAAACAAAATAGCGATGAAGGTGAAGAATGAAACCGGAAATGGACCGGTACATTCCAAGTTGCCCCAGCGCAGCGCTAGCACTACCGCACTTAGCAGCAACACTGCCATTGCGACTACGAGAATTTCTGTCATGGTGTGTCCTCGATGGTCACCCAGATAGGATTGGAATAGGCCCGTTTACCCTCGAGGTCCTCTACGATAAAGCTGTACCAGGTATCATTCTTTGGCTTAACCAAAAACTCAAACGTTCCGCCGCGGGAATTCCCCACAAAGTCGAGGCGCTGTTCTTCACCGACGATTCCGCGCTCCACTAACGTCGCCGATACTACTCCGTGCACTGAAAAACCCTCGAACCGAAACACAACATCGGCACCAGACTGGCTGTGAATATCACTACCAAACATGACGTTTGGATAAAAAATCAGCGGACCTTCTGAAACGTATGAGCGTCCCGCTTTCACGGCAGCGACAAACTTGTCGACCGAAAACTCGTTCTTTACCCACGCATACGTGCGCGTCGAGCCGGACTCTTGCAACCAAACATCGTGTGCGTCTGAGCCACCGACGAGGGCGACACGCCGATCATCATTCCACAGTGCCCAGGTACGCTGCAGCGTCTTTGCATTGCGCTCATCGACGCCGGTTTCGATCTCCACCAGATCGAAACCCGGATCGAAACCGCCCGGAATGGCTGCGTCGGATTCCGCAGTGAAATAGCCATAGTCGGAGTGCGGATGATTGAGCCCAATTGCGTCCGCACCGATACGTCGTGCTTCAGCGAATATTTCCTGCACGGTCGATTGGCCAGTATCGATTTCAATGTCTTTACCGTCGTCGACAGGGAACGCATTGAAATGCGCCCAGGATGGAGACAGCTCTACAGCCGGAATAAACGGCATGTCCTGTGCGGCCGCTAATCGCTCCAATTCCGCATTGTTGACAACCGAATCGTGGTCGCTGAGAAAAATCACGTCCAACCCGGCGGCGAGCTGTGATCGCAACACGTATTCCGGTTCGGTAAAGCCATCGAGGACGTCGGAATGATGATGCAGATCTGCCGAGTACCAACCCCCTGTATAAGGTTGCGTCAGGCGCTCAATTTGCACGTCCAGCTGGTGTTCTTGGCCTGGCCGCAATGTCGCCCGCGTCTGCCGTACATCGGCGGTGAACCCACCGGCAGAAGAAACTGCAAAGGTATACTCGCCCGGAGCGATCTCCTGACGCAGGAATCCTCTCTCATCGAGCTCGGTGAACAACGTATTCTTGCCGAAGTAACCGACCGTCTGCTGGGGACCGTCAACAATCGTAATTCGAGCATCGACCATCCCGCCGTATTGCCGATCCGACACGGCAAAAGCCACTGTTGCCGGGCCCGCGACATCCCTAAAATCGAGTTCAATATCATCACCATGGGTAACGGTGACACTCTGTAATTCACTGCGTCCATGGTTGGGTGCCGTTGCGTAGGCGCGATACGTACCCCCCGGCAAAGTCATCGCATAGTCGCCGTCGTCACCCACCACAAACGCGTACTCGACATCACCACGATGAAAAACTACCGCTGGCGTCTCAATAGGCGTGCCGTTTAGGTCATGAACCGTGCCAGAGACTTTTCCATGTGTTAGCGCAGCGCGTTCAATTTCGGCCTCAACGATAGGAGCTAGCGATCCACTGGGCTCAATTTGTACCCAGGCTTCGATCGTCGCATCGCCGCCAGCACCAATGTCATGCCGGTCATAGCGATCGCGGCCGCCATACGCCAAGTGCTCGGAATACGGCGCATGCAGACCGATGGTCCACCCCTGGTCAAACATTGCGCTCCAGTCGGCAACCTTGCCGGCCTCGCCGGTACCGACTCGCGCATCTTCCGCCTGCTCTATTGCGCCTTGCAAACCCGGCACACCATACAAAGAGCCGCCGTCAGGCCACGCAATATAGCCCGACAATAAATCGAGCAGCGACTGATCACCGCCATTCGTCATCGTAGTGATGACGTGAACCTGGCTCTCGTTGGCACGAATCGTAAATCGCGTATCGAGGTCGACGTCGCCCCAATCGCGTTTTACTCGTACCACCACCGAATCGGGAGATTCTCGTTCTACGGACACATCTTGATAGGTCGTCGGCCAAGGTGACCAACGGTTCGGCATGAAATCGATCAGTGAAACAAAGTCGTAGCCAATCTCACCATCGCGGACAATGCCCACATCCAAGATGCCGCCGCGCGCTACACCCCACGGCGGTGCCGTGTCGACCGCAAAGGACATCGCAAACAAACCGTTATTCACGGTAACGTCATTTGTGCCAATGGCGTTGCCGCGCGGGATTGCGGTCGGCCCGATGACGACGGAAACTCCCTCCTCGTTATCCGGCGAACAGCCGGCAACCAGAACCGCGCTCACAATCAGCAGGAGTATTCGAGTCTTCATGCGTTTGCCAGCGTACCGAGATCAAACTCCGGGCGCGAGGATTCGGTGTCCGGCCAGTTGGTCCGCCAGACTTCTCGAGAGACGTCACCAACATGCACCGGCGATCGATCGAAACCGTCCAGCGGCTCTACTAAAGCTGCAACCACCACGTCGTGGCGTGGCACAACAAAGTACGGGAAGCTGTAGCGCTCCGCGCCGGTTGAGTTAACGACTTTATGCGGCGTGGAAACCAAACGCCCGCCCGAAAATAGCTCCAGCATGTCACCCACATTAACGATAAGCGCATCGGGTGGCCCGGCAACCTCAATCCAATCATCCGACGTTCGCGCTTTAACGAACAAGCCGCCAGCCGGATCATTAATAAGCATTGTCAGCACGTCGGTGTCCTTGTGCGCATGGATGCCAACGCCGGCCTCGTCAGCCGATTGCGGCGGATAGTGAAGCAACGTCATATTGGTCAGCGGCGAGGAGAACTTGGCAAGAAATGTCTCGACGTTAACGTCAAGAATCTCCGCGATAATCCCTAGCAACACCGTCGAGACGCGGTCGCACTCCCGCCAATATGCCGATACGAAACGACGCACATCCGGAGTGCTTTCTGGCCATCGATTGGGTCCATACAAGTCACATTCGGTGCGAATCGGGTCATCCACCGCCACTTCCGCGTGCAGCTTATACCCCTCGTAGCGATCCGCCCCACCGCCACCTTGATTGGGGCTAAAAAATCCCAGCGGAATGAAGCCACGATAATTGTCACGCGTAATTTGATCGGCCATTTTGGCCGCATCCGACAACGCAAAGTACTCGATCAGAGACCGGCGAACAGCGTTGATAAGTGCCGGCGAAATTTCATGATCGATAACTTGCACGAATCCGATATCGGTAAGTGCTGTTTCGAGGCTGGTAGGATCGGCACGATCCAGCGCAATCGTTGCGATAGTCATCTTCGGTTCTGCCGGACACAAAAAAAGGGGCGTAGAAAACTACGCCCCTTTTGGTTTTGCCTTTCGAACAAGCAAATCGCTTAGTCGAAGTCCTTACGGAATTTCACGCCAACAGACATCGGGCGAATGCGTACACCGTAGGTTTGCGGACCGCAGGTTTCTGCGGTGCACTGACCGGTGAAGTACAGCGGTTCGTCCGCATTGGTCGCGTTCTTCACGAACAGGTCAAGAGTCCAATCGTCCCTTGCGATACCCGCCGCGAGATCCACCGTGGTGTAAGCCGGCACATCACCCAGAATTGCATTCGCGCTTTGATCCAGGTCCGAGCCGCGTTCGCCTTCATGGACAACCGCTGCCTGAACGTAGGAGTCAAAAGGTCCTGCCTGGAAGTGATAACGCCCAACGACATTGCCTTTGAATTCGGCCGTAACCGGCAGCGCGGTGCCTTTCGGCGCCAACACTGAGGTACAAACACCGGCCGTAAAGTTGCAATAGTCGTCATCGAGCTGAGAATCATAAAATGCTACCGAACTGGTGATTCTCAGGTTATCCGTCGGCAACCACAGCATTTGCATCTCAAGACCATCGACGCTCGCCGTCGGCCCGTTGTTGACTGCCGTGATCGCGTTCTCGCCGGTGAACGACACCTGCACGTCTTCCCATTCCTGGGTAAACAATGCGCCGTTGAATTGCACCCGGTTATCCGCCCACTGCGTCTTCCATCCAAACTCAATGTTGGTCAAGAAGTCGGACAGATATTCGCCGGCATTCGGATTACGCTGTACACCACCCGGGCGATACCCTTCCGACCAGGTGAAGTACACCATCGCGTCATCGTTGATCGTGTACGACGCATTGAAGCGACTCACGTTGTCACTCTCTTTCAGCGACTTATCCACGTTGAGGCACGGCTTGTTCTTCCAGTCTTCCTGGCCGTTGAACGACGGTGTCCAGCCCGGATCGCCTTGCACCAGGTTACAGCGCACTTCGCCGTTACCTGACCAGATCGGCGAGAAACCGAGACCGAAGCCGAAGAAGCCTTTCACCGACACTTCCGGCTCGAAGAATCGCGTGCCCACGGTGAGCTCGAGATCGTCGGTCGCATCCCAACTGACGCTACCAAAGAACGCGAGGTCGCGGTCGGTGCGATACATGCTGTTGAGATAAACCGTGTCATCGAACCGTGGGTCCAGACCCTGGTTCAACTCCATCACCGGCGCCAGTGAGCCATCCACAATCCAATGCTGTTCGAAATCATGGAATTGCTTCTGCGAGAACACGCCAACCAAACCCCGAACCCGCTTGGTCGGGTCGGTGCTGATACGCAGCTCATGATTAAGCTTGGTATAGCCATCGTCATTGGTGAAGCGTGAACCGGTCATCTGACGTGTGCCGACATCGGCCGCATCGAAGTAGCCCGGCACAAACTGGTTGGGGCTCGAACGCGGTCCGGTTGCAGAGAAGTGGAGATCTGCATAGTAGCCGGTGGTGTAAATCTCGTCGTACCAGTAGGAGTAGTCCGAGTAGTCGTACGAACCATCCACCTGACGGTCAAGATATGAACCCGCATACACGACATCGAAATTACCGATCGAACCTTCGATGGTCAGACCCACCATGGACCACTCGTCGTCGGTGAACTCGTCTTTAAAGTGCGTGACTGCGAAGTCGCCCGTCTGTAGCAGGTTGCTCAGATCATCACCCCAGGAACCTTCTGACTCCGACTGCTGGAACATCACCGTTGGGCTGATCGTCCAGTTGTCGTTTAAGTCGATTCGCAGAGCGGCACGAGCGCCGACCGTATCCAGAGTGTTGTAATCGCTCTCGGCCAAATCCGTATTGGTGAGCGTAATGTCATCACCCGGATCGGCGGCTACGCCGGCAAAGGTACGACTACCGAGTACGTTGTCGATCCAACCGGCGTCAGAACGTGACCAACCAACCAGTCGTACCGCGGCGTTGTCGCCAATCGGGATGTTGACGTGGCCTTCGATCGTGTTACCCGTGCCGCCATCGTCGATCGTATTCACCTCTGCCGAGAAACTGGCTGAGAACTGATCCAGTTCAGGCTTGTTGGTGATAACACGAATCGTACCGGCCTGTGAGCTAGCGCCGTACAGCGTACCCTGCGGGCCCGCCAGCGCTTCGACACGTGCAATGTCGTACATGTGCACATCGAGGTTGCCTTGGATCGTGGTGATCGACAGCTCATCGAGGTACATACCGACACTCGGCAACGACGTGGTTGCCTGTCCGTCACCGGCCGTCGCGATACCGCGCATGTAAACGCGGGTAAAGCTGGACCCGGCACCGAGACTCGGTTGAATCGATACCGACGGCAGCATGGCTGTGTAGTCTTTAAAGTTCGTCAGGTTGAGCTCAGAAATAGCTTCATTTCCGAGGGCCTGAATACTAATCGGCACATCTTGGAGGTTCTGAGATCGTTTCTGAGCGGTTACCACCACCTCTTCGATCTGCAGCGCATCCTGTGCCATGAGAACCGGGCTTGCGAGCGCAAGCACGACGCCGGACGACACGGCGGAACGGGTGTAACTCTTCTTCTCTGTCGTCGTCTCTCGAGAAACCTGCATTTGCCATTCTCCAATTTGTTGTTTTATCGCGACAGGGTATTGAAATCCCCACTTAAGACTACCTCTAACTTCGAGCGCCCGTCCAGTTCTTAGCGCGACACGCAACGTTGTCGTAACGACGCCACAACGTCGGTCGACTCAACTGAGAATCAATAACTTAGAATGACGGGACGTCGGGATAGCGCGCTAGAACCGGGCCTAATGCATTTTTGAGGGGGTCCAGCCAGGGTTCGTAGTGCTGCCACAGAGCTAGACCGTCTTGATATATGGGCTGACGAACCTGCTCAGAACTGGCCGTACGCACCGGTCGCGAGCTCTCGAAGAATCGCAGGCACTCCTCCTCAAACTCGAGCCCGCAGTAGTCCAGCATGCCGCGCACCACGCGTTCCGTATCGGCAACGGTGTCTTCATAGAAAACCCGATGAATGCGCCCTGGCAGCACGCTGTCAAAGTGTGCCATCAGTTTGACGTAGTCGGCGTAGTACTGACCGACGTCGTTGAGGTTGTAGCTGAAATTCTGGCCGCGAGCGTAGTACTGCTTGAAGTTGGAGAAACAACAACCCATCGGGTGGCGACGCGCATCGATAATTTTGGCGTTCGGCAAGATCAGATGGATCAGTCCGACATGCAAGAAGTTGTTCGGCATTTTGTCGATGAACAACGGCTTGTCGGTTTTGCGATGAATACGCGTGCGTTCAATATAGTCGTCGCCCAACGCTTTGAGCTCTGCCGCGCTTTTCCCGGCCAATACTTTGGCGTAGACCGCAATGTTATCGGCGTGCGCCTCCGAGCGCAGCGCTTGAGCGATCATCAGAATATCGGGTAGCTCGGTGGTGCCCTCAATCTGCGAGTGACACGACAGAATCTGTTCCAGCAACGTTGAGCCCGCGCGCGGCATGCCCACAATAAAAATGGGAGCATCCGCGTCACTGCCAAGCCCGGACCGTTCGGCAAACACATCCGCCGTAAAATCGTCGATGAGGCGCTGGCAGCGTTCACTGTTTAAGTCGGGGTCGTAACCGTAATTGCTGCGGTACAGCGCATTGCCTTTCTCGTAATTCTCAAACGACACCGCATAATCGCCGGAATCTTCAGCCGCTTTACCCATCGCAAAGTGTAGATGCCAGCGATCCTCGTCTTCGCCACTGCCGGTATCAACCTGCTGCGCCATATCCGTGAGATCGTCGTTGCCGAACGCGTAGGTTTTTAGATTGGCCAAACTCCAATACGCCTCACCGAATGCCGGGTTTTGATCGATGCTGGTCTTGTAGGCGCTGATGCAATCGTCGATCTTGCCGGCGGTCTTGAGCACATGACCGTAGCTCAACCAAACCTTGGCATTCTTGGGGTACTCGCTGAGCAGCTGTGAATAGAGCTCGATGGAGCGGTCGTATTCACCCACACGACTGAGAATGACTGCGGCAAGATTTCGATACGCGGGGCTCTCGGGGACCTCACGAAGACACTGCTCGATTTGTGTCAACGCGCCAGGTGAATTGTTTTGTCGATGCAGGATCACCGCATAGTTGTAACGTGCGGCGGTGAAACCCGGTGATAACTCCAGACATCGCAGCAACAGATTTTCCGCTTCGTCATTGCGATCGCAGCGCACCGCCACCTCAGCCAGCATGCGAATCGCCGCCACGTCGGTTGGCGATGTTTTAAGTCGCGCCTTCAGCAAGCGCTCTGCCGTCGCCACGTCTTTCTTAACCATGGCCGCCGCCGCTTCCTGCAAGGCAGGATCATGACCAGCACACTGCACGTGCCGCGCGTAAGCCGCATCCGCCTTCTCAGCATCACCCGTGGCGGTCAGGTGGTCACCTAGATAGCGCCAGGCCTGCGGATGTTCCGGCTGAAAATTGACCGCTTTTAGCAGCGCCTCAATAGCTTCATCACCGCGGCCGACATGCCCCAGCGAAACGCCGTATTCAAACCACGCTGCAGCCCATTCATGCTGCGCATCGAGCAACGGTTCCAGTACTTCAAGCGCCTGTTGGTATTTGCCCTGATAGCGTCGCGCCATCGCCAAGTAAAATCGCCCCGGCGGATGGTTAGGCACAGCCTTGAGAATTTCTTCTGCCTGCTGCTCAGCCATGGCAGGGTCGATATCGAGCAGCTGCGCGGTGCGCTCGATTGCGATCTCCAGTGACCCACGTTTTTCTTTATCCGAACTCACGACCGGCGTTACTCCGCTTTGGTGCGTCGCAGAGAATACAGATGTCCAGCCGCAAATGGACCCTCGTGTGTCGAACGCTCGCCGGTTGACCACAAGATCTCAACGTTCGCAATACGCTCATGCGAGCCTAATCCGAAGTGCGCCACCGGCTCGTCGAAGGACAGATAGCCGCCACCCGCCTTAATCTCGCGGAGTTGTCGCCGCGCCTGATTGTCGCCATAGGTCACCGTTATTCGACAACCAATGCAGTCGCGATTGCCGAGGTCATCATCCAATTTGAACAATACGCCGTTGCCCTCCTGCTGGTTGTTGCGCACCAACCAAAGTGGGCCATTAATAGAGTTGGTGACAAAATCGAGATCGCCGTCTCGATCGTAGTCAAACACGGTATACGCACTCACAATCATGTCGTTTTGCAAACCGAACTCGGCCGTTTGATCCGCAAACGTTTGGCCGGCCTGATTGTGATAGAAAAAGTTTGCCATCGTGCCCGACGGAGTGGCGCGGAACCAAGACCCGGCCGCGACATAGATATCCTGCCATTCGTCGTTATCGACATCCGCAAACTTGGCATTCCAGCTCCAGCCGGTAAAACCGACCCCGTTCTTATCCGAGACATCAGCAAACCGACGATTCTCGTCATCCCAGGCAAGAAACACGTTCTCGTTCATCCGTTGCGGTATCGCCTCGTCGAGCATTTGCCGGTCATAGGGCTGAATCGGTTCAAAGAAACTGCTGCAGAGGAAAAACGTGCGGGTCTCCTGCTGCGGGATCGAATCGCAGATCTTGCGATCGTTAAGACGCTGCCCGGTCATCATCACCTGCATGGCAATGCACTCGCGACGATCCGTCTCGTCGGGCACCTCACTGCAGTTGCGGACGTTACTCGGGCGATGGTTGGCGCCGTAGAAAAATGCACGGCGCGTCGCAATATTCGCTTCGCAGCGCGCCCGGCTATCCTCATCTACGATGTCATCGCAGTACGTCTCAACCGCAGTAATCTGCATTTGCGCCGAGGGGCCGGTCGCACGCGCCGTGATCTGATCGATAAAGACGTCGAGATCAAGATCGTTGTCGTAGTCGGCCGTATCGATACTCATCGTCGACTCGGTCGATACTGGAATGATACCGTCATCCCGCTTCACCCGGTCGAAACTGCCATCGCCGTTGCCCAGGTAGTAGAAATCCGGTCCCTGAAAGTCATTGCCAACAATCAGGTCAAGCACGCCATCGCCGCTCCAGTCCGACAATAAGGTGCTCAACGTTTCACCGACGAGTTCTTCCAGCGGAGTCATCGCAAGCTCGCCGTTTTGATTAAGCACGACCTGATTGGTCGAGTGCATTGGCGGGTGCTTTTTTGCCGCACCGGCAAACCAATTACCAATCACGATATCGAGATCACCGTCGTGATCAAGGTCACCAAATGACGCGGTTTTGCTCACCACCGCATCACCGCGGGGCAACTGCGCAAGCCCGGCCGAGGTGAAGTTGCCACCTTCACTAAACAGGATGAAGTTGCCCTGCAGGTAGGTGCTGCCGTATATGTCCAGCCAGCCATCGCCGTTAAAATCGATTAACGCGACGTTAAAGAGGTTGGTATCACGTTGTCCGGTGATATCCATTTCAATCGGCACAAACCGACGACCCTGTTCATTGATATACAGCACCAGAAGTGAGCCGTTAGCAGCAGCAACATCCGGCCACCCGTCGCGATTGATGTCGCCGGATGCGATTCCACCGCCATTGAAAAACGGCGGATAAAAGTCTCGAGGACTAAAGCGATTCTCAAATGTAAGACCGACCTGACTACCATCGACACGGGTGAATGGCAGGTCGGCAGCCGCCGAGCGCGCCTGAAGCGGCGTGGCCGTCACCGTGACGTCAAAACCATCGTCCGCGCTCGCGACCGCCGATTGCAGCAGTCCGCAAGCGAATACCAACATTGTCATGCGCCGGCAGGCCACTTACTCAACCTCCTCCAAGTACTGCAGCATATCGGCAATCTCTTGTTCATGAATCCGATCTGCCATGACCCCACCGGCAATGCCGAGCGCCATCAACACGGCAGTCAGCGTGATCGCGACTCGTGGCGAAATCGTATTCCAGACAATAAAGAACGGGTAAATACTAAAAATGCCGAGCACGAACAGCAGCGTCATCGAGAACATCATTGGCGCGCCGGCGGCCATCAACACGGCAACCAGAATCACATCGAATGCAACCGGCACCGGTAAGAAAATACCGACCAATGCGATGACCAAAATCGAACCAATGCCAGGTTCAAAATCGACCAACTCCGGTAGCGGCACGAGCGTCACGACCACCGCGCCGAGCAGTCCGGCAAGGATCATCAGCGGCACGGTGCGTAAGACCAAATAGCCCAAATTCTTAATGACGCCCCCCGCGGCTCCCCGCATCGCCTCAAGCCAGCTCTCTGAGGGTGGCCGAGTCTGTGGCGGCAATGCACACACAGCATCGTCATAGGTATCGACACGCTCGTTCGCAAAAGCGTAACGCGACAGCAGCGGCACGATCACCAAAATGAACAGCAGCGTTAACGACAGCTTGATGACAGTCAGGTACAACGGAAATATTGAAAACAGCATGGTCAAGACGATGACGTTGAGCGTCGGCGAACTGAACATCGTGGCCAAGGTCGTCTCGAGACGCGCACCGCCATCGTGCATACCTTTGGCGACCGGTGCCGAGCAATTCACGCAGACTCCGAGCGGCGTACCCACCAGCACGCCAAGCAAGGTATTGATGAATCCGTTTCGATGCCCGCGAACCGCGACCATACTTAACAATGTCAGCAAACACGCGCCAACGATCAGACCGAACGCCATACCTTCGAGATTGGTTTCGATCCAATTAACGGTGGTGTAGGCCACTCGCTCGACGGCGCTACTGCTCGGCTGAATCTGAAGCGAAGCTTCGAAGGACAGCGGGTCTTCGAGCTGCGTCGAACCGCCCATCGCGGCTTTCTCATCGAGTGACGGATACCGCGAGCCGCTCCAAAACACGCCAGCCGCGACCGCAACCACAAAGGCCACGATCCAGACGCGCTTGTTAGCTATGCTACGATCCGTTCCAATCATGCCACGTATTCTCGATTACACCGGACAAGATGTCACCCGCACGGTGACAGTACGCTCCATTGTTGAACATAAGGGCCGTACGCCACCGCTGACGCAGGTGACCACCGCAACCGCTGAAGAAGCCGCCGCTGCCGAGGCCGCCGGCGTTGATATGGGGATCTGCTTATCCGATTTCGTCGCCGACGTTCGGCAAGGCTCAAGCAAACTCTTCTTAACCGCAGCGATCGACTTTTCTGGCGCCATCAGCGACGACGACCTGTTGGGCACAGCCTATGAAGCGCTTCAGAACGGCGCCGACGCGGTGATTACCGCGCGTCGTCTGCAAGCCCTCGAACGGATCGCCAGCGAAGATATCCCGGTAATGGGACATCTCGGTTTCGTGCCGAAGAAATCGACACTCTATGGCGGCGTGCGCGCGGTCGGCAAAACCGCTGACGAGGCCGAGGATCTCTGGCAACAGTTTCGTCGATTAGAAGACGCCGGCGCTTTTGCCGTTGAATGCGAGTTAATCCCCGAGCGTGTGATGCGCGAGATTCACCAGCGCACGTCGCTGGCTACAATTTCGCTCGGCTCCGGGCGCTTCGCCGATGCCGTGTTCTTATTTATGTCGGATATCTGTGGCGAAAGCGCGCACATCCCGAAGCATGCTCGAGTCTATACGGACTTACCGGCGCTGCAGACTAAGGTGCAGGCGGCGCGTACCGATGCATTGCGCGCCTACTGCAACGACGTCAAAGACGGCTCTTACCCCGGCGGCGCCGAGGTCGCCGATATCGACGATAACGAATTGTCTACATTCCTCGAGAGACTAGATAACGATGCGCGGTAAGTTTGTACTTCAGTGGTGGCCCGCACTCATCGCTCTTGCGGTCGCGGCTTCCTGCGAAAATTCTCAGCAGCAGCTAATTACCAACACATCCTCGTCGACGGAATCTCAGCTAACCGAACCGCAGCTCGATTCGGTTAGGGAATACTTCAGCGCTCAGGTAGCCGAGGGTCATGAGCCCGGTATTCAAGTATTGATTGCGCAGCGCGGTGAGATCCTCTTGCATGAGAACTTCGGCGTAAAGAACAACGCAACCGGCGAAGCGCTCACCAACGACGCGCTGTTCCGCATCGCCTCCTTCACCAAACCGGTGACAAACGCGGCCGCTATGATCTTGTGGGATGAGGGCCACTTCAAACTCGACGATCCGATCGACAAATTTCTTCCGGAACTCAAAGACCTGTCAGTCTATGTGAGCGGCGATGCCGAAAGTGAGCTCGTGCTCGAACCAGCGACGCGCTCAGCGACCATGCGCGAACTCATGACGCACACGGCCGGCTTTACCTATGGCGGCGCATTGGGTGGAAAACACCCCGTGAATGCGATTTACGCCAACGTGCAACCCGCCGCCGACGACATTGATGCCGATGAGTCGATGCGACGCCTAGGAACAATTCCACTCGCCTATCAGCCGGGCACGGAATATATGTACAGCTTTTCAGCAGACATCCTTGGCATCATCATCGAACGCATTTCCGGCAAGGACTTGCCGACATTCATGCGTGAACGGATCTTCGAACCACTCGCGATGCAAAACACGATGCCGTGGGTACCGGAAGAGGACCTCGACCGTCTGATGCCCATCCACACCCGCACCGAAGACGGCCAGTTGGTACCGTTGCCGATCGAAAATAACGGTATTTGGGAACGCGACCCAGCGACCTATGAGCCGCTCATATTCGGCGGCGGCGGCGGTCTGGTATCGACGCCGACGGATTTTTATCGCTTTGCGGAAATGCTCCGCCGGGGTGGAGAGCTCGATGGTGTTCGTGTGCTCTCCAAAGACGCCACTCAACTGATGACATCTCAGCAATACCCAGAAGGTGTTCGCGAACGTTATTGGGCACCGGGACAAGGCCACGGCCTGAATCTATCGGTGGTGACCGATCCCGACCGCATCCCTTATCCGACTTCGGCCGGTGAGTTCAGCCACGGCGGACTGTTTAACGGTTACTTTCTAGTCGACCCCGAATTGGAGCTAGTGGTCATTATGCAGGGGCAACTGTTACCGCCGCGGTATCGCCCGCATCACATTCCAGCGGTCACACAACTGCTGCATGAGACAACGGCGGAGTAATTACAGTCGCTCGTAGGGCTGTTTGAACGTATCGCTGTCTTCAATCTGACCGCTCTCAAACCCCTTCATAAACCAACGCATCCGTTGCTCCGACGTGCCGTGAGTAAACGCATGCGGGTTGATACGGCCTTGGGTACGCGACTGAATTGCGTCGTCACCGATTTGATTGGCCGCACGCATTGCCTCTTCAATATCGCCCGCTTCCAGATAGTGTCGATTGTGGTGGGCCCAGAGACCGGACAAGAAGTCGGCTTGTAACTCCAAACGCACCGAATACTGTTTGTAATCGGGTTGCCCGCGACGCTCGGCAACTTGCCGCGAAATACCGAGCAGAGTCTGAACATGGTGACCTACCTCATGCGCAATAACGTACGCCTGTGCGAAATCGCCCGGCGCATCGAACGACCGTGCAAGCTCGTTGTAAAAACTGAGGTCGATATATATTTTCTGATCGGCAGGACAGTAGAACGGCCCCATCCGCGCATCGCCCATACCACAGGCGGTTTGATGCCGGGTCCGATAGATCACCAATTCGGGTTTAACGTAGCTACGTCCAATCCGCTGAAATTCGCGCGTCCAAACATCTTCGGTATCCGCCAAAACCACCTCAACAAAATTGTAAAGCTGCTCCTCTTCGGCGCTCGGCTGGTAGTCCACTTGTTGCACCTGGCCACCGCCGCCACCGAGCAGCGTCGCCGGATCGATAATGCCCATTTGCCATGCGATCACACCCAGCACACCGACCACCAACAGACCTTTAACGCCAAACAGACGCAGCACAAAATTGATGATCATAGGCAGCCCGCCCATACCACGCCCGCCGCCGGATACGGTTTGCCCGCGTGCGTCGGTTACATTGTCACTGCGTCTGCGGCCTTGCCATTTCATGCTGAGATAGCCTCGCTCTGATAATTGGATTCATCGCCCTGGGCAGGCTCAGTGTCGTCGATCCGTTGGCCCACATCAACCGCGTGCGACGCTTGAACATTCGCTAAAAAATTGGCCGACAAATCGCGTCGCAAGCGGGTCCAAACAGGTCGCAAGGTGGTGGAAATCACCTTATGTCAACGAAAAACCGGACCTCGTTCAAGGTTTGCTGTGTGACCGCCACCGCAGCAATTTTGAACCCATTCCGATAGGCTTAATTCCCAGTTAATGCTCTGATTTACAAAGGAATTACCTTTTGAAGATCACCATGCCCGACGGTATTGTTACCGTCCATCTCGATGGCAATCGCTATCGAGGATCCTACTATTTCGAAGGCGACCAGTTGGTCGTTAAGGCCTATGACTTGGGAACAGGTTTCGCCGACATGGCGGTACTCGGTGGCGAGCGCGGTAAGGCTGCCATGAATCTCGCCAAACTGGTGCTTATCGACATGGTCAGAGAGGCGGTCGACATCAAGCACATTCCCGCGGGATTGTCGCTGCAAGGCTCCACCACCTGCACCTTCGCTGGTGGCCCCAGCACCATCATTGGCATTTAAAGCCCACCCGCTGCTGATTTAGTTACCGCCTACCCGGGCGGAAATACAGCCCGCTTTTTTTTTGCGACAATCCGCCGGTGATTTCCTCGGATCCAACGGTATTGCGTAAGAGCAGATTCTTCGATTTCCTCAATCGCCGCGAACTACGAGATTTCGACGCATTCCTCGAGGCGTCAGTAGAAGATGAGGACTACATCAACTGGAACGGATACGCCCTGCCTTTTCATTGGGGCAATCCTGCCTATGAGTACGATGAATTACGCCATCGCTGCGCGATTTTCGACTCCACACCATTTCAAAAGATTCGCATTCGCGGCGAGCAGGCCGGAGCGTTACTCGATCGCGCGGTCACACGGCCGGTCAGCACGCTGTCGCCGATGCGAGCAACCTACGTCATCTTTTGCAATGACGATGGCACGATTAAAGACGATGCCATTCTGTTTAAGTTTGCGGCGGACGACTACCTGCTGATGCCGTCGGATATCGACCACTCACCGTATCTGCAGTCACTGTGCGAACGATTTGAGATTCAGGGCGTCGAGTTCACAAACGAAAGCGACCTGCTCTCCGGAATGGCAATTCAGGGGCCTGCGTCGGCCAGCGCATTGTCAACGATGGGATTCGAGGGAATCGAGACCTTAAGACCCTTCGAACTGAAAGAATTTACACTCGATGGCGACACCCTATACATTGGCCGCGTTGGGTTTACGGCAGACCTTGGCTACGAATGCTGGATGCCAATTTCCTGCGTAGGAGCGTTCCAGCAAAAAGTCATTGAGGCACGTCGCGCCTCGGGTCTGGCGATGCCGGGCTACGGGCTCCGCACCCTGGAGACTTGCCGACTGGAAGGGGGGTTTGTCGTCGCAGCTTGGGACTTCGCCACTGAGCTTGACCCGCAACCCGGTTTCGAACGCACACCGTTTGAAGTTGGTCTCAACTGGATCGTCAATCTGAATGCAGTGGACTTTATCGGTCGAGATGCGTTGCTTGCGCAACGAGAAAGTGGGCCCCGGTTCGTGTTTCGCCAGTTTCGCATTGGAGAAAACATCGATGTCGAGGACGGCACAACAATCTTCGCCAAAATCGATGGCGAACCCACCGAAGTCGGCATGGTCGCGTGCTCAAGCTGGTCCTGGGGGCTCGACTGCCTGGTCGGTAACGCGTCAATACACGCTAACCACGCCCAGGTTGAGGACACGATGCTGGTCGTCGGCGATAAGACCGTGCGCGTAGGCCTCACCGGTGAGCCCTTGGTCATCTATGCGCGCCGCAACCAAAACCCAGCTTCTCTCGCCATTTAACGCTACTATTCGGGCTCCAACTTACGGCCCGAACTCATGAACGAACCACAAGATCAACGGCAATACGATGTGATTGTCTGGGGAGCCAGCGGCTTCACCGGCAAACTCGTCGTCGAATATTTTCAGCGCCAGTACGGTAGCGACCTCTCCTGGGCGGTTGCCGGTCGTAATCAAAGCAAGCTCGAGCAAACCCTGGCGGAAATTTGCGGAGACCAAACGCGACCGGATGTTTTGATTGCCGACAGCCACGATGCCGAGTCGATGGCTGATCTTGCCCGCGCGACCAAGGTCGTGTTGACCACGGTCGGACCTTACGCGCTGTATGGCGACACGCTAGTCGATACCTGCGTCGAGCACGGCACACACTACTGCGATTTATCGGGTGAAGTTCAATGGATGCGCCGGGTTATCGATCGCAACCAAAGTGCGGCGGAGCAGTCCGGTGCCAAGATTGTGCACAGCTGCGGCTTCGATTCGATACCGTCCGATCTCGGCGTGCAATTCTTGCAAGACGAAGCTAAGAAGCGCCACGGTGAATCCTGCCAACGAATCGAGCTCTTAGTTCGCGCGATGCGCGGCGGCGGCAGCGGCGGCACCATTGCCAGCGGCCTCAATTCGATGCGCGAAGCGCGCGCAGACCGTGAAGTAGCACGTGTATTGGCTAAACCCTATAGCCTGAATCCGGAAGGCGAACGCGACGGCCCCGACACCTGGGACCAACGCAGTTCGCGCTATAGCGAGCTCGGCAAGGTCTGGACGGCACCTTTTATTATGGGCGCCATTAACATGCGTAACGTTCGACGTAGCCATGCGCTGCTCGGCTATCCCTGGGGCAAAGACTTCCGCTACACCGAGTCCGTCTCGCGCGGTTCGGGCGCCGGCGGCTGGCTCAAAGCGAAACTTATGACGGCGGGCATGGGCGCGTTTTTCCTCGCCGCGTCGTTCAAGTTCACTCGCAAATGGATCGTTCAGAAACTCCTGCCGTCACCCGGGGAAGGCCCGAGCAAAGACGAACGCGAGAACGGGTTCTTTAAGTTACATTTGATTGGCGAGCTCCCCGGCGGCGAAACAATCACCGCGGTTGTGACCGGCGATCGCGATCCCGGTTACGGATCGACCAGCAAGATGCTCGCTGAAAGCGCGGTTTGTCTTGCACGGGACGAGTTGTCCGCTGGTGGCGGCGTTTGGACACCGGCCGCGGTGATGGGCGCAACATTGCGCGATCGGATGATCAAGAATGCAGGTCTGACCTTCGAGATCAAAGAAAGCTAGAACGAAAAAGCCCCTAACGGGGCTTCCTCGGTCATTCTTGGTGGCGCAATAAACTCAGCCTTCGACCGACAGCGCCTTTTCAATCGCAAATAGTAGGTGCTGCGTGTGTGCTTTGGTCGCCGTATTGCCGCCGCGGCGACTGCTCAGCAAGTCCTGGATCTCGGTAAGCTGATACATAGCCATCGACTGCGCCGGCGTATGATACGCCGCCGCGCCAGCTCCCGTAGACATGCCCGCGAGCCTCACAACATATTCCATCTGCAAATTTTGACGGAAGCTATTGACGTTGCCGCGAGCGTCGGCCGCGAACATAGCGTCAGTCAAGTCGCCCATCATCTCTGCCAACGAGTACCCATTGCCGTACAACTGCGTATCGGTAATACGCTTCAACACGACCGGGTTCAGCAGGTGATCAAGCACCGCTTTCTGCGATGCCAGCACGGCATCGTGTACCTTCGGGTCTTCGGTCGAGCCGAAGTGATTGAATCCACGGCGTTCCGGTGCGGTTTTGCGCAGCAATGCTGCGTCCATCGCAAATGCATCCGGCGCAAACATCTTCTCGCTCAGCACCTGCATCGCCTGTTTTTGTTTGCCTTTTTCCACTGGCCGGAACGGTTCGGTCGCGCCATCTTGACCGACGACCGAACGATCAACGTAAACACCGCCCACCCAGCGTGAAACAACGCCGGCATGGATACCCCACAGGCGCACCATGATCTCAACACCCTCCAAGACATCTTGATAAGACTGTCCCGATTCCGGAGACCAGCTCGCCATCTTGTCGAGCGTGCTTAGCATCAGGTCCATCTGCTTACCGGCATAGGTAATGGAATCTGAACTCATGTCGTAGATATTCACCCGCGGATCCATTGCAGAACCGGGTGATCGCATGTCGTCAGCGTCATTCCCAAAGACCAGTTGCGGATCGTTAGACCGCGAAGCAATCGCTTCCAGACGCGACGCTTCGGCGTCCGCATCGTCGAGCCCCGGCGAATACGCATATTCGATGTACCAGTCGTCGTACGGGCCCGCAGCGATACTATAAAACAGCGTTTGCTCTTCTTCGGAAGCCGCGAAGTTCAGCGCCGGATAGTCCATTACTGAACCCGCCAAAATTCCGTTTGCCACGGCATCTTTGTCGAACGCCTGTTCCGGGCTCAGCAGCTGTGTCGCTTTCATGTTGTGATTCATGCCGAGGGTATGACCGATTTCATGCAGAATCAGATAGTGCATTTCGTCGCGCGTGAGTTGCTCCGTCATTGCGGGGCTCATGCCAGACACGTCGAACGCCAGATCGGCGAACATACCGTTCAGGGCCAGCGAATGGCCCAGCGCACAATAGTGATCAGCAAAGTGCGAATGCATGTGAGTTGGCGCCGCCAAGGTATCGCCCTGGATTAATTTGCGCGCCAACGTGGCGCGGGCCAGGAACGAATACTCGAGCATGATATCGGCGCCGATCAGCTGACCGGTGCGCGGGTTTGCAAAGCTCGGACCGTAACCGCCAAATGGTGGCAGCGGTGACGACGTCCAGCGCAACACGTTGTAACGAATATCGCCGGCATCCCAGTCCGCGTCGTCCGGCTGGACTTTTACGACCAGCGCGTTTTTGAAGCCGGCTTTCTCGAACGACTTGTTCCACTCCAACGCGGCGTTCTTGATCAGGTCGCGCCACTCGACCGGAGTGGTGTTTTCGATCCACCAGGTGATCGGCTCAACCGGCTCGGACAATGCCGCGGACGGATCTTTCTTCACCAGGTGCCACCGGTTGATGACATCACGGTACGGCGCCGACTCTGTCGAAGTCAGGTCGGTCACCTGCTGATCAAACGAACCGATTCGCGGGTCCGCGAAACGAGGCTGATAATCGTTGTCGGGAACCTCGATTAAGCTGTGCAACACACGCAACGAGGTGTTGCGCGCATCGGTCACCGCCGCACTACCGAATACCATCGGCGTTGGATTGTGAAACACATACTCAACTTCGACGTCGGTGTTCATCGGGTAGCTGCGCAAATTGACGATCTTGCTTTTCTCACCGTCAATCTTGCCGGCCGCGAACGTTGAACGAGGATCAGCATCCGGATTCGGCGTGGGGCTCAGCTGAATAAACGCTTCCGACATAAACAGCTTATCGGCCTTGATTAAAATATCCCCGGTGTCTTCATCTTCGGCAACGATCGCCTCGACCGCTAACACTGCGTCCGAAATGTTCGCTTCTGCGGCGCGTGAAATTGCGTTGTCAGGATCAAAGTAAAACGCGGTGTTCTCTCTAACCACTTCCAGCTTGTCGAAGCGTCGCTGGATCGTAAAGATAAAACTGGGGCCGTAAGCGCCTTTAAAATATCCCGCATCGACGAGGCCATTCTCGATATGAATAAAGTAGATGAACTCTTTGTCTAGCTGATCTTTCTTAACCAGCATGCTGGTTTCGCCGGCCTTCGGATCGCGGAACAGCGTGAACAAGCCTTCCACCTTGGTCGCATCTTCGGTGAGCTCCGCGATGGTCTTGGGCTTTTCTTCTTCCTCACCGCCGCCCTCTTCCTGGGCAGTCAGACTGAGTGGAACCACAAGTAGCAGACAAAACAGCAATTCTTTAACGGTTGACTGACGCATGAACTGGGTCCTTTTTTCTTCTTTGATCGTTTGACTTACTGGCGGAGAGAGTGGGATGGCCTGCGCGGCTACGCCGCTTAGTTGTTAATCGGCTCAGGCCGATTGATGATTCGGATCTCCGTAAGGTCGATCCTCACCCTGCGGGCGCACTCGTCGAACTCGTGCGTCCAAAACGCTCTCGCGTTTTGTCGAACAGGGTTCAATTCCCTACTCCTCTCCTGGTCGTTCAAACGATCCTTTGGGATCGTTTGACTTACTGGCGGAGAGGGTGGGATTCGAACCCACGGTACGGTACAACCGTACACCTGATTTCGAATCAGGCCCGTTCGACCACTCCGGCACCTCTCCGATTCGATACGTATTATATTTGATGCAGGGATGACCGATTACGTTTCAACCCTGTCAGAATTCGTTTTTTTCGAGATTCAACCTTTCCCTAAAGGTCAGTCCGCAGTCACCCTATTCGCACCACTCAAGACTCGCTGCGGACTGGGCCCGTTCGACCACTCCGGCACCTCTCCGTAGGACCAGAATTGTACTCAAACCGAGCCACGATTGGACCTCGCATTTGGTAAAATAGAAACCTAGAGCACGGAGATCAGGTTTGCGCATACTGCTCATCACCATAATGGCCGCGCTCATAGGCACCTGCTCGACGGCCCCGCCGATTCTGGATCAGGTACTTGAGCTCGGCGAGCTGCGCGTCGTCACACGCGATAGCCCTACAGCGTTCGTCTATGGACCCGATGGCCCGTCTGGACCGGAATACGATCTGGTGCAGGCGTTTGCCAACGATTTAGGGGTCGAATTGCGCATCGAAACTGTGCAAAGCGTTTCTGAAGTGATTCCCTATCTGATCTCCGGTCGTGCGCACATGGCGGCAGCCGGCTTGTCCATTACGCCGGCACGCCGGCAGGACGCCAATTTCGGGCATCCGTACCAAACCGTCGACATGCACCTCATTTACAAACTCGGAACGGGCAAACCGCGTTCAATCGATGAGGTACTCGGCCGCAGCGTTGAGGTCGTGGCCGGTACTAGCCACGTCGACATGTTGTTGTCGATTCAAGATCACTATCCGGAATTGGCGTGGACCGAAAATGCCGATGTTGAGGTCGCCGATTTACTGGAGAAAGTCGCGGCTGGCGAGGTTGACTTTACGGTAGCCGATAGCACCGAATTCAACATTCAGCGCCACTTCTATCCCGACTTGCGCGTAGCGCTTGATCTTGAATTGGGTGATCCGCTGGCCTGGGCGTTCCCGATTGATTCCGGCGATACCCTACTCTCTCGTGCTGATGACTTTTTAATTCAATCCGATCGCAACGGCACGCTGGCGCGCGTTATTGATCGCTACTACGGCTTTACCGAAAAGTTTGATTACGTGGGCACGCGAAATTTCATCCGCCACTATGAGAGCCGCCTGCCCCGTTACCGCGACATGTTCGAAGAAGCGGGCCGCCAATGGGGCGTGGATTGGCGACTGCTGGCCGCAATCGGTTATCAAGAATCGCATTGGCGTTCGCAAGCGGTGTCGCCGACCGGTGTGCGCGGCATCATGATGCTGACCGAGTCGACCGCTGAGTATCTCGGCATAGAAGATCGAGTTGATCCACGCATGAGCATTTTTGGGGGCGCACAGTATTTCGCACGCCAAACCGAGCGCGTGGCCGATTCGGTTGAGGAGCCGGATCGAACCTGGATGGCGTTGGCCGCATACAACGTTGGCTTCAATCACCTCAAAGACGCGCGGCAAATTGTCGAGTGGCAGGGCGGCGACCCGGATACTTGGATTGATATGAGCCAGGCCCTGCCGTTACTTGCGCAGCGTAAATGGTATACACGCGTTCCTTACGGCTACGCGCGCGGTTGGGAGCCGGTGCTGTACGTAAATAACATTCGCAGCTACTACAATATTCTGATCTGGCTCACCGACAATGAGCCCGCACGAGAAATTGATTCCAGTGACTCGCCGAATCCCGCCGCTTCATCGGGCGATGATGTAACCTCGACCTAATTCCGATGAGCAGAATGCGCGATCGCGCCAAACGTCACTTTCCGATGTTGCTGGCAACGCTGTTGAGCATTGTTCAGGCGTTGGCGCTCGAGTTGCTGTGGTCGCACGCGTCCACCGCAACCTACCAATTCGAAGCGACACTGGCCGCTCTCTTGCCAATAGCGCAAGTCATCGCGACGTTCTTTCTCATCGTTCTGATCTGGCTGGTATTCGCTAGCATCATGATGCGGTTCCAGTGGGTTCCCGACACGATGGAGTCGGTCTACCCGTTCATTATCGGGCTGGCCGAATTCATGCTGATTAGGTCATTGGACGCACAGAACCCCGGCGCATGGTTGCTGCTCATGGCACTGCTGTTCGCCATGATGGTGCGTATATCGCACATGATTATGCGGCGCGCGCGGCTCGAAGGTGACAATCAAAACTTCTTTTCTCGATTCGAGCCGGCAACGATTCGTGATTTTCGGCCCGCGATCATCATGACATCGACACTTACCGTACTCGGTATTTACGTGTGGTGGACCAATAACTACGGGGTGGTGGCGGCCGGCGCGGTATTCGGAGCGATCGGATTCTTGGTGTATCAGTTCTATCAGCAGGCTAAATTCTGGGATCGGTCCGTCTCAATCGACCGGCAAGATGACGCAGCCTAGACGGATGCTGGCTATCGCGCACCCACTCTAACGGCGTTCAGCAAAGAAGTCCGTCAATAAAGTGTTGCACTGGTTCTTACAGACACCGCCCTGTAATTCAAAACGATGGTTGAATGCGTCGCTGTCGCTCAGGTCTATAGCGCCACCCAGAGCACCCGCTTTGTCATCGTAGGCGCCGAACACGACGCGCGCGATGCGAGCCTGAACCATGGCGCCGACACACATTGCACAGGGCTCGAGCGTCACGTAGAGCGTCGTATTGTTGAGCCGATAATTACCGAGCCTTCGACTGGCATCACGGAGCGCGACGATTTCGGCATGGGCGGTCGGGTCATTCTCGGCGATCGAACGATTGTGCCCAGTGCCGACAACGTCACCACCCTTCACGATGATCGCGCCCACCGGTATTTCGCCAAGTACGGCTGCCATACGCGCCTCATCGAGCGCCAACGCCATGTAATCGTCATCATTCACGCGGTCAATATAGCAAAGCGGCGGGCCCTGCCCGCCGCGTTGGTCTTATCCATTTACGAGTTTCAACTGGCCGAACTAGACCGTCGGCGGCGTCTTAGTTTGGGTACCGTCTTCGGCCTCATAGGTTCGACCGAAGCCGGTAATTGCCGCGATCAGCATGACCGCCGCAAGAAACCAACCGTGCAGAACATAGGACCAAACATCGGTTGGCGCGATCGCTTCTACAAAGTCGTACTGTGATTCCAACGCACGAATCGTCTGGTAGCCGATCAAAACGCCACCGCCCCAAGGGAAGATATAACCGATCGCGGACGTCACCGCGTCGAGCATATTCGCGCGGCGATAAGGATGCAGTTTGAACTTCTTACCAATCTTCGAAACCACCGGTCCCGCGGCAATTTCGGCGGCGGTGTTGATCGTAATAAATGCATTAAGCGAAAACACGATGCTCCAAATGGCTGCTTCCGCTCGCGACACCGATTTCTTCGCAAAGTTGGTAATGCCGTCGATCATCGCATCGAGAGCGCCGCCGACTTTCATGATGTGACCACCAGCGACAATCAAGAGAATTAAGATCGACAGGCTGACATAACCAGCAATGCCGTCAACCAGGGCGCCGCCAACCGCGCCGCTAGACGCATCGAAATAAAGAATGGACTCCGGCGGTGCGAGGCCCAGCATAAGTTCCAAGGCAACCGCTAAGGCGATACCCCAGGTGAGCGATACCAAAATGTGACTGCCGCGCAAGGCAAGAAAAATCACCAGCGCAAACGGCACAAGCAGCACCAGCCCGTCGGGTGCTACCGAAACCAACATTTCTGCCGCCAATGTCGTATCAATCGCCGCTTCGCTGCCGCCGACCAGTGTGAAAATAATCAGCGCGGGAACTGCCGCGATTAACGAGTACTTCACTCGAGAGCGAACCACACCCGGGATGTCGGTTTCCTGTGTCGTCGCCGACACCACCGTGGTATCGGACACCGGCGCCAGGTTATCGCCAAAGGCCGCACCGGAAAGAATCGCTGCAAACAACCACACCGGGTCGGCGCCGAGCACGATACCCGCAGGGAACATCAGCGTGCAGAATGCCACCGCCGTACCGTAGCCGGTACCCACGGCGGTACCGAAGGTCGCCGATAGCAGGAAGGTTGCACCAACAAACAAGCCGCCAGTCGCGTTGGACTGGCCGCCTAGCCACACCAACCCGTCGACAAGGCCGCCGACCCGCAATACCTGCGCAAACATGCCGGCCCAAAACCACGCGATGATAGTGACCGTCGCTACTGGGTTCGCCATGCCCTGAAATATCGTATTCGCGTAATCCGCCCAGCGGCTGCGGCAAAGCAGCATGCCGATGGTAAGACCGCCAACCATGCCGAGCACCAACCCGTTCTCGCTCGGCGTACCCATCACCGAAATCGAGATTGCCCAAACGACGAAAAAGACCAGCGGCACAGCGGCACCGAGTCGTCCACCGTAAAAAGACAGCGTTTGTGGTTGTTCCATTGTCGCTACTCCCATTCGATCGTTGATGGCGGCTTACCGGATATGTCATAGGTGACCCGCGAAATTCCGTCGACCTCGTTGACGATTCTGAGCGATACATGCTCTAAGAATTCGTACGGCAACCGCGCCCAACGGGCGGTCATAAAATCAATTGTCTCTACGGCGCGCAGCGCGACGACGTAATCGTACTTACGTCCATCACCCATCACGCCGACAGACTTGACCGGTAAGAAGACAGCAAACGCCTGGCTCACCGAGTCGTATAAGTCGTGGTTACGTAACTCTTCGATAAAGATGTTGTCGGCTAGCTGCAACGTCTCCGCGAACTCGCGTTTGACCTCGCCGAGGATACGTACGCCGAGTCCCGGCCCGGGAAACGGGTGACGAAAGACCATCTCACGCGGCAGTCCGAGCTCCAAGCCGATCTTGCGCACCTCATCCTTAAATAATTCACGAAGCGGTTCGACCAACTGCATACGCATATTTTCCGGCAAGCCACCCACGTTATGGTGCGACTTAATAACGTGCGCCTTGCCGGTTTTACTGCCAGCCGATTCGATCACGTCCGGGTAAATGGTGCCCTGCGCCAGCCACTCGATGTCATCCAGCTTCTTGGCTTCTTCATCAAAGACTTCGATAAACAAACCGCCAATGATTTTGCGTTTTTTCTCTGGGTCGACTTCGCCCTTCAGCGCATCGAAGAAGCGATCCGCGGCGTTCACGCGAATCACCTTGATGTTCATATGTTCGGCAAACGTGGCCATCACCTGATCGCCTTCGCCGTAGCGCAGTAACCCGTGGTCGACGAACACGCAGGTCAGTTGATCACCGATAGCCTCGTGCAGCAATGCCGCGACTACTGATGAATCGACACCACCCGACAGTCCGAGCAACACCTGCCCATCGCCAACGGTCTGGCGAACCGTCGCCACGGCGTCCGCCACGATATTGTCGGGCGTCCAATCGCCGGGGCAGCCACAAATGTCGCTGACAAAGCGCTTCAGAATCGCTTCGCCTTGCAAGGTGTGGGTAACTTCGGGATGAAACTGGACGCCGTAATAACGCCGCTCGGTATCTTCCATCGCCGCCATCGGCGAATTGGCGCTCGTCGCGGTCACTTTGAAGCCATCGGGTACCGACTCAACGCGATCGCCGTGACTCATCCACACTTTCAAACAGTCGGCACCGTCGATATCGCTGAGCCCGCCGAATAGCGTCGAATCTCCGGGCTCGACTTCGGCGTAGCCGAACTCGCGATGCGATGAGGTTTCGACCGTACCGCCCAGCTCCGCCGCCATCGTTTGCATGCCGTAACAGATTCCAAGCACCGGTACGCCTAGCTCGAATACCGCTTTGGAGACGCGTGGCGGCTCTTCCAAAGTAACCGACTCGGGTCCGCCCGACAGCACCACGCCGGCAGCACCAAATTCGCGCAGCGCCTCGTCGCTCATGTCCCAGGGATGGATCTCCGAGTAAACCCCGCATTCACGCACGCGGCGCGCGATCAGCTGGGTGTATTGACTGCCGAAATCGAGAATCAGCAGCCGATGGGCGTGGATGTCCGCTTGTGAATTCGTGTCGATGCTTTGCGCTTGGCTCATGAGTTCGGTGGGTTTAGTTGGAACGATAGTTGGGCGGTTCTTTGACGATCGTGACGTCATGCACGTGACTTTCCGCCATGCCTGCACCGGTGATTTGAACGAACTTAGGTCGGGTGCGCATTTCTTCAATCGTACTGCTACCGGTGTATCCCATCGCTGCTCTAACACCGCCGATGAGCTGATGCACAATCGCCACCAGTGAACCTTTATAGGCAACTCGCCCCTCAATGCCTTCGGGTACAAGTTTCTCCAGCTCTTCAGTCGCATCCTGGAAGTAACGATCCGACGAGCCGTGCGATTGTCCCATGGCACCAATCGACCCCATGCCGCGATACGACTTATAGGAGCGACCCTGATAGAGCTCCACCTCGCCTGGCGATTCTTCGGTACCGGCGAACAAGCCGCCGATCATGACGGAGTACGCACCAGCGACGATCGCTTTGGCGATGTCACCGGAATATCGGATACCGCCATCAGCAATAAACGGAATATCTTTGGCGCGCAGCGCTTCAGCCACTTCCGCAACCGCCGAAATCTGCGGCACACCGACGCCGGCCACCACGCGCGTGGTGCAAATCGAACCCGGACCAATGCCCACCTTAACGCCGTCGGCGCCGGCACCGACCAGCGCATCGGCCGCGTCGGCGGTCACAATGTTACCGCCGATAACCTGCAGGTCGGGATACGTTTCTTTAACGCGCCGCACGCGGTCAATGACGCCTTTGGAGTGCCCGTGTGAGGTGTCCACTACGATGACGTCGACGCCCGCCTCAACCAGCGCCTCAACGCGCTCATCGGTGTCGTAACCGGTACCGACCGCGGCACCGACGCGCAGCGCACCGCTCGAGTCTTTGCACGCCTGCGGATAGTCTTTCGCCTTTTGAAAGTCTTTCGCGGTAATCATGCCACGCAATTCAAAGCCGTCGGCAACGACCAACACCTTTTCGATCCGATGCTGATGCAATAGCCGCAACACTTCATCGCTATCGGCGTCTTCTCCCACCGTCACGAGCCGATCCTGCGGTGTCATCACCTCAGAGACCGGTGCTTCCATCCGCGTTTCGAAACGCAAGTCGCGCCCGGTGACGATACCGACAGTGGCTTTGCCATCGACCACCGGCACGCCGGAAATGCCCATGGCCCGGGTCAGTTCGATGACCTCTTTGACCGTCATGTCCGGGGACACCGTAATCGGCTTTCTGACAATGCCACTCTCAAACTTTTTCACCGAGCCCACTTCGCGCGCTTGTTGTTCGATCGACATGTTCTTATGCACGATGCCGATACCGCCTTCTTGCGCAAGCGCAATGGCGAGTCGCGACTCGGTCACGGTATCCATCGCTGCCGATAGCAGCGGAATATTGAGGGTGATGTCTCGCGTGAGTCGGGTACTGAGGTCAACCTCTCGCGGCAGCACATCGGAGTATCCGGGCTGCAACAAGACGTCATCAAAAGTAAGTGCTTCCTTGGCAATTCGCATGGACAGGTATTGCTCTTCGCTGGGTGGTGTTATGGGTGAATCGGCCAATTCTACGCGCTTCAGATTTTCGGCAAAAGATAGGCGAGCTCGGATATACTCGCGAGCATGGAAAATTTGGGCCAGCCGAACGGCTCTCGGACGGCGATCTCCGTCAGCCAGCTCAACCGCCAAGTCAAGGCGTTGCTTGAAAAAGGCCTGACTCGGCTATGGATCGAGGGCGAAATCTCCAACCTGGCCCGACCCGCTTCCGGGCACATTTACTTTTCTTTGAAAGACTCGAACGCGCAAATTCGCGCGGCGTTCTTCCGTCAGCGCCAGCGCGGACCGACCATTCGGTTCAAAGATGGTGATCAGGTGCTGGCCTTTGGGCGAGTCAGCTTGTACGAAGCTCGCGGCGACTATCAGCTAATCGTCGAGCAGCTCGAGCCCGCCGGCGAAGGTGCACTCAAGCGCCAATTTGAGGTTCTGAAGAAGAAACTCGCCGCCGAAGGCTTATTTGATGAAGATCGCAAGCGCGACCTGCCGGCGTTTCCGAAGCGCATTGGTGTTATCACCTCGCCCAGCGGTGCCGCCGTTCGTGACGTCCTGAGCATTCTCGAGAGACGTTTTCCATCGATTCCAGTGGTGGTTTATCCGTCTGCGGTACAGGGTGATGCAGCACCCGCCGAATTGCTGGCCGCACTGCAGTCGGCCAACGAGCGAGCGGAATGTGACGTTTTGATCCTCGCCCGTGGCGGCGGCTCGTTGGAAGATTTGTGGTCGTTCAATGACGAAACGCTGGCCCGCGCGATCGCCGCATCGACGATTCCGATCATCAGCGCTGTGGGGCACGAGGTCGACTTTACGATTGCTGACTTTGTCGCCGACCTGCGCGCGCCGACGCCGTCGGGCGCGGCCGAGCTGGCGGTTCCCGATCGCGAAGACTGGTTGTACGCCGTCAATAGCCTGGCACGACGTGTGCTGCGCTTTGGGCGCGACACCGTCGACGATCTGGCGCAGACCTTAGACTGGTTGACGCGACGGCTGGTGCAAACCAGTCCGCAAGCTTCATTGGAGAGATCCGCCACGCAGCTTGCTCATTTGCAGCAGCGTTTAGAAACCGCCGCACGACGACGGCTGGCCGAGGCGAATCATCGGCTTGAGTTAGCCAAGCCAGCGCTGATCGGCACCGCGCAACGACGACTTGCAACAGCCAACCATCGTTTAGCCATCGCGGCACGCTCGCTCAATGCGGTGAGCCCGCTGGCGACGTTGGATCGCGGCTACGCCATTGTTGAGGACGCCGACGGTAAGGTGCTGACCAGCAGCGACGGCGTGAAAAAAGATACCGAAATTCGCGCCAGACTGGCATCCGGCGAGTTGACGGCACGCGTCACCGGCACCAAGTCATGAACCTGCTTGCAACGATCTTAATGTTGTCCGTATCGACCAGTCCGGCCGCCTGGCCTGGCGGTATCGCGCGCGTCGATCTCGGCCCCGCTCAAGGTCCGGCGCCTGAAGTGCACTACCAAGAGGAGCGGGTTCTCGTCAGACAAAGCAACGGTCGTTACCAAGCGGTGGTCGGCGTGTCGTTGGATACCGAGCTTGGCACCGGCCAAATTCAAATCGGCGATCAATCCGCACAGACGTTTTCGATCAAAGCACACGGCTATCGCGAGCAGCGACTCACGGTTGCGTCGAGCTATGTATCGCTAAGCGAAGAGAATCTGGCGCGCGTCGGTCGGGAACGCAAAATTATTGACGCCGCGTTGACGAATTGGCGTGACGTCGAGCTCGACAATATTTCCCTACAGGCACCGGTCAAGGGTCCGCGCAGTTCCAGTTTTGGCCTGCGTCGCTTTTTCAACGACCAGCCGCGCTCTCCACACAAAGGAATGGACATCGCCGCCGTGACCGGCACGCCGGTCTTGGCCCCTCTTGATGGAGTCGTCACGGCTACCGGCGACTACTTCTTTAATGGCAACACGGTAATCATTGATCACGGCCAGGGATTCGTCACCTTGTATTGCCACCTGAATTCAATCGATGTGCAAGAAGGCGATGTCATCGAAACTGGGCAGAAACTCGGCACTGTTGGCGCGACCGGCCGTGTCACCGGCGCACACCTGCACTTCGGCACATACCTGAATGGAACCGCCGTCGACCCGGCGCTTCTGCTGGCCGATTAGTCTGCGAAAAATTCACCAATGACCGGTTTGAACTGGTCCATCGCGACCAAGAATGAATCGTGCCCTTGGATGCAATCCAGCGGTACGTACTGGGTGTCCTTACAAACCGCAGACAAATGCTCGGCGAGCTCCGCTTGCTGACGAGCCGGAAACAGCGTGTCGGTACTGACGCCGACGACCAACGCTGTTTCAAGATCCAACTGCGCGAACGCCGCTTGCAAAGAACCACCATGGTCGGCGACATCGAACAAGTCCGACGCACGCGACAAATACAAGTAGCAATTGGCATCAAACGCGCCACTAAATTTGTTGGCGTGATTTTGTAAGTAGGATTCCACTTCAAAGTCGATTTGAAACCCGGTATCGGACTCCATCGGCTCGGCCATCAACTGGCGGCCGAATCGCTGCTCCCACTCCTCGGCGGAACGATAGGTCATCATGCCGAGCTTGCGTGCCAATCGTTGCCCGGTCAGCGGTGGATCTGCTGGTTCGTACTGGCCGCGCTCCCATTTTGGATCGCGATAGATCATCTCGCGCTGCAACGACCGCACGGCAATAGCGTATGGCAACGCACGCGCGCACGACGACACCGAGACGAACGACCGGGTCGCTTCAGGATGCAACACACAATACGCCAACCCGCTCATGCCGCCCATCGAACAGCCCACCACCGCATGTAGCTGCTCGATACCCAGGTACTGAACCACCAGGTGCGTGGACTCGGCGATGTCTTCCATGGTTAACAGCGGAAACGACAGGCGATACGGTTGACCCGAACTGGGATCCACCGATGCCGGCCCGGTCGAGCCAAAACAGCTGCCGAGAGAGTTGACCGCAATGACGAAATATCGATCGGTGTCGAGCGGCTCGCCCGCCCCGATCATCGACTCCCACCAGCCCGGCGATGGGTCCGCGTCGGAGGATTTCGCGTGCGCCGACGGCGACAATCCGCTAAACAACAAGACCGCATTGTCACGAGCGTCGTTGAGTTCGCCCCACGTTTCATAGGCCAAGGTGACGGACTCTAAATACCCGCCTCGGTACATGTTGAATCGGCCGTCGAAGGTGACCAGCTGCGATTTGACGCTCATACTCTTCCCGTATCCTGCTGCAATCGCACCGTTGTTATAACAAACATCAGCGCTTGGCGTGCTTGCGCATACGCTTGCGTCGACGTTCTTGTCGCGGCGTGAGCTTGTTGCGTCGCCCCTTGAACGGGTTGTCGCTGGTCTTAAATGACAAACGAACCGGCGTGCCCTTCAGCCGGAAGGTCTTACGAAACCGATTGACCAGATAGCGGCGATACGCCTCCGGCAGCTGGTCAGTTTGGTTGCCGTGAATCACGATCACCGGTGGATTGCGGCCACCCTGGTGGGCGTAACGCAAACGTATGCGACGGCCGCGAACCAACGGCGGTGCATGTGCTGTCACCGCCGCTTCTAACTCCGCGGTGAGATCGGGCGTCGCCAAGTCTCGTGTCGCGGCGCGAAACGCTCGCTCCACCGCCGGCAGAATATCGCCAACCGCAGTACCATGAAGCGCCGAAATGGTGATGCGCTCGGCAAAGTCGAGAAACGGTAACCGCCGCTCCATCTCATCTTTGACATGCCGGCGATCGTCCGCTGCCAAACCATCCCATTTATTGCAGGCCACCACTAACGCGCGACCTCGCTCCAGTACCAGGCCGAGCAAGCTCACATCTTGCTCCGTAATGCCCTCGTGAGCATCCAAAACGGCAATGACCACTTGCGCGCGCTCGATTGCCTGCAGCGCTTTGACAATGCTGAATTTCTCGATCGCCTCGTGCACCTTGGACTTACGCCGGATACCGGCCGTATCGATCAGTTCATATTTTCGGTCGTCACGTTCAAACGGCACCGACACGCTGTCACGGGTGGTTCCCGGCTGATCGTAAACAACCAAACGGTCCTCACCGATCAACCGATTGATGAGCGTGGACTTACCAACGTTGGGTCGGCCGACCACCGCGATTCGCAATCGATCCCGCTCGGCCTCACTATCCGGTTCTTCATCATCGTCAACGTCAAAGTCCGCGAGTACTGCGTCCATTAAGGCCGCCACGCGATCGCCATGGGCTGCCGATATTGCGACCGGCTCGCCAAGGCCAACACCGTGAAATTCGCTGGCAGCGATATCGGCTTCGACGCCTTCGGCTTTATTGACGACCAGTTGTACTCGCGTATTCGCCTTACGTGCCAACTCGACAACGTGTTCATCAGCGGCGCTTAGGCCGCTACGGCCATCAACCATGACCAATGCCACATCGGCTTCATCGAGGGCACGAATGGTTTGATCAACCATTCGCTCATTGATACCCACTTCGCCACCGGCAACACCGCCGGTGTCGATCACGAGATAGGGTATGGGCCCGAGTTTGCCGTAACCGTACTGTCGGTCACGCGTCAGGCCGGGGTAATCGGCCACCAGCGCATCGCGCGAACGCGTCAGTCGATTAAATAGCGTCGACTTGCCGACATTGGGTCGACCGATAAGTGCAATGACGGGCAGCATCGCATCACCACGCCTCAGGCGTCGTCCTCAGCGACGTCCGGTGCGGTCGTCGGTCGTGGTGGTTGGATCACTTCGTAAGCCGCAATCTCGCCGGAGTCACTTTGAATGTACAGCCGACCAGAAACGACCACCGGATCGCTACTAATAGCCGAACCCCCCAGGCGCAGCCGCGCCGTCGGCGTGCCGTCTAGCACGCTGAAGAAGTGCAGGTAACCTTCAAAATCGCCCACCACAACCATCGTGTTGAATGACACCGGCACGGTCGGTTCACGTCGCAACAACGATGCCTGCCGCCAGATTTCAGCGCCGTTGCGACGCGACAAAGCGATCACTTCGCCGCCCGAGTTCGTGGTGTAAACGCTATTCCAGTCCGCGGTCACACCAACGTGCGACGAAATTTCGCGACCCCAGAGCTCTTGACCCGACTCGGCTGCGATCAACGCCACGCGGCGCTGGTAACTCGAAACGTAAAGATCCTGGCCGACCACGCTGATCCGTCCCTCAATATCCGAGAGCCGTTCCAAATCCGAGCGACCCGACGGCGGCGCAATCAAGGTGTCCCATTCCACTTCACCGGTTTCAAGTCCGATCGCCAGCAAACGGCCGTTATCGAAACCCGCGTAAACCGAATTACCGATAACTGCTGGCGTGGCCGAACCGCGCGTAGTCAATACCGGTGTGGTTTGTTCGACCACCCACTCCTGGCTACCGTCAAACGTGCGCAACGCATGCAGTCGGTTGTCGATGGTCATGACGACAACGACATCATCGTCGACGACCGGTGTCGATAGCACTTCACCTTCGAGATAGATCCGCCACCGCTCATCACCGGTATCCGCATCCAATGCGATCGCGTAACCGTCCTGCGTACCGACGACGACGACGCCTTCGCCGACACCCGGCCCGGATGACAACAACACCTCGGTTTCGACGCGCCACCGCTCATCGCCGGTCTCCGGATCAAACGCCACTACATCGCCGTCATAGCCGGCCGCATAAATGCGACGGCCATCACCAGCGGGTTGCAGTGCAACTCGCAGAAATTCGTTTTCTTTGCCGAGGTTGGCTTTCCAGATTTGTTTGACGTTGACGGTCGGCTCGATGTCGACCAACTCAAGCGGTTCGAGCTCGTCCTCATCATCACCAAACAATCCGCAACCGGCGACCCCGAGGGTCAGGCTGGCTATGGCGGCGATTTGCAGTCGTCGATTCACTCGACTGCCTCGTCTGCAACGTCAGCTTCGGCCATATCATCGCTGTCATCGGCTTCATCAGCCGGTGCAGACTCCGCGTCAGAATTTTCCGCAACCACCGCTTCACTGGGCACATCGTTGAGCTTGATCGTCACCAACTGCCGATCCACCGTGGACGCCTGCGAGGCATCGTTCAGCGCTTCGAAGTAGGCGTCCCGAGCGAGTTCGTATTGGCCCAATGCGACGTACGCGTCTCCGCGTAATTCGGCATACACGCCCGCAAATGCGGATGATGCGTTGTTCTCAAGGTGTTCGATAACCTCAGCCGCTTTGTCCTGATACAACAACACGCGCGCCAATCGGCCGCGTGCAATGTCCTTGATGCTGCTATCGGCATCGGAATCTAGCAGCGCTGTCAGCGAGTCCACCGCATCCTGGTCGCGACTCTTGTCCATATACAGGCGGGCCATCGCCATCCGCGACTGCGCTGCATAGGCGGTCGAACCATACTCCGCGACCATTTGTGCAGCGACCTCTTCGGCACCTTCAAGACGGCCATCGGCAATGTGATCGGCGAGCACTTCAAACAAGTCTGAAGCCCCCTCCTGCTGCGCTACTTCGTGGGCGGTATACCGGTTGAAACCAAAAATCACGGCAACACCGAGCACCACAGCGCCAATGACATAGTTGCCGTACTCCGACCACCACGCTTTGATTTCATCAATCTGTTCTTGTTCTACATCACTCACTGACGTGTTACTCCATCTGTCGCCGCACTGCGTCGGCTACGTCCGCGGTTGCGACACTAGTCTGCTCACCGCCACCACGCAAAGGTTTCACTCCTACTTGATCATTCGCGACTTCCGATTCGCCAATTATCAACGCTATTTTGGCGCCACTCTTATCGGCGCGCTTCATCTGCGACTTAAAACTTCCGCCGCCATAATTTACTTCGACGCACCAGCCTGCCATTTCGTCGCGCAGGACCTCAGCTATCTGCATGCCGCGCGCCAGTGCGTCGTGCCCGACCGCGACGATATACACGTCACTGTCGCTGACCGCCGCAGTGCCACCACAGGCCTCAAACAAGGCGACTAAACGCTCCATGCCCATTGCCCAGCCCACCGCCGGCGTCGAGCGGCCGCCGAGTTTCTCCACCAGGCCGTCATAACGACCACCGGAGCAAACCGCACCCTGCGAACCCAGCGCATCGGTCACCCACTCAAACACGGTGCGATTGTAGTAATCGAGACCACGCACCAGCCGCGGGTTGACGGTATATGGCACGTCGGCGGCCTCCAGAAGCGACTTCAGGGCCGCAAAATGAGCTGCCGACTCGTCATCGAGGTGGTCCAGCATGACCGGGGCCGCCTCAATGATCCCCTGCATCTCCGGGTTCTTGCTATCGAGAATGCGTAATGGGTTTTGCCCGAGGCGGCGAATACTATCCTCATCAAGGTCGGATTTCACGTCCGAAAAGTACTCCACCAGGCGCTCACGGTAGTCTGCCCGCGCATCGGCTGACCCCAGGGAATTGATTTCCAGCGACAGCCGGTCTATTCCGAATCGCTGCCACAGCCGCGCACCGAGAATAATGATCTCCGCGTCGACGTCTGGGCCCTCGAATCCGAGCGCTTCAACGTCGAATTGGTGGAACTGCCGATAACGTCCTTTTTGCGGCTTTTCGTAGCGGAACATCGGCCCCATCGTCCACAGCTTCTGCCGCTGGTTGTGCAACAGCCCATTGGTGATTCCGGCCCGCGCCACGCTGGCGGTTGCCTCCGGCCGCAAGGTGAGACTTTCGCCATTGCGGTCGGCAAACGTATACATTTCTTTCTCGACAATATCGGTGACCTCACCGATCGAGCGCGCGAAGAGCTCGGTGTGCTCCAAGATCGGCAGGCGGATCTCGTGGTAACCGTAAGACGCCACCACGTCCTGGATGACGGACTCGATCATCCGCCAGGTCGCCGTTGCACCCGGCAGAATATCGTTCATGCCGCGGATCGGTTTGGGTTTCACGCTAGGACGCCGAGTTATCGTTGATCGTAAATCGCACCGACCCGGATACGGACGTAGAATCCGGCACACGATAGTCGCTGCCGTTTACCTGCAGCGTCACGCTATCCGGCGCACCGAACAGTATTGAGATCGGCGCGATGCCAGTGAGATTTGCAGTTTGGTTCGCACGGCCCATGTTATAGAACAGACGACGCCCGTCGGCATCGCTGATTTCGGTCCAACAATCGCCGGAAAACGTCAGCAGCAAATCGATTTGCCCGTCGTCAATAATCGGTTGGATTACCGGCGGCTCGTCGGCAATGACCTCTTCGACGGTCGGTGCCTCATCGGCGATCTCGATCGGTGCAGCCTCAACCGCATCCTCTGCGGGCTCACTGGCCAGCGCGGCACTTTCGGTCACCGGTTCGGCTTCGACCTGCTCGGTCGCCTCGATTGCCTCCAAGGTGCGATCGCGCAACACGAACCAGTAATAGGCAAAAATGACGAAGGCGATCAGAATCGCGATTGCGATGAGCGGCCCGGGCGACACTTCGCGCCGCGGCCGCCGATTATTCACCACCACCGGCGGTGGGTCGGATGCGCGGGTCAGCGTGTAGTAATCGTCGAGAATATCGGCTTCGTTGACGCCGACCACCTGCGCATATTTACGCAAGTGACCTTTGGCGAACACCGGTGCGCCGAGAGTTTCAAACTCGTTGCGCTCCAGTGCACGCACCTTGGTTTCATCGAGGTGGAGCTCTTTGGCGACCTCGACAACGCTGATCTGTTGTTCACGCCGCGCCTCCGCCAGGCGCTCACCGGCGATCGGCGCGCCGCTCGCAGACTCGGCTTGATCATCCGACGAATCTGAGTGTGTTTCGTCAACCTCGTCCGGCGATTGCGATTCTTCGGTCATTGACACGCAGACTCCAACACCTGCCGTGCCTGCCTTGACTGCGGGTACTCGCGCAAAATGCGGTTTGCGTACTCCGACTTTGCGCGCTCATCGCCCAATGCCACCTCGTTCTTACATGCCGCATATAGAATTTCGGGGGCCGGTAAATTACTCGCAAGATATCGCTGGAAAAAGGCGCGTGCCGACATATATTCCTCGGCCCGATTTTTGAGCAATGCCATATTGATCAGCGCGTCGCCGTAGGTTGCTTTGTATTCCAATGCACGTCGGAAGTACGTTTCTGCCGCCGCCAGGTCGGGCTTATTCAACATGCAGGTACCGGCATTGGTCAGTGTAATTTCTTCGTCGTCGTTCTCGGTCGCGTTAACCGCGCGCTCGAAATACTTCACGCCTTCGTCAGGCTGCCCCTGACGGCAAAGAAATACCGCATAGGTATTCAAAATGTCGTAGTTACGTGGCGCAACACGCACCGCACTTTCGTAGGACTCGGTGGCCAGGCGAATGTTATCGAGCTGCTCGTAGGTCAGCGCCAACACCGAATGCGCGGTGGCGTTCTTGGGATCGATCTCCAGTGAGTACAGCAGCCGGTCTCGCGCCAAGTCATAGCTGCCATTTTGGTAGTAGCGCGCGCCTAATTCGTAGTTCAACTGCGCCGCTGCGACCGGATCCGGCTCAACTTCAGCCGGCCCTGTGGTGGTGGAAATACACCCGGCCAGCAACAAAAATCCACTGGCGATAATGAATTGACGTCCGCTCTTTTTCATACCGTAGCCGTCCTAATCGATTTTTCGCTCAAACGCACCCGAACCCGATCGCTCACTTTACCAGCCAATTGGCCGCAGGCCGCATCGATATCGTCACCACGGGTCTTGCGCGTAGTGACAACCAGCGATTTGGACCGCAATCGGTCCTGAAACGCGCGGATTGCCTTGGCTGAAGAGCGTTCGAATTCGTTGCCCTCGAAAGGATTGAAGGGAATCAGGTTAATTTTGGCCGGCCGCCTCTGTAGCAGACGCGCCAACTCGTCGGCGTGTTCGAGAGAGTCATTGACCCCGCGCAACATCACGTATTCGAAGGTAATGAACCGATTGGAGTGATTCGCGGCGTAACGCCAGCAGGCATCCAACAAGTCGGCAATCGGATGAATCTTGTTGATCGGCACCAAACGATTACGCAGTTCGTCGTTGGGCGCATGCAAGGACACCGCCAACGACACATTGCAATCCGCGCCTAGTTTATCGATGTGCGGCACGATGCCCGAGGTGCTAACGGTGACACGGCGGCGCGACAGGCCAAACGCCAAATCCGAAATGAGCAGCTCAGCAGCGGGCACCACATTGCGATAATTTGCCAGCGGCTCGCCCATTCCCATAAACACCACATTGGTGACCGCGTAATCACCATTCTCGCGTCGCGGCAACGTCTGGTTGGTGTACCAGACCTGACCGATAATCTCGGCAGTGGTGAGATTGCGGTTAAACCCTTGTGCACCGGTCGCGCAAAACGCGCAGTCCAACGCACAACCGACCTGCGATGAAATGCACAAGGTGCCGCGACCGGCCTCCGGGATAAACACCGTTTCGATCGCCTGACCGGAACCGCTAGCGAACAACCATTTGACCGTACCGTCGGCCGAATCCTGCCGCTTTAGCTCAACCGGTGCAGTAACGGTGGCGTGATCGATTAACGATTGACGGACCGACTTGGACAAGTCGGTCATGTCATCGAAGCGATCGACACCACGCTGATACACCCACTGCATGAACTGACGCGCATGGAACGGTTTCGCGCCCTGCTCACCAAACCAAACTTCGAGTTCGGCTTGCGTCTTGCCCATGAAGTTTTCGGCCGTGGCGTTCACTGTCGTTATTGCGGTAGCGGGTGACTAGCGCGTGCGCGGGCAGACACCATCGTCACCAAAGAAGAAAGCAATTTCAGTCGCTGCCGTGTCCGGTCCATCTGAACCGTGCACGACATTTTCTTCAATGCTGGCCGCGAAGTCGGCGCGGATGGTGCCCGCATCGGCATCGGCTGGATTGGTGGCACCCATGATTTCGCGATTCTTGGCGATCGCGTCGTCACCGCTGAGCACCTGAACCACAACCGGACCGGATCGCATGTAGCTCACCAGATCGTTATAAAACGGGCGCTCTTTGTGCACCGCGTAGAAGCCCTGCGCCTGCTCTTCGCTGAGGTGCATCATGCGTGCGGCGACGATCTCCAAACCCGCTTTTTCGAAGCGCGAGTAAATTTCGCCAATCAGATTTTTTTGTACGCCATCCGGCTTGATAATTGAGAGCGTCTGTTCGACGGCCATGTCGGTGTCCTTTACTAAGATTAAGTGTTACGTGAAAACGAGCCCCGCCAAGTGCGGTGCACGGTAGTTAACTCGCTGATTTTACGTCAGACGTTGAAGCTTTCGCCACAGCCGCACTCGCCTGTGACATTGGGGTTTTTGAAGCTGAATGCCTCGTTGAGGCCGTTCTTGACGAAATCGACCTCGGTTCCGTCGATCAGAGTTAGGGCCTCCGGATCCACCACGATCTTAATGCCGCGATCCTCGAACACCACGTCATTGGCGGCCACCTCCTCGGCGAAATTGACCACATAGGAATAACCGGAGCAGCCGGTTTGAGTAATCCCCAGACGCAAGCCGATGCCGCTGCCGCGGGCGTCTAAATATGTTTGTACGCGATCGGCGGCTGAGGCCGTCAGTGAAATCGCCATGACGAAAAAACCTTGGAATTAACCTTAGAGTGCCAGTGTGCTACCTAGTCCGTCGAAGCCGCCGCCAGTTTCGCCCCAAGCGCCTTGGCGACATCCTCAAGCACGATTATACGTGCTGTCTTTTGGATAGGTATACCTAGAGTTTGCATAAAATCAGCAGCTTTGAACGCCCGCAGCGACGTCAGCGGCGCTCCCTCGTTCGCGCGGCAGAATCCCTCACAGGCGGCGATCAGGTGCGGGCAACCCCAGGCCAGAAACTGCAGCTTTGCCAGCCGATCGCCGTCGAGATCGGCAAACAGCTGAACCGTCACGCCCTGGTCGTCACGACGCTCGCTGACCGAGCCAGACAAGGCGCCGACATGCGCAGGATCGCCGAACAATGCTCGAACGTCAGCGCTGTAGGGATCGCCGCTCAAGCTGCGGCCTCCGGCGCCATCTTGCGAAGCCATGCCACGGCGTGGCAATACCGCTCGACGGCGACGTCGATGTGTGCCGCCGTGGTGGTGCGGCCGAGGCTAAATCGAATGGCACTCTGCGCTTCGAGGTCGCTGCGCCCCATGGCGCGCAAAACCGCAGACGGCTCCTGATTGAGGGCGTTGCAGGCTGATCCGGTAGCGACCAACAGCGGCTCCAGTGCAAGTAGGAGACTCTCGCCTTCGACGTCGGCGACGCTCACGTTGAGGAGTCCCGGGTAACTCACAGCCAAATCGCCGTTGAGTCGAATACCCGCGACCGTTTGGATCCCGGCCCAAAGCCGATCGCGAAGCGCCGACAATGTAGCGTGGTCGGACGCCATTCGCGCTGCCGCGATATCCGCTGCGGCACCGAATCCAGCAATCAGCGGTGTCGGCAACGTCCCTGGCCGCAGTCCGCCCTGTTGGCGACCGCCATGCATGAGCGGCTGGAGATGGATCTGCGCGTTTTTTGCCACGTACAGCGCACCAATACCGACCGGACCATACATCTTGTGCGCGGTCATCGACGCAAGATCAATCGGCAGGCTCGCCAGATTGAGCGGCAATTTGCCGGCGGACTGTGCGATATCGCAGTGGAATGCGATACCGCGTTCGCGACATAGCGCACCGATGGCTTCGATATCCTGAATCACACCGGTTTCGTTATTTACGTGCATCACTGACACCAACTGCGTTTCATCACGCAGTGCCGCGGCCAGCACCTCCAGTTCGAGCACGCCATTTTCAGCGGGCGGCAGCCAGGTAACCTCAAAGCCACTTTTATCAAGCGCACGAAACGTGTCGGTCACGGCTTTGTGCTCGGTGGCCATGCTGATCAGATGTTTGCCACGATGCGCACGCTGTTGCGCTACGCCCTGAATCGCCAGGTTGTTCGACTCGGTCGCGCCTGAGGTCCATACCAGCGTGTCCGCCGGCGCACCGACTAGCGTGCCGAGTTGCTCAGCGGCCGTGTCAATATGACGTCGATTGCGAATACCGGCCGCGTGCACTGCCGACGCGTTACCAAATTCGTCGACGCGCATCAATGCGGTCATCACGTCAATAACGTGCTCATCGGTCGGCGTGGTCGCGGCGAAATCGAGGTACACAGCGTCAGTGCTCACTCATCACCACCGGTGTCTTTGGCCATCTTGCGATCCATTGCGCTGAGCATACCGCGCAGAATATTGATCTCGTTTTGATCGGGTGCGGCGCGAATAAACAGTCGCCGTAATCGCCGCATCAGATGACGCGGGTTATCGGGATCGAGAAACCGAACATCCCGAAGCACCGACTCCAAATGCGCATAGAAATGTTCGAGCTCGTCGCTCGTCGCCAGCGGCGCATCGTAGTCGTAGCCAGTTTGCGCGTCGTGGTGACTTGCCATCCGCAACTCGTACGTTAGTACCTGCACCGCCATCGCCAAATTGAGAGAGCTAAAGTCGGGGTTCGTCGGGATCGTCAACAGCGCATCGCAATGATCCAGATCCTCGTTCGCCAGTCCGGATTTTTCCGGACCGAAGACCACCGCCACCGGCCCCTGCGCTTGCAGCTCGAGCAGCGTCGACGCGCACTCACGCGGCTCCATCGTCGGCCAATTCAAGGACCGCGACCGCGCACTGGCGCCGGCCACAAACACGCAGTCTTTAATCGCATCTTTAAGCTCAGTGACCACGGTGGCGTTCTTCAAGACATCCACCGCGCCGGACGCCCTGGCAGTCGCTTTGGCATGCGGAAAGGTCTTTGGATTGACCAACGCGAGATCGGCCAAACCCATGTTCTTCATGGCACGGGCGACCGCCCCGATGTTGCCCGGGTGGGTCGTACCGACAAGAATGATGCGTACGGACATAGCTGTTACTGATCGAGAATTGGTTTATTCTAACGATCCGGTCAAGCGAAGAAACCTCTGACCGCGTTCTTTTACATTGACGGAATCGAATCATGCACGCACTTCTGAATGTCGCGGTTATGGCTGCACGCCGTGCCGGTAGCGTATTGCTACGTAAACAGGTCAATCGCGACAAGCTCAAAGTTGAGCAAAAAGGCCAAAACGATTTCGTCAGTGATGCCGACCGTGCCGCCGAAGACACGGTGATCGACTGCATCCACAAACACTATCCCGACCATGCCATTCTCGGTGAAGAAAGTGGCGCTTCGGGCGATTCAGACACCGTCTGGATTATCGATCCACTGGATGGCACGACCAATTACCTGCACGGCTTTCCGGTCTATTCGGTTTCCATCGGCGTGCAGGTCAAAGGCCGCATGGAACACGCGGTCGTTTACGACCCGTCACGAAACGAGCTGTTTACCGCCTCGCGTGGCGACGGCGCGCAACTCGACGGGCGCAAGATTCGAATCAGCGGCCAAAAAGATATGCAGTACGCATTGATCAGCACCGGCTTCCCGTTTCGCCAAGCCGATCTGGATGTCACCGCGTATCTTGAGATGCTCACCAAAGTCATCCAGCACACCACGGGTGTGCGCCGCTTCGGCAGTGCCGCGCTGGACTTATGCTACGTGGCAACCGGCCGTACCGACGGATTCTTTGAAACCGGACTCGGCCCCTGGGACATGGCCGCTGGCGGACTCATCATTCGCGAAGCCGGTGGCATCGTCAGCGCACTGGACGGCGGTGAAAACTACCTAGAGACCGGTCATATTCTCGCCGGCAGTCCGAAAATCTACGTCGGCCTAGCTCAGCTTTGCGCCAGAGAGATTAAAGTTTTAGCGCAGCAAACGAACGCTACCCGTTAGGGGAGCTCATCCGCTAAGTCGGGGTCCTGCACCGGTTCGACGAGGTCTTTCGCGGTCACATCCAATAGCAGTGCCGTGGCGCTCGCCGTATAGATCGATGAATAGGTACCAATCACGATACCGACGATCAACGCAATTGAGAACGGCGCGATCGACTCACCACCGAGCACCAACAGCGCGGTCAACACCAGCAAGGTGGTCAGACCGGTGATTAAGGTACGTGCCAACATCTCGTTGATCGAGATATTCATCGACTGCCAGGCCTCTTTGCCGCGCAGTTTGAAGAAGTTCTCACGAATTCGGTCGAAGGCCACCACGGTATCGTTGAGCGAGTAACCGATCACCGCGAGGACCGCAGCGACAACCGTCAGGTCAAACGGCAACCAAAATATCGAAAAGAACCCAACCGTAATAATGATGTCGTGCGCCAGCGCAGCAACGGCGCCAGCGGCAAATTTCCATTGAAAGCGGAACATCACGTAACCAAAAATCATCAGCAGCGCGAAGATCATCGCCAGACCGCCCTGCTCGGCCAGTTCCTTACCGACCTGAGGACTGACCAACTGCAGCTGCTGAATTTTATACGCATCACCGCCGGCATCGAGCACCGCGATAACCGCCTTGCGGATATCTTCCGAATCACCTTCTTGTGGCGGCAATCGGACCAACACGTCGGTCGCCAGACCAAACCGCTGCACCAACACGTCGTCATAGCCGGACGCGGCAAAATCGCCGCGAATTTTTTCTAGGTTTGCCTCTGTATCTTCATAGCGCACCTCGACAGCAACACCGCCGGTAAAATCGATGCCCAGATCCAAACCGCGAGTAAACAACGACGCCAGCGAGGCGACGATCAGCACCACCGAGACAACCTGCGCAATCAGCCGACGCTTACGGCTCAGGAAATCGATGCTGGTTTTTTCTTTAATTAAACGCATAGCACATATCCGCCGATCAAATCGGCAAGGTCTGCAAACGACGGCCGCCAAAAACAGCGTTCACGACCGCGCGGGTGCCGACAATCGCAGTAAACATCGAGGTCGCGATACCAATCGCCAGCGTCACGGCAAATCCTTTAATCGGGCCGGTGCCAAACGCAAACAAGACCACTGCGGCGATGAACGTGGTGATATTGGCATCGGCAATCGATGACAGCGCCTTGCCGTAACCTTCGTCAATCGCCACTTGGACGGATTTGCCCTCCGATAACTGCTCTCGTATTCGCTCAAATATGAGTACGTTGGCATCCACCGCCATGCCGACCGTCAGCACGATCCCGGCAATGCCCGGCAAGGTTAGCGAGGCGCCTAAGAGACTCAGCATGGCAACCATGAAGACGAGATTGGTCAACAATGCCAGATTCGCGATCATGCCGAACCAACGGTAATACACCGCCATAAAAACGATCACCGCAATAAAGCCGATCTGCACCGCCTTAAACCCACGATCGATATTTTCCTGACCGAGCGTCGGACCAATGGTGCGCTCATCCACCATGTATACCGGCGCCGCGAGCGCTCCCGCACGCAGCAGCAGTGCGATTCGCGCCGCTTCCGCCGAACTCAGACCGGTGGTTTGGAATTTGTTTTTGAAGACACCCTGGATCGTTGCGGTATTAATAATTTCTTCGGTCTTCACCATGCGATACCGTGTCTCGCCATTGCGCGTGTATTGTTCGCGCTCGGTCGTGATGTAGACCGTCGACATCAACTTGCCGACATTGACCTTGGTGTTCTCCAACATCTCTGCGCCACCGATCGAATCCAGCGTAATGTGCACCGCCGGCTGACCTTCAGCGCTGGTACCCGCCGTCGCATCGACGATCTGGTCGCCGGAGGCTATAACCTTGCGCTTTAATATCTGGCCGGGTTCGCTACCGCGCCCGTTATAGAAGCGCGAACCCGGTTCATCCCCCGACTCATCCACCATGCGGTACTCAATCGTCGCCGTGGCGGTGAGAATTCCAAAAAACTCGCTGGGGTCCTGCACACCGGGCAGCTGCACTACAATCCGATTGGCACCCTGCTGTTGCACCACCGGCTCGGCAACGCCGAGCTGATCAATACGATTCCGAATCGTTGTGACGTTTTGTTGCAACGCGAAACTCTGCCGCTCAGCAATTTGCGTCGGCGACATGCGCACCAACAGCGAGCGACCGTCAGCACCGTCACCCACCAGTAAGTCCGGATCCGCTTGTCGGACGACATTACGCGCCTCATCAAGCAACCCAGCCTCAACCGAAACCCGCACAATGTCGCCTTCCGTCACTACCTGAAACAGGCGAATACTTTCGTTGCTACGTAGCCGTTCGAAAATATCCTGCTCGTACGCCTCAAGGCGATTGGTGAGCGCGGTTTCCATATCCACTTCGAGCAGCACATAAACACCACCGCGAAGATCGAGACCCAAACTCATCGGCGACATATTTAGCGAACGCATCCAGTCCGGCAGTTTCGGCGCTTCGGTTAACGCAACACTCGCTTGACGACCAAATCGGCTATCGAGCCTTGCTTCGGTCGCCTTCTGGTCGTCGATACTGTTGAGCCTGACAACGACACGCTCGTCCTGCAGATACACCGCTTCCGGCGTAATACCGGCGTTTTCCAACGTGATCTTAGTTTGTTCGAGCTGGCGGTCGGTGAAACCGTCATCTGTAGCGCTCGACAGCTGCACCGCCGGCGCCGTGCCGTACAAGTTCGGCGTCGCCAAAAAAATGCCGCTTGCGATAATGATGACCACAAGCGCGTTCAGCCAGCCGGGATACTTGTTCATCGCAGAGTCGTCTTAAGTCGTCGGAAATTTATGCGTTATCGAACGTGTCTTTCGGAACCACCTGCGCAATGCTGGATTTCTGCATTTTGAGCTCTGTGTTGTCCGAGACCTTGACCACTACGTAGTGCTCACTAACGCCGGTAATCTTGCCGAGAATGCCACCTGCGGTGAGTACTTCATCGTCGACGTTTAAAGCAGCGACTAACGCAGCATGCGCTTTCTGCTTTTTCTGTTGCGGGCGAATCAGCATGAAGTAGAAGAGTACGAAGATGGCGATCATGAAAATAAACGTGCTCATGCCACCACCGGCCTGCGCGTTTTGGGCGTAGGCATTTTGAATGAAAAAGTCCATGGTTCTTATCTATCGGTTAGTAATTGTTGTTAGAGCGAAAAAATGCGCGCGGTATTATGGCATAGAGCTCAGTAAATAAGGGCAACTAACGCGTTCCCAAGGGCCAGCCGCAACTTTTTTGCTTATGCGTAGATCTCGCGCAGCGAATCGACGGTTTTTTCCAGCGTTCCGCTCTTGATCGCGTCGCGCAGTCGTTTCATAAGCTGCTGATAATAATAAAGATTGTGAATCGTCGCGAGGCGTGGGCCGAGAATCTCTCCGCATTTCTCTAGATGCCTGAGATACGCAAGGCTGTAATGCTGGCAGGTGTAACAGCCACACTCAGGATCCGGTGGCGAGGTGTCATCGGCATATTTGGCATGGCGAAACTTGATCTTGCCGCGTGAGGTAAACAGCTGGCCGTTGCGAGCGTGTCGCGTCGGAATCACGCAGTCAAACATGTCGATACCGCGTGACACCGCTTCGGCAATATCGATGGGCAGTCCAACGCCCATTAGGTACCGCGGCGTTTCAGTAGGCATCTTTGGCATCAATTCGTCGAGTACCGCGTTCCGCTCTTCTTCGGGCTCACCAACGGCTAGACCCCCAACCGCATAGCCGTCAAAACCAATGTCCTGCAGTCCACGCAATGACTCGTCGCGCAGATCATCGTAAATACCGCCCTGCACGATGCCGAAAATCGCCTCACCACGATCCGGTGACGCCTCGCGCAGCGCGTCGAACCGATCGCGGCTGCGCTTCGCCCATCGCAGCGACAGCTCCATCGAGCGGCGCGCTTCGTCGCGTGTCGCCGGGTACGCGGTGCACTCGTCGAAAACCATGGTGACGTCGGCATTGAGGTCGTGCTGAACTTCGATGGATCGCTCCGGCGTGAGAAAAATCTGGTCACCGTTGACCGGCGACTGAAATCGAACACCCTGCTCTTCTAGCTTGCGCATCGCTGCCAGGGAAAACACCTGGAAACCGCCCGAGTCGGTCAAAATGGGACCGTTCCAGTGCATAAACTCGTGCAGACCGCCATGTTTGCGCACGATCTTGCTGCCCGGTCGCAACATCAAATGAAACGTGTTGCCGAGAATCATCTCGGCTTCAACGTCGCGAATTTCCTCGGCCGTAACGCTCTTCACCGTGCCGTATGTACCCACCGGCATGAACGCCGGTGTTTGTACGGTACCGCGATTAAAAGTTAGTGTGCCGGTGCGTGCGAGTCCGTCGGTGGCGTTAATCTCGAGCTTCATTCGTTTGCCGCGGTGAGAAACATCGCGTCACCGTAACTGAAGAACCGATAGTTTGCAGACACCGCATGTCGATAGGCGCCCAGGATTCGCTCCCGGCCAGCGAATGCCGCCACTAGCATCAGCAGCGAGGACTGCGGTAAGTGAAAGTTTGTCAACATCGCATCAACCGAATGAAACGAGTAGCCGGGAACAATAAACAGATCGGTCTCACCCACGAACGGCTCAATTGCGCCAGACTGAGACGCGGCCTCCAACGACCGTACCGACGTCGTACCGACCGCAATGACGCGACCGCCCGCCTCGCGCGTCGTCGCGACAGCCTCGCAGACCGCGTCGTTCACAATCACTCGCTCCGCGTGTAGCCGATTGGCACCGACATCCTCGTCACGCAGTGCCTGGAACGTGCCGGCGCCAACGTGCAAAGTTACCCACGCGTGATTGACGCCCATCGCTCGCGTTTCATTGAGCATCGCATCGTCAAAGTGCAGTCCAGCCGTCGGTGCGGCCACCGCGCCGGGCTCGCTCGCGTAAACCGTTTGATAGCGCTCATCGTCCGCAGATTCCGCATCGCGACCTAAATACGGTGGCAGAGGCATCTCGCCGCTGTCATCGAGCAACGCCATTACGTCGCTGGAAAATTCGAGACGAAACAAGTCGCCGTGCCGCTCGATAACGGTCGCACCAGCGTTGCCGAATTCGAGCGTCGACGCAGGTTTTGGCGTCTTGCTGGCGCGAACATGTGCAACTGCCGTGCGCTCCGATTCGATTCGCTCGATGAGCACTTCAACTTTACCGCCGGTCGACTTCCGGCCGAACAACCGCGCCGGGATAACACGTGAATCATTAAACACCAGCAGATCGCCAGCACGAAGCAGGGACGGTAAGTCTGCAAACGCGCGATCCGCGAGCGAATGACCAACATCGAGCAACCGGCTGTCGCGGCGCTTTGCGGTCGGATAGCGCGCGATCAGCTCGTCAGGGAGCTCGTAGTCAAAGTCGGATAAAAACATGGGCGCGTAGGGTATCAGACCACTACGCGCCCAAGGGGTGGAACTGTCAGATCACGTTTGACGCCAGACGTAAGTTCCTAGGTTCTTTCCAGTGGTGCCGGCGGTGCGACCGGCAGCGGTGCGTTGGCAGGACGAATCGGCCGGGGCGCGTCAGGAACATAGCCAGACAAATCGTCAGGTACCGCTACATCCAGAGTGCGCTTCTTCTTGTCGCGCATGATCTCCAGTTGCAACGACTCGCCGGCCTGGTAGGAACTCAAAATTCGCAGCGCGTGCCGCACTGACGTCGGCGTGCGCCCGTCGATTTTCTGAATGACATCACCATCTTCGAGTTGGAACGCCTTCGCTTCCGGCGCATTCACCACCAGTAAGCCGTCATCGGTGCCAAAGTACTTGCCGAGCCCCTCATTCAGCTCGATTAACTCCATGTCACTCCAACCATAATTGCCGAAGCGAAATACGAATTGTCCGGCACCGGGCGCGTCCGGAATGACGATGTTATTCGGACCGCGGAAGTTAAAGCCCGGCGCACCAAACGCGAACATCTGGTTTTCGATAACCCGAGGTTCAACCTCAACTTTGCCAACCTTGCCGTCTCGCAGGTATTCGATATCGAGCACATCGCCATCTTCAATGCCGCTCATAAAATCGAGCAGTATGCGATCTGCCGCATCGGACGATTCGGCGCTCATCGATTCACCATTCACCGCAGTGATGACGTCATCAGCACGCAAGCCGGCATCCGCCGCGGCACTGCCCGGCGTCACGCCGAGGATATTTACGCCTTCAACCGGGCCTTCTCGCGATGAACCGATAGTCACACCTAACCGCGGTTTGTCGCCCATCTCAATCTGGATGCGGCGCCGAACCTCCTGCATCGCCGGCAACCGTTCACGCGTAATTTCAGCAATGACTCGCGCCGCCTCGGCCATGCGCTCTTCAGCCTCTGCCAATCGACGTTCGTACTCGACTTCCTCAACGCGGCGTTGCTCGTTCTGTTCCGCAGATTGCGCAGCGGCTTGCCCGGCGAACAACAACGCGAGCGCGACAACCGTCGAGACCGCTTTTAACTTTAATATCTTCATTTCAAACTTCTCCGTAGGTCTTGCGACCGGTATTCCTTAAAAGGCGGCTCGCTGCGCCTGCGCATAGCGCAAACGAACCAGAATTTTCATCAATCGAACACGTTCTCGCCAAAACAGTTCTCGTTCCTCGGCACTCATTTGGAAACTCGCGTCGTTCAATTGAAAGTCTATTGCTGCAATAGAGTCTTCAACTTCGGAAATCGTCGCAGCGGTGCCGGCACGAATCACTTTCGGCATCTCCGGCAACGCGCGCAAATCGTTTTCCAACTGGCGCGACTCCACCATCAACGCCTGCAGCGGCGTGACCTGCGGCCGATGCTCGACCTGATCTGCCATCTGCGGCGTCGTTGCATTTCCTGCCGGCAGGTCCTGTTGCATTCGCGGAATCAACAACACCGCCAAGACCACCGCCGCGGCGATGCCAACACCGACCAGCCAGTTGGTGCGACTGGCAAACGGCCGAGCCGTCGATGTGCCAATGAGCCCCTCGGCTTCGGCCTGTTCGCGAATCCGATTCCACACCGCACGCGGCGGCATGGTCTCCGGCATCTCGTTGAGCCCGCGGATCAACGCATCGCGTTCATCGGCGGTGAGTGCGCAAATCATCTCTTCGTCCTTCTCTTCATTCTCGTGACCATGGTCACCTTCATTACTCATCAAACACTCCTGAGTATCGCGTCGTCGGCACTCGAATCGTCGAGGCCGGCGGCGAGTATCGGTCGCAATCGCGCGTACGCGCGCGACAGCTGGCTTTTGGAGAAACTCTCCGTGCGGCCCATCATTCGGCCGATCTCTTTATGCGTAAACCCTTCGACATCGTGTAGCCACACGATGGTGCGACTGACGTCGGGCAAGTTGGCTAACGCGGCATCGAGATCCATCGCCTCATCGGGCCGGCTGGTCACGCCGTGTGCCGCGACGTCACCCGGCGTGATCTCATCCCAATCTTCAGCAAAAGACTGGCCCCGGGCATGCCAGGCAGAGCGCAAGAACATCAGCGCTTTTGACACCGCGATACGGCGAATCCAGCTGCCCAGTGCCGCCTCGCCACGGAATTTTGCGATCGAGCGCATAATCTCGATAAAGGTTTCCTGCACCAGGTCTTCGGCATGCGCAGGCACGCGCGTGAATCGCAGGCACAGCGAGTACACCGGAGTGGCGAACGCCCGATAGATAATCTCGTGGGCTCGTGCATCCCCGCTGGCCGCGCGCTTAACGATTGCCGGATCGATCTGGATGTCAGCAAACTTGCTCATGGTTACTGATGATAGATGCCCAGGTCAGAAAAAGGGTCGCATCGTGAGGCCCTATTTTCGAAAAAAAGGCGTCCAGATTGGATGCATTCGGCTCTTGTTAGTTGCATACTGTGCGCCGTTCGGCGGCGGGTCCTGTGGCCTTAACCGCCGGCCAGGCGAGCCGGGGTGGCGGAACTGGTAGACGCGCTGGATTCAAAATCCAGTTTCCGAAAGGAAGTGAGAGTTCGATTCTCTCTCCCGGCACCACGCCTGAACAACAAAGCCAATCATTGATTACCTATTGTCCCGATTGCGGCCAGGCGGTCGTTCAAGAAATCCCCGATGACGACAATCGGCAGCGCGCGGTGTGCAAGGCCTGCAACATCGTGCACTACGAAAATCCGAAAGTCGTGGTGGGTTGTATTCCCGAACGTGACGGTCAGATCCTATTGTGCAAACGTGCTATCGAACCACGCTATGGCTATTGGACCGTGCCGGCGGGCTTTATGGAGCTCGATGAGTCCACTGCCGAAGGTGCGGCACGTGAGACGCTCGAAGAGGCATGCGCCGAGGTCGAAATTGGTCATCTGTTTGCCTGCGTTGACATCGTCGATGCGGGTCAGGTCCACCTGTTCTATACCGCCAAGCTCGTCAGCGATTTCAAACCGGGTCCGGAAAGTCTCGATGTTGCTATGTACAACAAGGACGAAATTCCCTGGGATGAGATCGCGTTCTATAGCGGACGCTTCGCGCTAGAAAAATACCTCGAGGACAACGGCGAGAACAACGGCGTTCACACGTACACGTTCCGCCGCAGCAGAATTCCGAGAACGTAAATCCGATTCGGTTGGTGTGATTACTGCGTCTGAGCGATCAGATCCAACTGTTGGCGCAGTTGTGCCGCCGGCAACGCGCCCCGCACGACCGTTCCATTATCGAGCACCATCGTAGGTGTTGCATTCAAGCCGACCTCGCGGCCCAACGCGTAGTGCTCCTCAACCTTCGACGCATCGCAATTGGTGGAGGCAAACTTGCGACCGTTCTTAGCCGCAGTCAACGCTGACGCACGGTCGCTCGCGCACCACACTTCTTCCATGGTTTTCCAGGCGGGTGCTGATGGACCGTTACGCGGATACAGGAAGTAACGAACGGCGATCCCCTGATCCATGTAGTCGTCGATCGCATTGTGCATCGACTGACAGGCAGGACAGCTGACATCGGTAAAGATATTGACGGTATAGAGTGGCTCTTCGGGCGCAAACAAAATCACTTCTTCGTCGGGAATGGACGCCATCATGTCGGCGATGCCGGCATCGCGAAGATTCGCCGTCAGATTGATATTGTTGTCGAGGTCAATCATGTCACCCTGCAACAGGTAACGACCATCAGCGGTGACGTACGCAACCAACCCACCGGTTTGAATAACGTACAAACCATCCACCGGGCTTTGCGCCACGTTTTCCGGTTCGACCTGATCGAACATCTCGGAAATTTTCTTTTGAACCGCCGCCAGATTGGCATCGGGCTCAGCGGCTATCGCCACACCGAACGCCAGGCTCGCGGTCAGCACCGCAAAAAGTCTACAAATCGTCTTGAATTCCATCACGCCTGATTCTTTAAGGATTGCCCGAAATCGCCAGTAGTTGACCTAACAGTAGACCCGGGGTTCCACACCGATATTACAGCGGCGGCAAGTGTAGCAGAGCTATCCGCGCGGATGGTGTTCGCCGTGGAGATCCTTAAGACGCTCGCGGGCCACATGCGTATAAATTTGCGTGGTCGACAGATCGCTGTGACCCAGCAACAGCTGCACCACGCGAAGATCGGCACCGCGATTGAGAAGATGTGTCGCGAAAGCATGCCTAAGACTATGCGGAGACATCTTCTTACGGATGCCCGCTTTTTCGGCATAACGCTTAATAATGTGCCAAAACGCCTGGCGGGTCATACGGTCACCGCGGCGGGTTGGAAAGAGATAGTCAGTCTGACGTTCCAGCAGAATTTCCATGCGTGGGCCATCAATAAAGTCACGCAGCCAACGCTGCGACTCATCACCGAGCGGAATCAAACGCTCGCGATCGCCCTTGCCGACGATGCGCAAAACGCCCTGATTAAAATTGACTTGCGACTGCTTGAGATTGATCAGCTCAGAAACGCGTAGACCGGTGGCATACAGCAACTCGAGCATCGCGCGATCACGATGTCCCAACGGCTCATCGGTATTTGGCGCACTCAGCAGCGACTCCACTTCGTCTTCGGTGAGCGTCTTCGGCAGCGACCGGCCGATGCGCGGCATTTCGATATCCGCAGTTGGATCCGAGTCACGCAGGCCTTCTCGCATGATGTAGCGGAAGAAACGACGGAAGCTAGACAGCTGACGGGCGGTTGAGCGCGGTTTGGCGCCACCTTCGACACGACCAGCGATAAACGCCAGCAAGTCGGCCTTGTCCGCCATATCGATGGACTTGTTTTGCTCGCCCAGACCACGACCCAACGTCATCAGGTCAGCGCGATACGCACCCAACGTGTTTTGCGACAATCCACGTTCCATCCAGATCGCATCGAGAAACTGGTCTACCAGCTGCTCGGAGCGCTGAACGCTTTGTGATTCCGAATTTTGCTTGTCTGTACTTGCCATAGTTTCCATCAGGTGAGTTCCGCAATCCTTTGCGTCTGCGCTGCGTATTCAGCACACTGCACCGCCAAGCGACGGATTTTTCAAGCGTTTGAGTATGGGCAGGATGCCCGGAAACCGGCGTGACCTCTGTCACAGAAACCGCAAGGCGTTAACATAAAGTGATCTGCGTCACACTCGATGAATACCCGCAAATCCGGATTTTTTAAGCGATTTTTCGACTTTTGCTTCGGCCTGTACATGCTCGTCATTGCAGCCGTGTGCGTGTTGGTCGGTCTGCTGGTGACGATCATCGTTCCGGTAGCGCGCTGGCGTGAGGTGCTGACCTCCGGTATCGCCAAATCGATTTTCGTTCTCTCCTTCGTGCCCGTCGACGTAATCGGCCGAGAGCATTTGCCCGACGGTGACTGCGTAGTGGTCGGCAACCACATGTCGTACGTCGATGGCCTACTACTCCGAGGGTATTTGCCCGCCCGCTTTTCCTTCGTCATCAAAGGTGAGGTTCGCAAGGTACCGGTTTTGCACTTCTTATTGCGACGCAGCGGGTCACGTTTTGTGGATCGCAATGAAGGTGCAGCGAGTGCCCGCGATGCCCGTCAGATTGTTAAAGCGGCGAAAAGCGGTCAGTCGCTGGCGGTATTTCCGGAGGGCACCTTTAAAGCCGACCCCGGCCTATTGCCGTTTCGGCCGGGTGCATTCGCCGCCGCCGTCGCCGGCAAAGTACCCACCGTGCCGATCGTCCTTGCCGGCACCCGACACATGCTGCCAGCGGGCCGGGCAATCCCACGATTCAGTCGGATTCGGATCACCATCTTGCCGCCGATCGACACTGCTCATACTGCGTACGCCAGCCGCCGAGACCTCGCCGCTGAGGCGCGACGCCGAATACTCGAAGTGCTTGACGAACCGGACCTTGATCCACCAAAGTAGCGACCCCATTTTCAGGCGAATCGACGCCCCTAACGACCGTCGAACTTGCTAAGCGGAAACCCCATTATGAATAAAGACGCAATTGCCATCGTTGCGGCCAAGCGCACCCCGATCGGCGCCTTTCAAGGCGCACTCAGCGGCGCCACCGGCCCGCAGCTAGGTTCAGCGGCGATCGCTGGCGCCATCGAGCAAACCGGCATCGAGGCGGCTGAAGTCGATCAGGTATTGATGGGCTGCGTGCTTCCGGCCGGACTCGGCCAGGCACCGGCACGCCAAGCTGCTATGGGTGGCGGCATACCGACCGGTACCGCCTGCACCACGGTCAATAAAATGTGCGGCTCGGCCATGGCGACGATCATGCTTGGCCACGACCTGGTCAAAGCTGGCAGCGCCTCGATTGTGGTCGCCGGCGGACTCGAGTCGATGACCAACGCGCCGTACCTGGTACCAAAAGCACGTGCGGGTTTTCGCATGGGCCATCAGGAATTGCTTGACCATATGTTCTACGACGGCCTGCAAGACCCGTGGAAAGGTCTGATGATGGGCAACTACGCCGAAGCAACGGCGAAGAAATACGGTTTTACTCGCGAACAACAGGATGCCTTCGCGATCGAATCCGTCACTCGTGCGCAGGCGGCCGTGGCTGACGGCACCTTCGCGTCGCAGATCTCGCCGGTGACGATCAGCTCGCGCCGCGGCGATGTCACGATCAGCGAAGACGAAACTCCCGGCACGGTCAGCATCGATAAGATTCCGACTCTGCGCGCGGCGTTCGATAAAGAGGGCACGGTCACAGCAGCGTCGTCGTCATCGATTTCCGACGGCGCTTCGGCGGTGGTATTGATGACCGCGGCAGAAGCCGAGAAGCGCGGTATCGAGCCGCTCGGTCGACTGGTGGCACATTCGAGTTTTGCGCAGGATCCGGAGTGGTTCACGACCGCACCGGTATCGGCGATCAAAAATTTACAGACGCACCTCGGATGGTCAGTCGACGACGTTGACCTTTATGAAATTAACGAAGCCTTTGCCGTAGTGGCTATGGCGGCTATGCAGGACATCGGCATCGATCACGACAAAGTAAACGTTCATGGCGGTGCCTGTGCGCTCGGTCACCCGATCGGCGCGACCGGCGCGAGAATTACCACAACATTGCTCTACACGATGGCGGAACGCGGCGTGAAGCGCGGCATCGCGTCGCTGTGTATTGGCGGCGGCGAAGCGGTCGCAATTGCGGTGGAAAGAGACTAAGGAAACCTATTCATGGATTTAGCAACAGCAAAAGCCGTTATCAGTGGCGGCGCATCGGGTCTTGGCTTGGCATCTGCGGAGCGTGTCATCGCTGCCGGTGGTCAAGTAGTGCTGCTCGACATCAACGATGAACAAGGTGAAGCCGCAGCAGCAAAACTCGGCGACAACGCGTCCTACAAAAATTGCAATGTTGCGGACGAGTCGTCTGTGAAAGAAGCCACCGCATTCGCTAACGACACCATGGGCGGCATCACACTCGCGGTTAACTGTGCCGGCATTGCCACCGCTGGGCGAACCCTTGGGCGTGACGGACCCTGGCCCAGCGAAATATTCAATCGCGTCATCCAGGTAAATCTGGTGGGCAGTTACAACCTCACTAAAGAATCTGCTGCTTATATGGCACAGAACGAGCCAAACGACGAAGGTGAACGCGGCGTCGTCGTCTCGACCGCATCAATCGCCGCGTTTGAAGGCCAAATCGGCCAGGCCGCCTACTCCGCTTCGAAGGGCGGTGTCGTCGGCATGATGCTGCCGTTGGCGCGTGAATTCGCGCAGTTCGGTATTCGCGTCAATACCATTGCGCCGGGCGTATTCCTGACACCAATGGTTGCGGGCATGCCGGACGAGGTACAGGCATCGCTGGGCGCACAGGTGCCCTTCCCGCCACGCCTTGGTAAGCCGCACGAATACGCCGACACCTTGGCGTTTATCTATGGCAACTCGATGGTGAATGGTGAAACGATTCGCGTCGATGGCGCGATTCGGATGCAGCCGAAGTAAGCGAATCAGAACGAGTTGACGTGTGGCTCGGACGTCAGATTATTGTTGATGTCCGCATTGTTTGCGTCGATGAGCAGCGACTACTTCGTCGAACATTTTTTCTGACGCATCCCGATGAGCCGGTTGCGCAGGAATATCGCGGGTACGAGTAAGCAGCAGCGCCACCAGTATGCCAATGTAAGGCACCAGCCAAATCAACAAATAGTAGGCCACTCGATCACTGGGATTCTCAACTCGGCGCGACACAGCGACCATCGCCCAGATCGCCAACGCAAACGCGAGCGCAACGAAAAACAGCACTGGCTCTATCACTAGTGAGTCCCTCCTCGGCAGCCAACAAGTTTTGGCTCCCCATGAGTTTAGCAGACTACATACTCGTCCTTTTGACCGGCACGACCACGTCCGCGTGACGCACGTTTTGCGGTTCGTTATTCCTACTCACCGCCGCCGGCTAACTCCAAAATTTGATCTATCTGCAAATCCAATTGATCCATATTCTGCAACTTTGCGCTTAAATGACTTAGCTGATGTCTCAAGTCCATTAGCAAATCTGGTCTTTGACGCAAGTTGGCAGCTGTCTCGGCAACGATATCCGCCGGCACATCAATATCGCAGGTTTTCGGCAGCCTGAGTCCGCTAATCACTCCAAGTGGAACAACTTCGTCCCCGCAGCGCTCACGTATCGCCGCCTGGATAACATGCGGGATGGCGCGGCGTATATTCGACCGATAGGGGGCGACCGTAATGTTGTCTGGAGACTGAGACCAATCAGAAACGTAAAAACTCACAATAGCAAGACGCAGCGTGTCGCTTCCGGAGATGCTGATATTGCCGCTCGCCACCATTTGTTCGTAGGTCGCGCGGTTGCTTAACGGATAAATGGCTTGGCTTGCCTGATACGCACTAACGACGAAGCGCTCATCGTCGATCGATGGATCACCGGAAAAGCCGATCACCGCCGTTTCCGCGTATGCTTGGGTGGTTTCCCAATATTCGCGCATTCCCTGTACCAACTTTTTTTCGTTACCGATATCGACCAGTACGCCGGCCTGCATTCGTTCCGCAACGCTCTGCTTGGCGACAGCATCATTCCAGTTGGCCACCTGTATGCCGATGAACACACCGACGACGACGATGACGAAGTCAATTCCCACGGCAAACCAGTTCTGAGCATTTACATGTTCAACGACTCGACGGAGCAGCATGCGGCATTCCTTTTGCGGTATTTGATTCTAGCATCGACGGCGCGATTCGGATGCAGCCGAAGTAAGACGTCGATCGCCGCTAAGCGCATCGGCAGCGCCGTTTTGCGGTTAGGCTTTCGCGACTAGAGCCGAACCGTACGGCTCGAGATCAATTCGGCCGGCTCGGTTAACATCGCGGTCATTCCGTCCGCATAGACACTTCGGCGCAAGTGGGGCTCGATTGCTGCATACAGCGCGTCTGGATTGTCGGTATAGAAAAACAGCCTGCATTTTCCTGCGCCGAATTCGTCGCCGTCGTAATCGCCCACGCCTAACTTCTTCGTGAGGGCGTCCAATTCTTCCGCCAATCGGTGTACGCCGGCCCGCTCATCTTCTGAGCCGTACTCACCGTTATTGAGTGAAAACTCGACGACGACACTGCCGAAGCTCGACACGCCCTTAATTGCGCGTGGAATGTAAATCTCGCGAATCACCAACCAATAGGCCAGCAACAGAAAAATCGGCCAAAAAATCACCTGCCCAACGACGGTGAATTCAAAATCTTCAACGAAATAGAAGCCTGCGTAGACGAAGAGCCCTCCGACTAAGATCTTGCAGACGAACTCGAGAAATTCTCGCCAGTTCACGTTATTGACGCCATAGACGTGTGCTCCCAATACTTACACTAGTTAACGGCCAGCCTGCGAATTCGTTGACTCGGCGTCGCTAATCATCATCGCTGTCCCGAGTAAACCGGCCCGCTACGGTAAAGACCAAGTAGAAAAATATGAAGCAAAAGAACCAACCGAAAGCAGCAGACGCTGCAATCTCACTTGCCGACACGGTCGTCTCACTCTGAAGTCGCAATTGCGGCACGACAAACAGGTTTGCCACAACGAAACCGAGCGTCGCTAAAGCCGAGTATAGACAGGCAGTCTTGGCAATGCGCTTTTTTGAAGTCATTTACATCCCGCGTAATCGATACCGATTAATAAGAATATACGCTGGTCCAATGCCGCACCGGCCACTGTGCTTATCAATCCGATGGATAGAGTGGCTCAACAAACGCGGGGCCGCCGATACGCTCTTTCTCCATCGCCACTTGCACCGATGGCAATTCCTGAGTCCGATCCAGCAGTGTGGATAACGCCTCAAACCTGTGCACATCCGTTGCCGTCAGAGCCGGATCACCTTCCGGGTACAGCTGCGCCCAGCGAACACAGGCGCCGAGATAAAAATCGCAGATCGACAGTCCCGACGACAAGAACCAGTCGCCGTCAGACAACTCGATGTGTTGATCAATGAGTGCCAGGTGGTCGCCGACACGCTTCGCCGCGGTCTCTTTTACACCGCGTGCGGTGCGCGCGTCGTCAGCGAAACGTTCCGAATAAAAATTTCTCACCAGATCGGCATGCAGTGTATTCGACAGCAGGAATAACCAACGCAAACATTCCGCTCGCGCCGCCGGCTCCTGATGACCAGGCGCCAGGGTCTGGTGCTTGTCCGCGAGGTACAAAATTATCGCGCCGGTTTCGAATAGCGTGGCGTCGGCCTCTCCATCGATTAGGACCGGCAGCAAACCGCGCGGGTTTAGCGCGAAGAACTCGTCATCGCGATCCGATCGGTTATCGGGCACGCGGCGCGATTCGTACTCGACGCCAAGTTCTTCCAGCACCATACGCACAACAATGTTGGCGCTGTCCGGGCTGAAATAGAGCAGATAACTCAATGTGGCGTACTCGCTCAACGATCGACTGACGCCATCCTAGCGAAACCAGCAGATCGCCGCGCGCTCGCGCGCGCCGCGATTGCCGGCTCGGCGCCGCCAGGGGGCTAGCGGTTGTAGCGTTTGTTGAACTTCGCGATTCGACCGTCGTTGTGGGTGACGCGCTGTTTACCGGTGTAATACGGGTGCGACGCACTCGAGATATCGATCGTCACGTAAGGATAGGTCTTGCCCTCATACTCAGCGGTCTCAGACGCCTCTACAGTGGACCCGATGACGAAATAGACATCGGCGGTCGTGTCGTGGAACAGCACTTCGCGGTATTCAGGATGAATGTCGGATTGCACGGGATTTGCTCTCGGAGTATATGAAACGTTACATCGTATCATATTCTCACAAGAGACCACCCCCGCTGGCGAGGCCCAGCAGCCGTCAGCCGGCCGACTCAGGCGTAAGTTTGGCGAGTTTTCGCCGCAGCGAGAATGCCCAGGCGAGCGCGATCAGCGCGATCAGCAATCCGTAGAGAAACCCTTTGATCGTGAAACGCAGCGGCATTCCGGTATCGATGTCATGGCGATGGTTCCAGATCTCGACGATCTTGCCATCCTCGAATCGAAACACATTGATGATCGGGAGATCATCTCTACCGTGGAGAATCCGACCGAGGAATGTGGTCGGCTCGAACTGCCAGCGCCAGCGCGTCGCGACCAAGTCATCTTCGGCCAACTGGTAGTCGATAATGCCGCCCATATCGCCATTGGCCCAAAAGAAGTCTGCAATTTCTTTTTGCTTAATCGCGGTTTCGACGACCCCTTTGTCCTCGCCAATATCGTGCACCACATAGGAATCGGCCAGGTAGTCCTGGTATCGATCGGTATTCTTGTTGAACCAAAGATCTTCATAAAACGATCGCGCCAACGCTTTGTTCTGCTCCTGCAACGATTGCGCGGCTTCTTGCGACGCAGCTAGCGTCGGCGCGGCCAGATAGGCGATGGTCAATAGAATGAATAACGTATACCGGAAAAGGATTCGATCAATCATAGTCTTCCCCTCGCAACGGCATCGGTGTCTTACATGCCGTTGTAATTCGGCCCACCGCCACCTTCGGGTACTGTCCACACGATATTTTGAGTCGGATCTTTGATATCGCAGGTTTTGCAGTGCACGCAGTTTTGCGCATTGATCTGAAACTTCGATTCGCCACCCTCTTCAACCACTTCGTACACACCCGCAGGGCAGTATCGCTGTGCCGGTTCAGAATAGTTCGGCAGGTTGTAGTCGATCGGCACTGCCACATCTTTCAGCGTCAGATGGGAAGGCTGATCTTCTTCGTGGTTGGTGCTCGATAAGAATACCGACGAGAGCCGATCAAAGCTGATCTTGCCGTCCGGTTTCGGGTACTCAATGACTTTGGCGTCATCCGCTTTAGTAATCGACTCGTGGTCTGGCACGGTGTTTCGCCAGGTAAACGGCATGCGCCCAAACAGAATGTTCTGATCGATAAACGTAAACGCGGCGCCCCAAAACGTGCCCAGCTTAGCGAGCGACGGACCGAAGTTGCGCCCTTTGTGAAGCTCCTCATAAACCCAGGATGTCTTCACATTGTCCTCGTAATCGGTGAGCTCCGCCGGCGAATCGCCCGACTGCATGGCTCGGTGCACGGATTCCGCCGCCAACATACCGGTCTTGATCGCGGTATGGGCACCCTTGATCTTCACCCCATTGAGGAATCCAGCATCGCAACCGACCAGCATTCCGCCGGGGAACGTCAGTTTGGGTAGTGACTGCAAGCCACCTTTGTTGACCGCCCGCGCACCGTACGCGATCCGCTTGCCGCCTTCGAGGTACTGGCGAATTTTCGGATGCTGTTTCCAGCGCTGGAATTCTTCAAACGGCGACAGGTACGGATTCTTGTAATTTAGCGCGATGATCAAGCCACAGAACACCTTGTTATCGGCCGCGTGATACAGAAAACCACCGCCTTCGGTGTGATTGTCGAGCGGCCAGCCGGCGGTATGCACGACCAGACCCTCTTCATGCTTATCAGGATCAATTTCCCACACTTCTTTGATGCCGATACCGTAATGCTGCGGATCGCAGTCGGCTCGCAGATCGAAACGATCCATCAGCTGCTGACCGAGGCTACCGCGGCACCCCTCCGCAAAAATCGTATACGGCGCAGTCAATTCATAGCCGGGTGTGTAGGAGTCCTTTTGTTCTCCATCTTTGCCGATTCCCATGTCACTGGTGGCAACGCCGCGAACGCGGCCATCATCGTCATACAACACCTCAGAAGCCGCGAAACCGGGAAAAACATTGACACCGAGACCCTCAGCCTGCTCGCCCATCCACTGGCATAGGCGACCGAGGCTAATGATGTAATTGCCATCGTTATGCATCGGACGCGGCAAGAATATACCCGGCGTGCGGATCGCCTTGTTTTCATTGCGTAACAAATACACGTCGTCCCGCTTGACCGCGGTTTTGACCGGCGCACCCATCGATTGCCAGTCCGGGAAGAGTTCGTTAAGACCGGTGGGTTCAAACACATTGCCGGAGAGAATATGCGCGCCAATCTCGGAGCCTTTTTCGACCACCACCACCATCAGCTCGCTATTGAGCTGCAGCAATCGGCAGGCTGCGGCGAGACCTGCCGGCCCGCCGCCGACGATCACGACATCAAATTCCATGGATTCGCGTTCAGTTGTCATACTATGCTCACCGCCGAAGCCGCGGTATGCGGCGCAGAAGAGGATATCGGGAAAATTGAACGTTCGCGAGGCCTATGAATCAAGCCTTCAACGCGACGGTCACGATCGCGACGACGACCAAGCGGCCCTGATCGACAAGCTAGCGGCGCTGCAGAGCGCGCTGGAGTCGCCGACCGGCCTGCGCTGGTACTGGCCTTTTGGTCGCGCCAGCGCCACTGCGGTGAAGGGACTGTATATCTGGGGCGGTGTCGGCCGCGGCAAGACCTTTTTGATGGATCTGTTCTACCAGTCGCTCGCTATTAAGCAGAAACGGCGCGTTCACTTTCACCGTGTGATGCATGAAGTGCACGAGCGCCTCGCCGCCTTGGGCGACATCGAGGACCCGCTGGATCGTGTTGCCAACGACATCGCGGCCGACACGCGCGTGCTTTGCTTTGACGAGTTTTTTGTCTCCGACATCGGCGATGCCATGATCCTCGGGCGACTCCTCGATGGGTTGTTTACCCGCGGTGTGACCCTGATCACCACGTCCAACGCGCATCCCGACGATCTGTATAAAGATGGCCTACAGCGCAGTCGATTTTTGCCCGCCATCGAATCGTTGAAAGCGAATACCGAGATCTTCGAAATGACCGGATCGGTGGACTATCGCCTGCGACTGTTGGAACAGGCCGGCACCTATCGAAGCCCCGACGATGACGAGGCACGCGCCGCATTGCGCCATTATTTCAACGAGGCTGCCTCCGGGGACCGGCGAACTGACTGTGCGCTAACCGTCAACGGCCGCGACATTCCCGCAGTCGGCACTGCCAAGGGCATAGCCTGGTTCGATTTCCACGCCATCTGCGGCGGTCCTCGCAGCCAAAATGATTACATCGAATTGGCGCGCTGGTTTCCGAGTGTGATTGTTTCGGGCGTACCGGAGCTTGACCGCACGCTGGAGGACGAAGCACGCCGCTTCGTCGCGCTGATCGACGAGTTTTACGATCGACGTGTCAAAATGGTGATTTCAGCAGCCGCATCCATTGATAACTTGTATACCGGCAAAAAGTTACGGTTTGAATTCGAACGTACGTCCAGTCGACTGATTGAGATGCAGTCCACCGAATATCTGGCGTCACCGCATCTCGCCTAGCCCCTTTATGACCACCAACGGTTGTCTGCGGTGCGCAGACTGGTTACTGTTGAACGCATGTCCGACGAACTCATACTTGACGAGTTTTTGCCGTACCGGCTGTCGGTGCTGTCGCATTCTGTCAGCACGACCATAGCGCGTACCTACGAGAAACAGTTTGGACTATCGATGCCCGAGTGGCGGGTCATTGCAATTCTCGGACGTTCACCGGGGTTATCGGCGGTCGAAGTCGCGGATCGCACCATGCTCGACAAAGTTGCGGTGAGTCGCGCCGTCACCAAACTGCTCAAGAACGGTCGCATCGAACGAGAATTTGCCGATGCCGATCGGCGCCGGTCGATCCTGCAGCTATCCGCGGAAGGTCAGCGCGTACACGACGAGGTCGCGCCGCTCGCCATGGCGTTTGAAAAACAACTTCTCGAAGTGATTGAGGCGGACGATCTGGCCACCTTTGACCGCGTGATCGATGCGTTACTGGCGAAGACCAAGACTCTTTAGTCTGACTATTGCCGACCAAACGGCTTCGTTCTGCCGAGTTTCTGATTCTGAACACCGTTCAGCGCGTATCGCACTGCGCTGACTACCACCTAAATTGGCCATCACCATTCAATGGCCGGCGCGTGCGCTGCATCACGATATCGGGGCTGGAATTCACGTCAATCGTTGTATAATGCCGGCGCGACGTCAGGTAGCCATTCACGCACGCCGGTCAAGAGAACCCAAACGTGTCAAAAAAACCCATCCGCCGAGGTAGCGATCGTAAAGAACGGATCGTTGAGGCGATTGTCTCGTCCCGAGTCAAAGTATCCGGCCTCCCGGCCGGTGTTCAGTCACGACGATTTTTGCGGCAGTACGTCGGTGATGTACCGGTCGAAGATCTCGACGGTCGTGATCCGCGGATCATGGCAGCCATCGCGCTGCGCCATTTGGCCTTCGCCAAAGATCGGCGCAAGGGTCAGGCAAAGTTTCGAATTTACAATCCGACCGAAGCCGAACACGGGTATGTATCACCGTATACTTTCGTCGAGCTCGTCAATGACGATATGCCATTCCTGGTCAATTCGCTGACGGCGGCATTCAATCGACATGATTTGACTGTTCATATCACGGTACATCCGATTATCCGTGTGGTCCGCGATAACAAGGGCCATCTACAAAAAGTCGTTAGCCTGAATTCAAAACAGGGACAACGCGAATCGTTTATTCGGTTCGGCGTCGACCGAGAAACCGATCCGAAACGTCTCAAGGCCCTGGAGCGAGAAATACGCGGTGTGCTATCCGATATTCGGCTGGCAGTGCGCGACTGGACCAAAATGCGCACCAAGATGATTGCCGCACGCGATCAGGTGGGCACCAGTCAATCCCGTGGCGATGAGGACTTACAAGTCGAGACCATGGCATTTCTCGACTGGCTGGCGAACGATCACTTCACGTTCCTCGGCTACCGCGAATACAAGATCGCGAAACGTGGCGATAAGGAGATCCTGCGCCCGGTTGATAAATCCGGTCTTGGGCTGTTGTCCCGTAAGAAGGACCAGGGGAAATCGCTAGAGCTAACACCGGAAATGCGTCGACGCGGCCGCGCTCGCGACTGGTTGCTGCTCACCAAGGCCAATTCCCGCTCGACTATTCATCGCCATGCTTATCTCGATTACGTCGGCGTTAAGATCTATAACGATGCCGGTGACGCTATCGGCGAACACCGCTTTATCGGCCTGTTCGCATCCGCCGCCTACAGCGAGGCGCCACGCAATATTCCGCTGTTGCGGCATAAGATGTCGAAAATTTTTGAGCGTGGGCATGTTGAGCCCCTCGGCCATCGCGGTAAGGCCTTGCTGCATATCATCAACAACTATCCTCGCGATGAATTGTTCCACGCATCGGTTCAAGATCTGGCAAGAACCACGATCGGCATTCTCAATTTGCAAGATCGGCAACGCGTTGCGTTTTTCTTGCGGCGTGACACATTCCGCCGCTTTTTCTCCTGCCTGGTTTATATCCCGCGTGAGAAGTACACCACGCTGGTGCGGCGCAAAGTCGAAGACATTTTGACGCAGGCGCTAGACGGAACATCGATCGAATCGAGCGTACAGATTTCCGACTCGGCACTTGCTCGCGTGCACATCGTCGTGCATACGCCCACCGGTGACCGACCGCGCATCAGCATCCAAAACATCGAAGCCGCGATTGCCGACGTCGTGGTGACCTGGTCGGACAAACTTCGCGACCAACTCAATAAGACGTTTGGCATCGACGACGGACCGCGCCTCTACCGTACCTATCGCGACGTCTTTCCGGCCGGCTATCAAGAGGACGTCAGCCCGGCCGACGCCTGTAGCGATATCAAACGCATCGAGTACATGCTCGAAAACGATGTATCGCCATCGGTGGATCTGTACGTTCCCGACGACGCGGAACCGGGTCATATGCACTTCATGGTTTACCGCTTCGAGAAGCCCATTGCGTTGTCGACCGTGATGCCGGTGTTCGAGGACATGGGCGTCGAGGTATACACCGAGCACCCGTTTGAAGGAACACTCGCCGACGGACGTTCAATTTGGATCCAGGACTTTCATCTTCGTCACGAGACCGGCGCTGATATCAATATCGACGATGTCGAAATCGCGTTCGAAGAATGCTTTGAAGCGGTTCTCGCCGGCCGCGCTGAGAATGACGGACTGAATCGCCTTATTCTGGCCGCGCAGCTCGATTGGCGACAGATTGTGGTGTTGCGTTGCTACACCAAGTACCTGCAGCAACTGGGCATGCCGTTCAGCCAGGCCTATATGGAAGACGTGTTGGTGGCGCATGCTGCGTTCACCCGCAAAGTGGTCAAACAATTTGAATTGCAGTTCGACCCGGCCATTTCTGCAGCACAGCGCAAGCGCGAACTCGAGGCGCTGCGGACGCGCGTAAATCGGGCGATTCGCAAAGCGCGCAACGTGGATGAAGACCGCATCATGACGGCATTCGCATCCAGCATCGATGCCACCTTGAGAACCAACCACTATCTCACCGACAACGAAGGCCAGCCGCTGCCGTATTTGTCGATCAAACTCAACTCCAGCGAACTGCGCGAAGTCCCGCTGCCTCGTCCGAAGTTTGAAATATTTGTCTACTCGCCGGAGGTCGAAGGCGTGCATTTGCGCGGCGGCGACGTGGCTCGCGGCGGGCTGCGCTGGTCGGACCGGCGCGAAGATTTCCGCACCGAAATCCTTGGCTTGATGAAGGCGCAGGTGGTGAAGAACACCGTCATCGTACCGACCGGTGCGAAGGGGGGCTTTTTCCCGAAAAAAGCGCCCTCCGGAAATCGTGACGAGGTGCTGGCGAATGGTATTGCCTGTTACAAGACATTCATTTCTGGCCTGCTGGATATCACCGATAACGTCGTCAAAGGCAAAGTCGTTACGCCCGACGGCATCGTGCGACGCGACGGTGACGATCCGTACTTGGTGGTCGCAGCGGACAAAGGCACCGCGACGTTTTCCGATATTGCCAACGGCATTTCCGCGGACTACGGTTTTTGGCTCGATGATGCGTTCGCGTCCGGCGGTTCGGCCGGCTACGACCACAAGAAGATGGGCATCACGGCGCGTGGTGGCTGGGAAGCGGTCAAACGTCACTTCCGCGAACAGGGCCTCGACACACAAAAAGAACCGTTTACAGTTCTCGGCATCGGTGACATGGCCGGCGATGTATTTGGCAATGGCATGCTGCTGTCGCGCAAAATTCAGTTGGTCGCAGCGTTTAACCACCTGCATATCTTCTTAGACCCGAATCCCGACACGGCGGCTAGCTATCGAGAACGACAGCGCCTGTTTAAGGCGCCTCGCTCGAGCTGGAGTGACTACAACGAAACGCTGATTTCCAAAGGCGGCGGTATTTTTTCTCGACAGGCGAAGACCATCCGACTCAGCCCCGAGGTTCGCCGCATGTTGGATACGGATGCGCGCTCGATGAAACCCAACGAGCTGATCAGCACCCTGCTACGCATGAAGGTCGATCTGCTTTGGAATGGCGGCATTGGCACCTACGTGAAAGCGAGTTCAGAGGGCCATTCTGACGTTGGCGATCGCAGCAATGACGCGGTCCGCGTTAACGCCAACGAACTGCGCTGCAAAGTGGTCGGCGAAGGCGGCAATCTAGGCCTGACACAAAAGGCGCGTATCGAATACAGCCTCGCTGGCGGGCGCATCAATACCGATTTCATCGACAACTCCGCCGGCGTCGACAGTTCGGACCGCGAAGTCAACATCAAGATTCTGATGAGTGACGTGGCGGCGAAAAAGAACATGACCCGTGACAAGCGTGATCAGCTGCTGGCGTCGATGACCGATGATGTCGCCGATTTGGTGCTGCGCAATAACTATTTACAGACGCAGTCGATCAGTATGAGTGAAATTAGATCGGTGGAGCGTATTGATGAAATCGCCCGCTTGATTACCAGTCTGGAAAGCACCGGCTTACTCGACCGCGATATCGAGTATTTGCCGAACGAAGCTGAAATTGACGATCGTCGAGCGCGTAAACAAGGCTTTACACGACCCGAACTGGCGGTGGTACTAAGCTATGCGAAGATCGATCTCTATGATGGACTGATCGCATCCGGCGAACCGCTGGACGACTTTTTGGTGATCGATCCGCTGCGGTACTTCCCCTCCGAGTTACGCAAACGCTACAGCGATTTTATTCCTGGTCATCGCCTCAGCCGCCAAATCCTGGCCACTCTGATTGCGAACGATCTGATCAACCGGATGGGCCCCGCTTTCGTTAAGCGCGTCCAGGATGACACCGGCGCTGACGTCGTCACCATCGCGCGGGCCTATACGGTGGCTCGACAAATCTGTCGCGCCGGCAGTCTATTCAAGACCATCGAATCTTTGGACAACGAAATTCCTGCCGATGCGCAGATGTCGATGATGTTTGAGGTCAGTCGAACGTTACGCCATGCGTGTTATTGGCTGATCGAGCAGTTCGGTGATCAGCTCAAGATTGAGCCGGCGATAAAGCGTCTCAAAGACGGAATGACGACGGTCTACAACCGCACTTCGGCGACGATGTCGCCGAACGCGCGAATCCGGCACGAGAAAGCCGCCGCCGATTACATTGAAATGGGTGTCTCAGAGCCACTCGCGCAGCGAATGTCAGCACTGCTGTTAACACGGGCCGCACTAGACATCGCCGACCTCGCATTCGTATGCAAACGTGACGTACTAGAAGCTGCCAAGATGTATGCAGCGTTCAATCATCATCTCGGCTTGTTCTGGCTGCATTCCGGCGCCGAGGATCTCAAGGTTAGTGGGCGCTGGCAGGCGATCGCTCGCAGCAACCTGCGCGAAGAGTTCTACCAATTGCGCCGTCTGTTGGCCGAACGCATGTTGGCAAGTCGCAGTAAGCGCCCCCTAGACGCACGCATTGACGACTGGCTAGACAAGAATCAGGCTGGCGTGGCGCGATTCCGCGCTATGGTTGACGAAATAAAGCTGCGCGGCCAGTTCGACTTTGCAACACTATCGGTCGCGGCCGAAGAGCTTCGACAACTCATTAAACGAAAATAGCAACTTAGAGAAGGAATACCGATGGCGGGCAAATTGGTACTGTGCCGACATGGCCAGAGCGAATGGAATTTGAAGAATCTGTTCACCGGTTGGACGGACGTTGACCTTACCGACAAGGGTCGCGATGAGGCACAGGCAGCCGGTCAACTGCTCAAAGAGCTCGGCTATGAGTTTGACGTGGTGTATACCTCGGTGCTCAAGCGCGCGATCCGCACATTGTGGATCATGCTCGACGAGATGGATCGCATGTGGCTCGACGTGATCCGCGACTGGCGCCTCAACGAACGACACTACGGCGCACTACAGGGACTTAACAAAGCCGAAACCGCCGCCAAGTACGGTGACGAACAGGTGCATATCTGGCGGCGCAGCTACGATACGCCACCGCCGGATTTGGACGCTGATGACGAACGTCATCCAGGCAACGACCCGCGGTATGCCGGTATCGACGGCCTGCCGTCCGCCGAATCGTTGGCGATTACGCTAGAACGTGTACGTCCATGCTGGGACGAATGCATCGTGCCGGAGCTCAAAGCCGGGAGAAACGTCCTCATCGCTGCACATGGCAACAGCCTGCGCGCTTTGGTCAAAATGTTGGATGACGTTTCCGACGAAGAAATCACCGGCTTTAATATTCCGACCGGCGTGCCGCTGGCATACGAACTGGACGATGACCTGAAACCATTGTCGCGCGCATTTCTTGGCGACGCCGATGCAATCGCCAAAGCCGCAGCAGCGGTAGCGGCGCAAGGCAAAGCAAAATAGCGCTATTTTTGTTCGGCGGGATCTGATCGTTGGAACTTAGTGCCGGCTTCGACCACGCGCACCAGGCCCTCTTGCGTCACTGACGCAACCAGCTTGCCATCGGCGTTGAAGAACTGACCGCGTGACAGCCCGCGGGCGCCAGACGCGTTAGGGCTGTCGATCGAATACAACAGCCATTCGTCGATTCGAAACTCGCGATGAAACCACAGCGCGTGATCCAAACTCGCCATAATTATGGCGCCCTGTCCGAACGGCAGATTGTGCGGCATTGTGCTCACACCCAGCAGTTCATAGTCAGAGGCGTACGCCAGCAGGTTTTGGTGTAACGCCAGATCATCGCTTAGCTGATCGACAACCCGGAACCAGACCTGTTTGGTCGGCGGCAAAGATTTCGCATCTTCCTTAGCCGGGCGAATATCGAAAGGACTGTTTTCAGCGAGATTGCGCCGCAGCTTTTGCGGTAACTCGTGCGCCACTTCGCCCACTACGTCGCGAATACTCGGGCAATCGTCCGGTCGCGGAACGTCCGGCATGATCGAATGATGTTCGATGCCCTGCTCTGGATTTTGGAACGAGGCCGCCAAATTGAGAATTGGCCGTCCATGCTGAATCGCCACCACACGTCGGTTGGAAAAACTGCCGCCGTCACGCGCCCGATCCACTTCGTAGACGATCGGTGCATCCATATCGCCTCGGCGTAAGAAATATGCGTGCAATGAGTGTGCGACCCGTCCATCGACGGTATGCTGTGCCGACGACAACGCCTGCCCCAGTACCTGCCCGCCAAACACCTGAGCACTACCGATATCGCGACTTTCGCCGCGAAAAATATTGTCTTCAATCCGCTCCAAACCGAGCAAATGAATAAGATCAGAAAGTACTGGATGCACGTTCGGCCCTAAATGCGTTTATCCGTCGGTGCCACCGTCAACCGCGATACCTGCACCGTTCACAAACGCCGCGTCTTCGCTGGCAAGAAATAATACGACTTTAGCGACGTCGATCGGTTCGCCGAGGCGTCGCGCTGCCGACCCCGCAATACAGACATCACGAAGCGTCGTGTCTTTGCGAAACAGCTCTCGGCTCACCGGCGTCATAATTGCACCGGGTTGCACGTAGTTGGCGGTGACTCCCGATTCGCCGGCGTCGGCGCCGATTTGTCGGGTCAGCGCTGCCAACTCCTGCTCCGCACGAGAAAATGCCGCCTCTGCACCTGCCGCAAATAAGCTACGGACCATTCCGACGTTGATCAGGCGACCGGCAGGACTGCGCTGCAAACTGGGCATCGCGGCCGCCGCCAGCGCTTTGATCTGCTCTTGCCGCGCGGTCATCAATCCGGCCAGTCGCTCATCGTCATCGAGCGGCTCGGAGACGAATACCGGAAAATCATTGACGACGATGTCCAGTCCGCCGAGTTCGGCCGCCGCCGTGTCGACCACCGCCGCCATATTGCCGGCATCGCTGACATTCGATGCCATACCGCTAATACCGCGCACCGACGCAAAGTGTTGCTCCACGCCGCTGTTGATATCGTCAACCGCCAGCACGCGCGCACCGTGCTTAACCAGCGTGCGCGCTGACGCCTCACCAATACCATCGGCGGCATTTGTAACAAGTGCCTTCAGGCCATACAAGCGCAATGGGTCGGCCATGCAATCTCCGCAAAAATGAGCTTATCGAGGTCTAGTCTGGCAGCTGATAGTCAGCAAATTGTCGACGTAATTCAATTTTCTTGATTTTGCCGGTGGCGGTATGCGGAATTTCATCGACAAATGCGACATCGTCGGGCTTCCACCAGCTGGCAACCTTGCCATCGAAGTAATCGAGTAACTCCTCGCGACTCGGCTCCGCCCCCTCTGCTCGGACGATGATCAACAGCGGTCGCTCCGTCCACTTTGGATGCGCGACTCCGATCACCGCCGCTTCGGCAACGCCGGGGTGTCCCATCGCCGTATTTTCCAATTCAATCGAGCTGATCCACTCGCCGCCCGACTTGATCACATCCTTGGTCCGATCGGTGATAGCCATGAAACCCAGCGGATCGATCGTGGCGACATCGCCAGTATCGAACCAGCCATCATCGGTGTGCGCATCACCGCTACCGTCCAGTTTGTAGTAGTCGCGGCATACCCAGGGTCCGCGTACCTGCAGAGCGCCAAATGCCTCGCCGTCCCACGGCAACTCCTGGCCTTCGTCGTCAACAATGCGCATCGACACTCCGAAAAGACCACGACCCGCTTTGGTGCGCAGATCCAGATACGCTTGATCGTCGAGGTGGTCGAGCCCGTGTTTCAGCGTGTTGGTCACACCCAGCGGGCTCATCTCGGTCATTCCCCAACCCTGGCGCACATCCACGTCGTGCTCATCGCGGAATTGCTTGATCATGGCTTGTGGCACCGCCGCGCCGCCAATGATGGCGCGATCCAAAGTCTCCAGCTTTACGCCGGCTTGTTGGGCATGACCCAGAACCGCCAACCACACGGTCGGCACACCCAACGTTACCGTCACCGATTCCGATTGCACCAGATCACACAAGACCTCACCGTCACCCATCTTCGGACCCGGAAAGACGAACTTGGCACCGACCATCACGCCCGAATATGGGCTGCCCCAGGCATTGACATGAAAGAGTGGTACCACCGGCAGGATGCAGTCGTGGCTGGACAGGCACATCACATCCGGAGCGACGCTGGCGTAGGCGTGCAGCACCGTTGACCGATGGTCATACAGCACCCCTTTGGGGTTACCGGTTGTTCCTGACGTGTAGCACAAGGCAGAGGCCGACCGATCGTCTAAATCGGGCCATTCGTAATCCGTGGATTCCGCGCCGATCAATGTTTCATAACACACCGCGTTGGGCAGCGACGTCTCCGGCATATGCGCCTCATCGGTCATAACGATGAAGCCTTCCACGCCGGTGATCTCAGACGCCATCGATTCGAGCAACGGCACGAACATGACGTCGGTCATAATCCAGCGGTCTTCGGCGTGATTAACAATGAACACCTGCTGCTCCGCGAACAGCCGCGGGTTGATCGTGTGGCAGACGTATCCGGCGCCACTGATGCCGTAGTACGCCTCCAGATGTCGGTAGTCGTTCCAGCACAGCGTGGCGATCCGATCGCCGCGCTCCAGGCCGAGTTTATCCAGCGCATTGGCGAGCTGCTTCGCACGCGCAAAACAATCCTTATACGTGTAGCGATGATTGGGGTTATCCGCCGTAATCGAGACGATTTCCCGCTCTGGAAAGTTTATTTCGGCGTGCCGCGCCAGCGTCGAAATCAACAGCGGCGCGTCCATCATTAATCCCTGCATGTGGCTAGATCCTCTGTGCGGTTGTAGCGGTGCTCAATTTAACAGAAAACTCAGCAACGGCGCGGCTTTCGCAGCGACTTGACACCTTTCGATCGCGACGAACCGTGGTATCCTTGGCGCCATCGAAGAGCGTACACGTGGTGCGTTCATCTGGGGGCATTTAATGAAGAAACTACTAGTCGCGGCAGCTGTGGGCCTGTCGCTTTCGTCCGGTGCAATAGCGCAGGACGTATTCGAAGAAATTGTCGTGCTCGCGCAAAAGCGCGAACAGAACATCATGGAGGTTCCGGTCGCGGTCAGCGCGCTTTCCGGCACCCAGCTGGTGGACGCTGGCATCAAGGACGTGTTCGATCTTCAACAGAACGTTCCAAACTTGATCATTGGCCAGAGCCAAACAGCAACCACGACTAACTTTGCGATCCGTGGTATCGGTTCGACGTCCAACAACTTTGGTGTTGAATCGTCGGTCGGCTTGTACGTGGACGGCGTGTATCGCTCCCGGCAAAGCTCGCTGATCAATGAAATGATCGACGTTGAATTTATTGAAGTCTTGCGCGGCCCCCAAGGGACACTGTTTGGCAAAAACACGGCCGCGGGCGCGATTCAGGTTCGGACCGTAGCGCCAAGCCAAGATCGCGATGCGTTTGTCGATGTGACCGCGGGTGACCTCGGGCTCATTCGCGTTTCGGGTGCTGCCAATATTCCGGTCAATGACAACCTCGCCTTCCGCGGCACCATCTTCTCGTCTCAGCGCGATGGTTACGTTGACGATATCGCGCTCGGCGATGACGTCTACAATGATCGCGACCGTCTCGGCGTACGACTGCAAATGTTGTACGAACCAAACGATGACGCGAACTTGCGCGTTATCGTCGACTACGCGGAAATCGACGAAGTGTGTTGCGTCGGTATCACGACGGTCGATGGTCTCTACTCGCAAGGCAGTCTCGGCGGCGTTCCGGTGCCGGGTTCCGACGCCGCACTGCTTCAGTTCGGTGGCACGGTGTTTACCCGTTTTGATTATCCGCAACCGTTTCTCGACGCGCTGGCCGGCTTGCCAGGTTCAATCATCACTGGCGGCGAATTTGACGATCTGGTGGCCGCGAATAACTTCTTGCCCGAGTCGCAGAACGAGGACTCTGGTATTTCGGTTGAGTACAACCAGACGTTTGATAACGGTGTGACATTCACGTCGATTTCGGCGTTTCGTACCTTCGATACGTTTGACAGGAGTGACGTTGACTTCACAGACGTCGATCTATTTACACGAATCAACGACGTTAGCCTCGATTCGTTCTCGCAAGAGTTTCGTATCGGCGGCGAGTTTGGCTCCGGCCACAACTTCGTGCTCGGCGCGTACTACTTTGCGCAGGAGATCGATCAATTCACGAGCACAACGGGAACGCCACTCACTGAGATTTATCTGAACGCCAACCCGTTGGTTGCGGACATCACGACGCTGGTCGACACCGTCGCCGGATTAGCCGGCGCACCATACCAACCCGCCGGAACTGCTTTCTTGCCAGACGTCCAGTCGGCGGATTCCATCGTTCAGGACCAGGACGGCTATGCGGTGTTTGGTCAGGTCGATTTCGCCCTGGGTGACAATTTCGTGTTAACGCTTGGTGGTCGCTACACCGACGAGTCAAAGAAAATTCGTGCCAATTACACGCAGAACACGCCAGCAGGTCCGCGCCCTGACTTCGGCGCAATCTCGTTCTGGGGTTGTGTGATCACGGCTTGCGACCCAGCGGTACCGCCGTTTAACCCGGCAGATCTCGCTAATCCAGAAGTGTTCGCCGTGTTTGCGCCGTACTTCGTCGACGGTTGGGGCGCCTATGCCTTCCCACCGATCGCACCGCGTCCTAATTTGAGCGACACATTGGCTGACGATCAAACCACCGGCAACGTCAAGCTGACTTGGTTCCCGAGTGACACCACCATGTTCTACACGTCCTTCTCGACCGGCTTTAAGTCCGGCGGTACGAACACGGAACGTATTTCACCGGCGTTTGATCCGCTCTTCGGTGCTGAGACATCTGAGTCTTTCGAAATTGGATTTAAGGGCGATTTGGGCCCGGTCCGCCTGGCATTTACGTATTTCGATGCAGAGTTTGATGACTTTCAGGCGCAAACCTTCACCGGCACCGGTTTTAACCTGCAGAACGCAGGTTCGATCGATAACACGGGCTACGAGCTCGAGCTGTTGTGGCGCCCATTCGACACTTTCGAAGCGCAGCTGATTTATACGCACACTGAAGCGGATTACGGTTCGTTCGAGAATGGCACCTGCTGGGATGCATTCACGTTCCATACCGGTATTCCTGACCCGGGCTTACCGCCCTCGTTCAACCCGGTGCTCGATGCAGAGGTGTGCAATAAAACCGGCAACCCGCTGGCCTACAACCCAGAAGACCGGTTGTTCGTCTCGCTGCAACAAGAATTCAATCTGTCGACGGACAACAACATGTTTGTTCGCCTCGAGTACTCATCAGCATCCGACCAGCTCACTGATGGTGACCTCGATCCGTTTACGTTCCAGGACGACTTTGAAATCTTGAACGCACGAATCGGCCTGAACCTCGGCAAGTCAAACTCGAGCCTGACGTTGTGGGGTCGAAATCTGACTGACGAGGTTTACTTGATCGGTTCTGCGGATGCTCCGGTTCAGGTTGGCCGCATGTTCGGCTATCCGTCAGAGCCAGCCACGTACGGTCTGACCTACCGGAAGAACTTCGACTGAGTAGCGGTTCCTCTACGTTAAAAATCGGACTGGCGCAGATTGCGCCAGTCTGGTTGAACCGCGAGGCGACGATCGCAAAGGTCGTCGAATGGATTGAAAAAGCGAACGCCGAAGGCTGCGATCTGGTGGCCTTCGGCGAAGCTTTAACCCCTGGATACCCGTTCTGGGTTGAACGCACCGACGGAGCTCGATTCGACTCCGATGTGCAAAAGTCCCTGTTCGCACACTACGCGCAGCAAGCCGTCGTGTTGGAACACGGCCATCTTGATCCGGTTTGTCGCGCCGCTCGCGCCGGTCATTCAGCCGTGTATCTCGGCATCATAGAACGCGCCACCGACCGCGGCGGCCATAGCCTGTATTGCACGATGGTATACATCGATCGCGACGGCAACATTGGCTCGGCACATCGCAAGTTAATGCCGACGTATGAGGAACGCCTGGTGTGGGCAATCGGCGATGGTCATGGACTTCGCACGCATTCGCTGGGCGCGTTTACCGTCGGCGGACTGAACTGCTGGGAGAACTGGCTGCCGCTGGCCCGTTCCGCACTGTACGGTCAGGGCGAAGATCTGCACGTCGCAATATGGCCAGGGAACGAGCGCAACACAGAGGACATCACGCGGTTTATCGCGCAGGAAAGTCGTTCTTTCACGGTCTCCGTATCCGGCCTGATGCGACGCGAGGACATAGGCGCCGATTTGCCGGCGGCAGCGTTGCTACAAGACACCGCCGATATGTGGATGGCGAATGGCGGTAGCTGCGTGGCCAATCCGGACGGCAGCTGGCTGCTCGAACCTCAAACCGATACAGAGGCACTACACGTCGTTGAGATTGATCATCAGGCGGTCCTACAAGCGCGTCACAATCTGGATGTCAGTGGACACTACTCGCGGCCTGACGTTACGCGTTTGGTGGTCAATCGCAAACGCCAAACGACCACAGAGTTCGAAGACGACTAGGCGGTCAATCTTGCCGCCGTAATCCGACGTAGATTTGTGCCGCAGCGAGTGTTCAACGGCTACTCGTCGAAATAATACAACGCCAGCGTCTCGGCAACGCAGGCGGGTTTTTTCTCGCCTTCGACCTCGATGCGGACTTCCGACGTTAGAAACAGCGCGCCGGCGCGCCGCCGCGCCTGCAACACCGTAGCCCGCGCGCGTACGCGTGCACCAGACGGCACCGGCGTATAGAAGCGCACTTTGTTGAGACCAAAGTTGATGGCTCTGGCGAGGTTTTTCACCTCGACAAACTTGGCGGTCAGCGCCGGGATCAGCGCCAGCGTCAGGTAGCCGTGAGCAATGGTCTTACCGTCGGGTAGCTCTTTGGCAGCTCGCTCCGTATCCACGTGAATCCACTGATGATCAGCCGTTGCTTCGGCAAAATCGTCGATACGACTTTGGTCGATCACAGCCCAATCGGACAGGCCAACTTCTTGGCCTTCGAGGGCTTTCGCGTCGTCTACAGATGCAATGGTGCAGGTCATCGAGGTACAGAACCTATTTGATAAGTACCGAAGACAGCGACGACATTTTTCGCCGGCCGAGGCGCGACGAGTGCTGTGTGGCCGTTCCACTCGAGCGAGCTGCAACGCGGGCGCACGGAAGAATCGTATCGTCCCGAAGGGTTGCAGCTCATACTGCCGCGATACGGCATTACTCGTCGTTCATTTGGACTGACCAAAAATCACTCCTCGTGCTTTGTCTCGCGGCCTTTGCACAAGCAACGCGATCAGCGGGGTCTTTTGAGATAGCTTCTAATTACAGCTTTGGTCCGATGCTGGCAAGGGCAAATCGAAAAAAACCGTACAATGGGCGAATGCCGGATTCGTTACGCTCACAGAAAATCTTTGCGGTTGTTCTTGCCGCCGGCAAGGCATCACGATTCGGCAGCACCAAACAACTGGCGATGTGGGGTGACAAAACGCTCGTTTCTCATGCGCTCAGAAGGGCCGACGACTGCCGCGCCGATCATGCGGTCGTAGTGCTCGGACATGATCGTCTCAACGTCGCTGCGGCAATCGCCGATCAGGCCGGGTTTCGAATCGTCAATGAAGACTATGAAACCGGCATGGGCGGCTCAATAGCCGCTGCCGTGAAGCAACTCCGGGACATCGCGGACGCTGTCCTAATCACGCTCGCGGACCAACCACAGATTGATACCGGTCATTTAGACGCTGTCATCGATCAGTGGGACGGCACCGAGAACGCTATCGTCGCGACGCAGTCGGAAGACAGGACCATCGCGCCGGCGCTGTTTGCGCGCGGTGCGTTCAACGATTTATGTGCGCTGGACGGTGATCGGGGCGCTCAAAAACTATTCAGCGACCGGCGCTTCGCCGTCAGCGAGGTCACTTTCGAGGACGCTCAATTTGATATTGATACGCCGGAAGATCTTAGCCGGCTTTGGCGCAACGTTCGCAGTTGACCCATCCCGAGTCGCCATCGACGTAGTGTTCTTTCTTCCAGATCGGCAGACGGACTTTGACCTGATCGATAATGTAGCGACAGGCTTGAAACGCCTCGTCCCGATGCGCTGCCGACACACCCACCCACACGGCGCAGTCGCCGATTTCGAGATGACCCTCGCGATGCACGCAGTGCGCTTTAAGATGCGGCCATTGGCTCGCCGCTTCTGCGAATATTTTCTGCGCCTCTAGAACCGCAACCGGCGCGTACGCTTCGTACTCCAAAGATCGTACCTCGCGGCCTTCGTTGTGATTGCGAATCCAGCCTTCAAAGCCACAATACGCACCTGCCGCTTCATCAAACAGTGTCCGGCGTAGTGAATCTGGATGAATGGCCGTTTTGGAAATCTCGAACATATCAACCACCGGCCACGGGCGGGAACAACAGCACCGTATCGCCGTCTTCGACCGCGGTATCCCAATCGGCCATGACGTCGTTGATCGCAACTTTGCAATGACCTCTCGGCTCACTCGAACCATGGCGATCCGCGGTCGCGGCAAACACGTCCGCGGCGGTCACAGCGTCCAAATTGCGGGTCTCTTGATCGATACCCGCTGTCTCACGAAACAAAGCGAAGTAGCGCACCGTAATCTGTTTCACGTCGATACCTCTAATACACTGTTGTCCAAATCTTCCGGCGTATTCACGTTGTCCAACCAATTCGCATTTTCCTGTTCCAACAAACAGGTGTCGGAATTGATAAGCACCTTTCGCGGGCACGCTACGCCGTCATTGACGAATCGATGTAGCAGTTGATCAGACCCCGCTCGATACACGGCGCACAGCGGCTCTGGCAGTCCATCATATGTACTGACAAACGCGGTAAACGGCTGTGAATCGGAGCGATGCGCAATCAAATAGTCGAGCGTCTCCGCCGATACGTTTGGCAGATCACAGGCGACCACCACCCAATCAACGTTCGGATAACTTTCCAGTGCCGAGAGGATGCCAGCCATCGGCCCCATGTCATCGTAGCGATCCACGACTTTTTCATAGGGTGCGCGAGCCGGATCGTCACGCTGGTCTGCACGAGTAGAAACAAATACGCGCTCGCAGCGCTCCTCGAGCAGCGACGACAACCGCTGCAGCTGATTCTTGCCATCGCGTTTGAGCAGCGCTTTGTCACTACCCATACGGCGGCTCTTGCCACCGGCAAGAACCAATCCGTACAACGTATTAGGCATCGCGCTGGAAATCCGCCTTACCGCCGGTCTTGGCGATCAGCTGCGTCTCGGCAATGACGATGTCATGTGATAACGCCTTGCACATATCGTAAATCGTGAGTGCTGCGACAGATGCACCGGTCAGCGCTTCCATTTCCACACCCGTTTTGTGATGGACTCGACAGATACAGTCGATGACCGCGGCATCGTCGATTACGTTGACTTCAATCTTGCAGTTTTCCAAACCGAGCGGATGGCAGAACGGAATTAGCTCGTGGGTACGCTTGGCGGCCATCACGCCGGCAATTATGGCAGTCGCAAACACCGGACCTTTCTTGCTCGCAATTTCACCGTCGGCAAGCTCGGCCATGACCGCCGCCGGCAGTTTTACCCGGGCCCGGGCGTGCGCCGTACGATCGGTCGCAACTTTGTCGGCAACGTCGACCATCGTCGGTCGGTTGTGTTCATCGATATGAGATAACTTGCTCACTCACGCTCCGCCTAGCTAACCGCCCATGCGGTACATTTCAATTTTGTTTTCGATGGGAGCCTCGGCTACTTCCGGCCGCCGCGTCTCACTGTATCGATCCGTCCGTCGCTGCCAAATTCGCGATAACACGTCAGCAAGCTCACCATCGCTAATTCCGCCGCGTAGCTGCTGACGCAAACTCGTCCCCTGGCTGGCGAACAAGCACGTGTAAAGCACGCCATCACTGGAAAGGCGTGCGCGCGAGCAAGCGCCGCAAAACGGTTCCGTGACCGAAGAGATAAAACCGATCTCGCCAGCTCCGTCGAGGTATTCGTAACGACGCGCGACTTCACCTGGATAATTTCTGCCGATCGCTTTAACCGGCCAACGTTCTTGGATCGTCGCCAAAATGTCACGCGACGGCACGACCTGTTCCATACGCCAACCGTTGCGATTGCCTACGTCCATAAACTCGATCAGCCGGACGATATGCCCGCTACCGCGAAAATGTTCGAGCACGTCGAGCACGTGTTTGTCATTGACACCGCGCTGCACGACCGTGTTGATCTTGATCGGACCGAGACCCGCGGTGTCGGCCGCCGCGATGCCCTTCATGACCTTGTCGAGGTCGCCACGCCCACCGCTCATAAGCTTGAAGATCAGCGGGTCAACGCTATCGAGGCTAACGGTGACGCGATGCAAACCGGCATCCTTAAGCGTTTGCGCGACCGGCGCCAGCAGCATCGCATTGGTCGTAAGAGCAAGATCCTGAATGCCCTCCAACCGCGCGATCTGTGATACCAGCTCGGGCAGCTTTTTGTCCAACAATGGCTCGCCACCGGTGAGACGAATTTTGGTAGCCCCCAACGACGTCGCAACTCGGACCACCTGCAAAATTTCTTCGTGGGATAGCCGCTCAGCGCGCGACAAGAATTGATAGTCGGCGTTGAATTCACTCGCTGGCATGCAATAAGGACAACGAAAATTACAGCGGTCCAACAGCGAGATCCGCAGGTCCTTAAAAGGCCGTCCGAGAGCGTCGGTCCGGTCTGGTAGGGGTATTCGACTTACCATGGCGTTATTCTGCACGAGTTTCGCCGCCGGATCTTTATTTTGCGCGACATTTGCTGCATGCTGGCGCGCCTATGAAACTGACCTTTACCCCAGAAGAGCTCGAATTCCAGAGCGAAGTTCGAGCGTTTTTCCAAAACGAGATTCCCGCCGACATTCAACAGAAGCAGGATCGCGCCATTCCTTTAGAACCCGAGGACACGCGCATATTCCATAAGCTGCTGTATGACAAAGGCTGGGCCGGTTACAACTGGCCGAAAGAATACGGTGGCACCGGCTGGAACGCTGTGCAGAACTATATTTTCCATTCGGAAATGGCGGACGCCAATGCGCCAATCATTATTCCGTTTGGCGTCGGTATGGTCGGCCCGGTTATCTACACGTTCGGCAATGACCAGCAAAAGCAGCGCTTTCTGCCGGACATATTGGAGTTCAATACCTGGTGGTGCCAAGGTTACTCCGAGCCCGGTTCAGGCTCCGACCTTGCCTCGCTCAAGACTCGTGCCGATCGCGACGGCGACCATTACGTGGTCAATGGCACGAAATTCTGGACTACGCTGGGCCAATTCGCCGATTGGATTTTTTGCCTGGTGCGCACCAGCTCCGACGTCGCGCGCCGACAAGAAGGCATCAGCTTTTTGCTGATTGATATGGAAACGCCAGGAATATCGGTAAAACCCATCATCACCCTGGACGGCACTCACGAAGTTAATGAGGTGCATTTCGAGAACGTTCGTGTTCCGGCGGAAAACCTGGTCGGCGAGGAAGGTAAAGGCTGGACCTACGGCAAAGTGCTGCTCGAACATGAGCGTGCCGGTACGGCCGGCGTCGCGCGCACGCGTTACCGACTACAAAAGCTTCGTGAACAGGCCAAACGCTCGGTACGCGGTGCCCCGCCGATGGTCGAAGACAAAAGCTTTATGCGCCGGTTGGCAGAGGTCGAAGTGAACTTGAAGGCGCTCGAATATACCGACCTGCGCACACTGGCGACGGTGGCCTCCGGTAAAGCGCCGGGTCCAGAGTCTTCAATCCTCAAGTTGGTCGGCACCGAACTGCAACAAGCGGTGGATGAACTGTACGTCGAAGCAGCCGGCTACTATGCCCTGCCCTGGGTTCCGGAACAGTTTGCACTCGACTTTCCCGACGATGAGCGTGTCGGTGAAGGTATTGAGACGGACGCATCCTCGCGCTACTTCAATTTTCGCAAAGCCTCCATCTACGGTGGCTCCAACGAAATCCAAAAAAACATTATTGCCAAGCACGTGCTCGGCGTCTGATATCACGCTATGGATTTTTCACTTAACGAAGTACAAACGATGCTGGCTGACAGCGTCGAGAAGTTTATCGCCAACGACTACGACTTTGATGCGCGCCAAAAGTACGTCAAATCCGAGCCGGGTTTCAGCAAGGACGTTTGGCAAACCATGTGCGAACTCGGCTGGACAGCCGTGCCGTTTGCCGAAGCCGATGGCGGTCTCGACGGCGGCCCGGTCGAGACCATGATTTTGATGCAGCGATTTGGGCGAGGCTTGCTGGTCGAACCGTATCTTGCCAACGTCGTGCTAGCCGGCGGTGCGCTTTCCCGGTTGGCGACCGAGTCACAGAAAGAGCGATGGCTGGCGCCGATCATCGGCGGCGAGCTGCAGGCGACGCTTGCCTTCGTCGAACCGCAAAGCCGGTATGAAATTGCGAACGTGCAAACCACCGCAACCAAGAGCGGCGACGATTGGTCGATCAACGGCAAGAAGGCAGTGGTACTCAATGGTGGCAATGCCGATATCATGATCGTGCCGGCGCGAACGTCCGGTAACGCCACGGACACCGATGGTATTACGCTATTTGTTGTCGATGCTGAGGCTGCCGGCGTGAGCCGACGCAACTACCCGACGGTGGATGGTCACCAGGCTGCCGAAGTCGAACTCGACAATGTCGCGGTGAGTGCCGACAGCGTGCTGGGCGAGGTCGACGCCGCGTATGCAACACTTAGCGAAATCGTTGATGAAGCAACCCTAGCGGTCGCTGCTGAGGCCGTTGGCATCATGCAGATCCTCACCGAAAAGACGGTCGAGTACGCCAAAAACCGTCAGCAGTTTGGGGTACCCATATCGAGTTTCCAGGCGCTGCAACATCGTATGGTAGATATGTTTACCGCAAGTGAGCAGACATACTCACTGCTGGTCTGGGCAACCATGGCCAATGCTGACCGTGGTGAAGACGCCAAACAGGCGGTGCATTCGATCAAGTATCAAATCGGTACCGCCGGCAAGAAAGTCGGCCAGGAAGCTGTGCAGCTGCATGGCGGCATGGGCATGACCTGGGAACTGGATGTCGGGCATTACTTCAAACGTTTGACGGCGATTGGTCAGATGTTTGGCACCGCCGACTGGCACCTCGATCAGCTGACCGCCTAGTCATGCAGCGTTCTGGCGTCATAACGATCACCACAGACGTCGGCCACAAAGGGCCCTTTACAGCGGTTATGAAAGGCGTGATTTATTCGCGCTTTCCCGAGGCACGCATCGTCGATATTGCCGAAGATGTGCCGGTACATTGGCCACCCGAAGCCGAATTTTGGGTCAGCCGAAGCTATCCCTACTTTCCGCCCGGCAGCGTGCACCTGGTAATCGTCGATCCGGCGCTGGATGGTAATCGCGATATCTTGTTGATCGACTATGACTCGCACTTCTTTGTTGCCCCAGACAATGGTCTGCTAGCACGATTTCTCGACGATGCGGACGGCGCGCAAGTATTTAAGCTCGATATTGACTGTTTGCCGCGGCTGGGTATTCCGGAACCTGACCTGTGCTTTCACGGACGCGATGTGTTTGCACCGGTGGTCGCCGAGTTAGCCGCCGGTAGAACCACCCCGGTGTCGATCGGCAAAGCCTGCCAAGCCTATACGCCGGCGTGGCTAGAACCCCCGGAGGTCGGCAGTAGTCGCATCAAAGGCACGGTGATTACCTTTGACAGTTTCGGCAATTTGATTACCAATATCGAAGCGTCACATCTCGATGGTCTTCGCGCAACGCACGTTCAAATTGGCGGCCAGACGATCCCGGTGCTCGACAACTATGCCGAAGCAACACCGGGTGATTACCTGGCGCTAATCAACTCGTTTGGCGTGGTCGAGATTGCGCGCGCCGAGGGAAGCGCTGCCGAGAGTTTAGGCATTGAGCGTGGTGCACCGGTGATAGCGATCGGCTAACTTGATGCCGTAGAGAGCCGACGCAAACCTATCAGCCCGCGGCGAGGGCGGCTTTTTCGATTTTGGCCCAGGAATCTCGTAGCGTAACGACGCGGTTGAAGCTCGCGGAGTCTTCAGAATCGCGGCAAAAGTACCCGAGCCGTTCAAACTGCACCGCGTCCCCAACATCGAGATCCGCTAACGACGGTTCTAACTTCGCCGCGACAGTTTCGAGCGAATCGGGATTCAAGACCTGCATCGGATCGTCGACACCATTCGGATTCGGCTCGGTGAAGAGTCGATCATACAGTCGCACGTTTGCATCGATCGCATGCTCAGCCGACACCCAGTGAATCGTTCCCTTCACTTTGCGGTCACTGGTGCCGGTACCGCTTCGCGTATCCGGGTCATAACTGCACCGAAGCTCGATGACTTCACCGACTTCGTCTTTGATCACCTCGTCACATTGGATGATATAGGCGGAGCGAAGCCGCACTTCGCCGCCGGGCTTCAAGCGGAAGAATTTGCGCGGCGCATCTTCCATGAAATCGTCCTGCTCGATATAAAGCTCGCGTGAGAACGGCACCTCACGCGCACCCTTGTCCGGCTGATTCGGATGATTCGCGACACTCATCATCTCCACCTGACCTTCAGGATAATTGGTGAGCACGACTTTAAGCGGTTTCAGCACCGCCAAGCGGCGGTCCGCGATGTCACCGAATGCTTCACGAACACAATTTTCCATCGCCGCCATTTCGATGACTTTGTCCTTCTTGGTGACGCCGGCGCGTTTTACAAATTCGCGCAGTGCGGCGGGCGGGTAGCCACGACGGCGCATGCCGGCGATCGTCGGCATGCGTGGGTCATCCCACCCGTCTACCGTGCCGTTCTCGATCAGTGCATTAAGCTTGCGCTTGCTGGTCAATGTGTAGGCAAGATTCAGGCGCGAAAATTCGATCTGCCGAGGCCGATGTTGCGGTTGGACCTGATCGAGAAACCAATCGTACAACGGCCGATGATCTTCGAACTCCAGCGTGCACAACGAATGCGTAATGTGTTCGAGCGCATCTGACAACGTGTGCGCAAAATCGTACATCGGATAGATACACCAGGTATCGCCGGTGCGCTGGTGCTCGACGTGCCGAATACGATATAGCGCCGGATCACGCAGGTTGATGTTTGGCGACGTCATATCGATTTTCGCCCGCAGTACGTGCTCGCCATCGCCAAATTCGCCAGCACGCATGCGTCGGAACAAGTCTAGATTTTCCTCCACGGAGCGATCGCGATATGGACTATTCTTGCCGGGCTCGGTTAGGGTGCCGCGGTGCTCACGAATTTCCTCCGCGCTGAGACTATCGACATACGCATTGCCCTGCTCGATCAGGCGTTCGGCCGTCGCATATAAATCGTCGAAGTAATCGGACGCATGCGTCAGCCGATTGTCCCAGTCGAAACCTAGCCAACGTACGTCGCGCTCGATAGCATGCGCGTATTCCTCTTTCTCATTGCCGGGATTGGTATCGTCGAACCGCAGGAAGGTTCGGCCGCTGGTCTCGGTGGTAACACCAAAGTTGAGGCAGATTGCCATTACGTGACCGATATGCAGATAGCCGTTCGGCTCGGGCGGGAATCGAGTCACTATCTCGCCATGCTTGCCCGACTCCAGGTCGTCATGGATTATCTGGCGAATAAAATCGCGGGGTTCGGTATCACTCATTTGATTACTGCTGGCTGGTGGAATCCGGGGCGCTATTCTACGCACTTTTTTTGAGAAAGGTTCTTGCACCTTCTGTACAATATCGCGCCGAGCGACACCGACCTTTAATCCTATGCCGAATATCACCTTACCCGACGGCTCAGTCCGTGAATTCGACGCTGCCGTAACCGGCGGCGACGTCGCGGCTGGTATCGGTGAGGGACTGGCCCGAGCCGCAGTCGCGGTGCGCGTCAACGGTGAGCTTTACGACCTGAATCGCGATATTGACGAGGACGCCAATCTCGAGATCATCACTCGTGATTCTGACGATGGCCTGGAGCTGTTGCGCCATGATGCGGCGCACGTTCTTGCGGAGGCGGTCAAAGAACTATGGCCGGACACCCAAGTGACCATCGGCCCAGCCATCGAAAACGGTTTTTACTACGATTTCGCGCGCGAAGCACCGTTTACCGAGAATGACTTGGCGACGATCGAGGAGCGTATGCGCGAGATCGTCGACCGCGATGAGGCCGTCACTCGCGAAGTCTGGCAACGTGACGACGCGGTCGAGTTCTTTCGCGGAATCGGCGAGGACTACAAAGCTGAAATTATCGAGAGCATTCCTGCCGGTGAAACGCTAACACTGTACAAACAGGGCGAATTCATCGACCTCTGTCGCGGCCCCCACCTACCGTCCACCGGCAAGTTGGGTAAGGCGTTTAAGTTGACGCACGTATCCGGCGCCTATTGGCGCGGCGATTCGGCCAACGCAATGCTGCAGCGTGTATACGGCACCGCTTGGTCAACCGATAAACAACTGCGTCAGTATCTGCATCGTTTGGAAGAAGCCGAAAAGCGCGATCATCGCCGCCTCGGCCGCATCATGGATTTATTCCACTTCCAAGAGGAAGCGCCCGGCGCGGTTTTCTGGCACCCGAAGGGCTGGAGTCTATTCCAGAACTTGATTAGTTACATGCGCGATCGAAATACCGCAGCCGGCTACCAAGAAATCAATACGCCCGAGGTTGTGAGCCGATCATTGTGGGAAGCGTCCGGTCACTGGGAATCATTTGGTGACAACATGTTCACCACTGATACTGCTGACGGACGTACATATGCGATCAAGCCAATGAACTGCCCCGGCCATGTCCAGGTATTTAAGCAGGGCATCACCAGCTATCGCGAATTGCCGGTGCGACTCGGCGAATTTGGCAAATGTCATCGTTACGAACCGTCCGGTGCCTTGCACGGCATGATGCGGGTGCGCGCATTTACGCAAGATGACGCGCATATCTTTTGTACACCGGAACAGATTACCGACGAATCGATTGCGGTGTCGCAATTGATTCTCGATATTTATCGGACGTTTGGCTTCGATGATGTTCGTATCAAGTTTGCTGATCGCCCCGAGGTACGCGTCGGCGAAGATGCCGTGTGGGACCAAGCGGAATCAGCGCTGTTGAAAGCCCTCGAGGTCTCCGGTTTGGAATACACGCATAACCCGGGCGAAGGTGCCTTCTATGGCCCGAAATTGGAATTTGTTTTGCGCGATGCGATCGGCCGCGATTGGCAATGCGGCACTCTGCAGGTTGATCTGAATATGCCGGGGCGCCTTGGCGCGACATATATCGGTGAGGATGGTGAGAAGCACACGCCGGTCATGTTACATCGCGCGATATTCGGTTCCCTGGAGCGATTTACCGGAATCCTGATCGAGCACCATGCAGGCAATTTGCCGCTGTGGCTATCGCCGGTGCAGGCACGGGTCCTGACCATTACGTCGGATGCGGACGACTACGCCTACCAGGTTGCGGCAGAACTGCGCGCGGCTGGTCTACGTGCGGAAGTCGACAGCCGCAACGAGAAAATCTCTTACAAGGTTCGCGAGCACAGTGTTGAGAAAATCCCCGTGCTGCTTGCGGTCGGGCAACGAGAAGTCGAAGAGAAAACCATTGCCATGCGTCGACTCGGTTCGAAAAAACAAGTAGTTATGAGCCTCGACGACGCGCTCGCGGCGCTCTCCGCAGAAGTTCGCGACAAAACCTGATCTCGGCGCACCGCCGAGGAGAAAAAACCCTTCTCAGCCGTTGTGTGACGGGGCCTTCACTTTGACTGTGCGGCGCGTCACAGAATCGACACGCTGTCGGCCCAAAGCGACATCTAATTGCAACCACGTGGCTATACTGTTGTTACGCAACGGAGCACGCGTGCAATTCGACATAAACCAAGGAGGTTTCGAGTGTCGCTGGAACGATTCAAAACACAGATTCTGCTGCTGCATAGCGAACAGAGCACCCTCGACAGTTTGAGCACTGGGTTCAACGATCGCTATGAAGTGCACTGTGCCACCAGCGGAAGCGAAGCCTTAAGCACGCTCGGCCAAACGCAAATCGACGTCATCGTCACGGCCCAGGATCTGCCGGGCATGAGTGGTCTCGATGCGCTCAAAGAAGCCAAGAAGCGCTCCCCGGAAACGATCGGGATTTTGATCGCCAGCAACAACGCTGACGGCAACGAGGCCCTGGTCGGTGCAGAGGAAGTTTTCCAAATTGTCCGTGGCGGTGTGACACCTGAGAAGCTGGTTTCACTGGTCGATGGCGCGACACAGCAATCGCGACTGATGGCACTCGCTGAGTCTGCGAACGACACTACGGCAAACCCTGACGAGCCGAGTCCGGAACACATCGTTATGGAAACGTCGGAGAACGGTTCAACGATAATTTCCGACGGAACCGGCCGCATGCCGGCACTCAATCCTGAAAAAGTCTCGGCCGCCGCTAATGTCGGTTCACGCGGCGTCGACATATTGGTACTTACCAAAGACGACGAATTCCTCTCCACGGTCAAAGAGTCGGCTCGTGGATTACACAATGTTATCTATGCCAACACTTTGGCGCAGGCAGATGAAGCGGTACGCGACCAGAAGGTCGGTGTTGCCGTTGTTGACGCGGCAATGGTCGGTGACAACGTTGAAAAGCTAACGGTTCACCTACGTAGCAGCGTGCCGCGGCTGGTAGCGATTGTTGCAGGCCGCCGCGACGACGGCGAAATGCTCATGGACCTGATTAACCGTGGCAAAGTCTACCGCTTCTTATTAAAGCCGGTATCACCCGGCCGCGCCCGTCTCGCTATCGAGGCATCTGTTAAACACCATCTCGAAGCACCGGATTCGGCGTTTAAGATCGCCGGTGGGGCAGCCGCTAAGAAAGCGCCTGCCAAACCTGCTCCGAAAGCGGCGCCGAAGCCGGAGCCGAAGCCCGAACCGAAGGCGGAGGCCAAGCCAAAACCAGAAGCAAAAGCTGCGCCCAAACCTGAGAAACCGACCGCTGAAGCGGCGACGGATGCGTCGCAGTCGGTACCGAAAATCGTGGTTGAGCCGCGGCCGGTACCACCGGCCGATGATGCATCCCCCATCGATGATGGCCTCGGTGACGCGTTCGGCGGCGATGACACCAGTTTTACCGAAACCATGACCGGCATCGTGAAGTCGGTTGGCGAGTCGATCGCATCCGTCACGTCGCGTGACGAGGAAACTGAATTGGCACCTGAGGCGGCTGCGCCATCAAGTCTCGAAATTGACGGCGGCGGCTCGATGTTCAGCGATCCCAAAGTTTTGGGCGGTATCGCCGCTGCGGTGGTTGTCGTTGGCGCGATTGGCTGGTTTGCGATGAGCGGTTCGAATGAGCCTGCCGCAGTCGAGGCAACGACCGCGACTACCGAATCCACACCGGCACCGACGATTACCGAAGCGATGCCTGATTTCACCAGTCCTGCCACCACGACGCAGTCGTTTGGCGCTGGCGATCTGTTGGACGAGGCGCGTCTTGCTGCCGACGCCGGACAGATTTACAACCCCGCAGGTAGTAATGCCATCGAACTGTATCTGGCGGCCGCCGAAGCTGCGCCGGACGATGCCACGATCGCCGCCGAACTCGCGGTAACGGTCGAGCAGGCATTATCGATGGCGGAAAACGCACTATTGGAGCGCCGTGCCGAAGACGCCTCGGCTGCATTAAGCCGGGTGGCATTGGCCGACGCCGAAAATAGCCGCCTACCCTTCTTGACCGCTCAGCTTTCGCAGATGCAGTTGCGCGACTATCTTGATTCGAGTCGCCAAGCGATTCGCGAATCGCGCTTCGAAGACGCATCGGTCGCTCTCGACGGTGCGCGCGCCCTAAATATCGATGGGGCGGACGCCGAGATCGCAGCCGTTGCCACAGAATTATCGGACGCGCTCAGCGAGCAGCAGGTCGACGAGGTGCTGGCCAAAGCCAACGCGCGTCTCGACGAAGGATTGCTCACCACACCGTCCAATGACAACGCTCGCTATTACTATGAATTGGCGCTATCCAATGATCCGGGCAACACCGCCGCTCGCAACGGCTTGGTCGTCATCGCCGGTAAACTGGTGATGCAGGCCCGCAGTGACATCGACGCCGGCAACTTTGATAGTGCCGAGGTTGTTCTCGCCGACGCGCGCCGACTCGATCCGGGCAGCAGTGAGCTGGCCGCGACAGCGCAGGCGCTCACCGATGCCCGCAACGCCATTGAACAACAACGTCTCGCAGCGCAGCGTGCGGCTGAAGAACGCGCCGCCGCCGAGCGTGCCGCAGCTGAGCGGTTAGCGGCCGAGCAGGCCGCAGCCGATGCGGCCGCTGCGGAACGACTCGCTGCCGAGCAAGCGGCTGCACAGGCGGCCGCGCGCGAACCAGAGACTACCGAATCTGCACCGGCTGAACGCACGGCAGTCACCGAACCACCGCCGAGCAACGTCGTAACGTCAGGACTCGGCGCGGGCGCAGCGGCAACGGCCGCCACAGCAACCCAGCCGGTCGCAAACGCCGCTGAGAACTTGGGCGGCGCGACGACAAGTCTGCCGGTCGAAGCAGCACCGACGACACCAGCCGTTCCGTTCGACGGTACCGTCAACGAGTCCACCGAACCGGTACCGATCAGTGCCTTGACGCGGACCAAATACGTTGCACCTCGCTACCCGCGCTCAGCGCAGCGCCGCAATGTCTCTGGCTGGGTCGACGTGGTATTTACGGTCGATTTTGATGGCTCGGTGAAGGACATCGCCGTCATCAACTCCGAGCCGGGTCTGACCTTCGTCAGTTCTGCGGTCGCCGCCGTTGAGGATTGGGAGTTCGAGCCGAGCGTCGAGAGCGGCCAGACTGTGCAAAAACGTGCTGCTGTCAGGATGTCGTTCGCCCTCGAGTAATTTCTAACGCGGGACGACCGCGAAACCCGAAATTTTCTCAGTTTGGCAACTTTCCATTAAGGGCTAAATCCTTCCGGGTTGGACAAATTTTCAAATAGGAGTTATTCTCATTTGGAAATTGGCCCTTGGAGTTTTAGGACGTGAGTGCTGAAGCCGCTAGTGCGGAACAAAAACCGCCGAGAAAACAACAACAAAGAAGCATCGTCACCCAACAAAAACTGCTCGACGCGGCCACCAAGGCCTTTTCCGAGAACGGTTTTTTGGGCACATCCACGCGCGATATTGCCGATCGCGCCGGCGTGCATCATCCGCTGATCACCTATCATTTCCGCAATAAAGAAGCGCTGTGGCGCGCCGCAGCCGACCGGATTTTCCGCGAATTCAATATCTCGCTGGTCAAAGCGATGGCGGATATTCCCGAGATGGATCCAAAAGCCCGGGCTGAAGCCTTCATCCATACCTATGTGCAATACGCCTATCGGCAGCCCGCGTTACACAAGATCATTCTGCAGGAATCTAGCTATTCCAGCGAACGATTGGATTGGTTGGTCGAAAACCATCTGAAGCCACTGTACGACCTCGTTATCGAGCCGCTGGAGTCGCTACAACGGCTGGGAGTATCACCAAAAGGCAATCCGGCCCTGCTCTACAACATGATTCGTGTGACCGCCGGCGGGCTCATGGCACTGGCGTTGGAAGTGCAAGGCACGACCGGTTTTGATTTGTCTGATCCGGATCGCCGTCAGGAATTGGCCGACATGATCATTAGCATCTTCTTGTCGGGCGAACCGGCTGAGCGCTCGGCTGCCTAGACCGCGGGTCACCGTATTGTTGCTGTAGCCAAGCGGCAATCGACAACGCGATTGCCTCCGCACCTCGGCCGGCGAGCCGAATTCCGGCAGGCCCTTCTAGTCGATCCGCTAACTTCGCTGCAAGTTCAGCGCCGATTTCCTCCAGCAAACGACGGCGACGGGCCGCGGGTCCGAGCAGCCCAATATGCGCAATGTCAGCATCCGCCAACTGTCGCAAACAGGCGCGATCGCTGGCGAGTTGATGGGTCATCACCACCGCGGCGTCAAACCTGTGCAAGTCGAGCGAATCGCCCAATGCGTCCATCGACAGATGATGCACTGCACATCGCTGCGGAAATCGATTCGGGTCAACCAGCGCCGGACGGTGATCCACCAGATCGCAGCGAAATCCGACCTCGTCGAGGATACGCACCAACGGTTCGACATCGGCGCCTAGCCCGACAATCAGCACCGTGGGCGGAGGGGCAACGACGACCGTTACCGGCGCTTCGATCGATTCATGGTCGATCATCATCGAGCCCGCCCTGCCTGCGTCGATCGCAGCCGCAATCGACGCCAGCGGCTCGTAGTCACCGCTTGCGCTAACCGACTGCAAGTGAATACGCATGGTGCCACCACAACCGGTACCCAAACCCCAGAGTTCCTCATCATCGCCGCCGAGCTCATAGGTAACGACCTGTGCAACCCCGGTGTCTGCAACCGCCTGCGCGCGAATCGCCAGATCGGTTTCAAGACAGCCACCGGACAACATGCCACACACCACGCCATTCGCGTCGATCAGCAAAAAATCGCCGGTCTTGCTGTACGTCGATCCCTCAGTGTCGATCAACGTCGCCAGTACCAATGGCTCACCACGCGATCGACGCGCGTCAAAGAACGCTGTAAGTTTTGCGATGTTCACTGCGACGCGCTACGCGCCTGGGCGACAGGCGTACAGATACAGCATTTCCATTGCCAGCTGAGCGCCAGCCAGGGCTGTGATTTCGCCGACATCGTAGGCCGGTGCAACTTCTACGATATCCATACCAACGATGTTGATGCCGGCTAAGCCGCGCAAGATATACATCGCCTGATGGGTGGTGAGTCCACCGCAGACCGGCGTGCCGGTGCCAGGCGCATAGCTCGGGTCCAAGCAATCGATATCGAATGTCAGGTACACCGGTCGGTCACCGAGAATGTTGCGCGCCGCAGCCACGGTCTTGTCGATACCGTTGCTGTGAACCCATGGCGCATCGAGGATATTAAACCCCAATGTATCTGAGTTGGTCGTTCGCAAACCGATCTGCACCGATGTCTCAGGATCGACCACACGTTGTTTGGCCGCATGAAAAAACATCGTGCCGTGATCAATGCGGCCATCGACATCATCCCAGGTGTCACTGTGCGCATCGAAATGCAGTAAAGACAGTGGGCTACCGTGCTTCTTGGCATGCGCTCTGAGTAGCGGATACGCGACGAAATGATCGCCGCCGATCGACAACAGGCCGGGACCGTCTTTTATGATGTTATAGGCATGCGTTTCGATTTCGTCGGGCACACCTTCCGGGCGACCAAAGTCGAAATAGCAGTCGCCATAGTCAATCACCGCCAACTTGTCGAACGGATCGAACGGCATGCCGTACGGTTTTTCCCACGCCATGATGGTCGAGGCCGCCCGAACCGCGCGCGGCCCGAACCGCGCACCCGGGCGATTGGTGGTGGCCGTATCCAATGGCACGCCGGTGACAGCGACATCTACGCCGGTAAGATCTCGGGTGTACTTACGCCGCGCAAACGATACGGCGCCGGCGTAGGTAGGTTCCGGCGTGGTGCCATACAAACTCTCGCGCGTAATCGCGTTGTCAGAACTCTCTTTTCGTGGCGTATCGCTCATGATTCGATTCTAGAGCATTCGACAAAGACAAACTCTATTGCAGCGACGCCTGCGTCATATCGAGACACTTCCATGCCGTATCTACCAACTCATCGACTTCTGCCTCGGTAATAATAAACGGCGGTGCAACCACCATCGTGTCACCTACCGCACGCATTATCAGACCATTCTCAACCAGGAAATCGCGGCACCGCGTGCCGGCCCCGGCATCTTCATGGAAACGTTGACCACTGGACTTATCGGTGACGATCTCGAGCGCGGCCAGCATGCCGACCGATCGAGTCTCGCCGACCAGTGGATGTTCACCGAGCGCAGCAAACTTATCCCGCAAATAGGCGCCAATACCATCGCGCGCACCCTCGACCAGCTTTTCGTCGCGAATAATGCGTAGATTCTCCATCGCGACCGCACAGGCGGCGGGATGACCGGAATAGGTATAACCGTGATAAAACTCGCCGCCTTTGTCGATCAACACGTCGGCAACGCGATCCGACACCATGACACCGCCTAAGGGCAAATACCCCGATGTCACGCCCTTGGCAAACGGCATTAGATCGGGCCGGGTACCGTAGTAGTCGGAACCGAACCACTCACCCATTCGACCGAAGCCACAGATAACTTCATCCGAAATCAGCAAGATGTCGTATTCGTCGCAGATGCGCTGCACCTCCGGCCAGTAGCTATCCGGAGGGATAATCACGCCACCGGCGCCCTGCACCGGCTCGCCGATAAACGCCGCAACGTTATCGACACCCACTTCATGGATTTTTTGTTCGATCGTTCGCGCCGCCCAGACCCCAAACTCATCTGGCGATAGGCTGCGATCGCTGTCAAACCAATACGGTTGTTCGACGTGCACGATACCCGGAATTGGCAAGCCACTTTGTTTGTGCATCGGCTTCATGCCGCCCAGACTCGCCGCCGCCACGGTCGATCCGTGATAGGCGTTCTTGCGGCTGATGATGGTGTGTTTGCCCGGCTTGCCCATCAGGTCCCAGTACGTGCGTACCATGCGAACCACGGTGTCATTCGATTCGGACCCGGAACCGGAGAAAAACACGCGATTGAAATGTGGCTGACTGACTTCCTTAAGCATGCGCGCCAGCTCGATGGACGGCGGGTGGGAGCACTGAAAGAAGCTGTTGTAATAGGGTAACTCGCGCAGCTGCGCCGCAGCGGCCTCAACTAACGATTCACGACCATAGCCAGCGTTGACACACCAGAGTCCCGACATCCCGTCGAGTATGCGATTGCCATCAACATCGTAAATACAAGAACCTTCGGCACGCGTGATGATGCGTGACTTTTTCTGATGCAGATCTTTATGATCCGTAAACGGATGCATATAGTGATCTTTATCGAGCTCCTGCCAATCTGTTCGCGAACGATCTTCTACGGCCGCCATCGCTTACCCCTTAAACATTAAACATGAGAATTTCACGCTCCCAGGGCGTGATGATCTCTTGGAATTCTTTGAACTCAGCGTCTTTAACTTTGCAGTACATGGTCACGAACTCATCGCCCAGAATGCTGCGCATTGCCTCGCTATTGTCCAGCGCTTTGTGTGCACCCAGTAGCGTTCGGTTCAAAGTGAATTCATCCGTATACGCGCTGCCCTCAATGGCATCGGCCGGCTTCTGTCCTTCGATCATGCCAAGGTATCCGCACGCCAGCGTGGCCGCAATCGCCAGATAAGGATTGACGTCGGAACCCGCCAGACGGTTTTCGACGCGACGATTATCCGGCGATGAATCCGGCACGCGCAGCCCGACCGTGCGGTTATCGACTGCCCACGACAAGTTGACCGGCGATGACCATGGACTCAGGAAGCGCCGATACGAATTCACGTAGGGCGCAAAAATGAGCATCGCTTCGGGAACGTAGGTCTGCAATCCACCCAGAAAACCGTAAAACAATTCTGAGGGTTCGCCGTTTTTGTCGGAAAAGATATTCTCGCCACTCTTGTCGACAACGCTTTGGTGTATGTGCAGCGCGCTACCGGCCTCCTCCACCATCGGTTTGGCGAGGAACGTCGCGTGCATCTCGTGGCGTATCGCCACTTCACGCACCGTGCGCTTGAATAGAAACACCTGATCCGCTAATTCGATCGGATTACCGTGGTGAAAATTGATCTCAAACTGCGCCGGGCCCATCTCCTGCAGCAAGGTATCAATATGAATGTTCTGTGCCTCGCAATCTGCGTACAGATCGTTGATGAACGCCTCATACTCGTTCATTGCGTCGATGCTATACGGCTGCCGCGCGCCTTCGGTGTAGCCCAGCCGCCCTTCCGGCGCTTCGGCTTCTGCATTCGGATCCGAGTGTGGCTTGACCAAGTAGAATTCGACTTCTGGCGCTACTACGGGTACCCAACCACTGCCTTCGTACTTGCCGAGTACGTTGCGCAATACGCCACGTGGCGACGTCGGTACCGGCTCACCGTCCGCACGGTAGCAGTCGACGAAAATCGAAGCGCAGGGATCGGTTGCCCAAGGCACCATGCGCAGCGTCGACGGGTCGGGACGCAACACCATGTCGCGATCTTCCACGTTATTTTCGTCTTCGACGTAGTCGCCGGAAATCGTCTGCCCAAAAATCAGTTCCGGCATCTTGATGGTGCCGCCACCGAAATTATCAGCGGGTATGACTTTGCCGCGCGCAGCGCCGGCCATGTCGGGCACGAAAGTCTCGACATCCTCAATGTTTCTATCTTTCAACCAGGGCTGAAAACTCTCGTCCCTGCTGTCTTCGTCGCTCACGATCCACCTGCTTTTGTCGCCACATAGTCGCGGCATGCATTGCCAAAGGCCTCGAATATGGCCATGGAAAACTCGTTGTACGTGACCTCCCATTCCGGATGCCACTGGACCGATAGGCAAAAACCCGCGGCACTATCCACGGTAAATGCTTCGATCAAGCCGTCATCGGCAAGGGCTTCTACCGTAATACCATCGCCGAGCTGCGCTACACCCTGGTGATGCAAGGAATTCACCATCACCGATGGCTCGCCCAGCAAGCGATGTAATAAACCACCCTCAATCGGCAAGATCGGATGGGACGGCCCATACTGGATTTCCAGCGGGTCGTCGGGATTCTCGTGGTGGTCGTGATAGCCCTCCACTTCGCTGACGTTTTGGTGCAGCGTGCCGCCGAGCACCACGTTGAGCTCCTGATGACCACGACAGATCGCCAGCAGCGGCAAACCGACTTCCATCGCGCGTTTCGCCAACGGCAGCGTCAGTGCATCACGATGCGGGTCATGCAACGTCCCCGGCTCACTGGGCTGGCCCTCGTAATGGTAAGGCTCGACGTTGGACGGGCTGCCGGTCAGCAGCAATCCATCGACACCGGCGATAATCTCGTCGACGTCCAGCGGATCACCCAGGGCAGGCACAATAAAGGGCAATACGTTCGAGCCATCCACCAGCGCCTGGCAGTACTTCTCGCCCGCCATATGGAACGGATGTGGGTCGACCATGCGCCGGTCTGCCGGCACAGCGACTATGGGTTTTCTGCTCATCGTTACGGTCTAGGTAGCTTCAGCTTTGGCTTGACGACCGAAGTAGCGTAGCACTCCAAACAGTATCGCGGCACCCACGCCGATCGAAATCCACGGCGAAAGCCCGTAGCCGCCCGGAATCGTGCCGATTCCAATCGCCACCGCACCCACCAACATAGCGTACGGCAACTGGGTTCGAACGTGCTCAATGTGATCGCAACCACTGGCGATCGACGACAACACTGTGGTGTCGGAGATCGGCGAACAGTGATCTCCCCAGACGGCCCCTGCCAGCGTGCAAGCAACCGATGAGTAGAGAATATGCATGCCGGTCGGATCGGCCATACCGTTGACGCTCATTACCGCCCAGGCAAGCGGAATCACCAGCGGCATGAGGATACCCATCGTGCCCCAGCTGGTACCCGTCGAGAATGCGGTCACCGCCGCCAATAAAAAGACGATCGCCGGAACCAAAGCGATCGGTAACGCATCGCCTAAGATCGCGATTAAAAATCCTTTTGCGTTAAGTGCCTCAGTGACGTCTGCCATCGTCCACGCCAACACCAACACGATCATGCCGAATAAGGTCGCGCGCGCCCCGCCGTACCAGGCATCGACGGTTTCATGCGCATTCAAGATCTTTTGTGACATCGACAGCGTCGCGGCCGTAATTACGCCAACAAAGGATGCCCACATCATCGACTGGTAGGCATTCGCGTCGCCAATGATGTTACGAAGTGTCGGTTCAGCATCCGCCGCCAAATTGCTCTTGCCGGTGATGTACAGACCGACGCCAAGCCCAACAATCATGACTAGGATTGGGACAAACGCGTTCGCCGCGCGCAGCGGGATATTGTCTTTGGATTCGAGCGTGTCGCCTTCCATTGCCGGCAAGTCTTCCTGCGCTTTCGACTCCACTTCGCCACCGCGAGCGCGGACCTCGGCTTTGTACATCGGACCCATGTCGCGCCCGGATGACGCCACCATCAGCACAAACATCACCGCCAGGATCGGATAGAAGCTATATGGAATCGAGCTCAAAAAGACGGAATACGCTGGAACATCGGCAAACTCGTCAATATTTGCAATTGCTCGCTCAATTAAATTGACCTCATATCCGATCCAAGTGGTCACCAGCGCTAAACAAACTACAGGTGCAGCGGTCGAATCGACGATGTAGGCCAACTTCTCTCGCGAAATCTTCAAATGATCGGTGATCGGTCGCGCAGTATTGCCGACCACCAGCGTGTTGGCATAATCGTCGAAGAAGATCATCAAGCCCATCAACCACACCGACACCTGACCACCCACGACGGTCTTGGCCCGGCTGACAACCATACGCACGATGCTTGCCATACCGCCGTTGCGCGTGATGATGCCGACCATGCCACCGATCATCATGGTGAACAAAATAATTGCCACGCGATCAGCATCGGTCATCGCCTCAGCAATATACTTGGCGAACACATCGAGCAGGCCATTAGACGCGCCGCCCAACGAAAATTCACGCAGCGCTACCGCGCCAAGCCAAAGACCGACCAAGAGCGCTGGTACAACGTTGCGTATCAAGAGCGCGACGATAATCGCCAGGAACGCTGGCATTAGCGATAGCCAACCGGGTAACACGCGCATGGTGTCGGTCAGCGTAGTCTCGCCGGCCGTAACGCGTACCTCAACTGCACCGGAGGCCTCTGGTGCATCCGCCACCGTTTCGGCCCGGCCGGAATCATCCGCGGTGGCCCAGTAATCTTGTCCACCCACATTGATGAGCACGACCTCACTGGGCTCGAGACCAGTGACCGCAATGTCAGAGGTAACGCCGGTCAGGCCAACGCCGGGTAGCTCGATTTCTACCGCGCTGGCCGTAGCCGCAAGTGACAGCAGCAGCAGCGAAACGCAGAGTCTTGAAGGGCTGATCCAGGACCAGCCAAGGCTTGATGTATTAATGTTGTTATTCCTGAGCCTTGATGGGTAAATGGTACCATGACGCCCGCTTGCGGCGTCGCTCGGAATCGGAGATGCTCCTAGCTCGGCCTACAATAAGAATTGCCCATGGCACCAAAATCGGTCTCTGCCGCGACAGAACTCCAGCGCTACCTGAAGAAGTACCCGAAGACGCAGTTTATGGAGCTGCTGATTCCCGACGCGCTCGGCATTCTCAAAGGCAAACGCATCCGCGCCAAAGATTTCAAGAAAGCCTGCACCGAACCGTTCTTCTTTTGTGGCGGCACGGTATTGCTCAGCGTATTAAGTGAAGTGATTGAAGGCTTACCGGGCTATGACGACGGCGATCCCGATGCGTTGTGCCGTTTTGTCCCAGGCAGCTTAGCACCGGTGCCCTGGTCAGATCGCCCGATGGCTCAGGGTTTGTTTCGCATGTACGACAACGACGACCAGCCGCTCTTCGCCGACCCCCGCGCGGTGCTGGAGCGCGCGCTGGCGCCGCTGTATCGCCGCAACCTTAAGATCGTGATGGCCACCGAGCTGGAGTTTTACCTGCTTGATGCCAACGCCGAGAGCCCAACCGCGCATGCACCCATCATACCGGGCATCGGTCGGCCGCAGCCTGGCGTGCAGGTCTACCACCCGGACGATCTGAATGATGTGCAACCGTTTCTCGACGATGTCTATGACTTTTGTGACCTGCAGAATATTCCCGCTGATACCGTCATCTCGGAATACGCCGCGGGCCAGTTCGAGATCAATCTCATGCATGTCGATGACCCGGTTCTCGCCTGCGATCATGCTGTGCTCTTGAAGCGCGCCGTCAAAGCCGCGGCGCGCAAGCACGGTTTCGTCGCCTGCTTTATGGCAAAGCCGTTCGCCGAAGACGCCGGCAACGGACTGCATATCCATATGAGCTTGGTCGATAAAAACGGTAAGAACTACTTCTCGCAAGGTAAAGAGAAGCTGGCATCACCTCCCTTCTCTGCGCGGCTGCGCAATGCGGTGGGTGGACTTTTGAAAACGATGCCCGAAGCCACCGCCATCTTCGCACCAAATGCGAATTCGTATCGGCGCCTGATGCCCGAGAACTTTGCTCCGGTCGATACCAATTGGGGCGTTAACCATCGCGTCGTCTCGGTTCGTATTCCACAAGCCGATGAAAAGAATTTACGATTCGAGCATCGCGTCGCCGGCGCCGATGCCAACCCTTACCTCGTCACGGCCGCGATTGTGGCCGGCGCGCATCATGGGCTAAAGAATAAGATCGAACCACCAACGATGGTGGAAGAAGGCCAGACCCTTAAGCTAAAGACACGTATTCCCGATCGGTGGGAGGCGGCGCTGGACAAGTTTGCACGGAGTAAGATCTTGCCCGAGTACCTCGGCGAGGATTATTGCAAAGCCTACTTAACCAATCGGAGCGCTGAGGCGCGGCAGTATCACTACACCATCAGTCCGCTCGACTTCGATTGGTACCTGCGTTCGGTGTGACCCGCTCGTTCAATCCGCCTCGGTGGCGCGCGCTAAATCCGACTCGATGTATTTTGCGGCCATGAAGTAACAGGCAGCGGCGATCGGCGTCATTACGATCGTAAGCGAGAACAAGGAATATCGCAGTCCATCAGCACCGTAGCCGGTGGTCAGATAGTCGCTCAACGCTCCCGCCAATAGCGGCCCCAGGCCGAGACCAATGATGTTCAATATGAACAACATGATCGATGATGCGACCGCACGCATGCGCAGCGATACCAGTGCCTGCGTTTGCGCGAACACGGTTGCGAGATAAAAGTTGCTGACCACGCTTGGCAACGCGAACAAGGCGAACGTCGCGGTGACCGACTCGGACATGAATGCGATTACGTACAGCAGACCACCGAGCATGGTGCTAGCGGCGATGAACAGCAGCGCCTTGCGATTGCTTCTCTGTGCGATCCGGTCGGCGAACCAACCGCCCATAAAAAAGCCCAGTCCACCGAAGATGCCGTAAATAACCCCAAGCCACAGTCCAATCTCGGCCAATCCCAAGCCGTAGCTGCGATTGACGAACGCTGGCACCCAGCTCACCAGGGCATAGCCGACCAAAGAACTCACGCCGGCGCCCACCGCCAAGTACAGAAACGATTTGCGCGCCACCAAGAAGCTCACCACATCCTTCATCGGTGGCTGCTTACCGCTGTCGGTACGTGCCTCGGATGCGCCCCGCGGAGGATCGGTGAGCGTTAGCCGCACCAGCACGGCCAGTAACAGGCCGGGAATGCCGACGATAAAGAACGCCTGGCGCCAGCCGATATTTTCCACTACCCAACCACCACCGACGAACGCGAGCATCACGCCCATGGATACGCCCAACGAGAAGAAGCCCATCGCGGCCGCGCGTCGCTCCGGTGGATACAAGTCCGCAATGATGGAATGAGATGGCGGATTGCCGCCCGCCTCACCGATACCCACGCCGATTCGCGCCAAGAACATGTGCCAGAAATTTTGCGCCAAGCCAGACAATGCCGTCATGCCGCTCCAAATTGTCAACGCAATCGCAATAATATTGCGCCGACTCCACCGATCAGCGAGTCGCGCAATGGGTACACCGAGACCCACATAGAAAATGACAAACACCGTGCCAGTCATAGCACCCATCCAGACATCACTGACCTGGAATTCCTCTTTGATGGCCGGCACCAGGATCGACAAAATTTGCCGATCGATGAAATTGAACATGTAAACGACGGTCAGCAGCACCAGCGAGTAGGTCCTCGCCGCTGGAGTGATACCCGCTTTCGACAGTTGGTCGTTACTCATCGATGGTCACCGGTGCCGCCGCGCCGGCGCCGGGACGCCTAGGATCGGACACGCCACGAAAGTATTCGCCTTCCACACCGACGGTTTGCAGGCTCGTGGATAGTGTATTGCGCTTCACCACGTTGTGGCCGCGCTCCGTCAAGATTGCGAGCGTGTCCGGACTAATACCCGCCTCGACGAATAGCATATCGGGGAACCACTGGTGGTGAATGCGCGGCGCATGAGCCGCATCCGCCAGTCCCATGTTGTGATCCACCACATTCATAATCATTTGTAGCACGGTCGTTATGATGCGTGAACCGCCCGGGCTTCCGGTCGCCATAACGACATCGCCCTCTTTAAGTAGAATTACCGGCGTCATCGAGCTCAACGGTCGTTTGCCAGCTTCGATAGCGTTGGCCTCATTGCCTAACAAACCATAGACATTCGGCGTGCCGGGTTTGGAAACAAAGTCGTCCATCTCGTTATTCAAGATGAAACCGGCACCGGCCACCGAGATACCGGATCCGAATGAGGTATTCAGCGTATAGGTCAACGAGACAACATTACCGTCCCGATCGATTACCGATATGTGGGTCGTATCGTCGCTTTCTTTACGGGGTGCAACACCCGGCCGAACCTCCGCCGAGGGACGCGCACGATCCATCGCAATCGTGTTGGCGAGTGACTCCGCATATTCGTCGCTCATCAGCCATTCCAGAGGCACGTCATAGAAATCCGAATCGCCCAGATGTTCACTGCGATCGGCGTACGCCATTTGCATCGCTGCCGCCGTCACGTGAATCGCATCGGCGCTACCAAACCCCATCTCGCCAATGGGAAAATGCTGCAGCACATTCAACATTTGAATTACATGCACGCCGCCGGAACTCGACGGCGGCATAGCGATAATTTCGTGATCGCGGTAGTGACCGACCAACGCATCCTTAAACACCGGCCGATATCCCGCTAACGATGCGTAGTCAACGATTCCTCCGCCGCGCTTCATCTCGGCAACCAGTTTGTCGGCGATAGCGCCCTTATAGAATGCGTCAGGGCCCTCATCGGCGATCAACTGCAACGACCACGCCAAGTCACTCTGCACTAATCGCTCGCCCATTTGATAGGCGCTGCCATCCGACTTGAAGAAGTAGGCACAGCTCACCGGTTGTGCACAGAGCCGCTCGCGATAGCGCGTCACAACGTCGGACAAATCCTTGGTTACGATGATGCCGTCACGCGCGATGTCGGCCGCCGGCTGCACCAGCCGCTTCCACGGCAGAGATCCAAACTGTTGATGAGCGGCATACAGGCCCGCGACAGTACCGGGCACGCCGGCTGACAGATGCGAGCTGCGCGACAATTGAGGCGACGCATCACCATTTTCGTCCAGGAACATATCGCGCGTCGCGCCGATCGGCGCTATCTCGCGAAAATCGATTGCGATGTTCTCACCGGTTGCGGCGCTGTGCACCAGCATAAAGCCACCGCCGCCAAGATTGCCGGCGCGAGGCAAGGTCACCGCAAGCGCAAAGCCGACGGCAATACTCGCATCGACCGCATTACCACCGTCGGCCAGCACCGCCGCCCCAATCTCCGACGCCAATTGGTTTTGAGAGGCCACCATGCCGGTCTTGGAGTACGTCGGAAAATGAATCCGGTCGTACTGTGCAATGGCTTGCGCCCACGACGAGGTGGGCGCAAACAAAGACACGAGCACGATGGTGCTCAATAGCATGCGAGGCATGACGGTCCTATGACCTACGGCAAGACGCTCTTGAATATAAAGAAGAACAGGATCGAGAGGAAGGCGCCGGCCGGGATCGTCACCACCCACGACACCAGGATCCTACCGACGACCCGCAAGTCAATGGCTTCAATACCGCGTGCGATTCCGACGCCGAGCACTGCACCGACCAAGGTGTGCGTGGTCGAGATCGGAATACCGGTACCTGAGGCGATGACAATCGTCGTCGCGGCAGCCAATTCGGCGGCGAAGCCGCGACTCGGCGTCAACTGCGTGATTTTCTTGCCGACTGTAGCAATCACATGACGACCGAACGTCGCCAAACCCACCACGATGCCGCCGCCACCAAGGATCAGCACCCAAATCGGTAACGCCGACTTTGCGGTAATCGTACCGGTGGTGGCAACGCTGATGACCGCAGCCACCGGCCCGATTGCGTTGGCCACATCGTTGGAACCATGCGCAAACGCCATACCACAGGCGGTGACGATCATCAGCACGCCGAACACGCGCTCAACCGTTACGAAGTGCTGTGACTTCTCTGCTTTGGGATCGGCTTGGATTTTATTGATCGCCAGTGAGCCAACCACGGCGATACCCACGGCAATCGCGATCGCGAGCAAATAGCTGTCACGCAAACTCAGGTCGAGACCGACGTGCTTCAAGCCCTTGAGTATCGTCACCAAGGTGATCGTGAACGCCGCCAAAAAAATGTAGACCGGCACGTAACGCTTAGCTTTTTGCAGAGGATCTTCCTGCGTCAAAATGAGCTTGTGCACGCTGAGATAAATAAGGAACGCGATCAGTCCCGCCGTGACCGGTGAAACCACCCAGCTCATCACGATCGTGCCGACTTTGCTCCACTGCACCGCGTCCATGCCGATGCCGGCCGCCGCAAAACCGACGATGGCACCAACAATCGAGTGCGTGGTTGATACCGGCCATCCATTACGTGACGCAACCAGCAGCCAAGTACCCGCGGCCAATAGCGACGCCAACATGCCGTAGACCAGTAGCTCGGGCCGGTCGCCGAGCAAACTGGTATCGACGATTCCCTTGCGAATCGTCGAGGTGACCTCGCCACCGGCGAGGACCGCACCCAAGAATTCGAATACGGCCGCGACCAGAATGGCCTGTTTGATCGTCAGCGCTTTTGAACCGACCGACGTCGCCATAGCGTTGGCGACGTCGTTGGCGCCGATACCCCACGCCATAAAGATGCCGAACATCGCCGCCAGTGTGATGTAAATGATTCCCGCTTCCATGGTCCTCCCCGTGGAGCTCTATCTGTTGTTAATTATTATTGTGAGAGCAGCAGCTCGAGTCGGCGTCCAACCCGCTCTGCCATATCGGCCACCTCTCCGGTGAGTTCGATGACCTGATACATAAATACGGCGTCCACCGGATTGAGCGTTGACTCAATCTCGAACAGCGAGGCCCTCAAAGCCGCCTGCTTGTCGTCAGTGTCGGTTTCAATTTGATCGAGTTTGTCGATCAGCCCGGATACGAGCTCAACCTCAGCGCCTCTAAAGCCGGCCGTGAACAGCTCATCCAGTTCGCGGACGCTCTTGCGTGCCTGCTTCGCAGCGTCGATGTTGCGATCGACGAATTCCAAAAACTGCTCCGCAATCGACGTCGGGATCTGCATTTGCCGACCTAACACCAACCCGGAAACATCTTTACTGCGGTTGGCGATCTTGTCTTGAACCAGCAACAGCTCCAGCAGATCTTCTCGCGGTACTGGCATGAACAGGCTCTTCGGTAAGTTCATGCGGATTTCCTTCTTCAGATCATCCGCCTCATGCTCGTACTTCTCGATCGCTTCACGGGCTTCATTGGCCGCATCCCAGTCACCGGCGATCGCCGCGGCGAAAAACGGGCGCAGCTGCTTCGCGCACCGATACGAAATATCGATGTGTTTTTCCAGCGGTTGAACGGGCGACGAGCCGAAAATATTGGCAAGCGTGTTGGCCATGAATCCTCCCGGGCGCCTTGGGCAGGCATTCTTGTTATGAATTGTTAGAATTGGCTGCCGCGAATCCTACCACAGCAAACCGGAAATCAAATATGGCGAAATGGCTCATGAAGTCGGAACCCGATGTGTACAGCATCGACGACCTGGAACGCGATGGTCGAGAGATGTGGGACAGCATCCGTAACTACCAGGCGCGCAACATGATGCGCGACGATATGCGCATCGGCGACCAGGTATTATTCTACCACTCGAACTGTAAACAGCCGGCCATCGTCGGTATTTCCAAAGTCTGCAGCAAGCCCTACCCGGACCCCACACAGTTCGACAAGAAGTCGAAGTATTTTGACCCCAAGAGCACCCAAGAGGACCCGCGGTGGATCCTGGTTGACGTCGAGTTTGTGAAGAAATTCAAACGACCGATAACGCTGACGGAAATCAAGGCCGAGCCGGCACTCGAGGGCATGATCCTGACACGCCGCGGCAATCGGCTGTCGATCATGCCGATTGAAGAACAGCACTGGAAACATATCCTGAGCATGGCGTAAACCCGTGAAGAAGCTCTTAATCGGCCTGGGCGCGGTAACTGCGGCGTTGATCGCCGCGGCGATGTTGTCGATTCCGCCGAAGCTCTCAGCGGCCGCGACTACGCCCACGTTGCCCGAGGACCTCGACGCATGGCTTGCCGAATCCGAAGCGGCATCACCCTATCCGCTGGTGCCCGACACGGAAAAGCGCATTGTCTGGCAAACGCCGGGAGAGCGCAGCGACTATGTCGTCGTCTACCTGCACGGCTTCTCCGCATCACGCCAGGAAATTGCGCCAACCGCTGAGATGGTGGCCGAGCAGCTGGGTGCGAACTTATTTGAAACTCGACTTGCCGGGCACGGACGTACCGACGGCGCGATGGTCGATGTCACCGCAGAGGACTGGATCGACGATGGCATCGAGGCACTCGCGATTGCGCAGCACCTCGGCGAAAAAATTGTGCTGGTCACGGTTTCCACCGGCTCCACCATCGCCATTGCACTGGCCGATCATCCTTTGATGGCGTCGGTGGATACCTTGGTGATGTTGGCGCCAAACTTTATGCCAGCGGCACCCAACGCCGAGATGGTGACCGGTCCTGGCGGGCCGATTCTGATGCGTCTGATCGTCGGCGAGACGCGAAGCTGGGAGCCGAGAAACGAGCTGCAGGCAAAATACTGGAGCACCCGTTATCCCTCCTCGACCTCAGTCGAGGTGATGCGACTGGTTGATCTCGCCAATGCGACATTGCCGCTTGACCTGCCGTTCAAAGTGATCACCATTTCCGCCGAAAACGATCAGGTCGTCTCGTTAGACGCCACGCGGGCAGCGCTTGAGCAAATCGAAGCCGTACACAGCGAACTATTGATACTGCCGGTCACTGACAATGCCGGTAATCACGTCATTGCCGGCGACGTGCTGGCACCTCGGGAGCGAACACTGAGTATCGTCGACACCATCGTTCGCTTCGTCAGCGACTCATCTTGACATGGCCATCATTGTCGCGTCGCTCGGACTGTTGGTATTTGTGGCGGTGCTGTATTTCATGCTGCGCGGAAGTTCGGGTAGCGCGCAGGAAGACGAGCTATTCCGGCTTTGTCGCGGTGACCACGACATGATGGAACGGCTGGTCGCGCTCGAAATCGAGCGTGGCGACGACAAGCGTCGTAGCGCGGCCGTGCGAGCAGCAATACGATCTCTCAAGCGCGACAGCTAACTTGAGGGAATTCTCCAGCCGCGAGGATGTCTGACCCCTGCAACCAGGAGACATCTATGTTCAAGCGACCCGTTGTCATTGTGATTTGCCTCTTGCTGAGCGTCACCAGCGCGCAGGCCGAAGAGCATGCGACCGGAATTGAAAACGTGCTGGTATTTGGTGCTAGTGGCCGTATCGGCCAGCACATCGTTGACGAAGCGCTGCTGCGCGGATATACGGTTACCGGCGTCAGCCGTAGCGCCGACCGGCTCGCTGACTATGCGGATCGCATCAACATTGAGACCGGCGATATTCTCGACCGCGCTCGAACCGCCGAGCTGATCGCCGCACACGATGCCGTAATCGTGTCGGTCGGCGGTCCGCCGCAAAGTCAGGTGCCCGAGGAATACATCGCCGCGCTTGCTGCCGAGAGCCTGATCGAGGTGCTCGAAGGATTTGGTGCCGACGGACCGCGGATGATTTTCGTCGGCAATTTGTTCACCTTGATTTACGAAGACGGCCAAACGCCCCTCGAGCTCGGTCGCGTTGACGACACGCACCGGAACTATGCGATGTTCTACGGCCATCAGATCGCCTTGGACCGGTTTCGCGACAGCGCCAACGTGAACTGGACCGTCGCATCGCCACCCAATGGCCTGAGACTCGAAGGGCGCACCGGTGAGGTTCAATGGGGCGGCGACGAGCTGCTGCGAGATGCCGACGGTGTACCACTGCAAATCTCACCGGAAGATTACGCCTTCGCCATTTTCGAGGAATTGGAAGCTGGCAATTACGTTCGCCAGCGGTTTAACGTCGGGCGCTGACCGCAAGTCTCTAAAAACCGCCGGCACGACATGCCGCCAGGTGTAGAATGCCTCACAGGCGCACGCAGCAAAGGCAACCGAACCTGTGAGCAACTTCGAGTTTGTCACCGTATTGATGTCGATCGTGGTCGGCCTCGGTATCACCCGAATCCTGTCCGGCTTCGCCAGCCTGGTGGAGAACCGCCAACAGATCGAACTCGATGGCGTCACCATTGTTTGGGCATTGAACGTGCTCGGCTACCACCTGCTATTTTGGTGGATCGTCGTCAATAACTGGAGTGATCTACCCGAGTGGTCATTCACAGAATTCGGTGCACTCTTCGTTTACGGCGTACTCATCTTCTTCTGTGCGTCATTAATCATGCCGCAAACGGTACCGAGCGGTACCAACATGAAGCAGCGGTTTGAGACCATTCGACGGCCGTTCTTTGCGCTCTGGGTACTGGTGGTCATCGCCGAACTTACCGATTCATTTCTCAAGGGCACCGCTTACGTCACTGGTGAACTTGGCTTACCCTACCTCGGGTTTATCTCCAGTCTGACGGCACTTGCCGTTGCCGGTATTTTCGTAGCTGATCGCCGCTACCACTATACCGCCGCGATACTGTTTTTCTCACTGCACGCATTTTGGATGATGGGCTGGTTCTGGACGATATAACGGAAAGGGAAAGGTGGTTACGTATGCACATCAACAAGATCATTTTGGTGTTGTCCGCGAGCCTGTTAGCGGCGTGTGGATTCGCTCCAACCGATGCCAACTTAGCGACACCGGACTCACAGATTTCAGAGCGCTATATTGAAGCTTGCGAACCCATCGCCGAGGTACCGCCAAAACTCATCGCCGGCAAGACGCCGAAGTACCCAGCAAGTCGCGTCGTGGCAGAGAAAGACGGTCACGCGATCGTCGAATTCGACGTATTAGTTAACGGCACAACCAAGAACGTTCGGGACATCGACAGCTCGGACCCGCGCTTTTTTAATTCCTTGGCAATCGCGATTGACAGCTGGCGTTTCGAACCTGCGTTACAGGACGGACAGCCGGCTGTTGTTCGCTGCCGCTTTCATCAACGTTATTCCATTCGAATGCCGAGTGATCGCGTCAGCCGATAAGGCAGAAAGCGGGTATTGAGAGACAACGATTTCCGTTCACTGCCCTGAATCGGAGCGCCATCAAGTCATCTGATAAGGCAACTAGCTGGTCGCGCCGCGCGCCTCGAGGGCTTGTTGAATCGGCAGTGCGCCGCCCAGGGCGAGCATGATGATCAAGTCGCCGGGTTCCGCCCAATCGAGCGCCGCTGCGAGTGACTCGGTCTCCTCGTCGAAGTGACCGATCTGGTCCTCTCTCGCACCACGGCTGACGAGTTCGTCACGTATCACGCCGAACACCTCGCCGTGTTCACGACCGCGGTGGTAAGCCTCGAGCTCGGAAACGATGACGTGATCTAGACCGATGGACCAGGCATCTCGTGCCAATTCCTGGATGGCGCGATCCGGCCGATCGCCCGCCTGACCAAAACACAAGACGCGACGCTGCGCGGGCAACGCCTCGGCCATGTCGAATAGCGCGGCCATGGCATGCGGATTGTGCGCAAAGTCGACCAACACCTTGCAACCATCGACGTCGTAGACGTTGCAGCGGCCGGGATTATCGTCCTGTGACATCGTCCGCAGGCCTTCAGCAATGGTATCGACCGGTGTGCCCAACGCTGCCGTCAGCGCGGCCGCCGCCAGCGCGTTTGCCACATTGTGTTTGGCCGCCCCGCCCAAGGTGATGGGGATTTCCGCCGCTTTGCAGATTAACGTTGCGTCGCCACCGCTACGATGCACGAGATGACCGTCATCGAGCACGTATGCTTCCCCACCGTTTTCGCAGTGCGCATTCACGATCGGGTTGGCGACATCCAGAGAAAACCAAACTACTCGTCCAGAATAGGACGTTGACTTATCGACCAGTAGCTCGTCATCCGCATTCAGAATGAGCTTGCCGTCTTCGCGGACCGCACGTGAGACGATCCATTTGATATCCATGAGCTCGCGCAGACTTTGCGAACCAAAGTCACCGAGATGATCCTCAGCAATATTGGTAATCAAGGACGCATCCGCTTTATTGACGCCGAGGCCGCGGCGCAGCAGTCCGCCACGCGCCGATTCGAGGATGGCGACGTCCACATTATTCTGTCGCAGAACCGCACGTGCACCACCCGGCCCGGACCAGTCGCCACGATCCAATATATGGTCATTCACCGCGATCCAGTCGGTCGAACTCAAACCAACGTTCTTGTCCGCAGCTCGCAATATGTTGGTTGCCAATCGGACCGTCGTGGTCTTGCCATTGGTGCCGGTCACCAAGCCGATCGGCACATCGGTGTGACCACCCCATTCTACGAGTGAGGCATCCGGTAAGGTGCGCACCGGCCAAGTTGTAGCGCCACGACCCAGACCCAACGATGCTTCGTCATCGTCCCAAAGAAACGTCGTCTGCTTTCGATTCGCCGCGGCTTCCAAAGCGAGCAGCTCGGGATTCGCTTCTTCGGCCGCCGACGCACGAATCGTCTCGACCGTCGCGTCGAAGTTCGGAGCATCCGCACCGTTGAGCTCTGCATCGATCGCTGCGTAGGCCCATTCGTTAATTTCCGATGCCGCGTACAGCGCGTCGAGCCGCATCGGGAAGAACAAGCTAATGCCTCCCGAGAGTTTGTGGTGCGTGAACTCGGGAATTGGCCAATCGAGGGCGCTCAGCATTGTCGACACCTGCTGCTCCCAAACGGGAACCAATGCATCGGCTTCGGCCGGTGTGCAGGCAATATCGAGTATTGCGCCCGGCCCGTCCGCAAGCAGACTAGGACCGGTTAGACGGCGTGCGTCAAGGAACTCCATTGCCGTCAGTCGGACTCTTCTTCGTTGCGCGCAAGCCGCACACCGCGTTCGTCAGAGATAATTTCCAGCTCGCTATCGAATGCAAAGCCGGCCACTTCCGGTAAGTCGATCGTCGGCGTCACTTTCTTGCCAGACACCTCAGCTTTAGCACCCGAGTTGAAATAGATAATCTGTTTCCAACTGCGCTTAATGTTGTCAGCGAGCACCAGCAGCAGGTCACCCGCATCGGCGAGCTCAAGTCCACGAGCGGTTGCTTCCTGTTCGTCAGGAATCACCTCTATTCGATCCGACGAGATCCCTTCTTCCAGCAGCTGATTCTTGAGCATCACCGCCACTTCATCTGGGCCGCGACCGCGCGCGTTGTCATCGCGCCGACAGATGAAGTGATCGAAATGGCCCGCAGCGATCTTGGCGATTTCTTTGATGTCTTCATCGCGACGATCACCGGGCGCTGCCAAAACCACGATGCGCTTGCCCTCGGGCTCAAACCGGTCGACCAGATTGCACATCGCCGTTACCGCTGCCGGATTGTGGGCGTAATCGAGAATCACGCGGAACGGGTGCTCGTTATAAATATTCATGCGCCCCGGCGCCTGGAAGAACGTCGAGTCGAAGGTGCGCAATCCATGGCGGATGTCTTCGAGACTGATGTCCATGTTGTACGCCAGCGCAGCCGCGAACATCGCATTCTGCACGTTGTGCATTGCACGCCCTTCCACGGTGGCCGGGATCAGATGCGTCCACAACAACGGCGTATGACTTTCATTGTCGTAAATCGTAATCATGTGGCCATTCATGCCTTGCTCCAGCACGAATGCCTGACCGCCCGCCTGAATGTGTTTCTTCACCAGTGGATGCGCCGGATTCATGGTGATATAGCTAAGCCGCTCGGCCTGTGTGTAGTCCGCCATTTGCAAACAGTGCGGATCGTCGGCGTTCAATACGGCCGCATCCTTGGCAATTTCGACCGGCACACGTTTGACTTCGGCAAGCTGCTCGAGGGTATCGATGCCGCGCAGGCCGAGATGATCGGCACTGACGTTTAGACAACAGGCGACGTTGCAACTTTGAAAGCCCAGGCCACTGCGCAGCATGCCGCCACGGGCCACTTCGAGCACCGCGGCATCGACCGACGGGTCGCGCAAAATCATCTGTGACGCAATCGGTCCGGTCATATCGCCGGCAACCGATAACTTGCCATCGATGTACACGCCATCGGTGGAGGTTTGCCCCACGGTACGGCCGGCCATTTTCAAAATGTGCGCGAGCATGCGAGACGTCGTGGTTTTACCGTTGGTGCCGGTCACCGCCGCGATCGGAATCCGGCTGGGTGAGCCTTCCGGGAATAACATATCGACCACCGGGCCCGACACGTCGCGCGGGGTCCCTTCACTGGGCGCAACGTGCATGCGGAATCCCGGACCGGCATTCACTTCGCAAATACCGCCGCCGGTTTCCCGATACGACTCGGTAATGTCATAGGTGAGAAAATCCACGCCACCGATGTCTAAGCCGATAGCCTTGATCGAGCGTATCGCCATCTCACGGTTGTCCGGGTGAATCGTGTCGGTGACGTCGATCGCGGTACCACCGGTCGATAGGTTTGCGGTGGTACGCAGAAACACTTCTTCGCCCTCTTTCGGCACGGTGTCTTTGTCGTAACCGAGTTTCGCCAGCAGTCGTTCGGCCTGATGATCGAATTCCAGTCGGGTCAGCACCTTTTCGTGACCCACGCCACGCCGCGGATCCTGATTGACGATATCGACCAGCTCTTCAATCGTATGTTTACCATCGCCGATCACGTGACCGGGCACACGTTTGGCAGCCGCCACCAACTCACCGTTTACCACTAGCAGGCGGTGGTCATAGCCTTCAAGGAAGGTCTCGACGATCACAGTACGACCGTGTTCGGCGGCCTTCTCGAACGCCACCTCAACCTCTTCGGCCGTTTTAAGGTTGATCGACACTCCGCGACCATGGTTACCGGACAGCGGCTTTAATACCACCGGATAACCGATTCGTTCGGCCGCTCGTACCGCGTCACGCGCGCGGCGAACCAATTTCTGTCGCGGCACCGGCAGTCCCAGGTCGCGCAAGATACCGTTGGTTTCTTCTTTATCGGAAGCGAGCTCGACGGCGATGTTGCTGGTGCGACCGGTGGTAGTGGCCTGAATGCGATGCTGATACTTACCGTGACCAAACTGCACCAGACTGTATTGATTCAATCGCAGCCAGGGAATGTCGCGTTCTTCAGCGGCATCGATCAGCGATTTGGTGCTCGGACCAAATGCACGACGTTGCGCATACCGAATAAAGGAGTCGCGTTCTTCGGCAAACTCCCAATCATCGCCCGGTGCGTCGTCGGGCCTAATTTCCCCCGGCAGTAAGCTATGAATAAGATTCAACGCTAAGCGGCTCGCCTCGCGACCAACCGCCTCGTCTTTATACTGGAACACCATGTTGTAGTGCCCCGGCTGACCTTCAACAGATCGCGTGCGACCAAACGTGACCGGCGAGCCGGCTTCATTCTGCAGCTCAATCGCAATGTGCTCCATCACGTGCCCGAGCCAGGTGCCCTCGTCTTCTCGCAGCCGGCGCACGAACCCACCGGGTTCGCGATAGGAACAGCCGTGTTCATGCAATCCAGGGAGCGCTTCGAGCAGCGGATCGACGAAATCCGGTCCGAGGCGGCCGGTAGGCCACTCTTCGAGCACGCCCAGATCGAGCACATGGCGAATGACCGGAAAATGCGCCCACATGTTGGGCCCAACGAATACGTTGGTACTGAGTATCTTCATTGTCAGTTCCTGTCTTTTTCTATTCCGGGGCGGCCTCTCGAGACGCGACATCAAAGCGTCCACCCGCCACCAGAATGTGCAGCTTGACCCCAATCAGGCTGACCGGCTCGCCGCGGCGTGCCCGGTCCATAGAAGAATAGCTCAGATCGGTAGGGTCTATCACGGTGATTCCACCGCTGCCGACCACCTCAAGGACATCATCGGGGCCAATAAAAGCCGCCGTATCCTCGTCGAGGCCAATTCCGACCGCAAAAGGGTTATACGCCAGCGCTGTGAGCAGCCGGCCGATTCGATCGCGCTGCCTGAAGTGCTGATCAATAATAAATTTGTTGGTGAGCCCCAGGCCAGGCGCCATCGTGACCAGGTCCGGCGATGGAGTGGCGCCCTCGTGACCTCCGGCGATCATGTGCTCCGGGACAAACGCCGCGCCTGCCGACGTACCCGCCACGTGCATGCCGGCGGCATTACGACGACGGATCGCCTGTGCCACCGCAGTACCGCCAAGCGTCGTCGATAGACGAAGCTGATTGCCGCCGGTCATAAACACACCGTCCGACTTTTCGATGTAGTTCAGATTGCGCTCGTTGTCGCAATCCTCACGCGTTTCGTAGGGCAGCACCCGCGCATGTTTGATACCGAGTTTGCGAAACAGTTTTTCGTAATTGCGACCGGTGTCTTCGAGCTCAGAGGCCGTCGGAATGATGCTGATACGCGCGTCTTTGCCACCGCAGATGTTGACGAAACGGTCGAGAATCTCCGGATTATCGAATTTCTCTTCGGCGCCGCCGATGGGAATGATGTAGCCGCGTTCGGTATTTTTGATTTTGTCCGCTGGAGGCATGATGTTTGAATGAGTGCTGCGAGGCCCGCAAAGGGGCGGTATTGTACATGAGGACTTTTTGAAACTCTGCCGTAATATCGCACCATGAATACCGACCTGCCACTGGGCAAAGACACGCCCTACCCCGACACTTACGACCCCGACCAGCTGTTTGCCATACGTCGTTCCGACGCCCGGCAAAAGCTCGGCCTGGATGCGAAACTGCCGTTTTTTGGCGTGGATATCTGGACCGCTTGGGAGCTGACCTGGCTCGACCCCAATGGCGTGCCGCACGTCGGTGTTGCCGAAATTCGCGTGCCGGCCGATTCGCCGAATCTGGTCGAGTCCAAGTCGCTCAAGCTCTATTTGGGCAGCTTTGCAATGACCACGCTGGACAGCGCCACCGACGCCGCGAAACGCATCTCGACCGATCTGTCATCCCTTCTCGACGCGGCGATTACCGTCAATGTCGAAACGTCTCCGGACCGATCGACCGATCCGCTGGCGGGCGAGTGTATCGACGACACACCTGCGCAATGCACCGCGTATGAGGTGGACCCTTCCTCGCTGCGCGCGAACAGTGATCGAATCGTCACAGAGACTTTGCACTCGCATCTGCTTCGCAGCTTGTGTCCGGTCACCAATCAGCCCGACATGGCGTCGGTCTTCATCCAGTACACCGGGCCGCAGATCGACCGCACCGGCCTGCTGCAATACATCGTCTCGTTTCGCAATCACAACGATTTTCATGAGTCCTGCGTCGAACAGATGTTTATGGAATTGAGCCGACGCTGCGGCTGCGAGGCGCTGTCGATCTACGCGCGATTTTTACGACGCGGTGGTATCGACATCAATCCGTATCGCTCCACCGAGGACCTTGCGCCGGACAATTTGGCGATTTGGCGGCAATAAGCGCGCCGGGTGTTTCATGTACAATCCCCGCGGTTAGCCCAGACAGCAGGCCACACGGAATGAGCGGAATTTTCTCCGAACTAAAACGCCGCAACGTATTTCGCGTCGCGGTCGCCTATTTGGTCGGAGCCTGGGTGATTGCGCAGGTCGCCGACTTGGTCCTCGACAACATCGGCGCAGATCCCTGGGTCATGCAAGCCTTGCTGTTGGTCATGGCCATCGGGTTCGTCGTCTCTTTGTTGGTTTCGTGGGCCTATGAAATTACGCCGGAGGGTATCAAGCGCGAGCGAGATGTTGCCCGCGATGAGTCGATCACCCATCAAACCGGCAAGCGACTCAACATCATCACGATTGGCTTGGTAACGACCGCCGTCGGTTTATTGGGCGTCGACCGATTTCTTTTGGACAACGCACCTAAGACCCCACAGGTTGCGGAGAGTGCCGACACCGACTCGACCACCGTTGCCGACGCGGCAGTCGAAAATTCGATCGCCGTGCTGCCGTTTGTCAATATGAGTGCCGATGCTGACCAGGAGTATTTCGCCGACGGCGTTTCTGAAGAAATTCTCAATGCGCTGGTGAAGAACGCCGACATGAAAGTCTCCGGACGCACCTCGTCGTTTGCCTTCAAAGGCAAGGATGTCAGCATTCAAGATATTGGTGTCGCACTGAGTGTGTCGCACGTGCTTGAGGGCTCGGTTCGTAAACAGGGCGATCAGGTTCGAATCACAGCGCAGCTCATTAAGGCCGACGACGGATTTCATCTATGGTCAGAAACGTACGACCGCTCATTGCAAAACATCTTCGATGTGCAGGATGACATCGCGCGACGCGTGACCAATGAACTGATTGAACTTCTCGACGCTTCGGCTGAACGGCGATTGGTATCAACCCTGACGGAGAACGTCGAAGCGTACGATCTGTATTTGCGCGGCCGCGATCACCTCCACCAACGAATCAATGACAACATTCCAAAGGCGCTGGGCTACCTTGAGCAGTCGGTGGAACTCGATCCACAGTTTGCCGAAGCCTGGGCCGCTCTGGCTGAGGCCGCCGTGGTAGCACCAGGCTATATCACGATCGACGCCGCAGAAGCCATACGTCGCGCCCAGCTATATGCCGACCGCGCGATCGCACTCGACGATTCCATGGCGCTTCCTTATGCCGTGAAAGGTATGGTCGAGAAAGATCTTGGCGATTTGCTGGGCTCGCATGAACTACTGCAAAAAGCCTTCAAGATGGAGCCCGATAATGTGCTGGTGTTGCGGTGGCTAGGCACCTTCTGGTCTTCACTCGGACATTTAGACAGGGCCCAGGAACTGGTCACCAAAGCCTACTTGTTAGATCCGATGTCACGAACCGAGGCCTATAATATGGCGAGCACCGCATTCGCCATGGAAGACCTGGACAGTGCCGAGCGCTTTTTCGCTTTAGCGGAGCAACTGCAGAATGCATCCGTAGGCGAAATGCGAGGTGATCTGCTCTATGCGCACGGCGATAGCGACGGCGCGATCGATTACTTTATGCGGATGTACGACGACTACGTTGCGGAGTTTGGCAACGAAGATATTGGTAGTCGCGGCAACGCCGAACGCGTGGCGCTCGCGATGTACCTTCCTTCCGAGCATCCGGCACCGGCACTAGAGGATGTATTGCGATTTTTGGATGCCGAGCCGGGGGCGTTTCAGTCATGGCAAGTGTACGGGCTTATCAAGCTCGGTTTCTACGAGCTGGTTTTCGATGAACTTAACGACGAGGCCAGCGGATTCTCAACGTTCGCCAACGACTTTATGTGGCTACCAATGCCGAGAAGCCGCGCGTTTCGCGAACACGCGAGTTTTCCTATGCTGCTAGAAAGCAAAGGGTTCCTGAAAGCGTGGCAAGCGCTAGGCTGGCCGGACTTCTGCCAGCCGCTGCCTGGCACCGACGGCAGTAACGGCCAGTTCCGCTGCCAGTAACCGTTATCGGCTAAGCCGCCAATAGCTGCCGGGCGCAATGCGAGGCGCCGAGCAAGCCCGGATGCTCATGGAGAATCAGCTGCGTCGGAATCCGTTCCATCAAGGAACGATAGCGGCCTTTGTTTTCAAAACCCGAACGAAACGCGCTGTTACTCATCATCACCGGATAGCGCTGCGCGATGCCACCGGCGACGTAAACACCGTCATCGGCACTGATCGATAAAGCAAAGTCACCGGCCACCTGCCCGAGCACTTCAAAGAACACATGCACCGCCTCGGCCGATCGCGATTCGGTATTCGAGTTGGCGCGCGAAAAAATCTCCGGGGCCGATAAAGCCGGTCGTTGATCACCATGAATGGTGGTCAGCGCTCGGTAGATATTTTCCAGTCCTGGTCCGGATACCAATCGCTCGGCGGATACCCGGTCGAACTGTTCTCGCAGTACCGACATGATTTCCAGCTGCACCTGGGTTTCCGGTGAGAAGCCGACATGCCCGCCCTCGCTACGGATCGGTATTGCCTCACCATCACGGATATTGACGCCGACCATACCAAGTCCTGTGCCCGGACCGAGCACGGCAACGCGATGTTCCTCGCGGCCTAAGTCGGTGGCCTCCGCCAGTCCGATTGGCATGCTGTCATCGGCGCCCAACATCGGAATGGAATAACCGATCGCCTCAAAGTCATTCAGGATGCGAACCGCATCGATGCCGAAGTCCGCGGCAAGCGCACTGCTTGAGATGATCCAATCGTTATTGGTAAACCGAACTTCGTCGCCGACAATCGGCCCTGCGACTGCCAGACAGATCGTGTCTGGCGCTTTGACGTCACTCGACGCGAGAAAGTGTTCGATGGCGGCATCGATGGTATCGAAGTCAGCGCATAGCAACTTCTTTTCGGCACCAAATTCATTATCGGTGGGATCCGCCCACGCAAAGCGCGCGTGCGTACCGCCAATATCGCCAATTAATAGATGTGGTGCGCTCACTCGATTCACCCCTGTCGAAGGCGCGCAATGCTCTCACATGCCTTTGTTTTGCGCATCCAAAATAATTGCTTGCTGACTCATCGGTCATTAAGTATATTTACTGAACCTTGGGTCATTAAGGAGCCAGAAATGGCTCAACCACGCTATCAGCGCCGTAAAGAAGATCGTCCAGATGAGATCGCCGCGGCGGCCATGGAAGCCTTTGCCGAACACGGTTATGCCGGCACCAAAGTCGCCGATGTCGCGAAACGCGCTGGCGTCAGCAAAGGCCTGATGTATCTCTATTTCAAGACCAAAGAAGAGCTATTTAAAGCGGTGATTCGCAGCGTCGTGATACCGCGAGTCGCCGCACTGGAAGCATTGATGGAGTCGTCCGGACTTTCCAGTGAAGCGTGGCTGTGTGGTCCATTCACTGAGTTTGCCAAGTCGCTGCCCGGTTCGCACATCGCGGTCATCGTACGTTTGATGATCGCGGAGGGGCCCAAGCATCCCGACCTGGTGGCGTTTTACTGGGACAACGTCGTTAGCCGCGGCCTGCGTGCAATGAGCAATCTCATCGAACGCGGTATCGAATCGGGTGAGTTTCAACGTTCACGACTCACCGAACAACCGCATCTCATCATCATGCCGGTGGTCTTCTCGGTGATCTTTCGACTGATTTTCGCCGACAAGTCGTTGGATACCGATCAACTCATCGACACGCAAACCGATCTGCTAATCCGCGGACTAAAGGATCCCGCCGATGCGTAACTCGACCGTCTTACTAATCATCGTGCTGGCCGGATGCACCGGCGATGCTGAACAACGACCCATCGTTGGTCAACTGGCGTCGGATCGAATCGAATTGGTAGCCGAACGGGCTGAGCCGGTCACGGCAATTCATGTCATGGAAGGTGAATCGGTGTCGCGAGGCCAAGTCCTGCTCGAACTCGATGGACGCCGTGCAGCGGCGCGCCTCGCCGAAGCCGACGCGGCAGCCAATCAAATGCAAGCGCGACTCGATGAACTGGTACGCGGCCCGCGCGGCGAACAAATCGCGGCGGCGCGCGCGAGCGTGGCTGGCGCCACCAAGGAGCTTGAGTTTCGCGAAAGCGATTACGCGCGAGTGCGTGACGTACATGAACGCAATCTCGCCTCCGATGAAATCCTTGATCGCGCCGAGGCCGCACTGGATGCGGCTCGGGCCGACGACGAGCTACGCCGCGCACAACTGCAAGAGTTACTGACCGGCACCACCGTTGAGGAGCTGGCGCAGGCACAGCACGCCGTCGAACAGGCAACCGCGCGCCGCGATCAACTCGCCGTCGATCTCGAACGCATGCGCTTTGTCGCACCGGTTGACGGAATCGTCGACAGCCGGCTTTTCGAAATCGGTGAGCAACCGAATCCGGGTCAGGCCGTCATCATTGTGCTGCCGGCAACACAACCCCATGCACTGGTCTACATTCCCGAGGAACTGCGCGTCAGCGTATCACCCGGCCTGGAGGTGACCGTACAGGTTGATGGTCTCGATGAGCCCTTCCCTGGGCGCGTGCGCTGGGTGGCATCTGAAGCGATGTTCACTCCGTACTTCGCATTGACCGAGCGCGACCGCGGACATCTGTCGTACGAAGCGAAAATCGACTTGCAGATCGACCGTGATCGCCTGCCCGACGGCGTACCCGTAGAAGTGTTCCTGCCGTGAATGCCGAACTTGCCATTCGCGCCAGTGGATTGAGCAAACACTTTGGCGGCCTGGTCGCGGTGGATCAACTCGACTTGGACGTACCCAAGGGCCAGATCTATGGCTTCCTCGGCCCGAATGGGTCCGGCAAGTCCACCACCATTCGCATGCTTTGCGGGCTGCTGACACCCACCGAGGGCAGCGCCAAGGTATTGGGTGTCGACGTGCCCGGCGATGCCAAAGTACTGAAGCCGAGAATCGGCTACATGACTCAAAAATTCTCGTTGTTCGGCGATATGACCGTGCTGGAAAACCTGGAGTTCATTGCCGACATTTACTCGTACCCTCACCACAAGCGGCAATCGCGAATCGATGAGCTCCTGGAGAAATATGATCTCGCCGATCGCACGCGCCAGTTCGCCGGCACCATGAGCGGCGGGCAAAAGCAGCGGTTGGCGCTCGCCTGCGCGGTTCTGCACCACCCCGAACTGTTGTTGTTGGACGAGCCGACCAGCGCGGTCGATCCGCAAAGCCGACGCGATTTTTGGGCGAATCTCTTTCGCCTCGCGGAGACCGGTACCACCATCATGGTCTCCACTCATTACATGGACGAGGCGGAACGCTGCCATCGACTGGCAATTCTGGACCGCGGCGTGAAAGTCGCCGATGGCTCCCCACAAGAGCTGCAGGCCGCCACCGGCATGCACATCGTCGAAGTGCTGGCCGACGACCCGTATCGTGCGCAGACCGCCATCGCAACCCTCGGTGAAGTGGTTAGCGTGACGCAACTCGGCGTCCGATTGCGCGTGTTGGTTCCGCAGCGTGTCGACGATGCGCAGGGAATTGTTGACCGCTGCCTGCAGGCGGCTGACGTGTCGGCCGACACACGCCTAGTTTCAGCGTCACTGGAAGACGTATTTGTCGCGGTGACCCTGAAGCCCCAGGGAGCGGCCGCGTGAAACCGTTCTCCCGCCTACTCGCGATAACCCAAAAAGAAGTGCGGCAGATGCGCCGTGATCGGCTCACCTTCGCCATGATCTTCGGTATGCCGCTGATGCAGCTACTGATGTTCGGTTACGCCATCAACATGGACGTACGTAACCTCAAGACCGCCATTGCCGACGAAGCGAATACCAGTTTGTCACGGGAGTTTGTGCTGCAGCTCAGTCAGACACAGGTTACGGACATTGTGGAATACGTCGATACCGTTAAGCAGCTTGAGCAACGCATGCGCGAGGGCGAAATCTCAGTCGGCGTCGCCATTCCATCCGACTTCGATCGGCGCATTGTCGACAACCGGCGTGCGGCGGCACATATTCTCGTCGACGGTAGCGACCCCACCACCAGCGGTATTGTCGAAGCCCTGCGTGACATGCCGATTCGCCTCGACACCTCACCGGATATCGAACTGCCGTATTTGATTGAGGTACGCAATTACTACAATCCGGAAGGCCGAACACCGGTCAACATCATTCCTGGGTTGATCGGTGTTATTTTGACGATGACGATGATGTTGTTTACCGCTCAAGCCATCGTGCGCGAGCGTGAACGAGGCAATCTCGAATTGCTAATCAATACGCCAGTAACCTCGGCGGAGCTGATGGTCGGCAAAGTCATTCCTTACATCGTCATCGGTATGGTGCAGCTCGCGCTGACGGTATGGATGGGCCAGCTGCTCTTCGATGTTCCGGTGCGCGGCTCGCTGATCGACCTGTACCTTGCGGCTTCACTATTCATCACCGCGAACCTGGCCCTGGGCCTGTTCGTCTCGACCGCGGTAAAGACACAATTCCAGGCCATGCAACTGACGTTCTTCCTAATTTTGCCGTCGATACTTTTATCGGGATTCGTGTTTCCGTTCGACGGCATGCCGACCTTCGCACAGTGGATCGGCGAGGCGTTACCGATCACCCATTTTATTCGCCTGACACGAGGCATCATGCTGCGCGAAGCCGAACTGGGCGACATGCCTATTGCGCTAATCTATCTTGGCGTTTTTACTCTCGTTGCAATGACCGCAGCAGCGCTGCGGTTTTCTAAACGTCTCGACTAGTTCGGGTACACTGAGCAGTGATAAGCCACTACGGAGATACGCATGATTACTCGCCGTGAATGCCTCAAGGGTGCTGCGATGCTTGCCGCTGCGGCGGCCGTTCCCGGCCTGACAATGGCCGAGAGACCTGCCCGCATTATGCGACCGATTCCGAAAACCGGAGAACAGGTACCGATCATTGGACTGGGCAGCTCAGCCACGTTTCGCCGCGTCGCGCAGAGTGACGACGTGTCGGCACTGCGTGGCGTCATGAGTACCTTGGTCGACAATGGCGGCACCATTTTCGATACGGCGCCATCTTACGGCGCCTCCGAAGAAGTCTCTGGCCAGATTGCTGCGGAGGAAGGCATCACGGAAGACATCTTTTGGGCGACCAAGCTCAATGTCGTGCCGCGCGGCGAATCGAAGGCCGATGAAGCAGCAGCACGGGCGCAAGTGGATCGCTCTCTCGCTCGACTGAGTAAGAAACCCATCGATCTCATTCAGGTGCACAATCTTGCTGACCTGCCGACGCAGATGCCGATCCTCGAAGAGTACAAACAAGACGGCAAGATTCGCTATATCGGCACCACGTCTACACGCACCAGTCGATATCCGGACCTCGAGCGAGCGATGCGCGACTACGATATCGACTTCATCGGTGTTGATTACGCGATCGATAACCGCGTGTCGGCCGAAAGCGTTCTACCACTCGCGCAAGAGCTAGGCATCGCCACGTTGATTTATGTGCCGTTCGGTCGTTCACGCCTGTTCAGCAAGACCAAAGACATGGCGTTACCAGACTGGGCGGCGGAATTCGGTGCTGAAAGCTGGGCTCAGTTTTTCCTGAAGTACGTATGCGCACACCCGGCCACGACCTGCGTCACGCCGGCAACCAGTAAACCGACCAATATGAATGACAATATTCGCGCTTTATACGGCGATCTGCCGACCGCTGAGCATCTTAAGAAAATGGCAGCGCTAATCGACGGACTCGGATAACGCCTCGGCTTCCCGTTCAAGTCGGCGCTCCAGTGACCCCAGCGTCTTGAGTGAGTAGCGAACACATTCATCGCCATCGATAAAAGCGTGCCAGCCGGCCTGTCGTTTCGCAGCGAGGTCGAATGTAAATCCGTGGGTGCTGAGAAAAATATCGCACGGTAATGTAGCAACCGTCTCGGCACTCTGCCGCAGTGCATCACCTAGACCATCGGTAAACCGGTAGTCGTCACCGGATACCGGCGTCAGACTGTCGGCATACACGATATCCAAGCACCGTTCGCCGACACAGGACCGCCAGGTCCAGCTCATGCCGCTCGGCGTATGCCCGGGGGTGAATACGCCGTTGATTTCAATATCGCCGATCCGAACGCTGTCAAAATTGTCCGCCAGAATTTCGCCGGTCACAGGCGGGTAAGCGATGCCCGGCGCCTGATAGCTGAACTGCGGATCATCGGTCGACATCGTTGCCGATCGCAACACCGGGACGGCGAGCGGGTGCGCCAGAACCGGAGCGCCGGTCTGCGCCTGTAAATAGGCCGTGCCACCCACGTGGTCGTAGTGAACGTGTGACACTAGCAGCAACGCGACGTCTTTAGGATCGAAACCCAGCGCCCGAATATTTTGCAGGATTATCGGCGCACTTTGCGGCAGGCCGCCATCGATCAGAATGAGTCCGTCGCCGCCGTTAATCAGTATCGACGATAAGCCTGCAACGCCGACATAATACGTATTGCCATAAATTAAGAACGGTTCGAACTGCGCGTTCCATTGCTCGCACGAGCGACAATCGATAAACCCCGGGAACGGTGACGATGGCTTAGCGGCACACCCCGTAAGAATGGCGAGAACAACGATCCAGACCGCTCGCCACTTCACTCCGATGGCCGGTCGCTACAAGCGCGCGGCGTGAAACCGCAGGTGCTCTTCAATAAACGTGGCGATGAAGTAGTAGCCGTGGTCGTAGCCTTCGTGGCGCCGCAGGTTCAGCTTCAAACCACTTTCGGCGCAAGCCGCTTCAAGCAATTCGGGCTTGAGCTGCTCTTCCAGAAACACGTCGCCCAATCCCTGGTCGACCAGGATCTCACCAAACGGCGCGGGATCGACAACATTACGCGCTACTTCTGCGGCATCGAATTCCAGCCAGGTCGACGTATCGTCGCCCATGTAATAACCCATGGCTTTTTGTCCCCACGGACTGTGTAGCGTTGTGCAAATCGGCGCGAACGCCGAGATGGACTTGAATAACTGTGGATTTTTCAGACCGACGGTGATTGCGCCGTGTCCGCCCATCGAATGCCCGCTGAGCCCATGGCGATCCTTGTCACCGGGAAAATTGTCGAATACCACCTGCTGCAGTTCGGTCGTGACATAGTCATACATGTGGTAATGATCCGACCATGGCGACTGCGTCGCATTGCAATAGAAGCCGGCGCCCAAGCCAAAATCGTATTGATCATCCGGGTCGTCGGGCACGCCCTCGCCGCGCGGACTGGTATCCGGCGACACCAGCATCAGGCCGAGCTCCGCGGCGATGCGTTGTGCACCGCTTTTGACCATAAAGTTCTCTTCGGTGCAGGTAAGTCCGGAAAGAAACGTTAATACCGGTACCGGGCCCTCAGACGCCTGCGGGGGAACAAAGATTGAAAACTGCATATCGCAGTTATTAACCGAAGAGGCATGTTTGTAGAAACCGATCTTGCCGCCAAAGCAATTAGTTTCGGAGAGAGTTTCAATAGTCATGCGGGCATTATGCCCGCAGCGTCGGCTGACGAAAACTTAGATTTTTTGAAAAACCAGGGTGCCGTTAGTCCCGCCAAAGCCGAAACTGTTCGTCATCGCCGTATTCAACCCGGCGTTGTCGACCCGCTCCGTCACTAGCGGTAAGTCACCGACCGCCTCATCAGGCTCGTTGACATTGATCGACGGCGCAATGAAATCGTGTTTGAGCATCAACAAGCAGTGAATCGCTTCGTGAACGCCGGTCGCACCCAGCGAGTGGCCGCACATCGATTTGGACGAACCAAACTTCGGAATATTGTCACCGAAGACCGCCTTCATACCCTCGAGCTCTTTGGTATCACCCACCGGGGTACTGGTACCGTGCGTATTGATGTAATCGATCGGCGCATCGACGGTCGCTTTCGCCATGGCCATGCAACGTTCGGCGCCCTCACCCGACGGCGCCACCATATCGTAGCCATCCGAGGTTGAGCCAAAACCAACGATTTCAGCATAGATATTTGCGCCACGTGCTTTAGCGCGCTCGTATTCTTCCAATACGACCATTCCGCCGCCACCGGCGATCACGAAACCGTCTCGCGTTGCGTCATAAGGACGCGATGCCGTTTCCGGCGCGTCGTTGTACTTACTCGACAAAGCACCCATGGCATCGAATAAACACGCCAGGGTCCAATCCAGCTCCTCACCACCGCCGGCAAAAATAATGTCCTGCTTGCCGAATTGAATCTGCTCTGCACCCACACCGATGCAGTGCGCACTGGTGGCGCAGGCGGAGGTCAGCGAGTAGTTCAGTCCTTTGATCTTGAATGGTGTGGCCAAGCATGCCGAGATCGAACTGCTCATGGTCTTGGTCACGGAGTAAGGTCCAATTTTGCGCACACCGCGGGAACGCAACACATCTGCGGCTCGCACGATTTCGGCACTCGAGGCACCGCCGGAGGATGCGATCAGACCGGTACGAATATTCGACACATCGCTTTCTTCGAGACCGGCATCTTCGATCGCTTGCTGCATCGATATGTAGGAATAGGCAGCCGAGTCACCCATAAAGCGGCGAACCTTACGGTCGATATGTTCTTTGGTATCGATATCGGTACCGCCAGACACCTGACTTCTGAGACCCATCTCAGCGAACGACTCATTGAATTTGATGCCGGAGCGGCCGTTCTTCAGTGACTCAGTTATTTCGTCCTGATTATTGCCAATACAAGAAACCGCACCCAGTCCGGTGACGACAACACGACGCATGGTCAGATCCTAAAAATTGTCAGTAGACGTGAACAAACCCACGCGCAGATCTTCAGCTGTGTAGATCTGGCGCCCATCGACCGACATTGTACCGTCAGCAATGGCCATGTTCAGCTTGCGCGTGATGACGCGCTTGATATCAATCTGGTAGGTCACCAGCTTCGCATCCGGCAATACCTGGCCAGTGAACTTCACCTTGCCTACGCCCAGCGCACGGCCGCGGCCTGCGAGGCCCTGCCAAACCAGGTGAAAACCCACCAATTGCCACATAGCGTCGAGCCCAAGGCATCCCGGCATCACCGGGTCGCCGGTGAAATGGCAATCGAAAAACCACAGATCCGGCCGGATATCGAGCTCCGCCTTGATCTCACCTTTGCCAAACGCGCCGCCTTCGTCAGTAATGAGCGGAATACGGTCGGTCATCAGCATGGGCGGCTGCGGCAGCTTGCCGTTGGTTGGACCAAACAGCTCACCCGAGGCGCAACGCAGCAGATCCTCGTAGTCGTACGAGTTTTGTCGCTGTTCAGGATTCACGGTGAAATCGACAGGATTAGTAGCCATAACCCCGCCATGGTAGCGATTGGCGGCTTTCTAGGCTTTCGAATCTGCGCCAATTTTTGAGTTGGCGGTCAAGTCTTGTCGTAGTCGAGCGTCACCGCCTCACTAACCGGCCGGGACTGGCAGGCCAACACGAAGCCGGCATCTACTTCCCACGGCTCCAGACCAAAATTGGCTTCCATACGCACCTCGCCCGTCTGCACGTGGCAACGGCAGGTTGCGCACACGCCACCCTTGCAGGAAAACGGCAGTTCAATACCGTGATCGGCAGCCGCGTCAATGATATTGGCATCGTCGCGCTCCATGTCGAACGACTGGCGATGTCCGTCCATGATCACCGTGACCTCAGCATGTTCGGCCGCCTTTGGCAGTTTTACGGCGGGTTTCGTGGCCGTCTTGCGCGGCACGCCGAAGCGCTCGAAATGTACGTGGTCTTTATGCATGCCCAAATCGATAAGCGCATCGGTCACATCTTTGATCATCGTGTCCGGTCCACACACGAAACAATCTGTGCAGCGGATACCCTGTCCAAAGTGACTGTATAGCTCGCGCACTTTGTCGCCGTCCAGGCGTCCGGCCATGGGTTCAAACTCTTGCTCTTCCTGACTGAAGACAAAGTTGAGCTGCAACCGCTCCATGTATTGATTCTTGAGTGCGTACAGGTCGTCGATAAACATCGTCGAAGACTGTTTGCGGTTGCCGTAAAAGAGCATGAAACGACTGTTGGGCTCCGTCGCCAAAATCGATTTGATCATCGACAGGATTGGGGTAATGCCACTGCCGGCCGCGAAACCCACGTAGTCCTTGGCGTTATTGGGATCGAGTTCAACATGAAATCGCCCGCTCGGTGGCATAGCTCTGAGCGTATCGCCGACTTTGAGATCATTGGCCGCGAAGGTCGAGAACTGCCCACCGTCCTGCACGCGCACGCCAATCTCGATGGGCGTTTGGTCGGCCGCCGAACAGATGCTGTACGTACGACGCAGCTTCTTACCATCGATTTCCGTTTCGAATGGCAAATGCTGGCCGGGTCGAAAACGATACTCCTCGGCCAACTCATCCGGCACGTCCAGTGCAATTCGAATCGAGTCGCGCGTCTCCTGGCGAATGTCGCTGACGGTTAACGGGTGAAACTCACGCATCTAGATGCACTTAAAGTATTCGAACGGTTCGAAACAGTCGTCGCATCGATACGATGCCTTGCAAGCCGTAGAGCCAAATTCACTGATACGGGTGGTGTGTATCGACTGACACTGTGGACAGGCGATCGGCCGATCACCTCTCAATAGCACGCGTTTGCCAGCAGCTTCTGCCGGTGGTGCGATGCCGTACTCGCGCAGCTTGTCGCGACCGTCATCGGAGATCCAATCGGTCGTCCAAGGCGGCGATAGCACGCGATCGATCTTGACGTTGGTTAGACCGCGCTCGCTCAACGCAGCAAGCACGCTGCGCTCAATCACTTCGGTGGCCGGGCAGCCGGTATACGTCGGCGTCATCTCGACGACAACCTCGTCATCGATTCGCACGTCGCGCACGATACCAAGGTCGGTGATGGTCAGTACCGGAATCTCAGGATCCGGTACTTCGCTCAGCCAATCCATAACCTGCGATCTCGATAAGGCACTCACCAGGCCGCTCCCGGGTGACTGCGTTGCAGATACTGCATTTCCGCCAATAGATAGCCGAACGACTCGCTATGCTTGCCGGCTTTGCCGCCGGTCGCCATCCAAGTATCGGCCGGCATCGCCAACGTCGCGTCAGCCAACAGCGCTGCGATATCGGTTGTCCAATCATCGCGTAACGACGCGGGATTAGGCCCACCGTGTGCATCCACAAAAGTGCGATCGACATCGTCACACTCGAAGAGCTCACCGGTGAATGGCCAAAAGCTATTCACTGAGTCCTGCACCCGCGAATGACTTTCCTCAGTACCATCACCCAGCCGGACCAGCCACTGTCCGTTATGACGCAAGTGGTACGTCACCTCTTTTGCCGCGCGCGCCGCGATTTCGGCGACGCGTGGTTCACCGCAAGCCGACAGTCTCTCCAGCAAGCTCAAGTAGTATTGTTCGAAAAGCACGCTCTTAACGATAGCGTCACCGAAATGACGAACCGGCTGCTCGAGCAACAGGAAGTTTTGGAATTCGCGCTCGCCGCGAAGGAACGCAAAGTCATCTTCGGTGCGGCCTTCACCTTCGAGTTCAGCAGCGTAGCTATAGAACAGCCGCGCCTGACCTAGATAGTCGAGCGCAAAATTAGCGTTCGCCAGTTCTTCTTCGAGCTCCGGATATGCGGCGACCTGTTCGATCATCCGTTGCGCCAGGATTAGCGCGTTGTCACCGAGTCGCGAAACGTAAGTTTGTAATGCCGTACTCATCGCTGCACGACCTATAGATTTTCGACGCCGTCAGGAATTTCGTAAAACGTCGGATGGCGGTAGATCTTATCTTTGGCCGGCTCAAACAATGCCGCAGTCTCGGCCGGGTCCGAGGCGATGATGGCCGCCGACGGCACTACCCAGAGGCTCACGCCCTCTTGCCGCCGCGTATAGGTATCCCGCGCATGGTCGAGCGCCATTTGATCATCCGCAGCATGGATACTGCCTGCATGCCGATGACTTAGACCGGCCTTGCTACGAATAAACACCTCATACAACGGCCATTCTTTGTTGCTCATAGCAATTCCTTACGCGGCACGTTTGGCCGCTTGTTTTTCGCCATAGGCGCGCGCCGCTTCACGAACCCAAGCGCCGTCGTCGTGCGCCTTGCGCCGCTTTGCGATTCGTTCACGGTTGCACGGGCCATTACCTTTGATCACGTTGATGAATTCACTCCAGTCAATCTCACCAAACGTGTAATGCCCGCTCTGTTGGTCAAACTTGAGGTCCGGGTCCGGCACACTAAGACCAAGAAAATCCGCCTGCGGCACCGTGACATCGACGAATTTCTGCCGTAGCTCATCATTGGTAAAGCGCTTGATCTTCCATGCCATCGACTGCGCAGAGTGTTGCGACTCGGCATCGTTTGGACCGAACATCATCAACGATGGCCACCACCAACGATTTAGCGCGTCCTGCGCCATCGCTTTCTGTTTTGCGGTACCTCGCGACAGCGAGTGCATGATGTCGAAGCCCTGGCGTTGATGAAAACTCTCCTCTTTGCACACGCGCACCATGGCGCGAGCGTAGGGGCCATACGAGCAGCGGCACAATGGAATTTGGTTCATGATCGCAGCACCATCGACCAGCCAACCGATCGCGCCGATGTCAGCCCAGGTGAGTGTCGGATAGTTAAAGATGCTCGAATACTTGGCTTTGCCGGACAACAGGTCCGCTACCATCTGGTCGCGCGACGTACCCAAAGTCTCGCCGGCACAGTAGAGGTACAGTCCGTGACCGGCCTCGTCCTGAACTTTGGCCAGTAGAATTGCCTTACGCTGTAACGAAGGCGCGCGGGTCAGCCAGTTACCTTCTGGCTGCATACCGATAATCTCGGAATGGGCGTGCTGAGAAATTTGCCGCACCAACGTCTTGCGATAGGCCTCCGGCATCCAATCCTTCGCCTCAATCTTCTCTTCGGCATCAATCCGCGCCTGGAAAGCGGCCAAGCGCTCCGGCGTTTCCGCCGCGACCGAACGATCCGCCGCACCACCTTTTTGATCGAGACCCTGTGTGTACATGCTCTACTCCAGCACCAATCCCGCCACACGGCGGTAGGACAATATGTCACAGAATTATTGATTATTCAAATAATCTTGTATCACTTTTACGTCAATACAGGGTCACCGAGACTCACGGACCGACCACGAAACAGGGCCACCGCTTCGCCATGCTGGTTGTGCACCTCTACCGCGTAGAATCCGCGGCGCCGCCCGCGATAGGTTTCGCGTGCCGTTGCGGTTAACCGGTCACCGGTATGAGCCGGTCGCAGAAAATCGATATTGGCGCCTGCGGCAACCGACTGGTTGTCATAGGCGTTGCAAGCAAACGCGAACGCCGTATCCGCCAGCGTGAAGACGTGTCCGCCGTGACAGATATTGAATCCGTTGGCCATATCATCGCGCACCGTCATGGTCGCAATCGCGACGCCCGCCGCGGGTATGTCGATTTCTATGCCCATCGACTGCGACGACACATCGTTGGCATACATTTCCGCGGCGCACGCCCTCGCGGTTTCTACATCCGTCATGGTTACAACCCTCCGAAACGTTGCAGGAAGCGTTTGTCCGCTGGCGGTAACGGGCCATCGGCTGTTTGCATGGTGGCAGCGAGATACTCATCGGCAGCCGCGTAAATAGCTCGATACAAATTGCGGCACAGTTGATACGCGGCGGTGCCATGCCAATCCGTCGGCAGCAGGTCTGCCGGCAATTGCGGATCGCGCAATAACACCTTGCGGTATTCCTGAATCAGCAGAGTGCGAACGAGAAACGCGGTTGCCGGCTCGACCTTGGTGCTCTTGCCGTAGGCCGCCATCAATGGCCGAAAGCGGGCGACGAAACTGGCATAGCCGGCATCGATCTCATCGAGGTTCCAGCTATCGTGAGCGAGCTGCCGCATGCCAGTCTGGTTCCTAAGCGTTGTACCCTGCATCACGATGAGTTCATCTTCGACGCCGAGTCGCTTGATCGCCGCATCCAGATCCGGCAACTCCGGTGCCGGATGAGCGAGCAGGCGGGTGGAAAGCACACCAAACCCGAGCCAGCCCAGTTCTTTGCGAACCGCTTCTTTGTCGGTGGCGCTCAGGTTGACCAGAAGCACCAGGCACCAGTTGTCATCCCATTCCGTCGCCGGCTCGCCGTAGATTTTCGCCGTTGCCGCTTCGAATCGTTCGCGACCTTCCGCGGACAAGCTGTAATAGCTGCGCCGGCCAATTTGCTCAGAGGTCAACCAACCATCTTGTGCGAGTCGAAACACCGAGGTGCGCACAAGACGCTCGCTGACTCCGAACCCGCTCATTACGTCGATGAGGCTGCCCAGCCAGACCGTGCCACCGTGCGGCGCAATTGCGTCGCCAAACACCGTCGTGATTAACGATCCGGTGCGCAAGGTGCGGCGTGACGAAAATTCCGCCACCAGCTTGCGGCTAGCACTTTCAATCGACATCGTGAATTATTTGGGACACTTCTTGCGCATTTCCTGGTTCACCGTATATTGTGATACCGAATTTTTCAAATCATCTCATTTTCTGTATCTCTGATACCTAGTCGCTTATGAACAAACTTGGAAATCTAGTCGCCGACCGCTGGGTCGAGGGCGACGGAGACGGCCGCATCCTGACCTCCGCAGTGACCGGCGAAGGGATTGCATCGCTGACCAGCGATGGCTTGGACTTCAAAGCCATGCGTGACTTCGCCGTAAATGTTGGCGGCCCGGCACTGCGTCGACTCACATTTCACGAACGCGGCGACATGCTCAAAGCGCTCGCCATTCATTTGAACGAATGCAAAGCCGAGTTTTATGCGCTGTCGACCCACACGGGCGCCACCAAACGCGACAGCTGGCCCGATATCGACGGCGGCATTTCGACGATGTTCGTGTTTTCCAGCAAAGGCCGTCGCGAGATGCCGAATGATCACGTCTACCTAGACGGCAATGTCGAACCGCTGTCACGAAACGGCACTTTTGTTGGGCGGCACATCTTTACGCCAAAGCTGGGCGTCGCCGTACATATCAATGCGTACAACTTCCCGTGCTGGGGCATGCTAGAAAAACTTGCACCCACCTTGCTCGCCGGCGTCCCGGCAATTATCAAACCGGCCTCAAGTACCGCTTACCTCACCGAACTGATGGTGCGGCGCATGCTGGGTTCCGGCTTACTCCCACCGGGCGCTGTGCAACTGGTGTGCGGTGGCATCGGCGATCTGTTCGATCACCTAACCTGCCAGGACACCATCGCATTTACCGGTTCCAAAGGCACCGCCGAAATGTTGCAGCAACACCCTCGGGTCATCAGCGAATCGGTCGCGTTCACAGCGGAGACCGATTCGCTCAACATGTCGATTCTCGGCCCGGACGCGGTACCCGGCACAGCGGAGTTTGATCTTTACATTAAGGAAGTGGTCAACGAAATGACCACCAAAGCCGGTCAGAAGTGCACGGCGATTCGACGCATCATCGCGCCGTCGTCCATCGCTGGCGATGTTGTCACCGCGCTCTCCAGTGCGCTCGGCGACATTCGTATCGGCAACCCCGGCCTGAAAGATGTCGGCATGGGTGCGTTGGCGAGCCTCGGTCAGCGCAATGAAGTACGCGACCGTATTCACGATCTTCAGCAGGATGCCGAGGTGGTATACGGCGGTCGAGACGACTTCGAATTGATCGACGCCGACGCCAATAAGGGCGCGTTTTTCATGCCGACATTGTTGCATTGCGACAAGCCGCTGACGGCCAAAGCGGTGCATTCCGTTGAGGCGTTCGGGCCGGTGAGCACCGTGCTTCCCTATCATGATCTGGACGAAGCGATTGAACTGGCAAAACTCGGCGAAGGCAGTTTGGCCGGCTCAATTGTCACCAATGATAATCGCGTGGCGCGACAACTGGTGCTCGGCACCGCGGCCTATCATGGTCGCATGGTCGTTATTAATCGACATTGCGCTGCCGAATCCACCGGACACGGATCGCCACTAGCCCACCTAGTGCACGGCGGGCCAGGCCGCGCTGGTGGCGGCGAAGAAATGGGCGGAGTACGTGGCGTACTCCACTATATGCAGCGCACCGCAATTCAGGGATCTCCAGAAACGTTAACAGCCATCGGCAATCATTGGGTCAGCGGGGCCGAAGAGCACGACCCCGGCGTGCACCCGTTCCGCAAGACCTTTGAGGAATTGCGCATCGGCGATACGTTCAAGAGTGACAAGCGCGAAGTATCACTCGACGACATTGAACACTTCGCCCATTTCACGGGCGATACCTTTTACGCACATATGAACGAAGACGACGCGAAGAAGAATCCGTTTTTTGAAGGCCGTGTCGCGCATGGCTATCTGATCGTGTCGTTTGCTGCAGGATTGTTTGTCGATCCTGACTTTGGTCCGGTGCTCGCAAACTATGGGGTCGACAACCTGCGCTTCATGACACCGCTGAACTACGGCGACTCAATGGACGTACGCTTAACGTGTAAACAAAAAACTCTGCGCGGTGATTCCGGCTATGGCGAGGTTCGCTGGGATGCAGAAGTTAAGAATCAGAACCATGAAATTGTTGCGCAGTATGACGTCCTGACAATGGTCGCCACCGATGCGCATTGGGCGTCGGTCCAGTAACGCATGATCGAGGATATTCGCGAAGCTGTGATTCGTGCTCTGGCCGAGGATATCGGCGATGGCGACGTCACGGCCGATTTAATCCGCGCCACCGAGACCGCTGATGCGCGCGTCATAACCCGTCAGGACATGACCATGGCCGGAAAACCCTGGTTCGATCAGGTCATGCGACAAGTAGACGCGAACATCGAGACCATCTGGCACTACGATGACGGCGATGACGTTATGGCCGGGGAAACCTTGTGCGAAATGCACGGCTCTGCGCGTTCGATTCTCACCGCCGAACGCACCGCGCTCAATTTCCTGCAGCTGCTATCCGCCACGGCAACCTTGACCGCCGACTACGTTCGAGCGATAGAAAATACCGGCTGTCAAATTCTGGATACCCGCAAAACCATCCCGGGATTGCGTACTGCACAAAAATACGCAGTGACCTGTGGCGGCGGCGTCAATCACCGCATCGGTCTGTTTGACGCGATCTTGATTAAAGAAAACCACATCGCCAGCGCCCGCGGCATCACACATGCGGTCGCCGCCGCGCGTCGGACGCACGCCGGTATGCCGATCGAGGTTGAGGCCGAATCGTTGGACGAACTTCGCCAAGCACTTGCAGCGCGTGCCGACCAAGTCTTGCTGGATAACTTTTCGCTCGACGAGTTGCGTGACGCCGTTGCGATCAATCAAGACCAGGGCAATCCGCCGGCAAAACTCGAGGCGTCCGGTAATGTCACGTTGTCGACGATACGGCAGATCGCCGAGACCGGCGTCGATTTTATTTCGGTGGGTGCGCTGACCAAAAATATCAAAGCGGTCGATCTATCGATGCTATTTGGCACCGACGACGCCCCGTAAACCACTATTCTGCGTCTGTTTTGACGTCCGCCGTCAGACTTCCGTATGCGTCGATGTGAATGCCAATCTCTATCGGCCGACAGCACACCTGACAGTCCTCGACATAGTGCTGATTACCCGCCGATTCATCGACAAGAATATCGATGCACTCGCCGCAGTACGGACAACCGATCGATTGCTCGGTTTGCACCGATTAGATCTCCACCCAGCCGTCCGGTGCCTGCCCTTTGCCGGGGTGCACCGCACCGCAATGATCGCAACGCCGCGCACTCAAGTCGTCGTGGAAAGCGTCGAATATTTTTGGCAGCTCGGTGACGATCATCGACGGCTCCACTAGCGACACCTCGGCTCGATGTACCCGTCGTTTACATTCAAAACAGAACCATTCGAAGCCGTCGATCATATCGGCCTCACGCGGCGCTTCGACGACAATACCGACGGACCCGGCCTGCGGACGCTGCGGCGCATGGCGCAGATGGGCGGGTAATAAGAACACTTCGCCTTCACGAATCGGGACGTCGTAGATATCGCCGTTGTCGGCAATTTTCAGCACCATGTCGCCTTCGAGCTGATAGAACCATTCCTGCACCGGATCGTCGTGAAAGTCCATCCGCGTATTTGGGCCGCCAACGACCATCACGATCATATCGTCGCTCGCATGCAGCAGCTTGTTGGCGACCGGCGGCTTCAGTTGGTCGCGATGTTGCTCCAGCCAAGCATTGAAATTGAACGCGGCGTGCGTTGGATGAACTTGGAATGCCACTCCGGTCTCCAGTGAACGTGCGGGATACGTATCACCTATTGTAAGGTATAGCCCGCGCCAGTAGCCTGAAATCGCACCGACGAATCGGCGTTATGTCGATGTTCGCGACGCGATTCAGCATTTACGTGCCATACTGTCTACACGGCGCAAATAGGTGGCTGGATTCCAATAACGACAAGCGGTTTCTTAGGGGGAAACATGACGGGCGAACACGCGCAATGGTCTTCGCGACTGGCATTTTTGATGGCGGCGGTAGGTTGTGCCGTCGGCATGGGCAACATTTGGCTGTTCCCTTATATGGCTGGGTCACAAGGCGGCGGAGCGTTTGTCCTAATCTACCTCGCCGCGATGATCGGGTTGGCGCTGCCAGTACTGCTCTCGGAGCTGATGATGGGCCGTCGCGGTCAAGCGGCACCACCGCAAGGCTTGGCACGCATCGCGCGCGAATCAGGGCGCACCGAAAACTGGCGCTGGGTCGGTATCTTGTTCGGCGCGCTGGGCGCCATCCTTGCTCTCGGATTCTATTGCGTCGTGGGCGGTTGGACGTTGGCCTACGCGTTCAAGGCTGTCACCGGCGCATTGCAACAACTGGATGCCGAATCGTCTAAAGCCGTGTTCAATACGATGAACGGATCACCGCAGGGTATCTTGCCGGCGTTCATCCTGTTCGCTTTTCTCACGATCTTTATCTCCTCGCGCGGCCTCAAAGACGGTATCGAACGTGCGGTTAAGTTCATTATGCCGGCGTTGTTTGTCATGTTGGTTGGACTGGTATTTTATGCCGCCTTCGTCGGCGACTTCGGACGTGCGATCGAATTCCTGTTCGCTCCGGACTTCAGCAAAGTCACCGGAACCGTCGCACTCGGCGCTATCGGCACTGCGTTTTTCTCTGTCAGTGTCGGCATTACCAACATGATGGCCTACGGTTCGTATATTTCGAAGGACACCAATCTGCCGCAGTCAGCGTCGATCATCGTTGGCGCCGATACGTTTGTTGCGTTGATGGCGGGTCTCGCGATTTTTCCGATCGTGTTTATGGCCGGCATCGAACCGGGCGGCGGCCCGGGTCTGGTGTTTGAAGCGTTTCCGATTGCTTTCGGCAGCATTCCGGGCGGACTAATCGTCGGTACGGTGTTCTTCGTACTGTTGTTCTTTGCCGCACTGACGTCGTCGATCGGCATGATGGAACCGCCTGTCTCCTGGCTGCAAGATCAATTTAAGTGGTCTCGGCAGCGGGCCGCACTGACCGCTGGTACCGTGGCGTTCCTGTTGGCGTTGTCCGCCGCACTATCTCTGAACATCTGGTCGGATGTGCGACCACTTGGCGAGGTGGGTGTCTTCGCCGGCAAAGAAATCTTCAGTTTGTTTATTTACTTGGTCACTCAGGTCATCATGCCCGCGGGCGGCATCTTCGTTGCATTCTTTGTGGGATGGATGATCAAGAAACAGTATTCCGCTGACGAGCTGTATGACGGTCAGGAGCCGCCGCAATTTAAGCTCTGGCTCTTTATTATGCGTTTCGTCGCACCGGTGCTACTGACCTTGGTGCTCTACGACGTCGCCGTTTTGCAGGCATAGGGTTAGCGGGTCTAAGGTATCAGCCGCTCACCGCTTGTAAGAGCATTCGCACAGCGACGACCAGCAAGAATGCGCCAAAGAACCCGCTCAGGCTGCGGTGACTCAGTGAATGTGCCACGCGCGCGCCGAGCGGCGCACTGAGTACCGCGGCGGGCGCAATCACAGCGAATCCCGCCAGATTTACGTACCCCCAATTGGTCGGCGGCAAGCCCGGCAGACCCCAGGCCACCGCAACGAATGCGATCGTGCCGGGAATGGCGATCAGCAATCCGAAGAGCGCTGACGTACCGACCGCGCGGTGAATCTTTTTGCCCATTAAGGTGAGCGACGGTACCGTCAACGTGCCACCACCAATGCCCATCATCGAGGAAAACGCGCCAATCGACATCGGCAGAAGCTTGATCAACAAGCCGCCAGGCACCTTGTCGGTGATCACTTTGTTATCCAGGGGCAATGCCATCTTTACCGCCACGAGAATTGCGAACGCCGCAAACACGGCGGCAAGAGTGGTGCCATCGAGTCTCGATGCGATTAAGACGCCAATAATCGCACCGAGCCCGATGGCCCAACCCCATTGCCTGACCAAGGCCAGGTCGACGGCACCCCGAAGATGATGCGCGCGCGCAGAGGAAACGGATGTTGGAATAATGATGGCGAGCGCCGTCGCGACCGCGATCTGCATGCGAAATTCGGACGGCACGCCGTACCATTCTAAGATGAACTCGAGTACCGGTACGGTGACGATCCCGCCACCGATTCCCGCCAGCCCGGCCAGGAAACCACTGGCAACGCCGGCCGCGATCAGCGCCAAAATTAGTAGTAGCAATTCAGCGTCCACTAGGAGGCCTTGAACGGCAACGCGGTATCGGCTTTGATTTCTTTCAGCACAATGTTGGAACGCACTTGCGACACGCCCGGCAATTTGAAAATGAAATCGTCAAGAAATGCGTTATACGCATCGATATCTTCGACCACGACGCGTAAGTGAAAGTCGGCCTCACCGCTAGTTGCAAAACATTCCAACACTTCAGGATGCTGCAAGACTTCACGGACAAAATGTTCGACGTGCGTTTGTTCGTGGCGCGCCAGAGACACGTGCACCATCGAGGCGAGGCCAAAACCGGCTTTCTTTGGATTGATAATCGCGGCATACCGATCAATAACGCCGGACTCTTCAAGCGCTTTGACTCGCCGCCAGGTCGCCGAACTCGACATACCCACACGCTCGGCCAACTCCTGATTGGTTAATCGGCTGTCGTCTTGAAGCAGCTTGAGTATTCGCTGGTCGCGGCGCGCGAGCATATTTGCCTTCGTAATTCGAATTACCGGGTAATACTACCTTCTTTTCACGTATTTTTGGTTATTTTATCCGTTTTTTGCCGGATATTCGGCAAATGAGGCACCCTTTTGCGGCCCCACTCGGGCAAAATTTCCAAATTCACGGGGAGAGAAGAGATCGCTATGGCAACCGCCGCGCGAGAAATCGTCACACCATTGGACAACTACGAACTGCTCGACCGCTATCGGCGCGAAGCGGGGCGTGTTTTTCTGACCGGAACTCAGGCACTGGTCCGTTTGCCTCTGATGCAAGCCGCACTCGATCAAGCAGCGGGACTAAAGACGTCAGGCTTCATCAGTGGATACCGCGGGTCACCTTTGGGTGCGTACGATCAGGAGTTGTGGCGTGCCAAGAACTTCCTCGCCGAAAACAACATCGAATTTCTTCCCGCTGTAAACGAAGACCTGGCAGCCACTGCGGTACTCGGCGCGCAACAAGTGGAAACCGACCCGTTTCGCGAAACCGACGGTGTTTTTAGCATCTGGTATGGGAAAGGACCGGGTGTTGACCGATCAGGCGATGCTTTAAAACACGGCAACGCCTACGGTAGCTCACCGACCGGCGGTGTACTGGTGGTTGCCGGCGACGACCATGGCTGCGTTTCGTCGTCGATGCCGCATCAATCGGATGTCGCATTTCTGACGTTCGTCATGCCGCACCTGAATCCGGCCAACGTGGCAGAGTATCTCGACTTTGGTCTGTACGGATTTGCGCTGTCTCGCTTCTCCGGAATGTGGGTCGGCTTTAAGGCGATTTCAGAAACGGTGGAATCGGCGATGTCCGTCGAACTGCCACCCTACCCACAGTTTGTGGTTCCTGAATTTGAAATGCCGCCCGGTGGATTGCATTACCGCTGGCCTGACTTACCCGGTCCGCAAATCGAGGAACGACTGGAATACAAGAAAGCGGCGACATTGGCATTTGCATCCGCCAATCCGATCGACAAGAAGATCTTTGATAATCCGAAAGCACGTTACGGCATTGTCACCACCGGCAAGGCCCACCTGGATCTAATGGAAGCGCTGCGGTTGTTGGGTATTGATGAAGCGCGGGCGAAAGACATTGGGCTCGATGTTTACAAAGTCGGCATGGTATGGCCGCTGGAACCGCGCGGCGCGCTCGACTTCGTGCATGGCAAGAACGAAGTACTGGTGATCGAAGAAAAACGCGGCATCATCGAGTCGCAATTCAAAGAGTATTTCTACGATTACCCGGGGCGTAAGCCCGAACGTATGGTCGGTAAAGAAGACGAGAATGGTGATCGCCTCGTGCCTTGGGTTGGCGAACTGGCACCGATTCAATTGGCCAAAATCGTCGCCAGACGGCTGGACAAAGCGTTCATTGGCCTGGGGCTGACTGCTCGCGCTGAAGCGCTCGAGCAGCAAGCTGCAGCGCCGATCCAGGTCGACGGCGCCACACGCATGCCCTACTTTTGCTCCGGCTGTCCGCACAACACGTCGACACGATTGCCGGAAGGTTCGGACGCGCTGGCCGGCATCGGCTGCCATTTTATGGCGAGCTGGATGGACCGCAAGACCGAAGGGCTAATTCAGATGGGCGGCGAAGGCGTCAACTGGATTACGCGCGCCAAGTTCAACGGCAACCGACACGTGTTCCAAAATCTCGGCGACGGTACGTTTTATCACTCCGGCTCCATGGCGATTCGACAAGCGGTTGCCGCCGGCACCAATATCACGTTCAAGATTTTATTTAATGACGCCGTAGCCATGACCGGCGGGCAACCGGTAGACGGGCCAATTTCGGTGCAGGCGATTGCGCATTCCGTGCGCGCCGAGGGCATTGATCGAATCGCGCTGGTATCCGATGAACCCGAACTTTTCGACGCCGCTGACTTCCCCACGGGGATTACCATTTCCCATCGCCGTGATCTCGACGCGGTGCAGCGCGAGCTACGCGACATTCCCGGTGTAACGATTCTTATCTACGCACAAACCTGCGCGACCGAAAAACGGCGCCGACGCAAACGTGGCTTGATGGTCGATCCGAAGAAGCACGTAGTGATTAACGATTTGGTATGTGAGGGCTGCGGCGATTGCTCGGTCGAATCGAACTGCCTCTCGGTCGTACCGAAAGAAACACCGTTTGGGCGCAAACGACAGATTGACCAAAATTCTTGCAACAAGGATTTTTCCTGCGTGAATGGTTTCTGCCCCAGCTTTGTGACCGTAGAAGGTGGCGAACTGAAACGGGGACAGCGTTTGGATTCGGACGATTTCGGTCGTTTAACCGCGCAGCTTCGCGAACCCGAATCGCCCCCTCTCGACGACTGCTACGATCTCTTGGTCACCGGAGTCGGTGGCACCGGCGTGGTGACGGTGGGCCAACTCATCACGATGGCGGCGCATCTCGAAGGCAAAGGTGCGAGCGTGCTCGACTTTATGGGTTTCGCGCAAAAGTTCGGCCCGGTCCTGAGCTACATTCGCATCGCCGATTCACCCGCGGCGATTAATCAGGTGCGTATCGAACCGGCGCAGGCTGACGCGCTGATCGGCTGTGACCTCGTGGTGAGCTCTTCGCCGAAAGCATCGACCACCTACGCACAGGGTCACACGCGGGCGCTGGTAAACACCGCGGAGATGTCGACCGGCGACTTCGTGCGACATCGAGACGCCAACTTACAAGCCGGCAACCGACTGGTGGCGATTAGCGATGTGGTCGGTTCACACAATTTCGACACCTTGGATGCGAATGTTATTGCTGAGCGTTTGATGGGCAATACGATCTACGCCAACGTACTGATGCTGGGCGCCGCCTGGCAAAAAGGGTTGGTGCCAATCTCATTCAACGCCTTGATGAGAGCGATCGAACTCAATGGCGTAGAAATCGACAATAACAAGCGCGCTTTCGGCTGGGGCCGTATTGCTGCGAATAACATCGACGCGATTCGCCGTTTGATTGGCATAGAGCCCGCAGCCAATGATGACGAGCCGTTGGAAAGTGTCATCGAGCGTCGCGTTGAATTCTTGACCGACTACCAGAACGCCGCCCTGGCGGAGCGTTTTAAGGCACTAGTCACGCGCATTCGTGGTATCGGCGACGATGAATTAACCGAGGCAGTAGCGCGCAGCTATTTCAAACTACTGGCGTATAAAGATGAGTACGAAGTTGCCCGATTGCACGCGCACGGTGATTTCGTAACCAACGTACGCGAGCAATTTGGCGCCAACGCCAAGATCAAGTTCCACATGGCGCCGCCGTTATTGTCGCGGGCAACGGACGCGCGCGGTCGCCCACGCAAGAAAGAGTTCGGTGCGTGGATGCTACCGGTATTCAAACTGATGGCGCGCATGCGCGGCCTGCGAGGAACGGCATTCGATGTGTTTGGATACACCGCTGAACGCCGCATGGAACGGCGGCTCATCGGCGAGTTCGAGGAGACGATCAAACGCCTCTTAGCGGGGCTAACCGACAGCAATCTTGCCGACGCGCGCGACATTGTTAGCAAGTACATGGACATTCGTGGTTACGGCCCGGTTAAAGAACAGGCCGTCGAAAAAGTACGCACCGAGGTGAAATCCGCGCTGGACGCATTCACTCCCGCCTAAGTTCACGTACACTGCGTCGCATGGCGAGCAATAGCGCATTGCAATACCTGGTTGAATCCAAGCCGGAGCACGGTGATGTCACCGCAATTGCTGACGGTATCGATTGGTTGCGCATGCCGCTGCCGTTCTCGCTTGAACACATCAACCTATGGATGCTGAAAGACGACGCAGGCTTTTGCATCGTCGACACCGGCGTCGACTCGAAGACCAGCCGTGATATTTGGCGCAACGCGATAATCGAAACGGCGATGGGAGACGCAGTCACCCGCGTCATCGTGACCCATCTGCATCCGGATCATGTTGGACTCGCCGGCTGGCTTTGCGATGTTCACGGTGTCGAACTGTGGATGACGCGCGAGGAGTACCTGCTATGCCGTATCCTGGTTGCCGATACCGGACAACCAGCACCGGAAGAGGGACTCCGCTTCTACCGCACTGCTGGTTTTAGCGAAGAACAGCTAACCCGGTACGGCGACATGTTTGGCATGTTTGGGCGCGTGGTATCGCCATTGCCGCAAGCGTATCGACGACTTTGTGACGGCGATGAACTTATCGTTGGCGGCGAAACTTGGCGAGTGATTATCGGCCGCGGCCATTCGCCAGAACATGCCTGTCTGTTTAATGCGGATCGCAACATTGTCATTTCCGGCGACCAAATCCTGCCGACTATCTCGTCCAACGTCAGCGTGTATCCGACCGAACCGTATGCCAATCCACTTAAAGACTGGCTCGACTCGTTGCGCATGCTGAGAACCACACTACCCGATGACGTACTGGTACTGCCGGCTCATGGCAAACCGTTTCGCGGCGCCCACCAACGACTGGAAGAGTTAATCAAAGAGCATGAAGACGGTTTGGGGAAGATCCTAGAGTCACTAGACCAGCCGAAGCGCGCCGTTGACATCTTCGACGCGCTGTTCAAAGCGCGTATTTCGGACAGCAATCTAATTATGGCAACCGGCGAATCGGTCGCACACCTCAATTACTTGGTCGCCACCGGCGATATAGCCCGGGAAGTGGACGACGTTGGTGTGACGCGCTACGCGCGCACCTAATACAAGCCCAGCGCTTCACCGTAGTGGATAGAGATCACTAAAAAGACCGCCGCCAAGGCGAGTATTTTCAGAATCAGCGGCCCACAGAATCGGAACCACACCGTGTACGGCACTTTGGCTAAGGCTAACGCACCCATGACCAGGGCGCTGGTCGGCACGATCATGTTCATAAACCCATCGCCGAACTGAAACGCGAGCACCGCGGTCTGTTGTGGCACTTCCGTTAACGTTGCCAACGGTGACATGATCGGCATCGTCACGAACGCCTGGCCGCTTCCCGACGGGATGAACAGATTGGTCAGGGACTGCACGATCAACATACCAATAGCGGAAACTTCCGACGGCATGCCATCCAACAACGACGCGATCGAGTGCACAATCGTGTCGATAATTTGACCGTCCGCCAGCACGATCTCAATCGTGCGAGCAACACCAATAATCAGTGCCGGGGCCGCCATCTTGGCGGCACCTTCTAGGAACGTCTGGCTGGTTTCGCTCGGCGAAATCCTCGCCAGCGCCGCGGCAGCGAGACCGATCCCGAGGAAAATCGTGTTGAGCTCGACGATGTACCAACCATGATTGGCGGCACCCCAGACAAATAACCCCATACCGCCAGCAAACAGCAGCAAGATGGCCGTGCGTGGCGCCGTCATACGAATATCTTCCGGCGCTTCAAACCCCTTACTGTAGTCGACGTGCGCAACCATGCTGGCCTCTGGGTTGGCCTGCACCTTCATGGCATAGCGATACAAATGATGAAAGGCGAGTAACAAAAAGCCCACCATCATCACAATGCGAAACTCCCAGCCTGACGTCAGTGGTACGCCAGCAATGTTCTGTGCAATCAAGACGCCGAACGGATTGATGCCCGCGCAACCCCAACCAATCCCGTACGGGATCCAGATCATGCCCATCGCCACCACCGCGTCCATGCGCATCGCCAAGCTCATCGTCACGATGATCGGAATTAAGGGAACGTACTCCTCGCCAAATCCGATGGTGTAGGAGCCGAGGCTAAACATGATGAAACAGCCAAGGATCAGTATCCACGGACTGTGTCCGAGCGACTTCACCGCTCGGTGTAAGGCCGCATCAATCGCACCGCTACGCCGCAGCAACTCAACCACGCCACCGACGATAAAAATTAGAAAAATAATGCCCTGCGCGCTTTCTAGGCCTTTGGAAATTGCCGCCAGCGAGTACCAAACCGGCACTGTGACTTCGGCTTCTGGCGGCACGCGTTCGTAGGTACCGGCGACGATGATTTGCCGATTCGGGTCGAATGATGACGGCTCGCGGTCGAATTCACCCTGTGGCACCACATAGGTCAGCACCTGCGCCAACAGCACGAATCCAAAAATGAGTGCCAACGAATCGATATTCCACGAACGCTTGGTCATAGCGTCTCCCCCACGATTTTTCGACAGTGTAATGGATTGCATAAAAAAAGGGGCCAGAGCCCGAAGGCCCTGACCCCTTTTTCGCAGGGGTGCTGCGTTAGCCGCGACCGCGTCGGTTCTTGCGACGATCGTGCCTACGATCGATTTTCTGACCCTTGCGGTCCAAACGTTGATCGACTCGGTCACCGCGACGGTCTAACCGTTGATCGACTCGGTCTCCGCGACGGTCTAAGCGTTGATCGACTCGGTCTCCGCGACGGTCCAGGCGGTTGTCGATACGATCGCCTTTGCGATCGAGCCGATCGGCCAGACCATCGCGACCCGCGTCGGCAGCGCGATCCGATTTGCGATCCAGGCGATCGTTGATTCGATCTCCCTTCCGATCCAGACGTTCATCAACACGATCACCCTTGCGATCCAGACGATCATCAATGCGATCACCCTTACGATCCAAGCGATCATCGATACGATCACCTTTGCGATCTAATCGGTCTTCGATGCGGTCGCCTTTGTCGATGCCGTCGTCAGCGTTGGCGTCTTCGGTCCAAATCGCACCACCGATGACCACCAATACGCCACCAACAACAATTGCTTTCCGTAGGTTCATGTCCATTCTCCGTAATGTTTTGCGTGCGTCGTTAGGTGTTACAACGCGGCGGCATACGGAGCGTTGACCGGAATTTCGAAATTATGTGAAAACCCGCTTACTGGCGGGCTTTTTCAATGTCGACCACACGAGAACCGTGCTTCAGGCTTTGCGTATCCACATGGCCGTGCCGCCATTCGGTGAACTTCTCAGCCGGCATCGGTTTGGCAATAAAGAACCCCTGCGCCAGATCGCAACGGAGCTTGCGTAGCATTCCATACTGCTGATCGGTTTCAACACCTTCCGCGACGACATCTAGACCCATCGCCTGACCCAACGCAATGATCGACTGCACCACCCGACCGTTGGTTTCGGATTCCGCCAAGTTGCGAGTGAATGTTTGATCAATTTTCAGCGTTTGCACCGGTAGCTGTGCCAAGTAGCTCAATGACGAATAGCCGGTACCGAAGTCGTCAATGTGGATACCGACGCCGAGCGCATTGAGGTCTTTGAGTACTGGCCGAGCAACCGTGAGATCTTCCAATAACGCCGTCTCGGTGAGTTCCAAGTTGATCAACTTACGATCTATGTTTTGGACTAGCAGAATTTGCTTAATCACGCTGACGATATCGGCATTGCGTAGCTGATGTGCCGACATATTGACTGCCACCGGCACGTCCCAATCGCCCGCTTTTCGCCATTGCGCCACGTCTTTACAGACTTGCGTCAAAATGGATTCAAACAACTTGTCGGACACGCCCATCTCTTCACTCAAGGGAACAAAGTCCGATGGCGGCACGACGGTACCGTCCGGCCGAATCCAGCGAGCCAACGCCTCAACGCCGGCCAGGTCCCCGGACTTCAACGACTGCTGCGGCTGGTAATACGGCTGTATTTGTCCCTGCTCCAGCGCACCGCGAAATTCAGCTTCCAGATCAAATTTGTGGCGAGCGCGATACCGCATCTCGCTGTGATAGTAGGTAATGTTGTTGTCCGGGCTGCGCTTTGAACGATGCAACGCCGCATCCGCGCAGCGCACCACTGTCTTCGCATCACGACCGTGCACCGGATGCCAGGCAACCCCGACGCTGGCTTTAAGAAAAATGTCGCGCGCGCGTATCAGAAAGGGTTCTTCGACGGTCTCTTTGACGGCCTCGGCCAATTCACGAATGGCCACGTCGCCTTCGATGCCGCGAAAAATTACACAGAATTCATCCGAACCCACACGCCCTACCAGCGCCGGGTTCCCTTTCGCTTCTTCGCGGAAGGTTCTCTTCAATCGGTTACCGATCGCCCGCAGTAACTCGGTACCGGCGTCATAGCCCATCGTTTCGTTGAGAAAACTGAACCGATCCACGTCGAGCATCACCAAGACAGTATCGCCTTCGAGGTCCTCCGAGGCATCCACGGCTTCTTGTAGCCGATCGAGCATCAACCAATGGTTCGGTAGTCGGGTAACGGGATCGAAGTACGCGAGTTTGTGCAGCGCTGCGGTTCGTTCCTCAACCCGCTGCTCGAGATCTTCATTGACCTTGCGCAATGCCATGTCCGAATGCCACTTGCCGCAGAGTGCCGCGGCGAGCTGCCGGCACTCCACTGCGTGGAAGGGCTTCTTGAAGTAGAAAATTCGGTCGGCCGGCGGAATTTCTTTGTCGAGGTTATCGAGTTCAGGGCTCGAAGTGCCGGTTACAATTACAATGTTGATGTCTTTGTCGATTTTCCGAATCCGCTTTGCAGCTTCGATACCATCGATACCCGGTGGCATTGTGATATCCAGAAAAACGATGGCGTACGGATTACCACTCTTGACGGCATTCTCGACCGCGATGACCGCTGCCTCACCCTGGTTTTGGGTATCGACATTAAAACGGGGCTTGCCTTCGGCGTCTTTGTCTTCGCCAAACAGGACTTTTTCGAGATCCGACAACGTCGTTGCGGCATCATCCGGTTCAAAGTCTTCCCCCAAGCAACGTATGTACTCGGTCAAGAGCATCTCGTCGTCATCGACGACAAGCACGCGGTTGGGAATCTGTTTGATCGCCGGAATCATGGTTCGATCAGTGTTCCCGCACCATGTGGGCCACGTCCTGCGCCAACTGCGCGAATGACAAGGGCTTGCTGAAGTAGTGGACTTTCATTGGCGGTGGGACTCGACGCCGCAGCTCTTCGAGTGGCACGTCGGAAAACCCGGTGACGAAAACGATCTCCACGTCCGGATCCATCTGCCGGATCTGACTGCCCGCTTCAACACCATCGATACCCGGTGGCATGCGGACGTCGAGAATGACGACATCAAAGGGTTTGCCATCCGCCGATGCAGCTTGAGCGGCAGAGATAGCGTCTTGACCCTGATTGCAGGCCACAACCTTAAATTTTGGTTCCGACTGCGGTGCCGTATCGGGATCAAATAATTCTGCTGACAGCATATCCAAGGCGCGCATTTCCCGCGTCGATTCGGGTTCGGTAAACGCGTCACGATAAGCATCCAGCACATACTCATCATCATCGGCAATCAACACACGGATGTACTCTTGATCCATCGTGGCCATCATGGCTTTCCTCCAGATGCGGCGGGAAGCAATACGTGAAATTCAGCTCCCCGTCCCGCTCCATTGCTTTGCGCGAATATTCGACCACCCATACCGGCCACCGCATTCGCACACCAGTGCAACCCTAACCCAGTCAGTTCGCTATCACTTTTGGACGTGAAGCCGCGCTGAAAAATCTTTTCGCCGGTTTCGGCGTCAAAGCCCGAGCCGTTGTCGCTCACCGTAAGGCGAACCATCGCCTGCTCGTCGATAATGTCGGCCCCTGCGGAGAGTGCGATCTCGCCGCATTCTTTACCCATGCGTTGAATGGACTCATACGCATTCAGAATGAGGTTACCAAGCACCTGCACCAGGCCAATCCGATGGGCTTCCACGCGAATTCCGGGGATACCGCTATCCAGTCGCACATCAATCAAGGTATCGGCATCTTTGGGGATAACATGAGTGGCCTCATCGAGGACCTCATCAACCAGAAACTGCTCGGTGACGGGTGCCGCGTTGGCGAACTTCTCTTGGTCGGCGAGAATCGCTTCCACCTGTCGCGCTTGCGACAGCACGAGATTAACGTCATCGCCCGCATCCACATGGATGCGTTTGACATGCTCGAAAGACGCATCGACATATTCGATGAGCTTCTGTGCCCGACCTGGGTCGACGTTGTCGTCGCGTAACTGTTCAGTCGCCTCGGCGATCCGCAACTCATCGGTACTGCGAAAGACTTTCGCCAAGCGATCCACGCCGTTAATCAACGGTGTCATTGCATTGCGGATGTTGTGTAGAACTTCAGCGGCGGTATCGGCCTTACCCGCCTTGAATGATTGATACAACAGGGCGTTTCGCGCATCGTCGAGTTCGGTGGTCATGTTATTGAACTGGTGCGCTAACTCGCCAATCTCGTCGCGTGTACTCACAGTCAACGGCACTGATAAATCGCCACTCTCGCGAATCGCGTCCATGTGATCGGCTAGCGATTTGATCGGCGTCAATATTGTGCGCCGCAACATGAACCACATCAGCACGGTTGCCATGAGACCGGCAGCAAGCAACAAAATAATGGCGGCGGTTGTCGTTTGGCTGCCCAGCGCGGTGATGTTTCGCGGTGTATAGGTGCTCAGCATCACGGCAGGATGCCCGAATACGTCTAGGATCACTTTGTGACTGGCGATCACGTTGGCGGATGGCATTGTCTGCGCCGCAGTGCCGACACCGACGTTGCCAGCATTAGGAAACGCCGATTCGTCTTCGCCAATCGGTGCCCAGTTCATCCGCACTTCGGTTTGCTCGCTTAACCGGGCCAGGTGCGCATCGTCCAGAAAGCGCGCGAACATGACGGTACCGGCAATGGGACCGTCGTCGTTGGTTCGCAGAATGGGCTGCGCGCTCATCATCATCGGTCCCAATCGCGATTGAATAACACCAAGATGTAACGCATCGGGAGAATCGATCTCGGTCAGACGCCGGTCATTGAGGAAACCGAGTTCACCCATATCGAGTTCGTTTCCGTCCAGGAGCAGTCGACCCCAGACGATCTCGCTGTCGTTGGCATAGACCGCCAGCAGATTGAGGTCCAAGGTCACCAGCGAAGAGCCGTCCAGATTCGATTCCTCAAAATTCTTGTTCAGGCCGTTAACGTAGTCGTGAATATCATCCCAGGCGGACCAATCGGCATTCAACGCAGAGAGATTTTGCAGGTCGTTTTGTAAAGCTCGCTCGGCACGGATCAGGTCGGTCTTGGCCGCTGACATTTCCAGATCTTCGAACGCCGGCGTAATGACTCGCTCGATGACCACAAAGCTCAGCGTGCAGAACCCGGCAATAGCCAGCAACAGCGTCAAAGACACTTTGCGCTGAAGCGGCATTCTGGCGGTCGTATTTGACATAATTTTCGACTGAACCGGACATAACCCTAAATCCAAAAAACAGTGTACAAATAGAGGGTTAGCGCATATGTGACGGAGTCCACTGTCTTGGAATGTGAACGAAAGCACCGTCTCTGCGGCGCTCGCCCGTTAAGCTCCCCTGCTGTGAAAATTCATAAAGCATTTCGAGCAGGGTTGGCTTGCGCTCTATTGGCGATAGGGGCGGCGCCGACGTACGCGTTTGAGATGGAAATGGGCGCCGTGACCGTCCAGGATACGTCGGTCGTTTCAACCTGGACCACCGTCACTTTTATCCAGCCTTTCCCCACGACACCGCTGGTGTTCGCATTGCCGACCAATGAGGGAACCGATCCGTCAACCATCCGAGTTCGGAACGTAACGACCACCGGTTTCGAGATCGTCATGGTAGAGCCCAGCGCGAACGATGGCCCACACGCCGCAATGAACACCGCGTATCTTGCTATCGAGCCGGGCGACCACACGTTGCCAGATGGCACGCAGCTGTCGGCGTTTACCCATATAACCTCGAGTTTCGCGAACCGATTTATTTCGACGACTTGGGACACTGTGCCCTACCCGTCACCGTTCACCGCGACGCCCGCGATTCTGGCGCAGATCCAAACCGTCGCAAGTGAATCCGGCACACCGCCAGCCACCTCATCGATCCCATTCATGGATGCCGGAATCCGCAATGTTGGTACCGGCACGTTCCAGACCACGTTGGATCGCGTGGAGTCCACTGCGGGCATGGTTAGCAGTCCGGAAACCATCGCAATCTTGGCCATCGACGCCGGCACCGATATTACGTTCGTGGATGCACTGCAAAACAGCATTCAGCTGCAGTCGCTAAGAACACCGAACAATGTTCGTGGTTGGGGAAACGGTTGTTTTACCAATAATTATGCGGCTACCTTCTCGGTAACGCCGATCGCTGTAGCGTCAGCCAACAGCCGTAATGGCAATAACGGTGGTTGGGTGCGTCGCTGTAGCCAATCTAACAGCGCCATTGGCCTGACCATCGATGAAGACATCGACAACGACACCGAGCGCAACCATATCAATGAGACGGCCGGGGTTGTCGCGGCCTCCGCCGATTTCCACGCCAACTTCGATGTTGACCTACTGGTTACCAAGACCGTTTCGGCACTTTCCGACCCCGTCAACGCCGGGTCGAATCCGAAATCAATCCCCGACTCTACAGTGGGTTACACCGTTTCAGTTCAAAACCGAGGATCGGTATCGCCCGACAACGATAGTGTTGAGATTACCGATGACGTGCCAACCGAGTTGGCATTATGCGTAACGGCGGCTTGTTTTGCGGGCGGTCCGGTCGTTTTGGATGTGTCGGGTTCGCCGATACCGCCAGGCGTAACCATTGGTTCGGTGGACTATTCAGATGATGGTGGGCTGACGTTTACCTACGTGCCGGTTCCCGACGCTGACGGTTTTGACCCGGCCGTAACGGATGTGCGGGTCACCATGGCAGGTACCCTAGCGCCCATAGGCACCGGCGGCGAGCCGTCTTTCGAACTGCAGTTCGCGGCCCGCGTCGAATAAATTCTGTCGGCTAGTAGAGTGATTCTCGCAGCGAGCGCTGCATTGAGTTGCCGGACATGCACAGGCAATTGCTGTTGAACATGCTCGACTCACACACTTGCACTTGGCCAATAGGACAGGATCCGGCAACTCGCGCCTGCCGTCGCTGATTCGCAGCTTCACGCTCCTCGACAGCACTCCAATCACCCGTGACCAATGCCTGTGCTTCCAACTCTTCCATGGTCAGCGAGTGACCACAGCCCGACAGAACAAGTAGTAATGACAATGCGATAATTTTCACAAGCAACTCCTTCTGTACCTGTGATACGCCTCCGCACCTTCGGAAACAGCGACACGTTTCGCATTTGTTCCGCGAATCTCGAATTATGTGTTATGTCGTGTGAGAACTGTGACGCAGGTCACGCGCGTTCGCGCATTGGCATTTGCGTGGTGTATTTGATGCGCCGCAAGGCGAAGGTCGAACTCGCCGACCGCACTGCTGAGTGCTTCAAAATCTGTTGATTGAGAAACTGATTGTAAGCGTCCATATCGGCTACCACGACGTGCAATACATAGTCGCGCTCACCCGATACCGAATAACACTCGGTGACCTCGGGTAGCGATTGCACGTGCTGTTCGAAGCTCTGACGGTTTTCGTCGGTATGTTCGGTCATCGCCACGGCTAACAGCACCTGAATCTGAAAACCCGCCTTCTGCGGATTGAGAACGGCGACCTGAGCTTCTATCAGCCCAGCGTCTTCAAACTCGCGTATCCGCCGCCAACAGGAGGTACGCGACAATCCTGCAATTTCAGCGAGGTCGGCCTGCGACAGCGTGGCGTCCTGCTGCAGAGCGTCGAGGAGCCGGCGGTCATTCGCGCTTATTTTCATGAAACTATTGTCCGAGAAAATCGGAATAATGTAAACGTTTGTTTCTCTCTTATCGCTAATTCGCAGCATATGAAACACATGATCGGCCCATATCGCGCATAATGTGCGAAGAGAACCCACCATCGGAATACCGTTATGACAGATCTTTTCGAGAACCCTATGGGGCTCGACGGCTTCGAGTTCGTCGAATTTGCATCGCCAGAGCCCGGCGTACTGGAGCCCATGTTTCATTTGTTAGGCTTCGAGGCGGTCGCACGACATCGCTCCAAGCAGGTCACCTTGTATCGCCAAGGCGGCATCAACTTCATTCTCAATGAAGAACCTAATAGCCACGCGGACTACTTTGCACAAGAGCATGGTCCGAGCGCCTGCGGTATGGCTTTCCGCGTTAAAGACGCGCACGCCGCTTACGCGCGCGCCCTGGAGCTCGGCGCACAGCCGGTCGACATTCCGACCGGACCGATGGAGTTGCGACTACCGGCCATCAAAGGCATTGGCGGTGCGCCCTTGTATCTCATTGATCGCTACAAACCCGGCAGCACGATTTACGACATTGACTTCGAATGGTTCGATGGCGTCGATCGTCAGCCAGAAGGCTGCGGCTTTAATGAAATCGATCACTTAACGCATAACGTGTATCGGGGGCGTATGCAATTTTGGGCGGACTACTACGAGAAGCTCTTCAATTTTCGCGAGATCCGCTATTTCGACATCAAAGGCGAATACACCGGACTGTTTTCCAAGGCGCTGACTGCTCCGGATGGCCGCATTCGCATCCCGTTGAATGAGGAGGCCTCACAAGGCACCGGCCAAATCGAAGAATTCTTGATGGCCTATAACGGCGAAGGCATCCAGCATATCGCGCTAAGCTGCGACAACTTATTGGAGTGTTGGGATCGGCTTAAAGAGCGCGGCATGAAGTTCATGACGCCACCACCGGACACCTACTATGAGATGCTCGACGAGCGACTCCCGGGACACGGCGAACCGCTCGATGAATTGCAGCCACGCGGCATATTGGTTGACGGCACCACCGGCGACGATGGCCCACGACTCCTGCTACAAATTTTCTCGGAAACGATGGTCGGCCCGGTGTTCTTTGAATTCATCCAGCGCAAGAAGGACGATGGCTTTGGCGAAGGCAATTTCAAGGCCCTGTTCGAATCGATCGAGCGCGATCAGGTGGCACGCGGTATTGTAGGCGACGATACCGCCGACAACCCGCGAGAGGCCTCATGAAAATCGAACGTATTCACCACGTTGCCTATCGGTGCAAAGACGCCAAGGAGACGGTTGAATTTTATCAGCGTGTGCTAAATATGGACTTTCAGCTTGCTTTTGCAGAAGACGAAGTCCCATCGACCAAAGAACCCGATCCGTACATGCACATATTTCTCGACGCCGGCAATGGCAACGTGCTGGCGTTTTTTGAGCTGCCGACACAGAAAGACATGGGTCGCGATCGCAATACACCGCGATGGGTACAGCACATCGCGTTTGAAGTGGCCGACTATGATGCCCTGCTCGCCGCCAAGGAACACATCCAAAACGAAGGCGTCGATGTGCTCGGCCCGGTCAATCACGGCATCTTCCAGTCGATTTATTTCTTCGATCCCAATGGTCACCGTTTAGAGCTGGCGACCAATACCGGTACACAGGAACAACTCGATGAGTTGCAACGAGTAGCGCCGGCCATGCTCGAAGAATGGAGCCAAACCAAGAAAGCACCCAAGCATGCCGCTTGGTTGCACGAACTCGAATTCCGAGGCACCGAATAATGAAACTCGCATCCTTAAAAGACGGTCGTGATGGCCGCCTGGTGGTCGTTTCGCGCGACCTTTCTCGCTACCTCGACGCGTCCGCCGTCGCTGCCACATTACAGGCGGCGTTGGATGACTGGGAAAACGCTTCCCAGCATTTAAGCACCCTGGCCAACGAGGTCGAAACTGGCGCAGGTGAGGCCTTCGACCAAAGCCTCTGCGCATCGCCATTGCCACGCGCGTATCAGTGGGCTGACGGGTCGGCCTACGTCAATCACGTAGAACTGGTGCGCAAAGCACGGGGTGCGGAGATTCCGGAAAGTTTTTGGACCGACCCACTGATGTATCAGGGCGGGTCGGACAGTTTTCTCGGGCCGCGCGACGACATCGTTATGGCCGATACCGCCTGGGGCATCGACTTTGAGGCCGAAGTCGCCATTGTTACCGGCGACGTGCCGATGGGTATCGCCGCAGCCGACGCCGGCGCCTATATCCAGCTCATCATGATCGTCAACGATGTGTCGTTGCGAGGATTGATTCCGGGTGAGCTCGCCAAAGGCTTTGGCTTCTTCCAATCGAAACCCTCCAGCGCATTCGCACCGGTCGCAGTAACCCCGGACGAGCTCGGCGAGGCCTGGAAGGACAATAAGGTACACCTGCCACTGCGTTCGACGTATAACGACAGCGAATTCGGCAAACCCGAAGCCGGCATCGACATGACCTTCGACTTTGCCGAATTGGTTGCGCACGCCGCAAAGTCGCGGCCGCTCTGCGCCGGCACCATCATCGGCTCGGGCACGGTATCGAATAAACTCGACGGCGGCCCCGGCAAACCGGTCGCAGCAGGCGGGGTTGGGTATTCCTGTATCGCTGAAATTCGTATGATCGAAACTATCGAGTCGGGGTCTCCAGCAACGTCATTCATGCAGTTCGGCGATCGCATTCAGATCGACATGTTGGATTCCAATGGTGATTCGATATTCGGTACGATTGACCAACGCGTGGTTCAGTACGAAGGCCCTTAATTCAAGAACACATGAGTTTGCGTCTCTACAGCTATTGGCGAAGTTCAGCAGCGTATCGCGTACGCCTGGCGCTCAATTTGAAGGACCTTGGCTACGAGACAGTGCCGGTGTCACTCGTACCAGGCGTCTCTGAGCATCGCCAAGACGAGTACCGCGCCAAGAATCCGCAAATGCTGGTGCCGTTTCTCGAAGATGGCGATACCGGGATCGCCCAATCGATGGCCATCCTCGAATACTTGGAAGAAAAATTTCCGGCCACACCGCTATTGCCGGCTACCGCCAGCGATCGTGCAACCGTCCGTAGCTTCTGCGCCTCGATTTGTTGCGACATTCATCCGCTCAATAACCTGCGCGTAATTTTATATCTCAAAGAAACGTTGGCGGTCAGCGACGCACAGTTCGACACCTGGTATGCACACTGGATTCACGAGGGCTTTCGCGCTGCTGAAGTCATCGCGGCCGAACACGACGGCCCATTTGTATTCGGCGAATCCGTCAGCCTCGCGGATTGTTGTTTGATCCCGCAAATTTACAATGCGCGGCGATTTGACGTGCCGCTGGACGACTTTCCGCGTCTGGTGGCCATCGACGCGTACTGCAATTCGTTGCCCGCCTTTGAGTCGGCCATTCCCGAAAAACAGCCCGACGCCAACTAGGGCTTCATGAGCGTGAGGTAGATTGCCGCCGTTAGCCCGGTCGCGCCTAATAGCATAGTCATCACCACGATCTGGTATTGCGCGGCAATAAGCGGTGATACACCGGACAGAATCTGCCCGGTCATCATGCCCGGAAGCGCCACCAAGCCTACCGCGAATAGAGAATTGACGGTCGGAATCAATGCCGCCTGAAAAGCCGTGCGCCGCGCGGCAATATAGTCGGCCCCGTTGGATCGCTCAGCTTGGAATCGTTCGCCAGCCAAACTCACGGCGGTCATCGAGGTCGAAAAAATCATTCCGGCAAGTGGCACGACGTAACGCGGGCTAAACCACGGCGATACGTCAATGACCGCTTGCGTCACCAACGCCAACGTCGGAACCCCGCCCAAAGAAATCGCAATCAATGCGTAGAGATACGACTGGGCCGTCCGCGGCCCGAGCGGATGAAGTGCTATCCAGCTAGACGCAGCCAACATCAACACCAACACGGCGACGATGTGCCACCACTGATCGGATTCGAAAATATAGATCAGGACGTACCCGATGAGCAGCAGTTGCACCAGCATACGCACCGTCGCATACAGGGCAGTACCGGCGGCCGAACCCCAGCGGTAGCAGATCAGGATGACCAACGCGGCCGGTATGAATGCTAAGGCCAGGCCGGTAGGCGATATCACGAGTATGGATTCATTCATCGTTGAGAGACTTGTCGTCCTAGCGGTTCGGCTGTCACTATCTCAGCATGAGCACCCGGCGATCAATCGAAATTATTGGCTGCCATGCCGAAGGCGAAGTCGGCGATGTCATAGTGGCGGGTGTCGACACCCCGCCCGGAAAAACGCTTTGGGAACAATCACGTTGGATTGCCAACGATGGCCGGCTACGGCGATGGGTTCTCAACGAACCCCGCGGCGGTGTCTTTCGACATGTCAATTTGTTGGTGCCTCCGGTTGATCCCGAAGCGGATATCGGCTTCATCATTATGGAGCCCGCAGACACGCCGCCAATGTCGGGGTCAAACGCGATCTGCGTCGCGACCGTGGCGCTGGAAACCGGCATCGTTCCAATGACTGAACCCGAAACCCGCCTGACGCTGGAAGCACCGGGCGGGCTTGTTCAGGTCGTCGCGCAGTGCAGGAACGGCAAAGCAGAGTCCATTCGCGTTCAAAACCTACCCTCGTTTGTGCATTCTCTGAACCAAACCTTGGACGTCGACGGGCTGGGCGAGCTCAACGTCGATATTGCTTATGGCGGCGACAGTTTCGTGATGGTTGATGCTGCGAAGCTGGATCTCGCGCTGGAACCCGGTCAGGCACGACACATAGCCGAGCTCGGTGTCCGCCTGGCTGGCGCTGCCACCGACCAGCTCGGATTCGCGCACCCGGAAAACGATGACTGGGCGCACATCTCCTTCTGCTTGTTTTACACACCGGTTGTGAATGGCACGACACGCCACGCCGTGGCGATTCGACCTGGCAAAGTGGACCGATCCCCAACCGGCACCGGCGTATCCGCACGCATGGCGGTGCTTAACGAACGCGGCGAGATGGATATCGGCGATTCCTTAGTGGCCGAGTCGATAATCGACTCCCAGTTCATCGGACGTATTGAAGCAAAGACGTCGGTTGGTGGAAGAACGGCGATCGTACCCAGCGTCGAAGGCCGCGCATGGTGCTACGGCCGCAAGGAATACTGGGTGGATGACAGCGACCCCTGGCCGGACGGATACCGAATCGCAGATACCTGGCCATCTAGCGAGTAGCGCGACCAAATAGACGGCACAAGCGCATTTTTCTCAATCGCGCAAAAATCGCGACGGCCCCAATGACGCAATCGCCGGGAAACAGGCATCACACCAATATTCCTATCGTGGCGCGCGCAACGTTAGAACTGCATCGCGACCAGCAGTTGTGCGCTTAGCGGCTTACCTGGACGCGCCCCAAATGGCCGACGCGATACGACGTAGACATCATCAGCAACATTGTCGACGCGCGCTGAAATATTCCAGCGATCCGACACTCGATAATTCGCAGATACGTCGATTATCGTTGCTGAATCGGAACCTTCTTCAACGGAAAACGACCCCGCCCCTGCGCGGTCGCGCATTCGGTCGATATACGATACCGACACGTTAACACCCCATTTGTCGCCGAGTAGTCCAACGTTAAGGTTGGCCCGATGCGGCGGAACGTACGGTAACTCGAAGCCCGGCTCGACCACCCCAAACTGCGGATTGACGGAATCAAATGATTCCTGGAATTCGGATTTGGTGTAGGTGTAGGTTAGCGCAGCTGGCATCGACAGACCGGACCCGAGTCTGAACTCATGATTCCAACCAAGTTCGATACCGGATGTCTCGACTTCCCCGGCGTTGGTTTGCGTATCATTGCTGCCGGACGCGCATCCCGATGACACCGTACAAATTGCCGTCAGATTGCTGTAATCGTTAAGGAAGCCGATCACTTCAATGCGCCCGAAGGGGCTGCGCCAGCGGCCACCGAGTTCATAGTTAATCGACTCCTCCGCATCCAGATCCTCGGCGAGCGACGGGATTGCCGGCGAAAAACCCTGGTGAACGCCGATCAACAATCGCAGGTCTTCATTCACTTCATAGTTAACGCCGATACCCGGTATCGCGACAACGTAGTCGTTGTCCTGCTTGGCATTCGCCAACCGATTGGTGAAGCTATTTTGAATCGCCTCAACTCGCAATCCAGGCACGATAGTCCACGGACCCTTGGCAATTTCATCGTGAATCCAGACCGACAGCGCTTCGGTATAACCGGTGTTATCGGTCACGATAGCTCTTGGCGTACTGTTAAGCACAATCTCCCCGGACGTCTGCTCATAACCGAATTCATCGTGCAGTCGCTGAATTTTGTCGACGTGAAGCCGCGCGCCAACTTCCAACGTATGGGTCGTCTCAGTACCAAAGTCCCAGCGTAACGCACCCTGCACGCCGGAAGAATTAAACGACCGGTCGTTCGTGCCGATGCGAATGTCGTCCAAGGTACCGCTCAAACCATCGGTATCGCCGCCATTCAGAATCGTAACGAACAGCTGATTGAATGGCGCATCCGGATTGGCAAGCACATCACCGATATTCGCGCCGCTAAAGTTATTAAACTTCCGCCAGGCACGATCGAAGTGCTGCGTATAGCCGGTCACGTTCAGCGTACCGCCAAATAACGGCTGCGCCCAATCGGCTCGAGCGGCAAACCAGTCCCACTCCATGCGATCCAGAACGCTAGCGGCATAGCGACGGTAGGGATCGTCGCGCAAATCTTGTTCGGTCAGCCCGAGGTAGGTCTCGTTCGACACTTCATCGGCATAATTGAATCGCAGCTCGAGTACGCCGGGCCCCAGGGTCCGCGCCGCTTTGAGCATGATCTCGTTTTTCTCGAACCCGGAGTCTCCGCCACCATCAATATCTTTAAAACCGTCGCTGCCGATATGCACCGCATCGACCAGGAAACCGAGCTTGTCGGTTTGATTGCCGCCTTTGGCATGCAAGTGACGATAGCCATAACTGCCGCCGCCTGCCTCGATCGACCCCATCGCATCGCTCGGAATTGGCGCGGAAACCAGATTAATGGCGCCACCAATGGTCTGCGGGCCGTACTGAATCGCCGCCGGGCCCTTGTACACCTCAACCCCGACCATGCGGGTGCTCAATGGAAAGAAGTAAGCCGCAGGTGCGGAGTACGGGGCCGGCGAGAGCAATACGCCATCTTCCATCAACGCAACTTTTTGGCTCCGGTCCGCGCTACCGCCACGCAGTCCAATATTTGGCCGCAGGCCGACTCCATCTTCTTCTCGGACATACACACCGGGCACTAAATTCAGAATGCGATTGATGTCGTCGTACTTAAACGCCTCTAACGTCACCTCATCGACTCGATGCGCTGAGCCGGTAAGCCGATCCGGCTCATCAAAAATTCCAGTAACGATAATCTCGTCAATGTTGTCGGCATCGTTGTCATTCGACATCGACTCTGACGTCTGTGCCTGAGCTACCGATGAGCACATCAATAGCGCAATGGCAGCCCAACTTTTTGTCGTAATTGTTGTTTTCATTAATGTCTATCCAGTCGTAACGGACTTTGAAGAGGCGGCGGCTCACTCGGTGGCGCCGTAATCCAGGTCGCTCGGGCCAATCCATCACTCACTTGAGCAAGATCGACCGTTGCGTCAATCATTCGCTGAGCGGCGCGGCCGTTCAACGAGACTTTCGAATCCGCGAATATCTGCACCGGACCAACACCCTGCCCGTCATAGTCATCTCGAATATGATGCGCAAGTTGCAATATGAGGTCCGGCTGCCCAGCCATCTCTCGATATTGTTCTTCGGTCAAATATCTGTGCGGCGAAACGATAACTACGCGGCCTTGGTTTGTCACCACTCGATACTCGAGGCTACCGGACTTTTCACGCAGCATTACACGCCACGAAAAACGCATGCCTTGTTCATTCCACAACACCGTGCCGGGATAGGCCCATTGCCGCAATGGAAGTACCAACTGCACCGCACAAAACACGGCAACGCCGATAGCGAACACAGTAGACCGGGCCGTCCATCGCGTCGTGCCTGAGGCTTCTACTGGCGCACTGCGTTGCGGTGCCACACGACGGAAAAATGCTGCCAATTTGCGCGGCCAGTCGGCATCGAAAAACACCAGCACAGCAAATACCATGATGAACGGGAACAGGCCGATATTGAAAAAGAGGTGCGTAAAATAATGAAATACCAGAATTACGGCGAACGCATACGGTCGACTTTTTCGCCACAACATAAATGCGATAATCGTTGTATCGAACAGGAATGCGAACCAAGAAAACGCGTAGTGCACCCACGGCAATTCGAGAAACGGCCCGAGCAGCGGCAACCCAGCATGCGGCGGCAACCAGATATTGAGCGGCTGCGCGTGCAGCAACCAATCACTTTCAAATTTCGCCCAGCCCGCAAAAAAGTACAGCACCGCTACCTGAAATCTCAGCCAGTAGGTCTGCCACGCTGGTAACACATCCGCACGCAGCTTGGGTCGGCGCCACGCATCGACTGACCAGGCTCGGTGCGGCGATAGAAAACACATAATGAGTGTTATGAGGCTGATGAAGTAGTAATGATTTAGATAGTTGGTGACGTCCATCAGCTCGGCGTAGGTGAACAAACACCAAAACGCGATAATGGCGATGCGATAAAACGCACCGATGGCGACCATCAGCGCCGCCAGCGCGATACCGCAATACAGCAGGTACAGGCCCGTTTCCGACGGTACCTGTACCCAGCTAAAGCCCCAGTATTTAAAGTGAAATTCAGGTTCGACGTAGAGACGTTCGATCCAATCATTGCGCATAAAGCGCAACGCACCGACGAACATGAGGCCGCCGATCAGCATACGGAAAACGGCCAACGCCGCGATATCTCGCGGCGCTGTTAGAAATCGCAGCAGACGATCTGCTTGCGGGTCCATTGTCGATGTAGACATGCTCGTGAAACTAGATCATGCCGACAACATGCACGGATTAGTCGTTATCGCCCGCAGACGACGACGGCACGGCGAGACTCAAAGCAGAGACGATGGGACCGCGGAACGTATCCATTGCAGTTTTCGTTACACCGAGCAACGCGCAGGGTGCCAATCCGGTTGAACTCGAGAAGGCATTGACGCATTCGTCCGCATCGGCAATCGCTTCCACTTCGGCATCGAATCCAATACCACTCTCAATGGCATTAATCGCAGCCAGTGCAGCATCAAGTTCGGTAACGACTTGGTCAGCCAGATCCTGACGATTGATACCAATCAGCAAGTCGTTCATGCCCATCTGTCCGTTTACACCGGTAAAGATGTCTCTAAACACCTGCAAATTGATGACGAGATTAGTACCTGATCGCTGCGACAGACGTGACTCCAAAAATTCCGGACACGCAATTGGGTCAGAACAGGTCAAGCCGGTGGCGGGAAGCCCAGTCGGCAGCGCAATTTTGCGGTCTTTAGACTGCTTTTCAACATAGAACAACGCAATCGACAGTGCGTCGAGCGCTTCTTGGGGAGCAGCATAGGTGACGCTGGTGCTCTCACCGGCGGTCGCCCATTGCTGCAGGAAGTTGTCGCCGGTGGGCTCCCACCGGTCGAGCAATGCCGCCGACAAAATCGCGATTCGATCAGCCAATCGGACGACGTGCACGGCGCGAGCCGCTGCGTCTGGTTGTGATGCGCAAGACACCGGCGGTGTGTCTGTAAATAACAGGTGCTCCAGCGCACCCATGCCGGTGATATCGATAGACGTGGCTGCATTTACCGGTGCACCGGTGTCCGCCGCCTCCTCGAGGCCACAGGCATTCAGCGTGAACGGCCACGAATAAATGAACTCACGAAAATCCTGGCCGCCGGCTACCGCATCCGGATTGGATGAACGACCCGCCGGGCCAACTTGCAACACTTCGTTGCGTTGCCAGGAATCCATCGCCGTGTGCCAGGCTGCCCGAACCGCATCCCGAGCGGCGACATCAGTCGGCGCAGCCGCGAAGGCCGTCGCCGCTGCTTGCAACGCCATGGCATCGGCATCGAAGTCGCGTAATGCGGGCAAAACGATTTGCTCGCCGATATCAAGCAACACGGCTCGACGCGCATCATCCGCCGAGACCGGTGGTGGTGGGGGTGGGGGCGGGTTATTACCGCCGCCTCCGCCGCCGCCTCCGCCACAGGCAGAGACAAGTGCAACGGTCACGAGGATTGCAGTCAGATTCGAAGCGAATCGACGCGGAGCGGATTTAGATTTGGTACGGCGAAGCGGCATAACAGCCCTCCAAGTAAAAGTTCGACGGAGCGCTAAGACTCCGGGCCCCATTTTGCAGGAACCCGGAGTCCGCCGAAAGTCTTAGTCTAGACCAAGATTAAGAACGACGACGCGCGCGCCGTTGTCGTTTGAGTTCGTTGACATAGCAACACGATTGCCGTCCGGCGATACCGCCAGGCCAAAGAACTGACTGGTCACGGTGTCGTTCGGCAGCTCAGCAATGCCGTCGCCAAACACGCGATCGTCGAGCTGACCATCCGCATCGAAGACGAACGCGGCCGGATTACCACCGAAGCGACCCGCAACGACCGAACGGTCATCCGGAAGCATGATCAGGTGACGACCACGGTCTTCGTTGGTCGGGAAACCCTGACCTTCACTTTGCACCGCTTGCGTCCCAACGTTGCCCCAGCTGGTGTCGATACCGGCTGAGGTACCGCTGGATACACGGAACACGACCACGTCCTGCGCCAGCGACGTTTCATAGCCCAGCGTCGAGCCGGTCATGGAATCGCGCAGCGTCGCTTCGCCATATCCAACCGCGATGTAAGACGACGTGCCAGCTTGGAAACCTACGGCATAGTTTTCAGCGTAACCACCATCAACCTTGAACGGGTTGAATACCGCGATGCCCGGCGTTGCCGGAATCGTCGGCTCGTCACTGAACCCGCCGAAGGTGGCGTCCAGCGTGCCATCCGCAGCAAGGCGAATCATGAATGAGTGGTTGTCGAGCACACCACCGAGATCGGTGTAACCGGCAGCAACAATCTTGCCATCGGCCTCAACGATGCCGCGACGCTGACTGTCGTTCAGCACGCCCGTAGCGTTGTAGGTGTAAGCGCTGCCGCCATTAAATGTCGGATCCGCCTCGGCACCCACCGCGGTGATGTTGACGCGAGCAACGTAACGATCCCGGTCGGTACGAACGCCGTCACCGGCTGAACCTTGGCCGAAGACCACAACGCGATCACCAGCGATGCTGCGATCAACCTGGAGGTCCCATGCGAGATCCACCGGGAACGTTGCCGGCGCACCTGGGTAGGTGGCGTTATCCGCGTTGGCCCAGCCGAATACCACTTCGGCTTTGCCCTGCGCATCACCCCAGCCAGCAACCTGGTTGCCGTCCGCGTCCAGGCGGAACAGGTAAATCGATGAGCCGCCGTCGGCATCGATAGCCGTCGTCACTGCAACGACGTCACCACCTTGCAGTTCTGCTACACCGTAAGAGATTTCGTCGCTACCACCGACGATTCCCGGAGTGGCTTCAAGCTCAACAAAACCGTCACCGCCAAAGCTCGCGTCGGGCGTGCCGTCTGCGAAGAATCGTGCCACCACGATCTGACGCGTCGCGTCGGTCGTACCCACATGGCCAGAGGCATAGATTTTGTTGGCGTGCGGCGCAACCGTCGCGTAGTTCAAACCGCGCAGGTCGTTTGCTGCCGTGGTCACCGTATCGCCGGAGATTTCGGCGCTGCCACCACCGCTACCTGCCGGACCTGCCGGGCCTGCCGGACCCGCCGGGCCTGCCGGACCTGCCGGGCCCGCGGCACCCGCCGCGCCAGCGGCGCCATCCGCGCCGTCTGATCCATCGTCACCTTCACAACCCGCGAGGGCCAGGAAGCTGGCGAACACTAGTGCTGCTTTGAGATTCTTGTGCATTGAAGTCACACCTTAGTTGTTATGAATGCTGGCCAGGCGTTGCCCGGCCAGAGAGAAAACCGGAAAAAAGGGCAGGAACGATAACAAGAACGATTCGCATTTACAAAGCGAAATGCGCCAAGTATCGTCGTGTTGTGGCCAATTCTAGGGGTTCCGCATCCGGCCCTAGGGGGAGACCCAGAATATGCGGCCGACCGTGCGGCGGTGTGCGAATCCGGCCAAACTATTCGGCGCATTTCCTGTCAGAATACGCACAAATATTCGAAGCCCGCCGACGGGCTCTCGTCAGAAATACACTAAATATCGGGTACCTAAAAATGACACGACACCGTATCGTCGCGGCGCTCTCAGCCGCCGCCCTTCTCGCTGCGTGCAGCAGCAACGACGAGCCGGCTGCGGAAGCCGCGGCCGAATCGTCCGACCTTCCGGAGATTTCCGTTACCGCCGCCGAGCTCGAAGGCAACCCTTTCCTACAGGATTGGGACACACCGTTCGGCGTGCCACCGTTCGAGGCAATCCAGGACGAGCACTTCATGCCGGCCTTCAAACAGGGCCTTTTGGATATGCGCGCCGAATACGACGCCATTATCAACAACCCTGAACCACCCACGTTTGAAAATACCATTCTGGCGATGGAGACCGCCGGCGCGACAGCGAACAACGTGCTGTACACGTTCTATCCGCTGGTCGGCACAGAGATGAATGACAACCTTCGCCAGCTACAGCAGGAAATTGGTCCGATGTGGTCCCGCGAAACGGATGCGCTGACATTTAATGACGATCTGTTCAACCGCGTTCAGACTGTCTACGAGCAACGCGATTCCCTGGACCTTAATGAACAGGAAGCGCGTCTTCTGGAACTTACTCATCGAGGCTTTGTTCGCTCCGGCGCCGCATTGTCGGACGAGGTCAAAGCCGAAGTTGCTGACATAAACTCTCGGCTGTCGGAACTCACTACCCAGTTTGGCCAAAACCTGCTGGCCGCCACCAAGGCGTTCACGATCGAACTGACCGATGAAGCCGATACCGCGGGCCTAGCCGACGACTTCAAAGCGAATATCTGGGACGAGGAAAAACAAGCCTGGGTACTCGGCTTGAACCGTTCTGTATATGAGACCTTCATGACGCAGTCCGAGAACCGCGAGCTTCGCAAACGTATGTTTGACGGTTACGTGAATCGGGCCAATTCCGGTGAGTACGACAACGGGCCGCTGGCGATTGAAATCGCCCAGCTGCGCGCCAAGCGTGCTGAACTGATGGGCTACAAATCGCATGCGCACTACCAGCTGGAAGTCCGCATGGCGAAGTCCGAAAAAGGCGCTGAAGATTTTCTGCTGCGCGTCTGGGAGCCGGGTCTTGCGCAGGCGAAGCAAGAACGTGCCGATATGCAGGCAATGATCGGCGATGAATTCACTTTTGCCGGCCACGACTGGTGGCACTACTCGGAAAAACTGCGCGCCGAACGTTTCGACCTGGACGAAAACCAGCTGAAGCCCTACTTCGAATTGGGGGCGGTTCGCCAAGGTGCGTTCGACATGGCGGAGCGCCTGTTCAACGTCAAATTCACCGAAGTTGAGGTGCCAGTCTGGAATGACGTCGTTACGGCGTATGAGCTGAAAGATGCTGACGGCCAGCACCTGGGCATCTTTTTCATGGACATGTTCGCGCGCGATTCGAAGCGTGGCGGCGCATGGATGAACAGCTACCGCACAACTTCGAATATCGGTGGCGATCGGATCCGTCCGCTGATCACCAACAACATGAATCTGGCGCAGCCTCCGGAAGGCTCGCCGGCGTTGATGCGTTTTTCCGAAGTCGAAACGCTGTTTCACGAATTTGGCCACGGACTGCACGGTCTGCTGACAAAAATCGACTACCCGACGTTCTCGGGCGTCGATGGACCGCGCGACTACACCGAGTTTCCGGCGCAGATCCTTGAGCATTGGACGGCACAGCCGGAAATGCTGGAAATCTATGCACGTCACTATGAAAACGGCGAAGTCATCCCGACCGAACTGGTCGAACGACTGCTTGCAGCGGCGAATCATAACCAGGGATTTGCGACCACCGAATATGTCGCCGCGTCGCTCCTAGATCTCCGCTGGCACATGCTGAGTGCAGAAGAAGCCAATGCGATTACCGACGCGAAAGCGTTCGAAGATCAGGTGTTGGAAGAGTACGGACTGATCGACGAGATTGAACCGCGCTATCGTTCGCAGTACTTCGCGCACACCTTTGCGGGCGGTTATTCGGCCGGCTACTACGCCTACCTGTGGTCTGAAATTCTCGACGCCGACGGCTTTAACGCATTCGTCGAAGCCGAAGATATCTTTGATCCGGAGACCGCTGGTCGCCTGAAGAAATGGGTCTACGAGGCCGGAGGACTTAGAGAAGCCGACGAACTTTATCGCGAGTTCCGCGGCAAAGATCCGAGCATCGAGCCGTTGCTTGAAGGTCGCGGTTTCTCCACCAGCGGCGGATAGTCATCTATCGTCCACATCCCGCCGCGTGCTGCGCGGCGGGATGTTACACGGCGAGCAATCGCTCGACCGTCCATACCAGTCCAATCCCACCGATCACCAACGAGGCGGGAATCACTACGAAGCGGCGGTATTCGCGGCCGGAATCTTGCCAGCCGAACTGTCGTTGCACGAACAACGCGATCAGCACCGCGACCGCCAGCACGCTGAGCTGACCGATTTCGACACCGACGTTAAATCCGATCAGGCCAGACAAGAATTGATTGTCGGGAAGGCTTAATTGTCCGAAAAATCCGGCGAAACCCAGTCCGTGTAGCAAGCCAAATAGAAACACCACCGGCAGTCGCCAGCTCGGCAACTGCTTGACGAAAATATTTTCGATCGCAACGAAGGCGATGGTCGCGGCGATTAACGCCTCCACCCAGGCAGAATTTAGACTGACCCATCCCGCCGCCGCCAGGCCGAGCGTGATGCTGTGCGCCAGTGTAAACATCGTAATTTGGAGAACTAGCGGGCGCAGCTGAGTCGACGTCAGCATCAGCGCCAGCACGAATAAGATGTGGTCCAGACCGCCGGGCAAAATGTGTCCGACGCCGATTTTGGTATACAACCACAGCGTCGACATTGCGCCACGCTCATTGCCGGCGTCATCCAATAACGGCCGAGTCGATTCGCCCGACTGCATAGCATTGAGCGCCTCACACAATGACGGATCGAGCCCATCCTCTCCGGGCACGCAGAACTCATCTTCAGGGTGGGCGACACTCAACGTCGCCGCGGTGAGCAGTATTAGGCAAATCAGCACGCGCATGCCGCGACTGTACTTGAGCTCAGCGCGATCCGCGACGTTGACCCGGCCCAGCGGGACCAACGCGATGCGGCTTTAGGTTAAAGTTTTATTGAGAATCATTCTCATTTAGGCACAATAGCGTATTCGCCGTTACATATGCCAAGGGGCCGCCATGCGTTACATCGTTTTATTGTTCGGGATCTTCGCCGTCGATGCGTTTGCCTGCGAACGTGGTGACTACGACACCGACAGGATCGCCGTAGCGGGCGGCTCAATTACCGAGATCCTGTACTTTCTCGGCGAGCAAGATCGCATCGTCGCGGTCGATACCACCTCAAATTACCCGGCCGAGGCGCTGGAGCTGCCGTCCGTCGGCTACGTTCGCGCCTTGTCCGCCGAAGGCCTTATTTCGTTGAATCCCACGCTCATCATCGGTGAGGACGATATGGGACCGCCGGTCGTGCTCGATCAGATAGCGGCCACCGGTATCGATCATATTCGGCTGGAGGAAATTCATACCGCCGACGGCATCCTGGCCAAGATCCGCTGCATCGCGGCGATCATTGGCGTCTCCGACAAAGCCGAGCGGCGGATTGAAGAACAGCTTGGCGATACGTTGCGTGCATTGGCTGCGATTGACCACGACGCTAACAAGCCGCGCGCCGGCGTAATACTCGGTCTGCGCGACGGCGTACCACTTGGCGCTGGTCTCGACACGTCGGGCGCAGGTCTGCTGGCAATGGCGGGTGCGGAAAACGTGTTCGTCGATTTCGATGGATGGAAGCCGGTGTCTCTCGAAGGCATGATCAAATCCAATCCGCGATTCGTAGTCGTGCCACAACGCGGCGTCGACTCTGCCGGTGGCAAAGACGAGTTGCTAAGCCATCCCGCGTTGAAACTCACCGAGGCAGCACAAACCGGTGCGCTGGTTAGCCTCGACGGCATGGCGATGTTGGGCTTTGGCCCGCGAACATTGGAAATCGCTGTGGAGCTTGCCGACACGCTAAACGCTGATAGCAATTGACCGAAACTAAATCCATTATCAACGGCGATAATCACAGCAAAGCCGGCAAGCAAACCATCCTATTGATCAGCATGTTGATATTGCTGATCGCGGTGGTGCTGGCGGCGCTGGTTATCGGCGCGATACCGACCAACCTCAGCGACTTTTTCAGCAGCGGAACCGACCGCGCGCTCGAACGCACGGTGCTGGTAGAGATTCGTACGCCGCGTGTAGTACTTGCGGCATTGGTTGGCGCCGCCCTATCCATTTCGGGCGCCGCATTGCAGGGCATGTTTCGTAACCCCCTGGCCGACCCTGGCTTGATCGGCGTGTCCAGCGGCGCAGCTGTAGGCGCGCTCGCCATGATTGTATTTGGAACCGGGCTTGCGGTAGCCGATCAATGGCTACCTTACCTAGTACCGGTTTCGGCGGTGGCCGGCGCATCCGTGGTAACGATGTTTCTGTACGCATTCTCGCGGCGGTATGGCAATTTCAGCGTCACCACGATGCTGTTAGCCGGCATTGCGATCAATGCCCTGGCAACGGTGGCAATCGGCGCGTTCGAATTCGTCAGCGACGATCGGCAGTTGCGCACGCTCATTTTTTGGTTGATGGGCAGCTTTGGTCGCGCCACCTGGCCGGCTGTATTACCGACGGTGATCGTGGTCGGCACGTCGGTCGTATTGATGTTGCAGCTCGCCAGACCACTCGACGTCTTGCAATTGGGCGAAGCGGATGCACGGTTTCTCGGCGTTGACGTGCCGCGACTGAAAAAACGTATCATCGTGCTGGCCGCCGCCGCTGTCGGCGCTGGCGTTGCGGTGTCTGGAATCATCACCTTTATCGGTTTGGTCGTGCCCCACCTGGTGCGTTTGCTCGGTGGTGCATCGCACCGCTACGTATTGCTCGGCTCCATTTTGCTCGGCGCCTCACTGGCGGTCGCCGCCGACGTCATCGCTCGCATCGTCATCATGCCCGCGGAATTGCCAGTTGGACTGGTCACCAGCGCCATGGGTGCACCGTTCTTCTTATGGCTCATCGCGCGGCGGAGACCCGCATGAGTCTGATCGGCGAAAATATCAGCGTGGTGCGATCGGGCAAGACCATCGTGTCGGATGCCAATATTGAAATCGCACCGGGCACGACGACCGCACTGATCGGCCCGAACGGCGCCGGTAAATCGACCTTGCTCAAAGCTGTGGCGGGTGAATTCATGCCCGATGGTGGCGCTGTACACATCGACGGCGAACCCCTCAGGAACGTCAGCGCGGCCGCTTTGGCAAGACGGCGTAGTGTTATGGCGCAGTCGACGCCGGTGGTATTTGACTTCAGTGTGGCGGAAATTTTGGGCCTAGGCTGGGTACAAGATGACATTCGAATTCGCACAGAACGTGATCAAGCCATCATGCAGGTTGCCGCAGACTGCGGCATCACGCACTTGTTGTCGCGCACGTTCAATACACTTTCCGGCGGCGAACAGCAACGCACTCAGCTAGCACGCTGTCACTTACAAATTTGGCGGCCAAAAGATGACCCAGATCGCCGTTACCTACTGTTGGATGAGCCAACCTCTGCGTTGGATTTATCCCACGTCGTTGCGACGATGCAAAATACGCAGCGCCTGGCGCGCCAAAACACCGGCGTGCTGGTGATCGTGCATGATCTGAATCTCGCCGCACGTTTTGCAGACCAGATCGTCGTGATTCACGATGGCCATATCGTCACGACCGGTGGCGTCAACGACGTACTCGATAGCGAGATGCTCAGCGACGTTTATCAAACACCTATACACGTCGAATGGCACGATACGCTGCAACGCTATGTCGTATTTTCGTAAATCTAACCCAGGAGCTGTCTCATGTTTGTTGCGATGAATCGATTCAAAATAACACCGGGCTTCGAAGACGGCTTCGAGAAAGTTTGGCGCGAACGCGATTCTTATTTGGACGAAGTCCCAGGATTCAAATCGTTTGCGCTGCTCAAGGGCGAGACCCACGAAGACCATGTCTTGTATGCCTCGCATTCGATCTGGGAGAGCCGCGAGGCTTTCGTCGCCTGGACGGAATCGGAGGCATTTCGCAAAGCCCACCGACAGGCGAGCGCACCCAAAGGCACGTATCTGGGGCACCCTCAACTCGAGACGTTTGAGAGCGTGTTGTAGGGCCATTTTCGTCGGCGGCGAGACCGCCATACAGTGCCTGTAGCGCGGCAGACCGGCTGCCGCGCACGCCGAATTGCATTCACGAGCGGCGACTCTTACCCTGTCGTTCCCATGCATTCAGCCCATTCCAAATCGACCTACCTGCTGCTGGTCATTGTGGCGGCGCTCAGCGCATCGGCATGCAGCCCGCTGCAGACGATCAACGTACTGAGCCCGAGCGCCCACTATTCGTCGGACAGCGATATCGCCTATGGCTCACTGCCACGACAGATGCTCGACATCTATACACCGCAGCAGGCAAAACTCGGCGCACCGGTGGTGGTGTTTTTTTACGGTGGTGGCTGGGACAACGGCGATAAACACGACTACGAGTTCGTCGCGTCGTCGCTCGCGGAAGCTGGCTACACCGTGGTCATTCCCGACTATCGCGTGTATCCCGACGTTGTGTTTCCGGAGTTTGTCGAGGACGGCGCCCTCGCGGTCGCCTGGGTCTTGAGCAACTCAGAACTGGTTAGCACTGACCAAACGCCGGTGTATCTGATGGGTCATTCTGCCGGCGCGCATATTGCGGCAATGGTTAGCTATGACCCTCACTACTTGAATGATCAGGCGGCGGACCCGGCCGCGATTGCCGGCTTTATCGGCCTGTCCGGTCCCTACGATTTCCTGCCGCTGGGCCCAAGCTACCTGCGCGAGGTGTTTCCCGAGGACATTCGCGACGACAGCCAGCCCATTAATCACGTGACCAAAACGTCACCGCCGACGCTATTAGTGCACGGCCTCGATGACAAACTGGTTGAGTCAGGCAACAGCACTCGATTAGAGAAAAAACTGTCTGAGCTTGGAGTGCCGGTCACGCTGCACCTCTATGAAGACATCGGACACGCACGCGTTGCGGTCGCGCTATCGCAGCCATTCGAATTTACCGGCGACGTGCTGAAAGACACGATCGCGTTTTTGGACGCACGTACCGAGCTCAGCGACGGCGAGTCGCATAACTCCAGTTCGCCCGATTAACGCAGCACCGATTTGATGCCAAGACGGATCTTCATAGACACCGACACCGCGTCCGATGATGCGGTCGCATTAATGATGGCGTTTACCCATGTTCCGGATGCATTGGTGGGTATCTCCATCGTCGCCGGCAATGTTCCGCTCCAACAGGGCATCCAGAACGCACTATTCACGCGCGAATTGTTCTCAGCATCGACGCCGATTTTCGCCGGTGCCGCGAAGCCTTTGTCGCGTCCGTTAGAAACGGCACAATTTGTCCACGGTGACGATGGCATGGCCGATATCGGTCTGGATCTTTCCGGACGCGAACCCGACGAAGGCGACGGCATTCAGGCGCTTATCGATGCTGCCGACCAATATCCCGGCGAACTTGAGTTGATCACACTCGGCCCGCTGACGAACATCGCGCTGGCGCTCGAACGTGACTCCGAACTGGCAACCAAGATCAAACACTGCACGATCATGGGCGGCGCCAGCGATGGCTATGGCAACGTCACGCCGGTGTCAGAATTCAACCTCTGGGCAGACCCTGAGGCCGCCGAAATTGTGTTCGCATCGCCCATGCCGAAGACCATGGTGGGCTGGGACATTTCAAGAAAGTTCGCGGTCATCGACGATCAGGATGCGGATGAACTGCGCGCTATTGGCACGCCGGTTGCCAAAATAGCCGTGGACAGCCAGGCGACGGTTCGCAAATTCTGTGAAGAATCGTCGGGCTTTCAGGGTTTTGATTTGCCGGACCCGATAGCGATGGCGGTCGTCATCTCGGAAAAAATCATCGTTGCCGACAAGTCGGCGGCCGTGACCGTCATGACGCACGATGGCCCGACGCGCGGCCTTGCCATTATTGATGATCGTCACTTTTCGGATCGACAGCAGTCGACTCGGGTGATTCTCGAAGCCGATCGAGAGCATTTTCTGACGCTACTCAGAACCACACTGAGCTAAATGTGCACGCGAAAAAAAAGGGCTCACTGAGTGAGCCCTTTTCTCGCTTTGAAATTTACCGGTTATTCGTCGGCAGTCCAGCTTGGAATACGGCCAGGCGTCCATGGCGCGCCCTGCAACTCCAGCGCAGCTTCCAGGCCAGCAATGTCAGCACCCACCGCTCGCAGCGATGCCAACGCCGCAGCGAACTCGCTGGCGGCGATGTTGTAAGAATCAACATAGTTACCGCCGGCGTCCATTTGTGCAAACACCAGCCCCGAATAGATTGCTCCGGTGCGCGAGGCGATCGACATGGGCGTCGGCTCATTACGACCTGAAACGGTGGAGTCACCGTTAATCGCAACACCGACATCCGCCAGTCGCGTAGCCAACGACTGTATCCGTTCGCGCTCCGCTTCGCCGCCCGATGGCGTGTTCACAACCGCGGCTCGCAAATGCGCCAGCCGATTCTCCATCTCTGCGATTGCCCGAGAGCTTCCCGCGACTGCACGCCGCAAATCTGCAACGCGGATTTGAAATGCCTGCAGTTTTTCGCGATCGCCGGTAATTTCGGGACTCGCATCAAGCGCTTTCACGGTGAACGACTGCGAGTCACCGACCTCTTGCAACTGACCATCGCGCAATACCGCCAATCGCGCTGAGTATTCTCCCGGCAACACCATCGGACCGACCGGCGGCTGTGCCCAGTACGGACGATCGCCGCTATCGGCAAGGTCGATCGGATCGGGCGCCGGCAGGCGCAGATCCCAGGCGGTGCGATGCAGGCCTTTGCCAGCTTTACCTTTCACCTGACGAACGACATCGCCGTCACCATCGCGCACTACCAGATAGACTTGCGGGTCTCGCTCACGATCTTCGATCCGTAGATCATCCCAGTCCGGATATGGCGTATCGCCGCCCGCCTTCTCGACTTCGATTTCCTGCTCCCGCCGAATCGATTGACGCGACTTGACGCCATCTTTCAGGTAGTAGCTAAACACCGCACCGTTTGGCGGGTTCTTGGCTGTGAAGAACTCCGCACCCATCGATCCTTTCTCGCGCCCGTCCCAAAGATCACCTTCGATATACAGCCACGGATCGCGGACCTGGAACAACTGCATTTCTGTTAGTGAATCGGTGGTGGTACGTAACGGCGTATAGTCGTCGAGAATATAAATGCCGCGTCCAAACGTGCCGACGACAAGGTCGTTTTCGCGCGCCTGAATTTCGATATCGCGAACCGAGATGGTTGGGAAATTCGTTTTTAGCTGATGCCAAGACGCACCGCGATCCTGCGAAAAGAACAAACCGAATTCGGTACCAACAAACAGCAGATTGGGGTCGACATGATCTTCTACAATGGTGTGTGCGGAGCCGCGCTCTGGCAGATTGCTGGTGATCGACGACCAAGAACGGCCGCGGTCGTCTGAACGCAACACGTACGGCTTGTAATCACCACGCTTGTGGTTGTCGAATACCGCGTAGACAACGTCGGCGTCGTGAGACGACGCCAGCACATCTTCGAAATAGCTCATATCTGGAACGTCGGCAAAATTGGTATTTCGCCGCCAGGTCTCGCCACCATCCTCGGTGACGTTGAGTACGCCATCATCCGTGCCGATGTAAATTAAGCCTTCTTGCAGAGTACTTTCACTCAGTCCGATTGCACTGCCGTAGATCGATGTCGAATCGTTCTTGGCAATCGTGTCTATGCCCCACACGCGGCCCATCACATCGAGCTGATTTCGGTCCAGCTCACGGGTGAGATTGGGGCTCACTTTTTGCCAGCTGTCGCCGCGATCGTTGGAACGGAACAGATATTCCGCCGCGTAATACAGTCGCTGCGGCGCATGCGGACTGACGATAAGCGGCGTGTTCCAATTCCACTTGTAATCGTCCTCACCGCTTTGCGGGTGCGGCACGATAAATTTACGTTCTTGCGTGAGACGGTCGTATCGCGCCAGGCCACCGTACTGATACTGCGCGTACATGATGTTCGGGTTAGTGGGATCGAACTGCGGTTCATAACCGTCACCGCCCAGTACAATGTTCCAGTCCGAATTGGTAATGCCATGCACCACCGTCGTCCGCGACGGTGCGCATAATGAATTGTTGTCCTGCGTACCGCCACACACGTTGTAAAACGGCTCAGAGTAGTCCGGCTGAATCCGATAGAACTGGGTAATCGACAAGTTGCGCACATGACGCCAGGTATTGCCGCGATCCCAAGTCTCATAGATACCGCCATCACCGCCGACATACAGGTGTTCGGTATTTTCGGGGTCAATCCACAGCGCGTGATCGTCAACATGGCGCCATTCCAGTGACAGTGGCGCGAAGTTCTTGCCACCATCTTCGGATTTCATCGTGAACGTGTTGAGTGCGTAGACGCGGTTCTCATTGAGCGGATCAACCACCAGCTCGTTGTAATACTGCGGGCTGGTCGTCATATACGACGACTGCTTGGTCCAGTTGCTGCCAAAATCCGTCGACCGGTAAACGCCCTTCTCTTCGTCATTGGCCTCGATAATGGCGTACATCGTATCCGGCGCGCTGGGCGCGTTCGCCATGCCGATTTTGCCCATGTGATCGGACGGCAATCCAGCCGTGACTTCGGTCCATGTTTTACCGCGATCGGTACTCTTATGAATGCCACTGCCTGGCCCGCCATTGATCAACACCCACACGTGGCGACGACGCTGATAGCTCGACGCTACGATCACGTCGGCATTGCGGGGGTCGACGATAAACTCGTTAACGCCGGTGTGTTCATCGACCTCCAGTATCCGTTCCCAGGATTCACCGCCATCAAGCGTTCGGTACAGACCACGGTCACCACCGTCATTCCATAGCGGACCCTGCGCCGCGACCAGTACCTCATCCGAATTGTCGGGATTGATCCAAATCTTGCCGATGTGCCCGGAATCCTTCAGCCCCATGTTATTCCAGGTCTTGCCGCCGTCCGTCGACTTGTAGACACCATCACCGTAAGCGACGCTGCGCTGCGCTTTGTTTTCTCCCGTGCCAACCCAGATCGTCTTGGTGTCGTTCGGGTCAATCTCGACAACGCCTATCGCATACGAGCCTTCGTTGTCGAAGATCGGCGACCAGGTGGTGCCACCGTTATTCGTCTTCCATAGGTTTCCCGAAGCAACAGCAACCAAGAACTCATGGTCACCGCCCGGATAAAAGGCAAAGTCAGATACTCGCCCGGACGTGATGGCCGGTCCGATGTGACGCAAGGGCATCGACGCGAGCGGATGCTTTTCCGCACTATCGTCCTGCGCCTGACTGGGCATTGCGATGATGCTGAACACCGCGGTTAAAAGAGACAGCAAGCACAAACGAATCGACATTCGGTATCCCCTTTCAGATTTTTTTGGCCGGGGGAGAATAACCGGATGCGGCGTCACGCACCCCCGTCGTGCCGGTGAACGAAGGATGACGATCTGCCGGGCGATTGGCAAGTGGCGGCGCTGCATTGTGCGGCCGATCGATTGCAACAGGACGCGCCGCACGCAGGCCGGCGTTAGATGAGTCGACGACAAATCGCCGCTTGAAGAGAATCAGGCGGGTTCGTGATCGCAGCTGGTCGACCGACACAGCCGATAATTTCGATAATGTGCCGCAACCAAAATCGCCGCAGACACCACGGTGGCGATGCGTTCACCGGTCTCGCCGATAATATCGTGCAAGAAAGTGCCAGCGGCAACGATACCGATCAGTCCAACGATACCCAATGACAGCACCCAGCGGTCCTTATGGCGCCAACACCCGATGCCAAACGCAATGATCGCTGCCGGCAAAATCAGCCACAGCAAGGCGCGGTGAAACGACTCATCGCCGAGAAACGATGCCGGGACGATCGTGCCGGTAACCAATAACGTCGGCAACAATACGCAATGGATGCCACAGGCAGTTGATGCGGCAATGCCGAGCCAATCGGCGAGTTTGCGAACGCTGCTAGTCGATGAAGTCACGTGTTCCATGAATTGAATTCTGCCATCTTCTAACGCGCGAAGACACTAATATTCGTATTCCTTGATGGAGTCCATTTTCATGGTGTATTCCGCCGAACCCAATTCGGAACGATGAAACTGTGTTTTGAGCTCGCCAATTGCCCAGATCGGTGCCCAGGTGGATTCGATTGCAATGGGTTTTTCTGTGGTGACATACACCATCTGATTTGCCGGCGGCGGCGGATAGTGAATGCAGGCACCAAAATACGGCACCAATAAAAAGTCCTTTATCTTGCCTTCCTCGGCAAACCCGAGCGGCACCACAAAACCTGGAATTTTCACCGTCGTCCCGTCGAGCTCCTCGACGACGCCAGCTGGAAACACCGGCGACGACATTAAGTCTTCAAACGGATCCGGACCCTGGCCTGGCTCTACATCGTAGTAGCCATCCAAGTTGTCACCGGTGTTCGGAGCCTGCTGCACCAACTCGGCATCCTCAGGAATGAGGTCATCCCAAGTGAGCTCGCGGGCATCGTCGGCCCGTGCCGTTGCACCGATCACCAACAACATTGCGAATGCTGGCCATGCGGTGAGAATTCTGTTGGTCATGCTGACTCCTAAACCTACTAAAGCCGTACCTGAAGCCCATCGGCCAGCGAATTTCGATACGCCCGCCATGCCGGAATTATGCTCACTAGGACAGAAATTCCAAGTATCCCCGTCAAAACATAGAGATCAAACATCCGCGGCCCGGCGCTCAATTGGATGCCAAATTCGGCTAACACGTACTGTCGAGCGGCCAGGATACCCAGTTGGACAACCGCCAGCCCCAATAGTGCGCCGAATAACGCCAACACGGCGGACTCGGACACCAGCATGGCGAATATGTGGCCGGGGCGCGCACCGACCGACCGCAGCACCGACATTTCGCGCCGCCGCTCGTTGAGACTCACCAGCAGGGTCGCCAACAAGCCGAGCACACCCGCCAATACGACCATCGCTGACACGCCGTACAACGCGTACTCCGCAACCCCGATGAGACCCCACAGCTGCTGTAATGCAACGCCGGGGATCACCGCTGACATTGGCTCGCTCTCCGACTCATTGATAAATCGCTGCAGAGAAAAAATTGCGGTCTTCGAATGCAAGCCGATCAGAGCGGCGGTGAGCGCCTCCGGTTCATAGGAGTCATTGTCGATTGCTGAGAAATCGGTGCGCCCATCCGCGTGGATCAAATCCATGCCACCTAAGCTGATGTGCACGGTGCGATCGACCGGCGTACCAGTACGCGCCAGAATGCCGGTAATCACAAACGGATTGTCATCGTGCGTCAGAAAACTGGTCTCGGTGAGCCCGTGCGATACCACGATCTCTTGCCCGACGCTGTAACCCAACTGCGCGGCCACCTCGCCGCCAACAACGGCGTCCGTCGCGCTCGCGAACGGCTCGCCGGCGGCAAACGTGAGCGGTCGATCATCGGCATACCGATAATGTTCGAAGTAGCCAACATCGGTACCGAGCACCCGATAACCGCGATGGGCGTCGCCAAGCGACATGGGAATGGTCCATGCAACTTCGCGTCGTTCACGAATTTCCTGATAGCTGGACCACGAAATATTATTCGTTGGGTTGCCAATTCGGAACACCGAATACAACAACAGATTCAAATCGCCACTGCGCGCACCGACGATCAGGTCGGTACCCGAAATCGTGTTTGCAAAACTGGTTTGCGCATCGGTCCGCACACGGTCTACGACGGACAACAACGCGACGCTTACCGCAATCGACGCCACCGTCAATGCCGCAGTACCACGGCGGTTCATCAGGCTGCTAAAGACCAACGATAGCGTGTTGCGAATACTACGCAGCATGGGTACTGGACGTCGCTGAATTAAGATCAGTCAGGTCGATTGACCGATCAAAGTGCTCTGCCAATGACGCGTCATGGCTGACAAAGACGACCGCACTGTTCGACTGGTCGCATTCCGTCAACAGCAGATCAATAAACTCGCGCCGGCGATCCATATCCAGTGATGACGTTGGCTCGTCAGCAATGATCACCTCCGGTCGCCCGATCAATGCGCGTGCAGCGGCAACGCGCTGTTGTTGCCCGACGCTCAGGTCGGTGGATTTGCGCGCCCGCAGTTCGGCATCAATCCCCAAGGCGTCGAGCAAACGCGCCGCTGATTTTTCAGCCGAGCCATCTGACTCGGTTGCTCGGTCCAATCTCCGTGGCGAATAGCGACACGGCAGGCACACGTTATCGACCACCGACAAATAAGGCACCAGATTGAACTGTTGAAAAATGAAGCCGACATGGTTGGCGCGCACTCTATCGCGGGCGGCACTCTTCATTGCCGATATTGATGTGTCCAAGATATCGACCGTTCCGGCTCGCGGTACCAATACTCCGCCGATCAAAGCGAGCAGCGTGCTCTTACCACAACCACTCGGACCGAACAGGAATACTCTTTCGGAACGCCCCACCTGGAGGCCGGAAATATTGAGAATGTCATTGCCGGATCCGTAGCCGAATCGCAGATCCGAAACCGCGATCGCGCTGTGGTCGTCAACGGACGCAGAAGACATAGCTATCTAGGGTGCCGATAATGAAATTGATGTGGTGTCCGCGCCTGCTTCCACAATCCGCGCGCCGCTATCGGTCAGGATTTGTACCTCAATGTTTTCAACGCTTGCGAATCCCTGAATAAACCGCAGCTCGAGGGTATTCAGCGCGTCGCCATCGCTACATGACCACTCGTAACTGGCGTTCACTTCCGTATGCTCCTCAGCCTCATCATGATCATGGTCATCGTGATGGTCGTGGGAGTCATGATCGTCATGGTCGTCGCTGGCGTGATCATCACCGTGATCGTCATGCCCATGATCGTGCGACGCATGTTCATCACCGTGATGATCATCTTCATGGCGATTGTCTTCATGATGATTGTCGTCATAATCATTGTCGTCATGATGATCTTGGTCCGCGTGATCATCGTCACTGGCATGATGATCGTCGTGATCGTCATGTCCATGGTCGTGCGACGCATGTTTGTCATCGTCATGACTATCTTCATGAGCCGATGGTCGAACGTAGGTTGGCGCATCAATGACGACGTGAGCGACGCTGCAACCGGCGTCCTCTGAAAGTCCGAACATCGCATCGGCATCGTGCAGGAGCGCAGCTACTGAGCTCGTGCTCGCGACCTGCGCCTCGGTTTGCGGAGCGTGCTCGAAACCCACCACGTCAGACATCGGTGCACGAAGCGACACCGCTACCGCATCGCCGTCAACGACGACGCCGATTTCGATTTCGCCGTGCACATGCTGCGCCCAGGTCGGCGTGAAAAATACGCCGCAAAGCAAGACTGCGGCAAGAACTCGGTTCGTGTTCGACGTTTTAATGTGCATGAGGTAGTAAGAAAATAATAAAAAGTCCGATAATTATGCCCAGTCGCTCACCGACCACCGATCGCGACCGATCGTCTATCTGGGCGGATGAATGTCCGTTCGCCGATGTAAATACGATCACGTGCAATAAGGTACCGGCAACAAAGGCCTGAAAACATGCGACACCGGTAGCCTGCATGAGTTCAATTACTGGCTCGCCGAAGAAGTAACCAATCGATGTCGCGCCGGCAATAATCGCCAGTGCGCTGATCGCCGTGGCTTTGCCCAGTCGCGGTCGTACCACCCACCAAATCGCCATACCCACCGGGATTCGGTGCAGTATCACGCCAAGCGCCAGATGGTTCTCGAGCAGGCTCGATTCTGCCTTATGACCTAGTTCGACGTGCGCATGGCCGGCGTGATCATGATGGTCATGCCCACCGCCGTGTGAGTCCAGGCCGCCGAGGTGATCGTCAGGAATCAACGCAATGCCGTCGACCGCGGCATGAATCGCGAGTCCGATGGCGCCGAGCAGAATGATCCACATGTAGCGATCGCCGCCCCCGACCGATGGTGCGCGCTCCACAAAGAACGCGAACAGGGCTCCGGCAACGATAAACGCGAGCGCCCAATATTCCGCGACCGCAAAAACATCCGGGACAATGTGTACGACCACGATTCCGGCGATAGTGACGAACAACAAACCGTCCAGCGCGCTGCGCAGCGAGGCATGTTTTTGGGCCGCACCGTAGAGAACCGGACCTAACGCCAACGCCACCAAACTCAGTATGAGATTCACGTTATCGCCCCTCTACCGTAACGCCGTTGCTCGGGTCATTGGGAATGACGTACAAGGTCGCACGTTGCAGCGCGTCCGGCACGATATCTCGATATAGCCGCGTCCTGGTTATCTGCGGCGCCGTCGACTCCTCTGCGGCCAGTGCGATAAACCGTTCGGCTGCGGCCTGCGCTTGATTGACGCGCGCGAATTTGTCGGCCTCCGCGGTACTGGTAATCGCCTCGGCTTCGGCCTGGGCATCAAATCGTATTTGTGAGGCACCGGATCGCGCGTTCTCGATCTCGCGCTCACGCTCGGAACGCGCGCTTTGGACTTTACGGAACGCATCCGATACTCCGCCGGACAAGGGCGGTGCTAAATGCACGATCGACAGATCCTGAACTGCAATACCCATATCGTATTCGTCCAATCCATTTTGCAGCGCTTGCGCGACGTCAATCGCCAGTGATTGTCGCTTGGTCGTCAAAATATCATCCACATGCAGGCCGGCTAAAAATTGCGTGACCGCGCGTTCAGCGATTAAGCGCATATACGCTTCTGGGTCATCGTGGGCCAGCAGATAGCGATCCAGTTTGTCGATACGGTACTGCACATCGAGTCGCCCTTCGACGATGCTGGCGCCGCCCGTAAACCACAAGTCCTGAGGTTCCGAAATCACCGTAGTGCTGTCGGTTGCCGTGCCATAGCCGACTTGCAACACTTGGGTAAGCCGGGTCGGCATCGTTACTTCGCGGCCAAACGGTGCCGGAAGATTCCAATGAATACCGGAGGGCACATTAGGGTTGACGATACGACCCAGTACATAGGCAACGCCGGATTCTTCAGGCTCAACCTCATAGATGCCGGACGCCGCGTAAACGACGAGCACGATAGCTGCACTGATAAGAAGCAGGCGACGCAAGACTAGCGATCCTCCGAAATCAGTAAGTCGAGCAGCGTCGAGTCGGCCGGCACGATGACGGTGGTCTTGTCATCGATTATCTTTTCGTAAGTTTCTAACTTGCGCAGAAACTCGTAGAACTCTGGGTCCGTGGCGTAGGCTTTGGAATAGATCGCCGCCGCTTCTGCTTCGGAGGTACCACGCAGGACCTCGGCCTCAGATTCCGCCCGCGCCAGGATCTTGCTGCGCTCGAGCTCCGCGTTGGCCAGTATTTTGCGCGCCTCTGCCGCACCTTCAGAACGGTAAGCACTCGCAATTCGCTCGCGTTCTGCTCGCATGCGGGCAAACACCGCGCGAAGATTTTGTTGCGGAAAACTAAACCGACTAATGCCGAACGACACTACTTCAATACCGTAATCGTCAGTCGCCACATTGGCGATGCCGCCCAAGACCTCTGACTCAAGACGCAGCAGGTTGCTGCCGGAACTCTCAGCGGTGTTTTCGTCAGGTGTCTCGGGAATGTAATCGGTAAACGGACGCGCACCGAGCGCCGATCCCAATGACGACTTCACCAAGGTCGATAACCGTGACTCGGCCGAGTCGCGGTCGCCCATCGCCTCGAGAAACTTCTTCGGTGATTCGATCCGCCAGGTTAGGAATGACGACACCAAAACGTTTTTCTTGTCGGAGCTCAAGTACTCCGTCTGCGGGATTTGCTGATACAGATACCGTTTATCGAACCGACGAACCTGATCGATCGGCGCCGGCCACTTAAAGTTCAGGCCCGGCTGATCGATTTCTGTGACGACGCGGCCAAATCGTAACACCACCGCATATTCCGACTCGTCCACGACGAATGCAGATGAATTGGCCGCCAACAGCGCCAACGCAACCACCACGCCGCTAAGAATTCGTTTTTCTGCCAGATTCAAGTTCATGAATCACTCCCGATAGTTAAACTTGATGACATCGTCTTGGCCTGGGTCTATCCAAAGATCGACACTTTGCGATCCCGGCACCGTATTCAGGTATTTGTTGGGTGCATCAAGACTGCGCTCTACCGCCTCCATACGTAATCGAAAGCGGCTGATGTCAGGGTGTTCTCGGTAAGCCTCCGCCTGCGGCACGAACGACTGTGCTAATCCTTCGGCGATGGCTACCCGAGCACCGCCTTCACCGGTGGCGATCGTCACGGCTTCGGTATAGAGCCCATTGGCGTCAGTGACTCGCTCGATCGCCTGGCCGTCTGCCTCAAATGTCGCGCGTTGGCGGTCCTCCAGCGCGCTCGACACATCACGAAACGCGAAATGCACATCGTCCGGCGCATGCACATGCTCAAGACGGGCTTCCACCAACTCATAGCCTTGATTCAGTGCGCTGACATCTTCGGCCAGTCGCGTTCGATAAGCGGCCTCTAGATTGAGGCGCTCGGTGGTATAAATCTCGTCAATCGGCCGCGCCAGTATCTCCTGAACCAAGATCCGATTCGCCAGATCACTGAGTAGGTTGACGTTTTTCTCACCGCTAAACTCGAACGCATAAGAATCACTGATGCGGTATTGAATCACCGACGTCAACGCAATGACGTTTTCGTCCGATGTCAGATATTCCTGGGTCGTTTCGGCGATATATGTATCGCGTACCGCTTGGGTATCGACCAACCGGGTCGTTTCGATCGGCCATGGCAAATGCGCGTATATCCCCGGCTCCAGGTTGTCACGCACGACCTCGCCAAACCGCATCACGATGCCTTGTTGACCCGGTCCGACGCGAAGCGTCACCAAAGGAATTGCCGCGGCAATCAATGCTACCCATGCCAAGCCATACCCTAAGCGTTTGACGTGGCGGAACCCCGACTTCAGTAAGGCACCTTGCGTACGCATGTCACGGATCGGCTCACGGTAACTCCTGCGACCCATACTGTTCAAAAACAGCGCCAAGAAAATCACCGCGCACAATCCCTTGAACACCTGCTCGAAAGGGCTGTCCGGGGCCGTAAAGGTGCTTACGGTTGCGGCACGAATCTGCTCGGCTGCAAACATGTCGAGTAATAGACCGGCCGAGATAGCGACCACAATAATCGAGGCAAGGTAGGCGATCATCGAACGACGACCAAGCAATTTTCCAACGATCGTCAGGCTGGCAATGCTGGTCGCTGGGCCGGCTAACAAAAACACCAACGCAGCGCCGGGCGAAAGACCGGTGGCCACCAACCCAGCAGCTATCGGGGTAGACATGCTCGCGCAGGTGTATAAGGGCACGCCGATAACGGCCATCAGCAGCATCGGCCAGATTCCGCTATCCAGACCCAACGCACTAGAGAAAAAGTCTTCCGGCAACAGCGCCATCAAAATACCGGTGACCACCAGGCCGGCGACGATCCAGAACGCAACCTCGTCTACGATTGTGCGAAAACCGTATTCGCCCATTCGCTTGACGCGGCCGCTGTAACGCTCGAATCGACTGAGCTTTCTGCCGTGCGGCGCATTGCTCGAACTGGTGTCGTCTTCATCTAACTCGTGGTGGACATGACCATGATCATGATCGTGATGTTCGATGTCGCGCAGACCGTCGACGTCCACGCTATCGTTTTCATCGCGGGTGATAAACAAACACGCGATGCCGGCAATGGTGGCTGTCACCACTGCAACGATCGGCCGGATGATCGCCATGATCGGGCCCATCAGGCCGTACGTCACCGCAATCGAGTCCACTCCGGTTTCGGGAACCGACACGATGAACGATGCGGTCGCCGGCTTACTGGCGCCTTTGCGGCGCAGCGCTGCCGCGGTTGGCAGAACACCACAGGAACACAGTGGCAGCGGTGCCCCCAGCGCGGTCGCCCAAAACACGCTCTTAAAACCGGGTTTGCCGAGTTTTTTGGCCACCATCTTGATGGGAACAAACTCGTACAGAATGCCGGCAAGCGCGAAGCCGAGCAGAATAAACACCGAGCTCTCATAGAATACGGAGGCGATCTGCAGCACGACGCCCCAAAGAAATTCTATGGTTGAATTCAGCCAGTTCATGTTCGAACCCCACCGACCGCGTCGCTATCGCCGCCGATGGGCTTAGTACCCTTTAATAGAGAGGTTTTATTGTCGTGGTATAGCCGCGCCAACGGCGCCGTTCCATTTTAGACGCAATCGATAATGTCTGTAAGACAAATTGTCTTTAAATCTATTCGATCCCGCGTATAAGCTGCTGTTTTTCCACATAATCCCTGGGCAACCAGCTGCCGTAGGTAGGATTCGGCAGCATGAACCAAGCCCTCCCCCATTGAGCTGAGTGGCTCGCCGCAACGTCGCGCCCAGACGCGCCACTCGACTCCTCAATAAAATCACCGAGTTGATCACCAAACAACATGACGATGGTGTGGTCGAGCGACACACATGCTCGCCGTGACGTCTTGTCGGATGACCATTTACCGTCCGCTATCTCGTCCGCAGTCAATAATTCCGCGCAGGGACCAACCGGTTCGTCATCGCGCAAGAACAATAGCGTCGCCGCGGTATCTATGCCGACCGTTCGCAGATTGGCCAGCGTATCTTCGTGTTGCGGGCAATGCGATGCGGTGCCTTCGCGAGCGCGGCAGCGCCGATTGGTCACCAGCACGACCTGCACATCGCGTGCTTGGGCAGCCGCGAGAAAATCCACGACCCCTGGCACCGCAGTCGCGCTGCGTAGCGCGATCCACCGATCCCAGGATTCCGACTCGTATCGCGTGCCGTCCTGAATCAACTGGCCTTGGTAGGGAGAGTTATCGAGCACTGTTTCGTCAACGTCGAGAACCACCGCTGGCCGCTTGGGGAGTTTGGCGGCGTCTACGCGGTCGAGCATAGCGGTCGCCGCAGCGTAAATACTGGTGGTGGCGGCGGCATACTCGGTTGACGTTTGTATCCACACCGTGGCATCCATCGCGTCATGGGCTGGCACCACCTTTGCGACGTTGCTGGTCGCGCATCCGGACAAGCCGATGCAGACGAAAATTGCGACTAATCGCGGGAACTGGCTCATTTCACGAACTCCACGTCATCAATGCCAACAATCTACTAAAATTTGGGCAGTCTCGCGCGATCAGCGCGTTATCAACCGCATTGACGACTCCCCTTAAATAGCGTTAAGTGCGCGGTTACTGCCTGGCATGGACTATCCCAACGATCCAGCGTGTAGCCATGGACCGCGTCGACATCGTTCATAAAAACTTTCTGCGCCGCGTCGCGGCCAACGACCTGCCGTCCGGCGCGTCGCCCAGCGATGTGCTCAGCAACACCGAGGCGGTCGAGTTGTTTCGAGCGCAGGTGCTATGCCGTCAACTGGACCGTATCAGTCGATCCATGCAGAAGGCCGGTGAAGGCTTCTACACGATTGGCTCCTCCGGGCACGAGGGCATGGCTGCCGTTGCCCACGCCCTGCGGCCTACTGATATTGCGTTCCTGCACTACCGCGATGCTGCGTTCCAAATCGCGAGAAGTGATCAGGTCCCGGGCCAGTCGATTGCCTGGGACATGCTGCTGTCTTTTGCCTGTTCCGCCGATGACCCGATCAGCGGCGGACGTCACAAGGTACTTGGCTCGCGTGAATTGATGATCCCGCCACAGACGTCGACGATCGCCAGTCACCTGCCGAAGGCTGTCGGCGCGGCCTATGCCATTGGCGCCTCACTCCGAACTCAACCCGAGCACATGCTGTGCGAGCGCGACAGCATTGCGTTGTGCTCGTTCGGCGATGCATCGCTGAATCACTCTACCGCGCAGGGCGCGATCAATACCGCCGGCTGGGCCAACTTTAAATCCTCACCTTTGCCGCTGCTGATGGTGTGCGAAGACAACGGCATTGGAATTTCGACCAAGACACCGGCGGGCTGGGTCGAAGAGTCGTTACAGGACCGTGCCGGTCTGGAGTATTTCGCCGCCGACGGGCTAAATATTTATGAAACCTACTCAGTCGCCCGGGAAGCGGCTGAATTTGTGCGCAAACACCGTCAACCCGCAATGCTGCACTTGCAGCTGGTGCGTCTATACGGGCATGCGGGCGCCGATATCGCAACCTCTTACTTACCCAAGTCCGCCGTGGAGGACGACGAGGCCAACGATCCCTTGCTGCACAGCGTGCGACTGCTGAGCGAAGCGGGCGCGCTAACGCCCGACGATGCGTTGCAAATATACGGAGACACCGAAGCTCGACTGCAGCGATTGCTCGCCGAAGTCATCCAGCGGCCTCGCCTGCAAACCGCCGAGGATGTGATGGCGAGCATCATTCCACCCAGTCGGCAGTGTCATCCAACGACGGTTCCGTCAGCCGATCAGCGCGCGGCGACGTTTGCTGTGGATCACCGCGCGCTCGACAAGCCACAAACGCTATCAAGACTGATCAACTTTGCGCTAACCGATCTGATGCTCGAGATTCCGGAAATTACCCTAATGGGCGAGGATATTGGCCGCAAAGGCGGCGTGTACGGCGTGACACAAAAATTGGAATCGCGATTTGGTCCCGCACGAGTGATCGACTCTCTGCTGGATGAGCAATCGATCCTCGGTCTAGCGATTGGCATGGGGCAAAACGGCTTTATTCCCATTCCAGAAATTCAATTTCTCGCATATTTGCACAACGCCGAAGACCAGGTGCGCGGCGAAGCCGCTACGCTGCCATTCTTCTCTAACGGCCAGTTCACCAATCCGATGATTATTCGAATTGCCGGTCTGGGTTACCAAAAAGGATTTGGCGGACACTTTCACAACGACAATTCACTCGCCGTGCTGCGCGATATTCCGGGGCTGATCGTCGCCTGTCCGAGTAACGGCAGAGATGCCGCTTTGATGCTGCGCGAGTGCGTGCGCCTCGCCCGCGAAGAACAACGGATCGTCGCATTTGTCGAACCGATTGCCTTGTATCACACGCGTGACTTACATGAGCCGGGCGACGACCAGTGGCTGAGCGAATACCCCGACTCGACCGAACGTATCTCGTTAGATGAGGTTGGTGTGCACGGCGATGGCAAAGACCTCGCCATCGTCAGTTACGCCAACGGTGCGTACATGGCTCGACAGGCACAAAGACGACTGGCCGAATCAAATATTGATGCACGCGTCGTTGATATGCGCTGGATAGCGCCGATGCCGGCAGACGCACTGCTCGCGGCAACCGCAGACTGTAAACATGTCCTGATCGTTGATGAGTGCAGGCGCACTGGCAGCCAATCCGAGGCGTTGATGACGTGCTTCATGGAAGCCGGCCGAACTCATGTCTCGCGGATCACTGCCGAGGATAGCTTTATCGCGACCGGCAAAGCCTACGCCGCGACCTTGCCGTCAACCGATGACATCGTCGCTGCCGCAACCGCCGCTGTCGGTGACGCGAAATGAAACGCACCGCGGTGGTAATTTGTCCGGGTCGGGGCACGTACAACAAGACCGAACTTGGTTATCTCGGCCAGCACCACCCCGACAAGACCGATCTGTTCGCCCGTTTTGATGCGATACGCAGCGCCAATGGCCAAACGCCCATTCTGGAGCTCGATGGGGCAACGAAGTTTTCCGCCGGCAGGTATTCGCGTGGCGACATCGCATCTCCTTTGATCTATGCCTGTTCGTTGGCTGACGCACAATCGCTCGACGACGACATCGAGGTCGTCGCGGTCACCGGCAATTCGATGGGTTGGTACATCGCGCTGGCGGTTGCCGGCGCGGTCAACGACCTGGATGGATTTCAAGTCGTCAATACGATGGGGACGTTGATGCAAGAGCACCTCATCGGTGGTCAGCTTATCTACCCTTTCGTGGACGACAATTGGCAAATCGCTGGCAATACGCATCAAGAGCTGTTGGCGAGCGTCGCTCAGATCAATGCGCAGCCGGGCTGTACATTAGCGCTATCGATTAATCTCGGCGGAATGTTAGTGCTCGCCGGTAACGACGCAGGACTTGCGGCATTTGAGTCTTCTCAGCCGCGCCTCCAGGAGCGATTTCCGATGCGCTTGCCGAATCACGCCGCGTTTCATACGTCACTGCAGCAACCGGTGGCCATTCTCGGTAACGAACAATTGAGCGCAATCGATTTTGGTCAACCTGGCGTGCCATTGATTGATGGGCGCGGTCACGTATGGTGGCCAGGCGCCAGCGACACAACACACTTGCGCGACTACACGTTCGGGCACCAAGTGACCGAGACCTACGATTTCACCGCGGCAATTCGCGCCGCCGCCTATGAATTCGCCCCCGACCTCTTTGTTGTTGCCGGACCCGGCACGACACTTGGCGGCGCCGTTGCGCAATCATTGATACTGAGCGACTGGAGCGGTTTGCAGAGCAAACAAGACTTCCAGGCGCGTCAGGCGACGTCACCCATCCTCGCTTCAATGGGAATGCCGGAACAGCGCGCCTGGGTTACTCGCTAGCGCGGTTTCGGCGGACGTCGATAAAACTCTTGATGAACATCGCGAGAGCGAACGCCGTGGTCGCCATCATCAGGCCGACACGAACGATCGCCAACGTATCTTCCCGCCCGATAGCGCCGCGTAACGGCATGAATAAGGCGACCAGTACTACCAGCGTCAGCAACACCGCAATATGAGCGACGATCTTGTTTTCCGCTTTAACGCCAGGCAAGCACGCTAATAGCAGTACGCCAAAGGCCGCCGGGATGAACGCCGTTACCGATGGCGTATCCGATGCCAGGTAGGCCCATGCCGACATGGCTATTAATACGACTGCATTAATAAGACTCGCTTGATGGGGTTTCATAACAGATTGTTACCTCTGGCGGTTGTGATGCATAACGTCGATGCTGGGTGCATCCGACAAAGACACTGTAACAAAAGTCGACTCGCCGCGGATCCAACGTTCTTAATTAGCCCGATTGCGGCACGCGAAAGAATACGGCGTACATAACAGGTACCACCAGCAGCGTTAATAAGGTTGCGAACAACAAGCCAAAAATCATCGACACCGCCATCGTTTCGAACATCGCCGTACCACCCCACCACAACGGCATCATGCCGAGCACCGTGGTCGCGGTCGTCAGCAGAATGGGTCGCAGACGTTGCAGGCAAGCATCCACGACACCCTGATAGGGATCTTTGCCAAACTCCTCGATTTCGATCTTGATGCGATCGATCAGAACGATGGCGTTATTGATGATAATTCCGGCCAGCGCGATGATACCGAGGATGGTGAAGAAACCGAATGTCGAACGCGCCACCAACAAACCGATGCTCACACCGATCAAGCCAAGCGGAATCGTCGCCAGGATAATGACCGGACGCCGAGCGGAATTGAACTGGAAGACCAGCAACATAACGATGGCCATCAAAGCGATGGGCAATTTGGCGGCGATAGCAGCATTGGAGTCAGCCGACTCCTCAGACTCACCGCCAATCTCGTAGCGAAAGTCCGCAGGCCACTCCGCGCTTTGCGTATCGAGGGTTGGTATTAGTCGCGCCGTCGCATCCGCGGCAGTAAAACCCTCATTGAGCTGCGCTTTTAGCGTGATCGTCCGCTCCCGATCGCGTCTCTCAATGATGCCCGGCTCAAATGCTAGGCGAACATCGGCTACCTGGCGAAGCGGCACAGTCGTGTTCGATGTTCGCGAGTAAATGGTTAGACCGTCCAGCCGACTGAGATCCTCCCGATCAGACTTCACCGTGCGCAGCGTTATCGGGATCAGTTTGTCACCTTCGCGATACTCGGAAAGATCGATTCCCGCAAGGCCCGCTTCTAACGAATACGCAACGTCGTTATTCGAGACGCCAGCGCGCAGCGCCCGCTGCTGATTCACGTCAACAACCAGTTTCTTGGTCTTCAACCCCCAGGTGTTCTTCACGGACAGCACGGCTGGGTCCGCATACAAGGCATCCGTAAATCCGTCCGCAACTCTGTAAAGCTCGTCGATGTCTGGACCCGACACACGAATCTGGATGGGATAGCCGACCGGCGGACCGTTCTCCAGACGCGCCAGCTGATGGATCATATCCGGGAAGTTTGCACTCAGGAATTCACGCAATCCGACAATGACCTCCTCAACTTGCTCGCCACGCATGGTGTTAGCGATCAGAAATGAGTTGGCCGGGTTCTGGTTTGGCGGATCCAGTGCGAGGGTGAATCGCGGCCCACCCTCGCCGATGTACACCATCCAATTCTTAATCTTTTGCTCGCCATTCTCGGGCGCGTAGTAGGTATCGCGGATGAATTCGTCGATGGCAACGATCGCTTCTTCACTCGCTTCAATCGACGTGCCCAACGGCAACTCAATCTTGCCGGTAAAGATCGGGTCCTCGGACGGCGCCACGAACAACGCCGGCACGAAACCCAATGCCCAGATCGACGCCACGAATACCGCAACCACGCCGGCCAGAAATAGCGCACGGAACCTCAGCGCAGCTTGCAAAATGTTGACATACATCGTGCCCCAACGACCGGGCTTGGCAGAATCTTCGTCGTTGTTTGCCTCCACCTTAAGCGTTACGGTCGTCAGCAGTGGCACCAACGTCATTGCAAAGATCCAAGACAACAACAATGCGATTGTGACCACGTAGAAAATGTCCGCGGTGTATTCACCCACCGCTGATTCGGCTAACGCAATCGGCATAAACGCCGCAGCCGTTGTCAATGATGAGATTAGAAGCGGATAGCGCAGCTCCTTACCCGAGTCGACCGCCGCCTTAACCGCACCAACGCCCGCGGCTCGTTTCACCAACGTGGACTCAACAATGACGATGGCATTATCGACCAGCAAACCGAGCGCAATGATCAACGCCGCCAACGAAATTTGATTGACGGTGATACCGAATATCTGCATCACGAAGAACGTCACGATCATAGTGACCGGAATCAAAGTGGCGACGACCAATCCTGTTCGTAGGCCAAGGAACGCCACCATGACGATGACAACGATTCCGATCGCCTGCATCAAACTGGAGACAAACCCGTCGATGTTGGTCTCAACCAAGTCTGCCTGGAACCAAATTTTCTCGAGCTGCACGCCCCACGGATAGCGCGACTCGATCTCGGGAATCAAGACGTCCAAACGCTGGCCTAACTTGAGTATGTCACCGCCTTCGCGCATTGATACCGCGATTACAACGCCTGCCTCACCGTTGACGCGAGTCTGGCTTGCGGGCGGGTCCCGATACTCGCGGTAGATGTTGACGATGTCGCCGAGGTAGACCATCGAGTTATCAGGTAAGTTGATGATCGAGTTTTCGAGCTCTTCGATAGACTCATAATTACCGGTCGGCTCGAGCACGATTCGCTCGCGGCCGATCAGAAGGTTTCCGCCGGCCGACAAGATGTTGATCGAGCCGATAAGATTGGATAATGCCGTTGGCGATAAATTGAGGGCAGCCAATCGAGCGTCGTCGTACTCGGCGAATATGACCTCCTCACGCGCACCATGAATCGAAACTTTGGCAACGTCGCCCTCTAACAGCAGCCGGTCTCGAATTTCATCGGCAATATCCTTGAGTTCTGCGTTGCTATATCCATCCGCATACAGCGCGTAGACACTGCCAAATACGTCGCCAAACTCATCGTTGACCCGCGGCCTACGCGCGCCGTCGGGCAGCTCCGATTCAACATCCTGAACCTTGCGACGCAGATCATCGAAGATCGGCTGCATCTCGGTATAGCTTTCTTTGAAGTTGACGTTGATGATCGAAATACCGGTTCGGGTATCCGACGTGACGCTGTCGACTTCCGGCATCTCTTGAACTTTCGTCTCGATCTTGTCGGTAACTAGCTGCTCTACCCGTTCCGGACTCGCGCCTGGAAACGACGTGCTAACAACCGCGGTTCGTACGGTAAAGCCGGGGTCCTGGGCTTTTGGTAGTCCGGCGTACGCCAAGATGCCGGCGATCACCAACAAAGTGGCCAGTATGATCGTGACGCGATTCTTAGCGATCGCTGCTGACGTGATATCCATCTACGGGAATAACACGCGTTGCTGGTCGCGGATCACGGCCACACCAGCGGTAATCACATGATCACCTCGGTTCAAGCCGGACAAGACCTCTACCCCACCGTTGGTGATCTCGCCCAACGTCACGTTGCGTTGAGTCACTACGGCCGTTTTACCGTCGTCGTTAGGCACCGCCAGAAACACGTACGTGCCACGATGGTCGTCGATGAGCGCTTGCAGCGGCACCAACTGCACGGCGTCTTCGCTAGCACTGGTAAACGCAAACGACACCTCCGCGGCAAGCCCAGGTCTTAGGTCATCGTCAGGATTAAGAATCTGCACGGTTACCGGGAAGGTCGCACCCACACTCCCAGCTCCTGCACCCACTTCGGTGACACTGCCCTCGTACGATTTGCCGATTGCATCAAAGTTGATTGTCGCACTGAGACCCGATTCAAAACTGCCAATCAGGCTCTCGGGTATCCCCAGCGACACTTCAATATCGTCGCCGCAGTCAACCGCGGCAATCATGGTTCCGGCGTTGACGTTTTCGTTGACCTCGGCATCGACGGAAACCACATTGCAGTCGGCGCTCGCCGTCAGTCGCGTATAAGAACGCTCCAACTCGGCAATTTCGACGGCACTACGCGACGCATTTGCCTGAGCCTCAGCCGACTCTTCCTGCGCGCGTGCCGAGTCCAGATCGCCTCGTGAGGCGTTGGAATTTTCGTACAAACCTCTGACACGTGAGTAGTTGGTTGATGCGTTGCGTAGATTGGCCTCGGCTTGCAACAGGTTGGCCTGCGCCTGCTCGACGGCTAATTCGAATACTGACGAATCCAGTCGCGAAACCAGCTGTCCGCGTTGCAGCCGCGTTCCGATACTAATTGGCAATTCCACAATCGTCCCGGCCACCTTGAAGCTGAGCCGGGATTCCTGGCTGGACTGGCTCAAACCGGAAAACACACGCTCCCGAACGGCTTCGGCTTCGCCGATTTCAATCGTCCGCACCGGGCGTAACGGCGCTTCCGCTGACTCCTCCGACGGTGCACTGCACCCTGCGACCAGCGCGATCATTAACAGACTTATGGTGCCAAATACTTTCGAATATGTGGTTTTTGGATTCACCGTTGCCGCTCCCTTTCAAATTCCACTGCACGAGATTCGATAAATGATCGTAGTCTTTCAGTTAGCGCTGCTTGATTGGCCGCCGATAGCATGAAATCAAATTCGCCGGAGGCGCGTTGCAAGGTGATAACGTCCAGCAAGAACTGATTGACGGCATCGTTCGCATTGAGATCCGCCTGAAGACTCTGGTTTTGTGCATCTAATAGCTCGATGACGTTTACCGTCCCCTGCCGGTAGCCGTCAGTGACTAACTCCAAGTTCTTTCGCGCTGCGGTTGCCGCTGCCTCAAACAATTCGATGCTCAGGTAGCTTGTGTTCAACGCGTGGTAGGCACTGAGGACGTTCTGCTCGATTCGATTAACGATATCCGCTCGCTGCAAGGTCAGCTGCCGCACCGCCAATTCCGCTTGATCCAATTCCGCGCGTCGTAGCCCCCCGGAAAATAGCGGTATCGATGCGTTCACGCTGACCCCCCAATCATTGGCGCCCTCCAGCGGCGGGCCACTACCGATACCGGACTGATTGAGATTGTCGCTATATTGAACTTCGAGCGAAAAGTCCGGCAGCCAGAATGCGCGCGACTTGGCTTTGACGTCGCGCTCAGCGGCCGCAATTAATGCATCGATCTGTGCCAACTCCGGCGACATATTGAGTCCATCCGTAACAATAAACTCTGCGAACCAGCGTGAACGGCGCGGATTGGTGATCAGATCGTTGTATTCTTTTTCGGTCATCGAAAACGGGTCGGTCTTCGCTGCCGGTGCAAGCTGCAGTCGCTCATCAGCACTGCGATTCAAAATAAAGTTGAGACGCTCGTGCGCCTGCTCGCGACGCGCTAGCGCCGCTAGCACCGCAGTGCGTGCAGTCGCAACGCTACTCTCCCAACGAAATTCGTCTGCCGCCGTGGAGGCGCCAATACGAACGCGATTACGCGCCAAGTCCAGGTTGGTTTTGCTCAGCGTCAGGTTATCTTGCTGAATCTGCAGCTGAATCTCGGCACTCAAGGTCTGTAAGTACGCAGTTGCTGCATCCGAGATTCGATCCAGTTCTAACGCCGCTTGCCCGGCGGTCGTAGCGCGCTGATTAAGCTGCTGTTGTGTATATCCCGCGACCGTTCGTTCGGAATACAGCATTTGATTTAAGGTCAACGCGCCGTCCGTTGAGTTCTCGGCAGAGCCAATCGACCGGAACGGTGACGAGCTGTCGCGTTGATTCAACGCCGCCGCTACCCCTAACTGAGGCAACAAACCGGATCGAGCGCGAACAACATCGGCCTCGCCAATTTCCACTTCGATTCGGCCGGCGGCAACTTCAAGGTTTTGCGCCAATACCATGTCGGCAACGCCACGAAGATCAACGCGAACTCCCTTGGCCGGCGGCTCGGCATTGATAAGGACGGCCTCGCTCAGCACATCAAACCGCGGCGAAAGACCAATTTTGCGCGCCGTTTGCATGTTAATCGTCAGTTCTCGTTTGCCTTCGATTCCAACCTCTTGTTCTGACGCTTTGCCGCCGAGCAATACCGCTTGCACGTTGAGGGCTGTTTTTCTTGCCAAGCGAACCAAATCGAGATCCACCGTATCGGAAGCAAGCGCACCCAATTTCACTTCCTTTAAGCCCGTCAAACTGAATGCCGCGATACCGCGGTCAGCAACTTCATCCAAAAAGCGCGTCAATTCGTCCTCCGGCATTCGTGCTAACCCGCCCAGCAGAATCACCTCTACGTCAGCGGGTATTCGAGCGCCGAGATCATGATCACTGCCATCGTGAACTACGAATGAAAAATCGACACCAGCCCCGATCCGCTGTTGCACGGCATCCGTATCACCTATCGCCTCAATAACGGACGCGTCAGCAACCACCGTCGCTTCATCAAAAGACAACAGTCGCCGGAATGTCTCTAAATCTTCGGCAAATGCGACCGTATCCGTCAGGTAGTTAAGGTTCTTCGTGCCTGACGAATTGCCAACCCGCGGCATCACCACCAATTCTGCATTGAGCATCAGCGGCAAGAACGTCGGTTTAGGATATGCCTCACGGGCGCCGCCCAGCTGCGTTGCCGCGAAGCCTGAAACCAGCACCAAATCGACATTCGGGTCGGCGTATGCAGAATTGAAAGCGCCCTCAATACTCGTGCGACTCCAATTCCCGGAATACTCGAGAAACTCGACCTCAAACTCTCCGGCCGTCAGGGCCACCAGCTCCTGGCGAAACGTCGGTGCAAAATCCTGCATTTGATATTCCGGACCGTCGGTAATAATCGCGACCCGCACTGGGGTCGCCGCGTCGACCGCCATCGACAAGCTGATCGTCAGCACGGCCACACACCATTGCAGGCTCAGTCGAAAATAGGGTCCCGAAGGGTTTCGCTTAGATTGTTGCATCGCTCTTCCATCGCTGGTGGAAATTACACCGGTTAATAGCACGGTGGAGTGACTATTCCGCCGGCAATACGACGCTTTTTTTGGTATGTGATCGCCGGCGACTCTCGACCTTAACTGTAACGCATTCGCGGCGATCGAATTGTAATTTTGACCGCGACGGGAGCCCGAGCGGCGAGCGCGGCGGTGCCGGATTGGGCCGACCGCCGACGAACGATGTCAGAAATCGTCGATAATGATGGTGCCGTTGTCGGTCCAATTGACATCGGTAATTCCAGGCGATTCGCGTTCCAGCGCTTCGGTCGCCTTCTTGCGACGGTAATCGGCCGATTCTTCTGTTTGCAGTTTGTCCATCGCCACCGAAATCTGCTCGTTGTCGCGATGCGCCGCAACCGCTGCGCTGACGGTCTCAATCAGTTCGGCGTTGTCATACGGTTTTTGCAGAAAACGAAACACTGCTGCCTTATTGATCGACTGAACCATAGCCGCTTTGTCCGCCTGGCCAGTCAGCATGATTCTCGGTGTATCCGGATACAGCGACTGCAAGGTCGCCAAAAAGTCCACGCCATTTACGTCCGGCATCTGGTAGTCAGAAATAACCACATCATATTCAGCCGCATTCGCCGCACTTAGCGCCAACGTCGGGTTATCGAATGTCACCACGCTATAACCGGCCCGTGTCAGCAATCGGTCGATTGCCCGTAGGACGTTCAGCTCGTCATCAACAACGAGTATTTTCGCTGCACTCATTACAGGTGCTCCTCAACATGTACTGTAAACGACTGTCCTAACGACTTTTGAAGCGCTTCCAAACGATCGATAAGACGGTCCGAGATATTCAGACCCTCAGCCAAGATAAGACATCCACTGCCATCGTGTAGGTCGCGGGATACCTTCATACCGGCCTTGAGAGACCCTAAGGAGACTTTGCGTTCTCCTCGTTCTTCGTTACGGCGTTGGCGAGTATTGAGCCACGCGGAAAAGTGATGCACGACTTCGGCGTCGAACAGCACCCCGGCGTTCTCAACCATAAATTCGCGTGCTTCGCTAACGGTGTGGCGCTCCGAAAACCAGCGACCTTCGAGTAAATCCGCATATGCTTTAACCACACCAAGGATGCGGGCCGTCAACGGAATCGCCTCACCTTTCAACTTGTCGGGAAAACCACTGCCATCCAACCGCTCACAGTGCGCACGAATAATCTTTGCGGCCGCCGACAACTGGTCAAGCGAGATTAACGTCGCCTCCGCGACCAGCGGGTGGCGGCAATACTCTCGCTGCGCTGGCGCGTCGAGGTCGACAAACGCTACTGCAACCACTTCATCCGGCAAGCTCAGTTTGCCGATATCGCACAGCAGCGCGGCCTGGTGCAGCGCACCACACGCTTGCTTATCGAGATTCATCGCGTTGGCAACAGCCTGGCAATCGGCCGCCACATTTGATTGCGATGCGAGCCCTGACCGCGACTGAATGAGACGCGCGAATATTTCGATGGTTGCTGAGAATCCGGCCTGCAGCGCCGAGTGGGCGACCGCAATTTTCTCGCGCGCCGCTTCGACTTCGCGGGTCCGACTCTCAACTTTTGCCTCGAGAGAATCGTTAAGCGTTCGTAACTCTTCGTTTTGCTGCGCATTCAGTGCCTCAAGCTGTCGCTTCTCATCGACCAACCGCTTGTTTTCAACCGCTTGTTTTCAACCGCTTGTTGAATGCACAGCACCAAGTCTTCGTCTTGCCAGGGCTTGGTCAGGTAGCGAGAAATCGCGCCATTATTAATAGCCTCAATCGCAGACGACAGCTCCGCATAACCTGTCAGCAGCATGCGCACCGTGTCTGGCCACCGCTGCGCTACCTCTGCTAGGAAGACGGCGCCATCCATTTGCGGCATACGCATATCGGAGACGACAACGTCAATGTTCTGCTGCTCGAGGACCTGTAGACCCTGGTTACCCGATTCGGCAATGTGGATCGTGTGTCCGGTTTGCCGCATCAACCGTTTTAGCGACTTTAATATCGGTTGCTCATCATCAACGAACAGAATATTGGCACGCACTTGTTCGATCATAGCGACGCCTCCCGATCAATCGGCAGACGAATGGTAAATGTGGTACCTACACCAAGCTCACTTGCCACCGTCAGGGTGCCGCCGTGCTCTTCGACAATAACGTAGGAAATCGAAAGCCCCAGTCCGGTGCCTGAGCCGACCGGCTTGGTGGTAAAGAAGGGATCGAAGATTGAGCCAATCTTGTCCGCCGGAATTCCTGAGCCGGTATCACCAACCTCGATACGCACATAGTCACCCTCGGTGAATGTACGAATGGTTACAGTGCCCTGCTCTTCGATCGCTTGGCCTGCGTTGACCAGCAGATTCATCAACACCTGATTGATTTTCGCTAGGTTGCAGCGGACCGGCGGCAACTCGCCGAACTCTTTGCGAATGTCGCATTTGTACTTCAGCTCATTGGCGACTACCTTGAGTGTTGATTCGATGCCTTCGTGGATATCAACGCGATTTTCTTCGGCATCATCAATACGTGAAAAGTTCTTCAGGCCTTGCACGATCTCGGCGACGCGGACGGTGCCGTCCAACGACTCACCGATCAGGTCGCCCATGTCATCCAAAATGAATTGAATATCTTCGCTTTCTTCCAGAGCGCGAATTTTTTGTAGTTGATCATCGTGCGCGCCCGCCACCGACAGACAGTCCAGAAGCGCACGGTACTCGCTCGTCAGCACAATCAGCGAGTCCGCATATCCTCTGAGCGAACCAAGATTGCTCTTAATGAACCCCACTGGATTGTTAATTTCATGGGCCACACCCGCCGCCAGCTGACCCACGGACGCGAGCTTTTCATTCTGTACGAGTTGCGCCTGCGCCGCTTGCAGCGCGCTATGCGCCTCCTCAATCTCCAAATTGCGGCGACGCACTCTTTCATGCTCGTCCTTGAGTGCGTTGTTGGCGTGGTATAGCTCGCGAGAACGATCTTCAAGCAACCGTTCCGCCTGCTCTCGCGCCGCTCGCTCACGCTGCAGCGCCCGCTTTAACACCGGCGGCTTCACGTCGACATCGGTTTCTGGGTTAGCCGCCAAACGTCAGCTCCAGACGACAGCTGTCCGCACCGTCATGCATACATTCGGTGTGATCGATCGTTATCGCCTCGCCGAATACTTCACCGGTACCTTCGATCAAACCCTCGGCGAGGTGGCAGAGCTTGCGTGGCGAGGTATAGATCATGGTGAGTTGATCATCACCACTGCTTTCGTATTCAAACGTGGGTAGCAAGGTGTCCGGGTGCAATTTCTTCACTTCGACGTGAATCACGTCATGAACGCCCTCGAGCATCGACTTCGCCGTCTGTCCCTCCATGAATTCGGGGTGGACCCCTTTGAATCGATGCATCATGTACTTACCGAAGGCACGAATCAGAGCCGGCGCCTCCGCGCCAGTGATTCTCGAAAGCTCCGTCACATAGGCCACCAGCTCTTCGTCGGGATAGATCTCGGTACTGGTATAAATCGCCATCGATTCCGGCTCAGTCTGATCGATCAGCTGATCCCAGACTTCCATACCAAATTCATCGTTAACCAGATCCGAAAAAATATTGAAAACGATGCCTTTCATTTCATAACTCCTGCAGGGGTATTGCTGCGAATTTGCGCGACGTCATGACCTTGGTTTCGAGATCGCCAAAATCATCGGCGTCACGGTCAGCGGATCTAACCTCACCAGCCAATCGAGCTTCGACACTTTCGGCCGACATGGGCGGGCCGTACAAATATCCCTGCACCGTCGTCGCACCGAGTGACGCGAACCGTTCGAGTTGTTCTTCGGTTTCAACCCCCTCGACGGTGGTGCGAATGTCCAGGTCGTTGCACATTTCGATGATCTTGCGAATTACGGTGGCGCCTTTCGGCGTCGCGGCTTGTTCCGCTAGGGATCGATCAAACTTGAGCATTGAAAATGGCAGCTGAGCCAAGGACGCAATCGCGGTGGCACCAGCGCCAAAATCGTCGATGACCAGCGGCACGCCGAGTTTCGACAGGGCCACCAGGTTGTCACGCGATGATCGACACGTCTCGAGGGCGCGTGATTCGGTCACCTCTACTAGCAATGAACCGGTTGGGATGACGTTGAGCTCGATCGCCTGGTCGACCCAGTGCACGATATCGGAATTGATCAGATCGTTCGGCGACACGTTTATGGCTAAACGAGCACTCGGCCAGTACTCACGCCAGCGCCGCAATCGAAAACATGCTTCGTTCACAACCCAACGCGTCAATTTGGAAATTGAGCCGCTGCGTTCGGCAATGGCGATAAACGTTTCCGGACTGACCGGCCCGCTGCGCGGTGCCCAGCGCAACAGGCTCTCGAATCCCGAGACCGAACGTGTCTCACAGTCGATCTGCGGCTGGTAACGAAGATTCAATTCACCGCGTTCTGCGGCGGAATACAATTCTCGACCGAGTTCGCGATTGGTGGTGAACGTCGTCCACGTCAGATCCGGCGTGACGCGTCGACCCTTATTCTCAGTATGATCAAGATGGCTGATGCGCTCCTGATAGTTCAGCGACGTCATCAGGTGGCGGAACGATTCTCTGATCTCAGCCTTCAGAATTGCATCATCCCAAGGCTTCATCATGAACTTGTGCGCGCTGCCGTCATCCAAAGCCGCCGCCACATCTTTGGAACGAAAACGACCGCTCAACAAGATGCGTCTTTGGTGCGGAAATCGATCTGCAATCTCGGTAAAAAATTCCGTGCCAGATCGGCCCGGCAAGTCCTGATCACACACGATGATGTCGACCGCTTGCGATTCCAGAATATGCAGCGCTTCTCGGCTGTCCGCTGCAGTCACGACGTCGTAACCCTCGCTTCGAATCAAGCGCCGCAAAGCACCGCGCACACCGGCCTCGTCATCGACGATGAGGAGCGTACCGGCGGTCGGAATATCCATGGCTGCGCGCGCGAAACTCATATGCCCCTCTTATCGGCCGATTGGGCAAAAACTTGAGGCTTCTCAGCAAGGTACGGCAGCTCGTCGAGAGCGTCTGGGAGCCCGGTTTGCGCCTCGGAATTCTTCCGTGTGACGCTGAGGTAAGCCGGATTGCGAACCGGCCAATACTGCCCCGCCAGGCTCAGCACACCGTGATTACCCAGAATGGCATCACGAATCCTCATACGTGCACCGACATAGCAGTTCGGCAGCACCACCACGTTCTCCAAACAGGCGCCGCTGGCAATTACCGCGCCGTTGGATAGCACACAATTCGACTCAAGGCGTGCCAGGCTACCGACCCGACAGTGCTTGCCGATAAAAACTTGTTCGCCAATGCGCGCGCCGGCGCGGATATCCGACTTCCAGTCAGCAACCGCGTCGCGATGAAGAGGTGCGCCCGGCACAGTCAGTACATTCGCAATGACGCCGGCAGCGCGGAGATTGGCGCGCAGATAATCCTCTGGCGTGGTTAGAGAATTCTCGTAAATCGGCGCACCGTTGCCGTTTTGCAACGCGTGCCTTCTCATCTGACCGTCAACGAATCGCCATAGACCCGGACGCAGTTCGGATGCGGCGTTAGCACGCCGTTCATCCGTCGCCCGACGCAACACACCGCGGAACTCTGCGTCATACAGGCGGTCGCCGTAGAGCAACAGTCCCTCGCCATCGGTCACGACGCACTCGTTAAGCAATTCGTCTTTGTGCAGGTCGGAGTAACGAATCTTGATTCCCCACTCTCGCCCACAGCGGAGTCGATTCCGGACCGCATACTGTTGGATTGACCCGGTTATGCGGACATGGCGAATCCCCGCGTCAGCCAGTTGTTCAATCAAGTAAACGATCACCGGCTTTCCGGCAATCGGCAATAACGCGCGATGTGTGCTCGGCCACAGCAGGTCCAACGGGGATTCGTCATCGCTAAAGCCAATAATGGCGACCGGCATACGGCTCGCGGGGATATCGTCATTACGCATTAGTAGGCTCCTTTGCCGCCGATCACGGCGGGTACGGTCTTGGCGATGATTTCGAGATCGGTGGTAACCGACTGTCGCTTTAGGTACTCACGATCAAGCTCAATTTGTTGTTCGAAAGACAAATCGGAACGGCCGCCAATTTGCCACAAGCAGGTTAGGCCCGGCTTGGTCTGCAGTCGTTTTCTATCGGCTGCCGAATAATTCTCGACTTCGGAAGGCAGCGCAGGACGCGGACCCACGATCGCCATTTCGCCACGCAATACGTTGATGATCTGCGGCAACTCGTCGATCGAGAATCGCCGAATGAAACGACCAACGCGAGTCACGCGCGGGTCGTGTCTCATTTTGAACAACACGCCGCCGGCGCTTTCGTTATGCACTTGCAGCTCGGCCAGTCGCGCTTCGGCATCGATGTACATTGAACGAAATTTCAACATGCCAAAGGGTTTGCCACGCCGCCCGACCCGCTGCTGCTTGAATAAGATCGGTCCCGCCGACTCCAGACGAATAAGCGCCGCAGTCATTAGCAACAGTGGTGATAGCGCGATCAGCGCGCCGCCGGCGACAACAACGTCTAGCGCGCGCTTTAAGATCGCGGTACTCATTAATCGGCGTCGCATACCACGCCCACAATCCGGGTTACCGGCAGTCGGTACGGCCGCAATAGCGGCATTCGTCCGCGCCCATTGCGCCGCACTCATCGGCGCGTCAATTAAGGTCGTAGCGCCGCCGAGTTTCTTGCGTTGACGACGCTCCCGCAAAACGCGCAACAAAAATAACGGATTGCCAAATACGTAACGACGCCACTTTGCCCCCGGCTCCTGAAGAATGCGCCACACCCATTCGAGGCCGGCTTCGCGAAGCGCTAACGGCGCGCGGGCAATACGGCCCGCGTAGTAGTCGAAGAGCCCGCCGACGCCAACACCAACAGCGCAATTGAGCGAGGCACCGTGTTCGGCGAGCCAGCGTTCTTGATGTGGCGCGCCCAAACCCACCAGCAGGATATCGGCGTTCGATGCGTTGATGGCACGGATAACAGCATGCGGTTTGTCGCTGTGCGAGTATCCGTCGAGGCAACCGGCAATTTCGAGGTCAGGATATTCCTTTTGAATATTCTTGATCACGTCCAACGCGACACCGGGCCGGCCACCAAATAGAAATATGCGTTTCCGGGCTTTCGCACCTGCCTCACAGAGCATTGGAAACAGATCCGTACCATTCACGTTATCCGCCAGCGGCAGTTTCAGCAGCCGCGCAGCGATCCGCAGACCGCTGCCGTCGGGTAACACCAGATCCGACTCATTCAATAAGTGATGGTATTGACGGTCCGTGATCGCCTTGTTGAGACAATCCGGATTCACGAATGCTACGGTTTTCATCGGGCCGAGACCCGCCAAGTCAGTTGCTGCGATGATTCGATACACCGCTTCGCGCATGGACAGCGCGTCGATTCGAACGCCAAACATCCGAATTTCCGACTGAACGGCGGTAGCGCGGCCACATACGATGCTGACCCAGACATACCTCAACACTAGAGTGATTCGACTCCAAAGCGACGCATCCTTGAAAAACGCTGCATCGTCGGTAGTACCAACCGCATCCTGTATGCCCATGCACTGCTGAAGCCGCTGCGGCGAAATCCAACCAGGCCGCATTCCCTGCTCCTGCTGTCCCGCCACCGGACCGACGAAGGCCAGACGGCCGCAGGCAATTTCCCAAAACGACGCACCCGGCCAATGTTTGGCACCGGTCACCAGGCGGAACGGCGCCAGCACAATGCATAAGAGTAAAGCCAGCGATCGAGCGGCGGCGGCAACGATGTAGTGGATTCCAGTGTTCACGTCGCTTCCTTTTCAGTTTTATCAACTTGAGTGCAGATTACGGTCCTCAGAGCCAAGAATCTGTGATTTAGATCACGAAAAGCTGCCTAAACTGATAAAAAAGATATCAATTGGGGGTTTTTGTGCGCCAGATCACAGTCCTTTGCCCTTCGAATCCGTAAGCTAGTTTCAGTTTTTCCACTTTGAGAACGAAATGAGCACTGTTTTGAGATTCCTGTCTATAGCGACTCTGGCCTTGATGACTACCGGCTGCGCAATGCCGTACGCCGCGTCCTCGAACGGCTACGGTTCGATGAGCGAAGACGGCGCACTGCCGTTTGGCGCAATGGTTATCGACCCGCCGTCCTGCCCGACGCCGGCTATACCCGGACCCGGACTGGTTTCAGATCTGCCGCTACTATCGCCCGGCGATCGGGTCGAATTGGATCTGGATGACGGCGCCGAATTCACCGGTACTTACGCGGTGGACAACGATGGGCGGCTGCGTGTCCCGTATCTCAGCCCGATCCTGGTTCGTGGCCAATCGGTCACCGGCGCGATGATTCGCGTACAGGACGCTATGGTCGATCAGGGTCTTCTTGCAGGCACCGGACCTCGGATCAGCCTGGTGCCAAGAATGTGGGCCGCGGTCAAAGTGCATGTTTCGGGAGCCGTGTTTGCCCCTGGCCCGGTCATTGTTAACGACCGCACCCACGTTGAAACCCGTCCAGACATGTTGACGCGAAGCGGTGACCTCACACCCGACCGTTATATGTCTGCAGCGCTACGAGCTGCGGGTGGACTGCGCCCGGATGCCAACCTTACGAATGTCACGTTAATCCGCGACGGTGAGCGTCACGTTATCGATGTGCGACCGTTACTGGACGGCACTGCGCCGATCGAACCCGCGCTGCTCGACGGTGATCAGATCGTGGTCGATTCGGTCGGAATCTTTCAGGAACGACTCGCGCGACCGTCTGCCGTTACGGCTCCCGGTTTCCGGATTTACGCATCCAATCTTTCGATTCCGTCGCCCAGCAATGCGCAGTCATCGATTGCCGGCGAAGCGACTCGCCTACCGACCGGCGCTCGACTGAGTCACGCCTTGGCATCCGCCAACTGCATCGGTGGTACGCAGATGACCAATGCACATCGGCGTGCACTGTTGGTCACACGCAATCCGATCACTCGCGAAACCACCAGCCATGTGTATCGAGTTTATGACGTCACGCATCGTGCTGATTTGCCGGCGGCAAATCCGTATCTGTTGCCGGAAGATGCCGTCGCCTGCTTCGACGGACCGGTGCCAGTCGCGCGCGACCTAGCCCGCACCGCGCTCGACTTTCTGTTGCCGGTGCAAGTTTTGAAGAACATCGAGAATGGATACCGTCTCTATGACTAAGTTACGCACATTTGTCGGCGGCCTACTCGGCCCATTTCGCCGGTTGCCAGTACTGGTCTTACGGCCACCGAAAAATCGTCTGCAACGATACGTGGCTGCAGCGTTCGCTGGACTGGCAGCGATTGCTTTGGCAACCGTGGTCATCCTGCACATGACACCGTCAACCTATACCAGCCGGTGGACGCTGATTCTTCCGGGCTCCGGTAGTGACGCCAATTTGATCTTGCAGGGCATTGGCCAAGCCTCGAGCAACAGCGCATCGCCCTACGCCAGTATTTCGCGGAGCCCACGTATTAACTACCGCGAGATTGTCATGAGCGACACAGTCCTGTCGCTCGCCGCCGACATTGCGGAAATTCCGCGCAGTGAGTTTGGTAAGCCGCGGGTAAAACTGGTGCAACAGAGTTCATTGATGAACTTCACCATTGTCGGCGAATCCCCGCAAACGGCGGAGCGTAAGGCCAGCGCCGTTAACGCCGCGTTACGCCAAACTCTGGACCGACTTCGCGGCGACGAGCTCGCGCTTCGCGAAGCCGGCATGCGTTCAGCTATTGAGGACTATGCCGTTAAGATGCGCGACGTTCGCGGCGCGCTGTTGCAACACCAGGAAGCCACTCAATTGGTCTCCGCCAATCAAGTCGACGAATTGATTGCCAGCGTCGAGAGCGTGCAGCGCGAGCTAATTGATGTCAGTTCGGATACCGAACAAAAAGCCAGTTACCTGGCGACCTTGGGCAAGGCACTGAACGTTTCCGATCGACTGGCAGCGGCGGCGGTGATTTTGCATGCCGACGAAACCATTCGAACGCTCACACAGCAATATGTTGATGCGCGCGCCCTACTCGAAGGTAAGCGCGGCATCTTTGGTAACAACCACCCACGCATTGTCAGTGCCAGAGCAACTCTGGCGGCGGCCGAGGAAGACTATCGACAACGCGCATTCGAGCTGCTTGGAACGCGCGACATCGACATCAGTCGACTGGTTTTGCTGGATGTTGAGGATGCCACCGGCGCTATGTTCCGCGATCTGGTCTCGACCGCGGCACAGCTGGAAGGCCTGCGTGCGCGGCAAGCCTCATTATCGCAACAGCTCGACCTGCTGCGTAACGAATTACAAACCAAACTGGTCGCGGTTGCGCAACTGTCGGATCTGGAACGCGATCATAAGATTGCCGAAGCGGTATTCAGCTCGGCCTTGGCGCGAATCGATACCGGCAAGTCCGATCTGTTTGTTTCCTATCCGCTGATACAAACGATCGTCCCGCCATCTCAGCCGATCAGCGCCGATCGTCGACCGACGTTGTTCGCCGTTGCCGGCGGCGCGTTGGCATCAATGTTCTATCTCATCGGTTTGTTGTTGCTTTGGTTTCGGACACCGCTGTGCGATTAAACGCCGATAAACTGATCAGCCGTACGATGGCCTGGACGTTTCCGTTGTATGCGATTGGCGCTCTGTACATCGTTGGGCCGGTGCTCGGCTGGACGCTGCTGGCACTGCTCGTCTGGCACCGACGCATCTACGACTTGCACAGTCTCGTGTGGGTTTGGTTTGCAGGTATGGCGCTGATGGAAGTGGCGTTGATCGTCGCGCATATCAATCTGGAGCTGCCGTTATTTTCCATGATCAAATCGAGCATCGGTTGGGCCAAAGGATGGGCGTTGATCGCGCTGTTCATTGCCGCCGGCGCTTTGCTTCGCAACGCTGACACTCTGTGGCGTGGTGCATGCACTGTCGGCGCCGCAGCGTTGTTGCTAACCCCACTAATGATCGCCGCAAGCGTTGTAGGGCTCCCGGAAATCTTGTACGTGTCGCCGTTGAAAATCCTCGGCGGCTCCGGCCCGGAGTACTTTGAAGTTCGGCTGTACGAGTTCGATAGTGGGTTTGGCATGACGCGGCTGCGCTACTTCGCGCCGTGGGCCCCCGCTGCCGGACTGGTTGGCAACGTCTTGTTGATTCTATGCCTACAAGAAAAGGACCTGCGCTGGCGTGTGGTGGGGGTGCTCGGATGCCTGACGATGATCGTACTTTCTTTGAGTCGACTCGGCTGGTTGATCGCGCTGACCATTCCGGCAACGCTGGCGATTCTTCGATATATGCACCGACCCGCACTGTGGTTTGCGGCGGTGCCCGCCATATTGGTCGCGAGCGTGATACTGCCGCTGGTATTACCGATTGCGGATGCCGCTTTGGACAATCTGCTTGCTGCTCGCGCTGACTCGACCATGGTCCGAAATTGGCTTGCCGAAATCGCCGTACAGCGCTGGCAAAGTGAGGCACCCATTTGGGGGCACGGCATCGTTGAAACCGGCCCGCACTTGGTGAAATTTATGCCAATCGGTTCGCACCACTCATGGCTTGGTTTGCTGTTTGTTAAAGGGGTTGTCGGTGTTATCGCGCTGGCCGTCCCGCTCGGTATGACAACGATTTATCTAGCGGCGAACGCAGTTAAATCCGATCTCGCGCGCGCCGCATTCGGTGTGATGCTGGTTCTTTCTCTCTACACCTTCGGTGAGAACCTGGAAATTCTCGCCTACCTTTTTTGGCCCGGGCTGATGGTCGTTGGGCATGCGCTTTCCACTTTGAGGACATCACGATGAAACAGACGATTAATCTGATTGACGACCCACGGCCCGGCGGCATCCGTTCATTGCTCGATGACATGTCCAGCGCGGGAATCTGGGGCACCGAAGAATGGCAGATTCGCAATGTGAATCCGGTTCGGCCGATCGTCCTGGGCCGACGCTACGACACGATCGTCGTTCATTACTCCATGGCATGGCGAAAGCTGCCGGCATTATTCCTGCTGCGCAAGACCAATCCGCACGCAAAAATTGTCATCGTGGAGCACCACTACACCGCAGGCTTCGAACAACGGCACATTCCGAGCGTAAGACGGTTTCGCACGTTGTTGCGCACCTGCTACCGCCTCGCTGACGAAGTCGTTGCAGTCTCGGCGGCACAAGCTCGCTGGCTACGTGCCGCTGGTGTCGTGTCAGCGGACAAACTTCAGACGATTCCGTCCTGCCGTAACTACGCCAAGTTTCTTGAGATCCCTCGGGTCGAAAAGTCTGTCGGTCCGATCGTGGTCGGTGCGCTCGGACGCATCGAGCATTCCAAAGGCTTCGATTTGCTGGTCAGCGCTATTGCCGGCCTGCCGGATGTTGACTATCAGTTGAAAATCGCCGGCGACGGTTCGGCATTGGATGCGCTTAAGCAACAAGCGGCGAATCTCGACAACGTTGAATTTATTGGCCATCTCGATGATCCGTCGGCGTTTCTCGGCAGCTGTGACGTTCTGGTCATGCCGTCACGCTTCGAGGCCTTCGGCCTGGTTTGTGCGGAAGCGAAAGCCTGCGGGCTGCCGGTGATCGTCAGTGACGTCGATGGACTGCCCGAGCAAGTGCAGGACTGCGGCGTTGTGATCGAACCGGAGTGCGAGAAGAGTATTCGGCAGGCTCTGCGTTTCGTGTCCCGCCCGTCGCGACTACATATATTCAGCCGCAAGGCCCGCGCCAGTGTCGTTAACGCATGGTCGGACTACCTGACCGCCTGGTCACGCGTCCTGGCCCACTAACAAGGAAGGAGTCGATCATGAAAAAGCACACCTGCGTTTCGGTAATTATTCCGATTTACAACAAACGTGACTACTTGCTGCGATCTATCGAGTCCGTGCTTGCGCAAACGCACACAGACTTTGAACTGATCTTGGTGGACGACGGCTCGACCGACGGCAGCCTCGATACCGTGTGGCATCTTGACGATCCTCGAATTCGCCGCATCCAACAGCAAAATGCCGGCGTATCCGAGGCCCGCAATACCGGCGTCAAACTCGCACGTTCACCGTTGGTCGCTTTTCTCGATGCCGATGATACCTGGGAGCCCGAATTTCTCGAGTCGATGATGGCACTGCGCACGCAGTATCCCGACGCGGGATTGTACGCCAGCGGCTATGCAATCAAAGTACCGGGCGAAGAGGCCAAACCGGCGCGTATTACCGGAATGCCATTGCTGCGACGCCAATTCTCGAGCCGCGGTTACTTTCACATGAGTGCCGGTGGCGAGTTACCCATCACCGCGTCGTCGGTGGTGATACCGCGCCACATTTTGCTGGCGGTCGGCGGATTTCCGGCCGATGAAAATATGGGTGAAGACCAGCACGTTTGGTGGCAAATCTGCGCGCAGCACGAGTTCGCCTACGATCGGCGGGTTCTGGCGACCTATCATCGCGATGCGACGAACCGCGCCTGCCCTGCAATCCTGCCCAGCAAAGAACTTCCGTTCAGCGAGCACCTGCGTGAAGCGCTGCCGACGCTTGGCTTAAGCGCATGGCAACGATTGCATGCACATCGCTATATCGGTGGACATCTGCTACATCTCGCTCGCGAAAACATGCGGGCCGGCCGCTCACTGGTCGCGACTTCTTTGCTGCGCGACTGGCGTACCCGGCTGCTACCGGTGAAGTGGATGTTCAGACAGCTGCAAATTCAAAAACGCAATCGTATGCTGACCCAGTTTCCGGCGTAGGACGCCAGAGCTGCGGTCACAACTCCGGACCGCCCTGCGCTGCTCAAATGCGTTACGCGCTGCGCGATTAATTGCACAGTGCGCAACCGGTGGTCGACGGCCAACACAGGCACCCCCGCCAGCCTTCAACAAGTCCACGCAAACACCCGCGCTCACCGTTGTGTTGCGAACTTCGGCTTTTGATGTCATGCCGTGAGTCGGCAATAATCATGTACTACGTTTGACATAGGTGACTATCGAAGTACCTGCGTGTCGACGTCAGTCTGCGCTTTGTCACTTACGATAGCACCGCTGGTCGACACGCCGATCAACGAATGTCGCCTTTCTGTGTCGCCTATACCAAGCGGCTCACTGGTTTTCGATGCCGCCCGCCTTGATATTCAATCGGTAGCTGAGGAGCACCCGACTAACACGCCGCTAACGGTGATCGCGAGATTCACCGCCCACTTTTGAGAACTTCGAACATGGGTGCATCCGCATGCGTAACGCGATCAGCGGTCGCGTTATCGGATAGTCGCGCGGTTGTGTTCGGGCAGCATTGTTGATTCGGCACCGACGCCGATGCGGTCTCGCCGACCCACCCGGGCCCGATTGCAATATGCCAGCGGGGCAAGAGAATTGTGCATCACAGGACGCCCAACGTGACGCGTCGGGCACCGGCGATAGCAAGACACTAACGAAGGCTCAATGCCAGTCGTTCGATAGATCGGTACAGCGGCGCCGGCAAGAGGGCCTGCAGATTGGTCGCAGCGACGGTCGATAGCGTACGGCCCGGCTCCCGAACGACGATACGCCAATCGCTTTTCAATGCTTGCCAAAGCAAACGCGCAGCGAGTCGCGTTTCACCGGTCCAAAGCGCGCGTCGCGCGAGATATCGGTACTGGAACGCTCGCGCCAGGCTGCCAGACCGCTCCACCAAAGCCGGCGCGTAAACCGCCGCTTTGGCAATGAAGGTTTCCCAACTCGCGAACTGTTTCTCGACGCAAGCAGACAGTCCGCCCGCATTCAAACGATATTGCGTCAGCGGTTCCGGCAAACCCGCAAATCGCCAGTTTGTGGTCGCCGCAATGCGGGTCCAGCATTCGATGTCCTCGGACTGGCGAAAGTCGGGGTCGAAGTAGACCGGCTCAGGCGTACCGTAGCGTTCGTCCTCAGTCTCTATCGCCGCTAGCGCAGCGCGGCGAATCACTGGAGCCGAACCGTTACCAACTGGATTGCGACACAGCACGTGATCAGCATCGATATTGTCGAGGCGCGGCGACTGAAACAGATCCATCAGGGTGCCGTCTTCCTCCATAAACTGGGATGCCGAATAACTCACACCCACATCCGGATGGGTATCCAGATGACGCACATGTTGCTCAAGCTTGTCGGTTCGCCACAGGTCGTCGGAATCGATAAACGCGACGTAAGTACCCCGCGCTTCACGGATGCCGCTGTTACGTGCACCTGCGAGGCCACGATTCTGCTGGTCGATAATACGAATGCGACTGTCATCGAATCCTTGGCAGATCGCCAACGTGTCGTCGGTCGAACCGTCATTGACGATCAGCAACTCGAAGTCGGCATACGATTGTTCGAGCACACTGTTGATTGCACCCTCAATAAACTGGCTAACGTTATACGCTGGCATGACAACGGTGACTTTAGGCACGAGCATCTCCTTTAGGTCAGTTCAGCGCGAACCGCGGGCGACGACGGCCAACGCCAGAAGCCCAGTTTTGCGGTTATCACTGCAACGAAAATGAATTGGTAAATCAGATGAAAGAGCAATACGCTGGCGGCCGTTTCGGGGAGGCCAAAGTGGCACCCGGCGAACACCGCGCAGAAGAAAAAGGGTGAGCTCCACACGTTCCAACGCGCATCGTCGTTGGAGCGTCCGGCAACACGCGCGATTTGCGTGGCGCAGTCGCCGAGCAGGCGCGGCAGCGCCGACAGACAGAGCAACATCAATACCGGAATCGCCGGTAACCATTGGTCACCAAACACCAGCGGTACGTAAAACGGCGCCAACAAAGCTTGTGCGGCGATTATCGGTACCGTGACCAACAACACCAAGCCAACAACGCGCCGGCTTTCGAACATCAGTTCGCGGGACACGCCGAAGTCGCGCACTACCTGTCCAAGCTTCGGCAGCATGGCATGCGCAGCGGCTTGCAATAAAGCCAGACTAATACCCAGTCCGGCATTACGAGCGAAATAGTAAAGACCCAGCGCCTCGGTTCCGAGCAATCGTCCGATGATAAAAATATCGAGCTGTGCGCGAAGTCCGCGTGCGATCTCGGAGCTCAACCAACCACGCGTATCTGAGAAGGCCTGACGAAACGAGAAAAACCCTTTCGCCGATGAGAATCGCCAGTCACAGGCCAGCCGATAGCCGACCACCCAGATTGGAGTGACGATAATCTTCGGTAACACGATTGCCCAAGGCCCGAAACCCAAGACTGCCAAAACCGCAGTCAGCAGGTTGTCCACCATGATCTGCGTGCTGTCGATCCAAGCGGTCACTTTCAGCCGCTGCTCGCGCTGCACGCGATACATCTGTGTCAGGCCGAGCGGCATGGTCAGATAAACGACCGCCAGGACCAGCACCATATTTTCAAGCTCAACGACATCGTAGTATTGGGCGACGAACGACGCGGCGATAAATTGCAGCAGAAACAGCGCGATGCTCCACACCCAGTTGAGGATGTACAACGTATTGCTGAGTCGATCGATGTCACTCTCATCGGCGCGAATAAACCGCAGGCCGAAACCGTTCTGTGCCAACAGACGGAGCAGTTCGTGCGAGGCAATCGCAAGCGCCGCGATGCCGAGTTCTGCAGCCGATAGATAACGCGCCAACGCCACCGCGGTTAGCAGTCGGGTGAGGCGAACCAGGCCTTCGGAACCTAGTAACCAGGCAAAGTTGCGGGCAAATGCGCCCTTGAACATCTCCATACCATCCTTCCTTGGTCTCGCTCGCTCATTGCGATGCGGCGCTCTCCCTTAGCGTGTTTTTCAAAGCGACCGCCGTGCGGTTGGCAAGATCTTCCAATTCCGCCAGTTCGTCACGACTCGGCAGTTCGTTGCGGTAGCCGGCCTCCTCGTATTGGCTGCATCGTTCGGCCAACTCGACCGCGCCGACGCTTTTGCTAGTGCCTTTTAGACCATGGCAATAGCGCGCAAACGTCTCCGTATCACCGTTGGTTAACGCATCTGCAAGATGCTCTAACCGGCCCGGTAGTTCACGCAAATAAACCGGTACAACTTTCGCCAATAAACTGTCCAGGCCCGGCCCAAGACGCTCACGTAGATCCGCCAGATCAATTTCAACCGGATTCATTTCGACCAAATTCCCGGTCCAAGGCGGTGCCTCACCGTCATGACAATGGGAATATGCCGACTCAAGCGCTGCGCCTAGTTCGACAATATCAACGGGCTTTGCGAGATAGCCGTCCATTCCGGCCTCAAGATAGCGTTCGCGGTCCCCTTCCAGGGCGCTCGCGGTAACCGCCACAATGTAGGGCTGCGGCCCATCGATTCGGCTGCGAATTCGCTGCGTGGCTTCGACACCGTCGATGACCGGCATGCGAATATCCATCAGCACAACATCGTAGTCGCGCGCGTGCAGTGCACGTAGCACCTCTTCACCATTGGCGACCGCGTCAGCACGATAGCCCAGCGACTCCAACTGAGATTGCAACACCATCCGGTTAACATCGTAGTCGTCGGCGAGCAGCACCGATAACGGTTTGTCCTGCGCCATCGACAAATATTGCTCAAGGCGCGCCTGGTTCTCGTGGCTCGCGAGCAGATGATCGCGCGACTGGTGCAACATGGAGATATTCGTCGTTTCGATATCGTCGTTGTTCTCGTACTCGCCTTCATGCGGCAGCCAGGCTGGCAGCGAAACTGTGAATGTCGAACCAACGCCCTCTTCGCTGACAACGTCAATCGATCCACCCATCATTTCGGTCAAGCGACGACAGATCGCGAGCCCAAGTCCAGAACTGCTGCTGGCGTTCTCATCGGTGCCATGCGTGACGCGGGTAAATGGCTGAAACAGCTCATCGATATCTGCCGCGGAAATGCCTCGGCCCTGGTCCGAAACACTGATTTCAACCTGCTGCCAGAAGCCCGCCGCGTGCGGGTATTCGTTGCGCAGCGCGCTCGGGATGTTGTCGTCGGATTGCGGCCGCATTTTAATACCGGCGGTAACCGTACCGCCGTCGCTGTATTTGATAGCGTTGCTCAGTAAGTTCGTGACGACCTGCTGCACGCGGCCGCCGTCGGTCACGATATTGCTCGGCAGCAAGGCCTGGTTCTTTTGTAGTATCTCGATGCCCTTGGCACTGGCATCGAGAATAAACAGCGAAAATGCCTGGTTTAGTACCGTGGTCAGATCGACCGGTTCGTATTCGAGGTCGAGCTTGCCGGCTTCGATTTTCGACATATCCAAGATATCGTTGATGATGCGCAACAACATTTGTCCACTGGTGCGGACGGTTTCCAGATGCTTTTGCTGCTTGTCATCAATCGGTGAGTCGAGCAAAACGCCGGTGAGACCAATAATCGCATTTAGCGGCGTACGAATTTCGTGACTCATACGTGCCAGGAATTCGGTCTTAACATCCGCAAGTTCCAACGCTGCGTCACGCGCCTCACGCAGCTTTTGCTGCACCGCCAGGCGTTTTTCCGCCTCGACTCGTAAACTCTCTACGGCTTTTTCTAACGCCGCGGTTCGATGTTGTACGCGCTCTTCCAGGCTCGCCTTGGCGGCCTCTAACTCGCGGTTGGCCGCGTACAGTTCGCGACTGCGCTGCTCGAGAATGCTCTCAGCTTGTTCTCGAGCCTGTCGCTCTCGTGTGTAGCGCCGTTCCCAGCGTTCGACCGAGCTCATTACGCACCCTCTGTATCGACGCCGAAGCTGGCGGTCAAAATCGATTCCAACGCGTCGACGCTAACCGGTTTGGCCATCATCGGTACGCCACTGGGCAATCCGCCACGCGACTCAATTTCGGTGGCCGACAGTCCGGTTACCACCACGACCTTGGCACCGGTTTCGCCTTTGCGTTCCAGCGCTTGCAATAACTCGATACCGTCCATGCCCGGCATATCAATGTCGAGTAGGACCAAGGCAGGCTCTTTGCGACCGAATTCGACCAGCGCATCAAAGCCGTTCGCTGCGAAGCGGATACGAACGTCCGGGCGAATAAGTTCGATCATCGCCTCGTAGTAGGTCTGCATCGCGACTTCGTCTTCAACCACCAGCAGGTCAGGACCAGAATCCGAGACATCGGTCGGCTCGCCAGATCGCTCAGCGAGGAGCGCCTCTACCGACGATTCCAGAATGCGGCGGTGCTTGCCGGGGGTCTTCCAGGCTTTCAGTGTGCCGTTCTCAACCCACAGCTGAACGGTACGCACCGACACACCCAGTGCCTCGGCCGCCCGTTGAGTTCCCATAACGCCATCGTTTTCATTTGACATAGTGACAAAACGTCCAGTGCGATTTCAGTTTTTTCATTTTACCCAAGACGAGATCTGGCACACGGTACTGGTTCACATTTGCGGGATTTATCGATTTTTGTGATTTGGTCGCCGTTATTTGGCGGACGAATCCCGTAAACTGATAAAAATCGAGACATACAGCGGCTTTGGCGCAGAAATTACCTTGAAAGGCATCGTTTTTAATTTGCTAGCGGATCTGGTCGAAGAACAATTCGGCCTGGACGTTTGGGATGACTTGATCGAGTCGACGGCGCCGCTGTCCAACGGCATTTACACCTCGGTCGAGCTTTATCCTGACGACGAATTAATGGCCTATGTCGATGCCATAGCCAATCACACCGGCGCATCGAAACCCGACGTGATACGGCTGTTCGGCAGCTACATGTTGGGCCGATTCGCCGAGTTGCATCCCGAGTTTTTCGCCGGGCATACCATCAAATCCTTCCTTCAAAGCGTGCATGACGTTATCCATGTGGAAGTGGAGAAATTGCATCCAGACGCCCTGCTGCCGGATTTCACTTATGAAGACCCCGGTGCCGACGGCCTGATCATGCACTATCAGTCGCCGCGCAAGCTTTGCCACCTTGCCGAAGGTCTAATCGACGGCTGCAGCAAACATTTCGGCATTGCCGTTCAGCAACGCCACGATTCCTGCATGCATGATGGTGCCGCCGCCTGCCGCCTCGAACTGTCCTTCGAGGCCTAGTACCCCGCACCTAATGATACGACTGATGCCCTAAACTGATACTTATATCAGTTTGATGCGAATTTGTGACGAAGATCACGTCACTTTTTGCAGTATCACGATAAATTGGCGCCCTAATTAGTAAAAATGATACTTCTAACCAAGAACTCCCTGCGAATTCTTGAGCAATGGACGCATATTCATGAATGGACACGCCTATTCCGCCAAGCACCACGCGGTCACCTCAACCACACGCAATTTCTGCCTGTCGATGCTCGTTATTGGACTCGGTTTACCATTCACGGACGCGGCCGCCACCGATCCGTTTAATAACTGCCCTTCGGAAGCTTTTTTAATTCAGGACACCACGGCCCGCCTGTATGGCGTCAATCTGGCGACCGGCTACTATGCGTTGTTGTCGGACGACCTCGGCACGAATTCGAAAATCAATGCACTCGCGTTTAGTTTTCACGACGACTATCTGTACGGCTGGAATTACCAGCATCGCACGCTGTCGCGAATATCTTCGGATTTTCAATCAACGCCGTTGCAGGTTGCCAACTTACCGAATACCGATTTCTACGTCGGCGACATCGCGGTACATGAAAATGTCTACTACTTTTATAAACCGGGACGAGATTACGGACTCTACAAAATCGATTTAGACGCTCAGCCGGACAATCTGCAGGCAGAGCGCGTTGTTGATGGCAGCACGCTAAATCTTTCGATTTTCGACATCGCTTTTCATCCCACCAATACACTTGCCTACGCCGTCAGCCGAAGTGGCGCGCTGTATGAAATCAATGCCGCGACCGGCAGCTATCAGACGGTTTCCAATGTTGGCGAAACCGGCACATTTGGCGCCGCGTACTTCGATGTGGATGGTTTTCTTTACATTAGCCGCAATTCGGACGGCAATGTGTTTCGTATCGATCTGACGGTGGCGTCACCGGCCGCCGAATTTTTTGCCCACGGACCATCGTCGGGAAACAATGACGGTGCACGCTGCGCGATGGCGCCAATCATCGATGATTCGGCGACTGATATCGATTTTGGCGACGCACCAGAGAGCTATGGCAGCACGATAGGTGCCAACGGCGCCCGCCACGAAATCGGCGACGCCACTTTGTATCTGGGTGCCAGCGTAGATGGTGAAAGCGATGCGTACGTTTTCCCACTCTCCGATGACACGGCCGATAACGCCGATGACGAAGACGGCATCCAGTTTGTTACCGGTCTTGAAATCGGCAACCCCGCCATCATCGCGGCTACCGCGTCGTCAACCGGTTTTCTCAACGCCTGGGTCGATTGGAATCAAGACGGTACGTTCGACGTAGACGAACAAATTCTGGCGCAGGAGTATGTGGTCGCCGGCCAATCGACTTTTTCGATCAACGTCCCAGTGTGGGCGGTGGCTGGCGACTCCTGGGCTCGTTTTCGGATATCCAGTACGCCCGATGTCGGCCCGACCGGTGGAGTTAGTGACGGTGAAGTCGAGGATTACCCGATAAGCGTGCTGGCAACCGGTGTTGCCGAATCGATTTATCCGTCGGCCAACAACTGGGCAACGTTAGCCTATGAAGACAACTGGCCACTCCAAGGTGACTACGATATGAACGACCTCGTCGTTCACCTAAGAACACGCGAGTTGGTGCGTGACGGCAGTGTCATCGGCCTTGAAATTACCGGCGAACTTGCTGCTGTTGGCGGTGACTACCACAATGGTTTTGCGGTTCGTTTGCAGGACGTCCCCGCTGAAGTCTTACCGGATTCAGAAATTCGTTTTTGGATCAACGACCGACTGCAAACCGACTCTCCGCTGGAGAGCAATTCCGGCGACGTCATCCTAATCGTCGCGGAAGACACCTGGGACTACGCATCACCGGGCGAAGGATGCCGTTTCTACCGCACCGAGACGGGCTGCGAGTCAGACGTGCAAATGGAATTTGAGATTCAGCTGTCCTTCCTTGATGGTGTTGCCGAGACAATCTTTCCGGCGCCACCATACGATCCGTTCTTATTCGCCACACCGGGATACGACCACGGTTATTTGTTTGGCGGCGCACCCGGTCGTTCGCTCGAAATCCATCTACCCGACCGAACCCCAACGGAGCGCTTCAATTTGGCGTTTCTAAATTTGGGCGGTGATCAGTCGGATCCTGATTCGCAATCCTATTACCGCACCGGCAATGGCATGCCCTGGGCACTAGAGATCTCCGATCGGTGGAATTACCCACTGGAATATATGGATATCGCATACGCTTATCCGCAGTTCGAAGGGTTCGTTATCAGCGCCGGCGAAGACAATCCAACTTGGTATGTGCTCGATAATGCCGTCATAGAAAACGTGTTCTCAAACGAAGAGTAAAAAACATGAACCAGAATCGATTACCCCTAGTATTGATGCTCGGCTTGCTCGCAGGATGCGGCGGTTCGGGCGGTTCCAGCACTGACACGTCGCCGGAACCTCCGCCGCCGACACCGCCAGTAGATACATCGGGTGATGGCGCGGCCGCCATCTTGGCGCCGTCGGGTTTTGACTTCTCGACTACCGAGCCATTGACGATCAAAGTGGTGCAAGCCACCGCTCACTCCGCTGACCGCTACTTGACCGTCTGTCTTCCGGACAGCGAATCCACTGTTGCCGATTACTCGAAATGTTTATTGCGCGCGCCGCTCCGCGACGCGGTGTTTGCTAACGACATCATGCTACCGAACGACACAGAGTTACTCGAAATTGAGATTTGGTCCTTGCGCGACGCCAATGTGGTCACATCGATGACATGGCGACGGCCAACCGATGGATTTCAGCCGGTACGAATCGAACTCTAATCAAACGAACATCCGCGGCCTACCGCTAGCGGCGCTGGATTGCGGCTGCTACGGTTGGGTCATGGACATAAAAATTGGCAGTTTAATTGCAGCACTCGGCGTCACGTTACTCAGCCTCTCGGCTAACGCAAACGCCGATGGCGTTACAGAAACCCCCAGCATCGGCGAATCGCCCGATTGGATTATCGTCATCCATGGCGGCGCCGGCGGAACAACCCGAGACGATCTGTCCGCCGCTGAAGAAGCACTGCTCCGCCAAGACCTGACCGCATCGCTCGAAGCCGGTGCACAATTGCTGCGCGCCGGCGCCACCGGGCCTGAAGCCATCGAAGCAGCGCTCGCTGTGCTCGAAGACTCGCCGCGTTTTAATGCCGGCCGCGGCGCGGCGCTCGACGAGCACGGTGACGCGCGTCACGATGCCTCGATCATGCGCGGCGAAGACCATGCCGCAGGCGGCATCGCGGCAAGTTCACGAATCAAGAATCCCATCGCCGCTGCCCGTGCCGTGATGGAGCGCACGCAGAATGTACTGCTGCAGGGTGACGGTGCCGACTGGTTCGCCGCTAACCACGAATTGGCGATGGCGGATCCCCATTACTTCATCACAGAAAAACGCCGGCAGATGCTGCGGGACAAACGCGCAGCAAGTCCTGACGAAGTGGCTAACAACTCTACCGACGAATCGGTATTTGGCACCGTTGGCGCGGTGGTTCTCGACACGCACGGCAATTTGTCGGCAGGCACCAGTACCGGCGGTCGCACCAACAAGCGGTATGGCCGCGTTGGAGATTCGCCGATCATCGGCGCCGGTACCTATGCGTCGAACACGTCCTGCGCAGTGTCCGGCACCGGTCACGGTGAATTCTTTATGCGTTGGACGGTCGCACGAGATATCTGTGCTCGCGTGGAGTTCGCTGGTGAATCACTCAAACGCGCCGCCGAGACGGTGATTATCGAAACCTTATTGGCAGCCGGTGGAACCGGCGGTGTTATCGCACTCGACCCTGCCGGCAACGTCGTGTTTGTCACCACCACGGCCAACCTCAAGCGCGGCGTGATGACGTCGTCCACGCCGGCGCGGGTCGCGGTCTACTCCGATGAGCAGGTCGAGTAATTTTTTCGAGGCCCTATGAAAGCCAACAAACTACACGCTGGCGCTAAGTTCGCCCCATTGCCGGTCAACAATTTGGGCGGCGACACCGTCGATATCAGCAAGCCCATCGGCGATACAGACTGGCAGATGGTCGTCGTGTACCGCGGACGACACTGCCCGATGTGCACCAAGTTTCTCAATAACCTCGCAGGCTTCAGACAACGGCTGCTCGACATAGGAATCGATATGGCCGCAGTGTCAGCCGACAGTGAAGCGCAACTGCGCGATCATCTCGACAACCTCGAGGTTAGTTTTCCGCTCTACTATGGACTGTCGGAAACGCAGATGCTGGATCTCGGCTTGTACATTTCAGTGCCGCGATCAGCACAAGAGACCGACCACAACTTTCCCGAACCCGGTTTGTTCGTGATCAATTCGCACGGACGAGTACAAGTCGTGGATCTTTCCAACAACCCATTTGCGAGACCCGATCTTGATACCTTTGTCTCCGGCCTGGAGTGGATCCGCAATCCGGACAACAACTACCCGATTCGCGGCACGTTCAATCCGAACGGATAGATGTAGTCAGATGCTGCGAGAAACACGTCTCGAATCTCGCCCGCCGGCCGCCAGTTAACTGCAAATTTAGGCTCGCTTCATATTTCTTTCAATCGGCCTTAAGCCGTTTGGCATAGGCTGAGCGCAGCTAATTAACTGACTCGAGGTTCTCATGAAAACACGTTTGATAGCAGCAATTGCACTGTCCGCACTACCCCTGACTGCTTTGGCAGGTGGCATCACCACCGAAGAAGTTGAGCAGGCTCAAATTGCCTGGGGCAATGGCATTGTAGAAATTGGCAAGTCGGATAATCCGAAAGCTGCCGCCGTCGATCATATCGCCGAATTTTATGGTTACGACGAGGGTGCGGTCCTGTTCAAGCCGACGCTCGCGTCTGTGGATCAGTTCCGCGGCACCAAAGAAGAAGCGCTTTCTTACTTCATCGGCCAGGACCTGGCAGAAGATAAAGGGTTCGCGTTAGCACCGTACGTCGCGGTTCGTTGGGAAAACGAAGGTATCGTGACCGACGGCAATACCGCTTTGGCGATGGGCAACTACTTCTTTACTGACACCAACGGCAACGAAACCAAGGTTGAATACAGCTTCGCCTACATCAAAGATGAAAACGGCGACCTAAAAATCAACTTGCATCATTCCTCGCTGCCTTACTCACCGAAGTAAGTGCCAATTGATCTGAAGAAACGCTCGTGACTCGTAGCTCGATATTGCCTATGACGATGGCACTTTTGCCGGTCACCGCCTTGGCAGACGACATTGGAGAGATCCGGTCGTCAGCGAAGGGCATCGCTCATGGCAATATCGGGCTGCGGTCACAGACTAGAGCATCGCTGAGTGTGACAGAGATCAGCTTTTAGCCAGCAGGTGCTTCGCTGGTGGTGAGAGAAGGATTAATGCGGTAACCCAAGCCGCGCACCGTTTCGATGAAGGCGGTTCCATCTTCACTTGATAGCTTTTTCCTAAGCTTACTAATATAGACATCCACGACATTCGTCATCGGGTCCATGTCGATACCCCAGATATTGTTCAAGATCCGTTCGCGACTGAATAGTCTGTCCGGATCTCGCATTAGCAGTTCGAGAACGGCGAGCTCTTTTGCCGTCAGCTCAACCGGATCACCGTTGCGCGTTACAGATACGGCGTATAAATCAAACACAACGTCTCCCGCCCGCAACAGCTGAGATTCCGAGGTTCCTTTCTGCAAACGTCGGCCAACAGCATCGATGCGGGCCAACAACTCGTCCAAGTCGAATGGTTTCGTCATGTAGTCGTCCGCACCCATTCGTAATCCACGAACAATATCCGCGCCAGTATCTAATGCCGTCAGCATAATAATGGGCAGGTCAACACGACGCATACGCAGCGCCTGGCAAACCTCAAGTCCAGATAAGCCCGGCAACATCAGATCTAGAAGGATGAGGTCGAAATCACCACTACCGACCAGTTCCAGTGCGGACTTGCCATTTTCGGTTCGAACCGTTTGGTAGCCCTCCGATTTCAGAGCTCGTTGTAGAAAGTCCGCAACCCGAGCATCGTCTTCGACTATCAGGATTCTCATGCCGCGTTTTCCGCCTGTTCGCGAACGGGCAATCGCACCTGAGCAGTGACACCGTCTGATTCGCTGCGCAGCGAAATCTTACCGCCATGCGCATCCACAATGGCCTTAGCTACAGGTAGCCCCAATCCACTGCCATCACTTCTACGAGCCGCTTCATTACCGCGGTAGAAGCGATCAAACACGTTAGAAATCTCTTGATCACCCAGCTTGACGCCACGATCTCGCACCGACACGCTCGCCCACAGATCATCGCTAGTCAAACCAACAGTTACAGTCTGATGTTCGTCCGAATAGCGAATCGCGTTATCCAACACGATCGCAAATACCTGACGCAATCGATACGGATCGCCAACAGTCAATACCGGACTTTGCGGCAGTACTGACGACAGTTCGATTCCCTTCTTCGTTGCCGCACTGCGAAAATCGACGCAAACGTCACCGATCAACTCGACCAAGTCGAGTGGACGACGCTCGATGTTCAGATTGGCTTCCTCAGCACGAGCGACCAGCAAAAGGTCTTTAACCAACCGTGTCGTTTGAATCGACTGATCTCGCACCCTGATGAGTGCTTGTTTGTATTCGTCGGGCGCTTTGTCCGGACCACGCAGCACAATGTCGGCCTCGCCCTGTATGAGTGTCAATGGCGTGTGCAGCTCATGACTGATATCGGCCAGAAACCGGCGGCGACTCGCGTCAACGTTTTCGAGACGCTTCAGCGTATGAGATAGCTCTTGGGTACGTTCCTGAACCTGAACCTCCAACTGCTCCTGAGACTGCAATGCCTCAGCGCGCCGCGCTGCGAGCTCGTCTGCCATGCGGTTAAAGGCGCCGGCCAGCTGGTTAAACTCGACGTCCGGCAGATCGAATGAGCGGTGATCGAGATCACCTGAGGTATACGCATCGGCGGCTTGCCGAAGCTGCGTCAACGACAATCGCAAACTGCGTGATATCGCCACCCCGGCGGTCGAACCGATTACCAAGGTCACCAGAATCGCAATCGGCAAGAATCGCGCAATCAATTCCCCCAGCGCGATCGCATCCGCCTGCGTCGTACTCACGATATCCCGTTCCGCAACCAACGCTGCATCGATGAGAGCGTTGAATCGGCCCGCGATCTGATCGCTTTGCAGCGTTGTCAGCTCTGACTGTGCGGCACCGCGATCATCGGTCTCAATCGCCTCGCGGATGCGGGCGCCGCCCTCAATAATGCGCTCAACGATCGTCTCTATCTGCGCCAGGCGATCCAGCTTGTCGGCAATATCCGGCAGCGGCTCAAACGAGTGCTCGTCCTCAAGATTGTTTTGCGTCTGTGCCAACGCCGTCCAGAGTCGTCGCTCATTCGCCAATCGAGCATCGACGTCGCCAATTTCTCCGGTTGCGACGATCTGGCCGACCGCATTGAGCTTTCTGTAAGTGTGATCTGCGATTGACTGGAAGCTAGAAAGGACGTTGTTGGCAATAACGCTTCTCTCCAGATGGTATTGGTAGCGCTCGGCGCTGAGATACAGCAGCACGGCGAACGCGCCGATGGTCAGCATGAGTACACCGCCCGACAGCACCAGTTTGCCGCGGAAACTCGAGAAAAGATGCTTTTGAACCAAGACTGCAGATCCTTACCAATGAGAACAGAGCATGCCCAAACAGGTCGCGCATTTCCTTAAGCGAGCCTAAAGTTTGGATTAATCGCAAATATTCCACCACAAGAATTTGGGTGTTTACGACCGCCGAATAGTCGTCTCCGCGGGCACCGAAGAAAACAGCCGCCCGATACTCGATTTCGCAGTCTCCGCTGCGAAGTTGCTGCGCTCCAAGGAACGCGCAACCCGGCCGTAAACTGAGCCGATCGTTAGTTGCGGTTCTTGAGTGGGATCAGCTGGCCTGGGCTCTGGTTCGCCTGCCGCTCATACAGGCGACGCGCCGCAAGAGCTTAGAACCTCGCCTCGAGTTCGATACCAACAACTCTTGGCGCATCGAGCGGCGCGTAAAAATTACCATCGCTCCCCAAACCGAAGTTCTCGAACGCCAACCCCGATTCTAATCGTTCGTCCGCAAGATTTTCAGCAAACAGGCGCACCGAGTAACGCTCCCCTTCATAGCCCATCTGAGCGTTCAGCAGTGTAACGGCGTCGCGAACCGCATTCGCGCGTTCATCAAGCGGCGTTTCACCGATATAGCTAAGCTCGCCGCGCACAAAGAAGCCGTTGTCGAATTCATACCGTGCTGCCAGATTGGCATCCAAGTCAGGAACCAGCTTTACCGCGTTGCCGCGTAAGTTCTCCGTTTCCGATACTTGAAAATCCCGGTACTCGGCATTCGCTAACCCGATGCCAGCGATGAACTTTAGCTGATCCGAAGCGTAGTAGACGCTCTCAATCTCGAAACCGGTACTTTCGATGGACGCTGCGGCCGCAATGAATGCGCTGGAAATAACCTGCCCCTGATCGTTGAACAGCACTTGCACTTCTTGCCAGTTATCCGACTCAATGTGGAATGCCGCTAGATTCACGTAACCCTTACCGTCGGCGAGACGAATCTTAATGCCGGTCTCGTAACTCCAAACCGACTCTTTATCAAACCGCACGACTTCATCAGCAACGTCAGCCTGCGCAGCCGTAAGGTTGAAACCACCCGGTATGTAGCCCTTTGAAGCACTGGCATACCAATTAACGGACTCCGACGCCTCATAGCTCACCACCAACCTCGGTAGCCACTCTTCAAAGGTCTCATTCAACGCGATGTCTTGAAAAATGAGCTGCGAAAAGCCGAGATCCAGCACACCGGCGGATTGCCGGGTGCTTCTATCCGCATGATCATAGCGCAGGCCCAGCGTCGCACTCAGACCAGACACCGGCAGAGCAAAGGTCGCCGACCCGAATACCGAAAAATCCTCGCCGTCGGCGACTTGCGTCGGAGAGAAAAGGTAGCTATCCAACGTGGCGGGTCCGAACGCAGTTCCTAACGCTTGTTTGCGCTCTTCTTTGTACCAAGCGGCTCCAAATAGATACTCGAACGCATCGTTGTCGTTGGATGTGAAACTGATTTCTGCACTCAAGACCTTTTCTTCTTCTAGGTCGCGCCCACCCACCGACGGCAGAGCTGTAAGATCCAGGTCGAGCCCGGCAGAGTCCTTGTCCAAATCGGTGTACGATGCCGAACCGCGCAAAGTCCCGCTGGCCAGCCGATACTCGGCACTGATTCCACCGATGATATCTCGCTCATCGGTTTGCTTGGGTACATCGTTCAAGAACTCAAACTCACCAACATTGCGGCCAGCGTTAAAAAGATCGGCGTAACTTTGATTGTAGAGATCGATGTCGATGGGTGAGTATTCTTGTTCGAACAATCCCGGCGCATCGACGTCTAGGATGTACGCGGTCGCTCGAACCGTCAGATCATCGTTCGGTTCATAAATAAGCCGGCCTTGCAAAAAGTGCTCGTTGACCTCACCGGGCTCGCCGATCGACGACGCCGGGTTAGAGATGTAGGCGTCCTCGGTCGATACTTTAAACGCCAATGAACCTAACAAGGTGTCGCCGCTGATCGGCCCAGCTACGAAACCGTCAATACCGTTACTGCCATCGCCACCGTTGTACGTTGCACTGGTCAATCGAAACTCACTGGTCCATGTGTCTGTCGGACGGCGCGAACGAATCAGAATCAACCCCGCTTCACTATTCGCACCGTACAGCGTGGATTGCGGTCCGCGTAACACCTCAACCGATTCGATTTGGTTGAGCACGGCATTGCTCAGCTCCCGAAATGGAACGCCGTCGATGTAGATGGCTGCTCGGTTAACGATAAACGGGTTGGACTCGACACCGCGTATCGACACAAACACCGAGCTTAGCTGGCCGCTCTCATTGAATTGCACGTTGGGCACCAAGTCGTCGAGCCGACGAATGTCGCGTAGCCGTGCCTCGCGAATATCCTGCTCATTCAGAACCGTTACTGACAAATCGCTTTCTAGTAGCGACTCATCGCGCTTTTGGCCGGTAACCACAATGGAATCGATAACTTCGGAAGCGTCCGAAGATTCGTCAGCCTGAGCAAACTTCTCCGCCGTGACGAACGCCAATAGTGCGAACGGCAGCGCAATTCGAGCAATCAACATGTCAAGAATCCTTATTGAGAATTATTCTCAACATGCATGAGCCCGAAAACCGGATCAACCGGTTGAGCTACGCGATTCGGCGAGATTTCTACGCCATCGAGCGTTTGTGACTGAGCAATTTGCTGGGCGGATAACCATAGTGGCGAACGAACGCCGCAGAGAAAGCATTTGGCGTGTACCCGACCGACGTTGCGGCAGACGCCACCGGCACACCGGACTCAAGCAACTCAGCCGCAACCTCCAGTCGTCGTCGGGTGATGAGGCGGTGTATAGACTCGCCAAACATTTCTCGAAAAGCGGACGTCATAACGCGGGTACTGATTCCGATTTCTTTCGCCAGTTCTTCGAGCGTGACATCGGACGCCAGGTTCGCTTCGATGTAATCACGAAGCTGATAGATTTTTTTCCTTACGCGCCCGAGACGAATCTTGCCAAGCTCGTGGCCCAAGTCCGAAGACGCCAAGGCACACATCTCCATCGCCCGCGACTGGAACATGGTTTCTCGGCTCTTACCATGAAACTCGCCGCCCAGGGTTCGCACCAATCGCGGAACCGCCCGGAGGGTCGAACCAGACAGTTGCACCAGCGGCTTATTCTTGACGTTCTTAACGATGTCCGTGACCAATTCATCGTCGTTAATCGCTGCTTCTGGCACAAAGTAGCCGAAAGAGCTTACCGCTCCAGAAAGCAACTCTGTGGAGAAACGGATACCGTCTTCCGGAACGTAGATCACATTGGCAACCGGGCCATGCGCCAAGAACCCACCAAGGTCCTTTGAAAACGTCCGAATACGCGCGACGCCACAACCGATATGTAGCCCTGCCGGCAATTCCGCTTCGTAGGCGCCCGGCGGACCATCGTCTCTATGCGAATACCAAACAATGCCGGGACCAAAACTCGTTTCTTCATTTGAGACACTTGCGAAATCCGCAAACTCGTCAAACTGACGCGACAGGTCTTTACTCACAAACGGTAACTCCGCTAACCCTTTATTAAACGGGCATCTTTAACGCTTATGCGGGCCACAAGACAACGACCTTATCGAATCTCTTCGACAAACCGGCCCAGCAGCCATTTGCCAAAGCATACCGCAGAGATTAAATGATATGTTATAACGTTTCCTAAATTAGCCCCAATTCGGAACGCACCATGCCAGCTAACGCCAGCCAAAAGCTCCCTGTCACTGTCCTGTCCGGATTTCTTGGCGCGGGCAAGACGACAGTACTGAGCCATGTTCTCAACAACCGAGACGGCAAGAAAGTGGCGGTCATCGTCAATGATATGAGTGAGATCAACATCGATGCCGCCATCGTTCAGAACGAAATATCACTAAACCGCAGCGAAGAAAAACTCGTCGAGATGAGCAATGGGTGCATCTGCTGCACGCTTCGCGAAGATCTGTTGGAAGAAGTGACCGACCTTGCTCGGGACGGCCGATTCGACTACTTGCTCATTGAGTCCACCGGTATATCAGAACCGTTGCCAGTTGCCGAGACCTTTACCTTTGCCGATGAGAATGGCGTGTCGCTCTCTGACGTCGCCAAACTTGACACCATGGTAACCGTAGTGGACGCCGTTAACTTCCTCAACGATTACGATGAAGCGCAGTTGTTGCAGGATACCGGCGAATCACTCGGCGAAGGCGATGAGCGCAGTGTGGCCGACTTGCTCGTCGATCAGGTCGAGTTTGCCGACGTCATCCTGATCAGCAAAACGGATCTGGTGGATGCTGACGCCATCGAGCGTTTGACCGCGATTCTCAAAACCCTAAATACGCATGCGCGCATTATTCCTATCGCCGAGGGCGCGGTTGACGTTGGTTCGGTACTCAGCACTGGTCTGTTCGACTTCGAGCGCGCTCAGCAAGCGCCCGGCTGGCTCAAAGAGATGCGTGGCGAGCATGTTCCCGAAACCGAAGAATACGGTATCAGCAGTTTCAGTTACGAGGCACGTCTACCGTTTCACCCGCAGAAGTTTTACGAGTTTCTTCACAACACGGAAGGCTACGGCAAACTGATTCGCTCCAAGGGCTACTTCTGGCTCGCCTCTAGACCGGAACTCGCCGGGCAGTGGAGCCAGGCTGGCGGAATCGCTCGGTATGCGTTCGCCGGAATGTTTTGGAAAGCCGTCCCGCGAGAAAACTGGCCAACCGACGAAGGATCCCTCGCCTATATTCAGCAACATTGGGTCGAACCGTTCGGCGATATGCGGCAGGAACTCGTGTTTATCGGCCAAAATCTCGATCAAGAAAAGATTACAGAAGCCCTCGACGCATGTTTGCTAAACCTTGACGAAGTTCTTAAGGGCAGAGAGTACTGGCAAACACTCAATGATCCGTTCCCCAGTTGGGGGAACTACGAATGAGCGTTTCGACCGACCCTAATATTGCCAGCGGACGTCAGATGGCGACCACCGCGCCGCCGAAACTTCGTTTCGCTGCGAATGGCAATACGCCTGCGGTGCTGGCAGACATTTTTAAGGAAAATATCAATATTGCGATTTGGGAACGTGCCCTACCGACAACGGTCAATTCCGTCGTTACCGAACTTGTGGCAGCCAAATCGCCGATAAACCTGGCAATAACGCTGTCTCGCGAGAACGCGCTCGAAAGCATTTGCAGCTCTTTGGGAACCAGCCCGCGCTGCGCTTTGAGTCGGGACATTGCTCTATTGGTAGACATGTTTTGTGATTTACTCGGGCTCAATCGAGCCGCGCTTAGGGTCCGCACCCTGGACCAAGCCATGTGCCCCAAATTTCATGTGGATCGCGTCCCTTGCCGCCTGATCACGACGTATTACGGCGCTGGCACCGAATGGCTGCCGCATGACGCTGTGAACCGGTCCAAACTGGGCACCGGCAGTGGCGGTTTGCCCGACACGAAGTCCGGGTTGATCAAATCTGTCGATGACATTGAGCAATTTTCTCGCGGCGACGTCGGTTTGTTGAAAGGCGAGCTGTGGCAGAACAACCGCGACGCCGGTCTAGTTCACCGCTCGCCCGATGTTATTACTGAAGACGTACGAGTTCTCGTGTCGATCGACGTTTCGAACTAAGCGTAAAGGGCTCATCGCTGAGGGTTTTTGGATGGATTCTGTCAGTCAAATCGTCGATCACGCGGAGCAGCACTGCGCCAGTCGCGGCACGCGATTGACCAACAAACGAAAACACGTTCTGCGCAGCTTACTCCGGTCGGGCAAAGCACTATCTGCCTACGAACTCATCGACGAGTGCAAAATTCGATTCGAAAATACGCTACCGGCAACGTCGATGTACCGTATTCTGGATTTTCTTAGCAAAGAACGCCTCGTACACAGGCTCAGCATGGCAAACAAGTACGTTGCTTGCTCGCACATTACGTGTGACCACGAATGCGAGGCATCCCAATTTCTGATTTGCATCCACTGTCAGAAGGTAAAGGAAGTCCGCATAAGCCAATCAACGGTGACGGATTTGCAGGCGACGATAGGACATGCCGGCTTCCATCTCGCAACCACCCAATTTGAGATCAATTGTATTTGCGACGGCTGTGCGTTAACGACCACCTGACGAAACTGAATTACTAAAGGCGCCAGTATGTACAACACTTTTCCGGAAACCTATGAACATTGGCATCACTGCATCACCGTTGAATGTGGAATCCCGCTCACCGCGGAGTTCCTGTCTCAGCGACTCGCGATTTGGAAAGACGAGAGTTCCGACGAAACGGCACGATTCCGTCGTCTATATGGAGATGCGTACTGGCGCACCATGATCGGATGGTTTGAACGCGCCGAAGCAGAGATGGGCTAGCGTCCATCACGATGAAAAAAGGCCCCGAACGCGGGGCCTTTTTCCGGCTTGGTGACGATGCCGACCTAGTAGGACACTCACGACATCATCTCGGGGGATCAGGAAACGTAACCTTGCCTGGTTAACTCCGCGATGTCGGTTTGAGCGAGGTTGTCGGGTTGAGTAGCCGAACCTTTTCGGACTCGCGCAAGCCGACCTCGCTCAATCCAAACTGAAAGGTCATCGCGAACGGCATCCGTTTGCACTTGTCCTCACGATTTCGGATGACCAACACCGCGGCATCACCTGCCTGCCCAGAACGTCTCACTTCGAAATCGAAATCTTCTTTCTTAGTGCAGCCCTGCGACACGACCGTGAGCTCGAATTGATCATTGTGAATTCGATAATCAACTACGGCGGCCGCATCTTTTGTGTCCTTGCCAGCGCAGGCGCTGAGGGACGTAAACAACAAAGCCAAGAGTGATGTCATAACAGTCGTTTTTTTGCTCATGATCTTGCTCACCTAATCAGTCGTCGACGGCGCATTGCCGCGATTGCCAGTAGACACCCGATCCAGACGATGCCAATCGCGCCGCCACCGGACGAACCACCGCCGCCGAGGCCGTTGCCGCCGCCACCACCGGTACCGCCACCGCCCGTACCACCACCGCCGGTACCTCCACCGCCGGTACCTCCACCGCCGGTAGCGCCGAACTGAATCGCATCGACGAAGCCAGCATCGCTGCCGCTCGCTTGAGATTCGTCCTTACGATACTCCCAATAAACGTTGTGCTCGCCGGCGGGAATATCGATCGATACTTCTGCCCAGTCGACTTCACCGCTAATCAAATTTTCCCGGACACCGTCAATGAAGACGCTGAGAAAGTCATAGTCCTCTTCTGACGACACCTTCCATTGAAACGTCAGTGTTTCTGGGCCGGTCAGCGTGGTGAGCAAAAAGCTCGCCGAGTTATTGCCTAACGAACCCGACCGCACCGATGAACCGCCGCTGGTCGCGTCCGCACTTTCGACCTGCCACGGTGCGTCACCACCGCTAAACAGCTCGATACTCGAATTATCGACTTCGCTAGCGAACTGTACCGGATCGAGTACCACGCTTCGCAGCTGTGCCTCGGATACCGCGGCCGACTGACTGCCTAACTGCGAGGTCACTGCCAGACTTGCGGTCACGTTACCCGACGTCGTCGCTTCGATTTCAACGTCCACGCTGCATTCCGATCCGGGCTGCAGAACCACGCCATCACAGCCGTTACTAACAACCGTAAACAACGCTGCTGAGCTACCTTGCAACGCGACCGATGTGACCGTCGCCGTTTCCGTCGGGTTGTGATTGGTAATGGTAATTGACTGCGTCATCCGTGCGCCCTGGCGCATCGGACCCAGATCATGAAACGGCGCGGCGACCACACTGGTTGTCAGCTCTCCGATCCAATCGTTATGCGTCGGCACGCTGGTGTATACGCCATAGTTATTCGCAGCAGCGCAGCCTTCACTGCCACCAAAACTCACAACACCAATTTGGCGCCAGGCGTTGTCGCGGTTCACCATCAGCGGCCCACCACTGTCACCGTTACACGAATCCATACCGCCGGATTCCGGTCCGGCACAAATCATATGCTCAGTAATTTGTATGCCATCGTCATCAAATGCTGCCTGGCACACCGATTGATCGACCAACGGCACCGTCACCTGGTGCAAATCGTTCGGAAAATCGCGACCCGTGGTGGATCGATTGCCCCAACCGATAACCGTGGAATCGCTGCCGGCCGGAACTTGCTGATAGAACGCCGAATCGGTTAATGGAATCAATGCCCGGCCGGACGCCGTTGCCAATTCCAGTAACGCGATATCGTGATCATCTCCGTACAGTGGATGTTGGAATACGCCGCTCACCTGGATGCGCTCCCCTTCGGTCGCCTCATCCGCCAGACTGTGTACGCCGACAACGACGTCCAGCCGCTGTCCAGGAAATACACAATGCGCCGCGGTCAGTACCCAACGATCGTCAATCAGGCTGCCGCCGCAAAAATGACCGTCCGATGCCGAGCGATCGCGGCTCACCAAAGCAACCATAAACGGCCAGGCCTCTTTATCAGCCACCGTTCCGCCAATAATGCGCGTGTTGCGCGGATTGGCTTCTTTTGCAATTGCGGCATTCGAAACAGCCAACAACAACAGTGTAAGAATTATCAGTAATCGGTTCACGCCTCTCTCCTAACTACGACGATGTGATGCCATTACAGCCAACGCCCGCCGAGGGGTCTATGGTGATCTTGTTTCGAAACACGTCATAGCGCTACAAACTGATACAAACGTGTAACAATGGCAGCGTGGACTATCCAGGTCGCATGGGGTCTACTTCGCGACCGATGAGTACAGACGCGATGACATTGGAACCTGCAGCGAATCGAGCCGGACACATTTTGTTGGTCGACGACGATGTCGCCTTGTGCGAGCTTATGTCAGATTATCTGTCGCAAAACGGATTCGAGATCAGTACCTGCCACGAGGGCGAAGCGTCGATCGAGATGGCTCGTCAACAGCCGCCCGACCTCATCGTCTTAGACCTGATGCTCCCGGGCATGGACGGACTCACCGTCTGCCGACATATGCGCGGCTTCTTCGACGGCCCGATTGTCATGTTTACCGCGTTAGAGGAAGAAATTGATGAGGTTGCTGGACTTGAGACTGGCGCCGACGATTACATCAAGAAGCCGGTATCGCCACGTCTTCTGTTGGCGCGCATACGTGCGTTGTTTCGACGTCGCGATGCGCGTGACCAAGCCAATAGCTCACGCACGATAACGATCAACGAACTAACGGTGGACCCTGGCCGCCACGAAGTCAGCTATCAGGGACGTCCGGTCAAATTGACCACCATTGAATTTGACCTGATTCACGCTTTGGCGACACGCGCCGGGCAAATTGTTACCCGTGACGAACTCTTTGAATCACTTCGCCACCTCGAGTACGACGGATTAGATCGGTCCGTCGATCTATACGTATCGCGGATTCGCAAAAAGATCGGCGACAGCTCCCGTAATCCGAAAGTCATCAAGACCATTCGGGGTTCCGGTTACATGTGCATGCAAGAATGAAATACCGATCAATCATCGGCGTAGTACTCGTCATTGTTGCATCCGCTCTCGTCGGTCGAATCGTGGCGACCTGGACGGTGGAGCGATTTGTTCTGCCCTACCAGGACCGCTATGCCGTGCGTCACTACTTACCGCTTGCAGAAACGCTGAGCGAGCGATACGGCAACTCCGATGATGACGACCTGGCACGAATCACCGAAGAGGTGCTGCGTGACTACGCCACCGACATCACCGTATATGACAAAGCCGAAGACGCCTCCAGCATGTGGTTTGGTGAAAACCGCGAGCACGGTATCAGCTTCGGTCCGCAGGGCTATTACATCGCTGTAACGCGCAAAGATGGCTCGGCACTGGACATAGGCCCGATGAGTGGCTCTGCGCTGATCGTCAACTTGGACGTCATCGTCACTTTCTGTTTCCAAATCGTCGCCGTGCTGCTGGCACTGTTTCTGCTAGCACAGCCGATTCGGCGTCGTATGCAGTCGCTCCTCAACGTTCCGGTACCCGGCATTGGCGTCAACGACGACGCCGGCAAGGATCCACTGCTTAAACGACTTTTCGATGAGCACGGCGAGCTTCGTACTCGAGTCGCAGAGCTTGACGAAGATACGCGACGGCGATTGCAAAACCAGCGCGACTTTTTGCACGGCGTCGCACACGAGTTTCGTGGGCCACTGGCGCGGCTGCGTTTTGCATCGCATTTAGACGATGAATCGGCGCGACCGAAGATCGACCAGATCATCGATGAGATGGAAGAGTTGGTCACCGAGATACTGCAGTACTCGCGATTTCATCACGGCTTGTTTGAACCCGAGAATGTCACCGTCCTGCCGATTGAGCTCGCCGAAGAAGCGGTATCCAGAATTAAACCCTTACCACCCCACTTAGAGATTTCGATTGACGATGGCCTTAAGTCACTGCCGGTTGTAGTGGTCGATGAGTCGCTGTTTATTCGCTGTCTGCTCAACTTGCTGCTGAACGCCTGCCGCTTCGGTCGGCAGCGCATCGATATCAACGGTTACTTTACCGACTATCAGTTCGTACTCAATGTGGACGACGATGGCCCAGGCATCCCGCCCGGCAAGAAGGACCTGATCTTCGAACCGTTTACCCGTCTAGACCCCAGCCGCAGCCGTGAATCTGGCGGCGCCGGTCTGGGTCTTGCGATCGTCGCAGGCATCGTCAAACGCCTCCGCGGTAGCGTCGAAGCTGGCGACAGCCCACTCGGCGGGGCACGATTTACCATCAGCCTGCCTATCGAGCATACGGTCGAAACCGTTCGATTTGATTCTTAGCACTCAATCGTCGCTAAGTTGAGCTAGGCTTAGCACCATGCGTATCACCATCCTATTTTGCGCCTTGCTCGGCGTCGGCTGCGAAACCGCCGCTGTTGCGCCGCCCCCGACAACACCGCATCCGTATCACGCTGTCGACAATGGCCACTTTGGTTCGGTGGATCAATTGCGAACCGGCGAAATTAATCGCTTCGAGTTTTCCAACTGGCGCGGTACTGCGCTGCCGGTCTGGATGTTCGTACCTGATCACGTCGACCCTCAGGTCGCACCCATTCTCTTCGTGATGCACGGCGCGAAACGCGATCCGCATCGATACCTGCGTGAGTGGATTGAGCCTGCCGACCGCAACGGCCTGATTATTATCGCGCCCGAATTCTCGCGCGACGATTTTCCAGGATCGGGTGCCTACAATCGTGGCGGTGTGTTGGATGATAACGGCAACCGCCGTGATGAGGCCGAGTGGTCCTTTTCCGCCATCGAACCCCTGTTTGATCAAGTACGAACTGCGCTAGAAAGTTCACGCAACTCGTACAGTATGTACGGGCATTCCGCCGGCTCGCAGTTCGTCCATCGGTTTCTTTTCTTTAAACCTCAGGCTCGTGTCGACCGCTACATTGCTGCAAATGCTGGCTGGTACACATTTCCGAGCGCGGATATCGATTTTCCGTACGGTTTGCGCGGCAGCGGCGTGACTCAGCAAACGATTCGCAATGCTCTGGCCAAACAGGTAATCGTGCTACTCGGCGACGCGGACACGGATCCGAATCACTCCAGTTTGCGGCGCTCTCCAGACGCCATGCGGCAAGGCGCTCACCGATTCGCGCGCGGACTCCGTTTCTTTGAATCCGCCGAACATATCGCGGCCAGCCAGGAACTGCCTTTCCAATGGTCACTGGATGTCGTCGAAGGCGTTGCACACTCGAATGGTGGCATGGCGTCGGCGGCGGCGGAATGGATCGACTAGCCACCGTGTTTATAGGTCGCGAATCCAGTACAGTCTCGCGGTACTTTCAACGATAGCCACCGCCACGCCCCTATGCGACGCGCCGACAAAGCTGAACGAATCGTGAGCATTCTCGAATCGCTCTATCCAGAAACGCCAATTCCTCTGGACCACCGAAGCGATTTTGAACTACTAATTGCGGTATTGCTGTCCGCACAAACTACCGACAAGAAGGTCAATGAGGTGACGCCGGCACTGTTTGCGCGTGGCCCGACACCCGCAGCGATGGCGGAACTCCCGGTCGATGAAATTCTGGAACATATTCGCCAACTCGGCCTGGCGCCTCAGAAGGCGAAGAACATTCATCGACTCTCCCAAATGCTGGTGGACGCCGGTGGCGACGTCCCGCAGAGCTTCGAGGCACTGGAGGCCCTTCCCGGCGTTGGACATAAAACCGCTTCGGTGGTGATGTCGCAGGCATTCGGTGTTCCCGCATTCCCGGTGGATACACACATTCATCGACTCGCGTCGCGTTGGGGCTTATCCGATGGTTCGAACGTGACCAATACGGAACGGGACCTGAAGAAGATTTTCGATAAGTCGCATTGGAACAAGCTTCATTTGCAAATCATATTCTTCGGTCGCGAGTATTGTCCGGCACGCTACCACGAGTTGGCAGACTGTCCGATTTGTTCTTTCGCGGCGACGAAAAAGCGCATCCTCGAGGAACGAGCCGAAAACAACCGGCTGAGAAAACGTCGCTGACTCGTGAAGCTGTTAAACTGTGTATGCCGACAAGGCGTACTTGACCCATCAAACAGAGTTCACAACCAATCGAAGCTATTATGAGCACCGCTACCGACATCATCGACCGCGCCGAACAGTACTGCGCCGAACGCGGTTCACGGCTGACACAAAAGCGAAAGCATGTGCTACATAGCCTGCTTGAGTCGGGCAAAGCGCTGTCCGCTTATGAGCTTATCGACGACTACAAACAACGTTACGACAACGCCCTTCCCGCCACCTCGATGTATCGGATTCTGGAGTTTTTAAGCGCCGAACGTTTAGCGCACAAACTCAGCATGGCAAACAAGTACGTCGCCTGTTCGCATATCGCTTGCGATCACGAATGTGGCGCGTCCCAGTTTCTGATCTGCGTCAAATGCCAAAGAGTGAAGGAAGTGCGGGTCAGCTCCTCAACTGTCAATGAGCTTCGTTCCAGCATTGAGCATGCCGGGTTTCAACTCGCGTCAACGCAGTTTGAAATCAACTGTGTGTGCAACAGGTGCAGTGAAGGTCAGCAATAGCTAGCGGTCGCGCAGCGACCAGGCAACTTCCAGCGCGTCGCATTTGCCTTTGAGTCCACCGGGAACGTCTTCCGCGACCAGCTGCTCGATGGCATAGTCGCTGCCGTACAGCGCGATAACTTTTTCCTCGGTCACCGAGAACGGTGGACCCTCCATTAACGACTGATCGTACTGTAAGCAAATCAAAAGCTGTGGCGCCGACGATGTCAACGCGACGATGTGTTTCGCGTAGCGCTGGCGCATTTCCTCCGGCAAGGCGATCAGTGCAGCGCGGTCATAAATAGCGTCCACCGCACCCAATACGGCCGGCGTTAGCGCAAACACATCACCGACGAAAATATCGATGTTTGTGGCCCGGTAGCGGGTGACGGCCTCAAGCTCATCAACTTCCGGCGTGATGCCCAGATCTTCAAAGAGCTGCACCACGGCGTCTTTACTGAGCTCGATACCACTAACCTGAATATCGTTTGCCAGCAGCCATCCAATATCCCTGGACTTGCCACAAAGTGGCACGAACACCCGCGCTCCAGCGTCCAGCCCGAGTCGATCAAAGCACCGTAACAGGAGCGTGTTCGGCTGCCCCTCGTGAAAACCAATCTCGTTTTTTTGCCAGCGTTCCAGCCAGAAGTCTGCCTGCATCGTTACAACTCTCCATCGTTCATCCATCAGCGAACTCAAGAATGCGCTGAAAACCGGGATTTTTCTGGGATTTCGGCCTTGAGAATGATTCCTATCTAGAGTCGATATGATATAACGTATCGTAATTGGCGGCTCCGCTTGGGACCGCCGGATCGGCTAGCTAAATACGCCCATTCGAATGAGAAAAAAGGCGTACCAACTCTGACCCGCCGATACCGATTTCATCAGGAGACGTTCATGAAAACTACATCCCATGTGCCATTGCTGGCAGGCGTATCCATCATCTTCCTGTGGGCGAGTCCCTCTTCAGCACAATCGGTCGATGCCGACAGCTCTGAGATGGATAACATCACTGTGGTTGGTACCCGACAAGCCTACCAGGGTGATTTCGACGTGTTGGAAACCCCGCAAGCGGAGCTCAAGATCGATGCCGAGACGTTGCGAAATTCGGGTTCATTAGACCTCGTGCAAGCACTGGATCTTTCCGCTTCAGTAGCGCGGCAGAACAACTTTGGTGGTCTGTGGAACAGCTTCGCGATTCGCGGTTTTGTCGGCGATGAAAACCTGCCCAGTAACTACTTAGTGAACGGCTTTAACGCCGGACGCGGTTTTGGCGGAGCTCGTGATCTTTCCGGTATCGAGTCAGTCGAAGTACTGAAAGGGCCACGCGCGGCTCTGTACGGACGCGGCGAACCCGGCGGCACGGTGAATCTGGTCACCAAACGGCCGACCTTTGAGAAGGCCGGCGAGTTCAGAATTTCCGCCGGAAGTTGGAGCACCTACCGTGCCGACTTTGACTACACCACCCCGCTATCAGACTCAGTGGCGATTCGATTGGTTGGTGCCTACGAAGATGCCGAAAGCTTCCGCGATACCATCGAAACGCAAAAACTCGCGTTTAGCCCGTCGATTGCCTGGCGCATCAGCGACCGTAGTCAGCTCGTTTACGAGACGGAGTACAGCGCAATGGAAACGCCGTTTGATCGAGGCGTCATCGCGATCAACGACGAATTGGGTCGAATCCCGGAGAGCCGCTTTCTCGGCGAGCCCAGCTACGGCCCCATCGATACCGATGTGCTCGGCCATCAGATCGAATTCCAAAGTGATATCAATGACAACTGGAGCGCGTTGGTCGGCTTCAACTTTCGAGACACGTCGCTTGAGGGCCTCGCCTCAGAAAATGGGTTCGGTGCCCCGGACATTGACGGCAACTTTGGCCGATTCAGTCGCGACCGTGATTACGACGCGACCTATCAGGTATTCCGCGCGGAACTCAGCGGCAGCGTCGATACCGGTAATGTGACACACCGCATTATCGTTGGTGTCGATGTCGATGAATTCGAAAACGATCAGGTAGCGCTTCGTGACCGCACCACCGATCAGAGCATTAATATTTTTGATCCGGTGTATGGCAATTCGCCGGTGTCCGGCCTCGCCTTGGCACCGCAGATCGACCGCGTTGAAACACAAGAATCATTGGGCTTTTACATTCAGGATCAGATCAGCCTGACCGACAAGTTCGATATCCGCCTCGGCGCACGTTTTGATGATTACGAACAGCGCCTGGATAACCGACGGTCTGGAACCACCACGCGCTACTCGGAAACGCGCGTCAGTCCGCAGGTCGGTGTGGTGTACAAAGCCAGCGACACGGTCTCGGTGTACGCCGCATACGGCGAAAACTTCCGTCCGCTTTCGGGGGCGACCGATCAAAACGGCCTGGATCCAAACATCGCGAAGTCGGCCGAGCTGGGCGTGAAGTTCGCGCTGAACGACGGCGAACTGGTCGGCACCGTTGCAATCTTTGATTTGGAACACTCCAACATCGCGACCTTCGACGCCGCCTTCAATCCGACTGCAATTGGTAAGGCATCCAGCGACGGCATTGAGTTTGACCTCACCGGCAAGATCTCCGACACCGTCAATCTGTGGCTGTCGTATGCGTTCGTGAATGCGAAAACGCGCAACGACTACACCGATTTTATTTCCTTCGCGTTCATTCCGTCGGGCTCAGACCTTCTGAACGTACCGCAGAACCAGTTCAGCCTGCAGCTCTCGAAAGAAACCGAAGTTAATGGCAATCCGTTGACGCTGATCGGTGGGTTAACCTACGTCGACGAGAGAAGTGGCGAATTTGGCGACCCCACGTTTAAACTGCCGGGCTATACCACGATTCGGGTCGCTGCTAGCTACGACGTTTCGGAGTCGCTCGGGTTCACGGCGGAAGTTCACAACCTGACCGACGAAGAGTTTTATACCAACTCGTACGCCGACGTTTGGGTACAGCCGGGCGCGCCACGCAACTATCGTCTGTCGGCGAACTTCCGGTTTTAAGCTAAGGACAAAAAGTCACCATGGACAGCTCTCAGAAACTGCAGGCTGACCAACTTCAGGTGTACCGCTCAGGCAAGGAAGTGCTGAGCGGTATTTCCTTTAGTGTCGGCAGTGGCGAAGTGTATGCCCTGCTCGGCGGCAACGGTGCCGGCAAGTCGACGACGCTGTTGAGCTTTCTCGGCTTTCTACCGCCTGCCGGGGGCAGCGTATCGGTTAATGACGTTGAGGTAGGCACGGATCTTGAGGCAGCGCGCGAAGCGATCGCCTATCTCCCGGAATCCGCATCGCTGTACGAACATCTCAACGCGTATGAAAACCTTCGTTACTTTCTGCAGCTCGCTCGTATCACCGAGGACAGCGCTGCGATCGAAGCTGCACTTGATCGTGTGTCGCTGAATCCCGAATCACGAACACGCAATCTCAAAGAATACTCGAAAGGCATGCGGCAAAAAGTGGCTATCGCACTGGCCATTCTTCGAGACACCGATATTTTGCTGCTCGATGAACCCACCTCCGGTCTCGACCCCAGCGCCATCGATGAATTTCATCACCTGGTTCGCGATTTGGCGGATGCCGGCAAGACCATCCTGATGGTGACCCACGATGTCTACGGCGCGTGCCAGGTCGCCGACCGAATCGGTTTGCTGCGCGGTGGCAAATTGGTCGGCGAATTTGCCGCGCCTGAGGGTGGTCGTATTGAAACCGAAACCGTACACCGCGCATTTTCGGAGCGAGAGTCCGGCAACGAGCAGGTCGCGTGAGCGCCGCACTTCGCGTCGCCAAAGACGAATGGCGTTACTGGCTGCGATCCAAGCTAGCACTCGCTGTGGTCGGGCTGTTCGTATTGATCTTGCTCGCGGTTAGCCTGCTAAACGCTGTGCGTATGCACGAAGAGTCGCACCAGCGCGCCCATCACCAGACGGATTCCGAGCAAACCTTTCTATCCCAACCGGATCGACATCCCCATCGCATGGTGCACTATGGGCACTATGTGTTTCGCGCGCCAATGCCGTTAGCCCTATTCGACCCGGGCCTGGATTCGGTCACCGGACAGACCATGTTTCTCGAAGGGCATCGCCAAAACTCCGCCACGTTTTCGGCAACCAGCGGCAGCGCCGATCTAGGCGGACTCTCCTGGCTGACACCGGCGATGATTTTCCAAATCTTCGCACCGCTCTTGATTATCGTGCTCGGGCATAGTGCCGTTGTTCGGGAACGCGAGGCTAGAACGCTCGCGACATTGCTTGCACAGGGCGTTAGCGGTCGCGCGCTGCTGGTCGGCAAGCTGCTGGCACTTCTATTGTTTGTTGCGCTGCTACTGTTGCCGCTCATTGTCAGCGCGGCTTTTTCACTCGGTCGCGGCGAGAGCCTGTCCACTGCAAGCTTCATGGTCGGTGTTTACTTCGTGTATTTGGCCGTTTGGGTCGGCCTCACGCTGCTAGCCTCGGCACTTTTGCAACAGCGCTCTTCGGTGATCGCCAGTTTGGCAGCCGCATGGCTAGTGTTGACGCTGGTGTTGCCGGCAGTCGCTGTCAACGTATCGTCACAAATCGCGCCGCTTGCTGGAAAAATTGAAACCGAACTCACCATGCTCACCGAAGTTCGCGACGTCGGCGACGGTCACGATGTCGACGATTCTGTGTACAACAACGTCGAGGCTAGTTTGCTTGAGGAGTATGGCGTCGATCGGATCGAGGATTTGGAGATCAATATCCGCGGCGTTCTTGCACAAAACGCTGAGGCCGATCTTACCGACACCCTCAATGTCTATGCGGAACGGCGCATGAACGCGGAAGCACACCAGGCAGCGCTATTGGGTTGGCATGGTTGGCTGACCCCAACTCTCGCGGTCGCAGATGCATCGCGCGCCCTTGCGGGCACCGACCTTGCTCACTATCACCGCTTCCTCCGCCAGGCTGAAGACCTGCGTATCGGGTTCGTACAAAGTTTGAATCGAGTTCACGCTGAGGAACTCTCTTACATCGACGATATCAATCGAAATCGCGACGAGGAATCGTGGGAGCGCGCGCGGGTTGCCGCGACAAACTGGCAACTGGATGAGTTTCAGTTCCAACCCGCAAGCACCTCGACGCGAATCGCGAATGCCGGGTCGTCTGTTTCGATGCTATTGACCTGGCTGGCGGCGCTAATCGCTTTGCTGTTGTGGAACGGCGGGAGACTCAAGCCGTGAGTCGCTGGGCGTCGTTTGAAAACGAATTACGCTTTCTGTTGCGAGATCGCGCATTTGTCATCTGGATATGGGTCGTCCTGGGTTTCTCATCATTTGCCGTTTGGACCGGCCTGGCCGAGGTCCGACAGCAACGTGAGAGCATCGCGTTTCTCTTGGAAGCCGACCAAAAAGACCGAACGTCAGAGTTGTCTAAGCAAGGGGATTGGGGCAGCGCAGCCTACTATGCTTTTCATCTGACTTACGACCCGCCGTCTGATTTCGCGTTCGCCGCGATGGGCCAGCGCGACGCGGCGTCATGGAAACACCGTTTGCGCATGCTCGCCCTCGAAGGTCAGATTTACGAACACGATCCCGGTAATCCGGAATTGGCACTCATTGGCCGCTTCGACTTCGCCTTTGTTGTAGCGTTTGTGCTGCCTTTGGTGCTGGCGTTTTTACTGCATGATTTGCAGGCCAGTGAACGTAGCGCCGGTCGATTCAATTTGCTGATTGCGTCTACGGGTCGTGGTCGATCGTTATGGCGCCGACGGGCCGTACTTCGATCGGGCGGCGTGTTGATCGCCACAATCGTGCCGTTGCTGATTGCCGGGGGGGTGAGCGGCACGCGTGTTGCAACATTGGCAAGTGCCACGGCGCTGGTCGTTGCCTATGTCGTGTTCTGGACCTTCATCTGTCTGTGGTTCGCGCGCTCGAAGCGGTCCGCGCCGGTGATTCTGGCCAGCCTCATTGGCGTTTGGGTGCTGCTGAGCACGGTACTGCCGGCCGGCGGCCGCGCCATAACGGATCGGCTGGTGCCCATTCCAACCGGCGCTGAAATCCTCATGACACAGCGAGAAGCGGTCAACGATGCCTGGGACCTGCCGGTCGAAGACACTATGGCGCCGTTTGTCCAACGCCACCCGGAATGGACCGGCTATGTGTATTCCGGCGATGGATTCGATTGGGGCTGGTACTACGCCTTTCAGCAGGTCGGTGATCAGACTGTGGAAGAACTGTCGAGTGCCTACACAGCGGGGCGCACTGAACGCGATCGACTCGCCGGTTGGATCTCGATCATCGCACCACCGGCGCTGCTCGAGCGCCTACTACAACAATTGGCAGGAACGGATATGCAATCGGTGCTCGCCTACGAAGCTCAGGTACGCGCATTTCATGCGGAGCTACGAACGTTCCACTACCCGGGCCTTTTTGGCGGTGAGCCATTTGATCCGGCAATGCTAAGTGCGCTGCCGCAATACTTGCCGACGAAATAAGGGTTCGCCAGTCGACTCGGACGCTTCAATACCAACGGCCGGCAGTTAGGATTTTGTTGCTACGTTTGCAGCCCGCAGCCGTCGAACGCATCCTTTACTTGCGCTTTTTCGGCATCCGTCAGCTCCAACATGGGCGGCCTAACATGCCCACCCACTTGTCCGAGTAGCTCTTGCCAGTACTTCCCAAATGCCTGCGGCTTGTCGGCGGGCTTAGAATTCACCATCGCCTCGCGGACCGGATTAAGGCTGTCGCGTACCCGGCGCGCTTCGTCAAACTTACCGGCAAACGCAAGTTCGGTGTATTCGTGCATGCGCTTATCGTTCTTCGTTTGCAGGTGATATGGCGGCGAGGAACATAGGTACAGCTGCCAGCCGAGCTCCTCAATATTGTCGAGCCAATCATTCTCGGCCGAGGTCGACACTTGAATCTTATCGCCCACCATCCGAGTGAGTTGCACATACATTTCGCGGGGTACGGAGTATTTGATCGCGACAATATTCGGCAGCTCAGCGATGCGTGCACACTCGTCGGGCTGCATCAAGTAACCGGAATCGGGATGGCTCCACATCGCGATGCCGATATCGAGTTCGTCACACAACGCTTTGTAGTATTGATAGAGAACCTCGCCGCGATCATGAACAAAACTGAGCACCGGTGCGTGCACGACTATGTAATCGGCACCGCAATCTTCGGCATGATGAGCGAGCTCTTTGACCGTATCAAAATTTTGATCGGACACCGAGACAATCACGCCGGCGTTGTCGCCACATTCGTCAACCGCGATCTCAAAGTTACGCTTACGCTCGTCGATACTCATGGAGAAGAACTCGCCTTGCTTACCGGCGATAAACAGACCCTGGATGTCGAGGTCATCGATCCAGTGACGGATATTCGTGCGCAGCCCCGCCTCGTCGAGAGAAAGATCGGCGTTAAAGGGGTTGAGCGCGGCCGCCCAGATACCGCGCATGTTTTCGCGCGCGTAGTCTTTGGCGTCTTGTTTTGAGTATTTGATAACGACAGGCCTCGTGAGCAATACGATCAGCAGACAATGCATGCTTGCTGGCAGGTTCGACAACGATATCAAATCGCTTAGATCGTGCAATAATTAGCGCGGCCATTCAGGGGGACAAGTGGAGCTAGGAATCATTGGCAAAGGCGCTATTGCTGGCTATGTGCAGCGTGCGCTCAAAGACCGCGGATATACGATTTCCGTGGCGCTATTGCGTTCCGGATCCTCGCTGGGTGGCGCCGAAAATGACGCCCCCACCACGGTGTATTCCGCCGATGACCTGCCGGCCGGTATCGAACATATGATCGATTGCGCAGGCCACCAAGCGCTGCGAATACACGGTCCGACAATTTTGCGGCGCGGTATAGACCTCACCACTGTGTCGATAGGAGCTCTAGCCGACGACACACTATTTGAAGATCTGACCGCTGCGGCCACCGCTGGTAATTCGAAACTCCATCTCACCAGCGGCGCCGTCGGCGGACTCGACGCGCTAAATGCGGCGAGTGCCGGCAATCTCAAAGCGGTGACTTACATTGGCCGCAAACCGCCAAACGGCTGGAAAGGATCGCCAGCCGAAACACAGCTAGACCTCGACTCGCTCAGTGACCCCACCACCCATTTCGATGGCACTGCGCGTGACGCGGCCTTGCAATATCCGAAAAATGCCAACGTGGCAGCCGCCGTAGCGCTGGCTGGTGTCGGATTCGACGCAACGCACGTTGAATTGATCGCAGATCCCACCATTGGCGAAAACGTACATGAAGTTCATGCCGAAGGAGACTTTGGCCGTTTTTCATTCCAGATAGCCGGCAATGCACTACCGAACAATCCTCGCAGCTCCGCATTGGCAGCCATGAGTGTCGTTAGCACGGTAGAACGAGCTATGCTTCGCGTCGGCTTCTAGGCACAACCCAAGGTTCAACCATGCATACATACCCGGATCTGCACCTTTACATCGACGGCAAATGGCGCAAAGCCGATGCGGACATTCCGGTTCTTAATCCGGCCAACGAGGAAGAGATCGGTCGATTGCCCCACGCCGATCAAAGCGACCTTGACGATGCGCTCGAAGCCGCGCAAAAAGGACTGCGAGATTGGAGCAAGACGCCGCCCGCGGAGCGCGCCAACGTGCTACTGAAAGCCGCCGCCCTGATGCGAGAGCGGCAGGAGGAAATCGCGACCGCTATTACCGTCGAACATGGCAAACCGCTCCCACAGGCGCGTCTGGAAGTCATCCGCGGCTGCGAGTTTTTTGAGTGGGATGCGGGTGAAGCCACTCGAACCTACGGCCGCGTCATTCCGAGCGCTCCGGGACTGCGAAATATCGTGCATCACCAGCCGATTGGCACGGTGTTGGGTCTATCACCGTGGAATTTCCCGATGAGTCAGCCGTGCCGGAAAGTCGCGGGTGCCATTGCGTCGGGATGCTCGATCATTCTAAAGGCTGCCGAAGAAACCCCTGCTGGCGCGCTGCATATCGCGCGCGCCTTGCATGACGCCGGCCTCCCGCCGGGCGTGCTCAATCTGGTGTTCGGTGCGCCCGCCGAGATCTCCGATTACCTGATCCGCCAGGATCAGATCCGCTTGGTGGCATTTACCGGATCGACGGAAGTTGGCCGCCATCTCACTACTCTGGCATCGCAACACATGACGCCAGTGCTCATGGAACTTGGCGGGCACGCTCCCGTGGTGGTTTGCGAAGACACCGATATTGAAGCCGCGGCGCTGAGCAGTGCGATTCGAAAAATGCGCAATGCCGGCCAGGTTTGTACCTCGCCGACGCGATTCTTCGCCCACGAAAGCGTATTTGATGAATATCTAGATACGTTCGTGCGCCGAGCCAAAGAAACTGTCGTCGGTAACGGTTTCGACGACGGTATTCAGATGGGTCCTTTGGCCAACGAGCGCCGCCCGCCGGCATTGGCAGAATTGGTCGAGGACGCTGTAGAGAAAGGCGCTGACTTGATGACCGGTGGGCATAGGATGGGCGATACCGGCTACTTCTTCGAACCCACCGTCTTGGCGAACGTCCCCGATCACGCCAAAGTGATGCAGGTAGAGCCGTTCGGTCCGCTCGCCGTCGTCAATCCAGTTGCGTCGCTTGACGAAGGCATCGAACAAGCGAACTCGGTTCCGTTTGGTCTCGCCGCGTATGGATTCACCAATCGCGCCGACTACGCCGATCGCCTGGTCGAAGAACTCGAAGCCGGCAACGTCTCCATTAATACGTTGGAGGCCTCCTTGCCGGAAACGCCATTCGGCGGCGTTAAAGACAGCGGGTTTGGTCGCGAAGGCGGTACCGAGGGACTACACAATTACATGACGATCAAAAACGTCATGCACAGCATGGAAGTCTCCTAAGACGTTCGGCTTACTTAGAGTTCAGCTCTCAAGGCGAAGAGCTCTGGGAAAAAACTGGTTTCCAATGCCTTCTTCAGGAACGGCACTCCGGTTGAGCCGCCGGTACCCATGCGATTACCGATGATGCGTTGCACCGTGTACATATGTTTAAAGCGCCAATTCTGAAACGCATCTTCAATATCCACGAGCTTCTCAGCCAGCTCATACAGCTCGAAATATTTATCCGGGTCATTGTAGATCGTCAGCCAGGCCTGCTGTACCGACGCGTTCGCGTCATACGGTTCGCTAAAGTCACGTTCGATTCTGTCGTCGTCGATATCAAATCCGGACGCCCGCAGCTTGCGTAATACAACGTCGTACAGACTTGGCGCATCTAGCAATTTCTGCAGCTCGTTGTACAACGGCATGTCATGACGATGCACTTCCACCAGTCGTCGATTCTTGTTGCCGAGCAAGAATTCCAGTTTGCGATAACTGTACGACTGAAAGCCGGACGCCGGCCCTAAGGCATCGCGAAACTTAAGATAGTCAGCCGGCGTCATGGTTGAGAGGATCGACCATGATTGCGTCAGCTGCGCCAGGATCATCTTGACTCGCGCAATCACTTTGAACGCATGGCGGAAATCGTCATCGTTGATATTACGAATCGCCGCCTCGACCTCGTGTCCGGCAAGTTTGAGCCACAGTTCACTCGCTTGATGAATAATGATGAATAACATCTCATCGTGTTCGTCGGACACCCGATCCTGAGCATTGAGAAGGTCTTCGAGCCGCAGGTACTTGCCGTAGCTGAGCTGCCCGGCCAAATCGGTATGAATACTCTTCTCTAACTCACGATAATTTTTGGGTTTTGAGGTCACGGTTTACCTCCGAATAATTCCGACGCCCATTCGTGCAGACGATCCATCACGTACGGCTGATCCCAGTCACTTTCAATGTTCGGCAGCGCCATAACTTTTTTCATCACTTCGTTCTGCTCGTCACCTACCCGCAAGGCTTCCGAATACGGAACATCCGGAGAAAACGTCACCATGGAATACAGCGGTGTCCATAACTCCGGATAGTGTTCGCTGAACTTGGCTTCAATTTTCTTCCTGAGCTGAAACCCAGCATCACCGGACAGATCGCTCATCTCGCGGAAGTTGCGCACCGCCAATTCTGCAATTGCGTCGGCGTTCACTTTTCGCGCACTCTCATAGGCGGGAAAGATCTTATCCCAGTCATAGTCGTGCTCAGCAACCAAGGCGTGCAATTCGGCACAATCCTCAAACCCGCAGTTCATGCCCTGACCATAGTACGGCACGATAGCATGTGCTGCGTCACCGATCAGACCGACCCGATTGTTAAACGACCAGGGAAATACCTGAACCAGATATAAAGGTGCCGGCGTTCGCGACATAAATGTCTCAACGGGATCTTCGAGGTACTCCATCGCATCGGCAAAGTTCGCCTCGAAGAATGACTGCACCCGCGACGCCTCAGACAGGGAATCAAACGAGACATCGCCGGACTGCGCAAGAAACAAGGTGCACGTGAAAGAGCCATCCGGATTGGGCAGAGCGATCAGCATAAAGTCCTTGCGCGGCCAGATGTGCAACGCATTCTTCTCCAACCGATGCGACCCATCCGGCCCGGCCGGTATGTTCAGCTCAATGTAGCTTTCCGGCATGTAGGTCTGGCTGTAACTGAATCGCGGGAAACTGTGCGCAGTGTGTCGCACCTTTGAGTTCGCCCCGTCGGCACCAAAAGCGAAATCGGCCTCCACGGTGACGGCACGATCATTGGTAGAACGAAACGTGGCGGTCGCCGAATCTAAGTCAATATCGACCAACCGATGCTCAAAGTAGGTGTCGATATTGGCCTCACTATCGGCGATGTCGAGCAGTCGTTCATTGATGCCGCCACGTGACACCGACCAAATGGCATCGCCGTCCTTTCCATAGGGGATTTTGCTTAGCGTACCGTCAACATCATGGATGGCACGGTGATACATCGGAATCGCATCGCGCTTCGCTTCGGTGCTGATACCGATCTTCTCCAAGGACGTCCACCCACGATCAGACAAGGCGATATTGATCGACCGACCTTGATAGATGTTGGTGTTACGGGAATCCGGCCGGCCTTCGTACAAACCTACCTTATAGCCATGCCTGGCCAGCGAGATGGCCAACAGCGACCCTACTGGCCCACCGCCGATCACCGTCATCTTTTTCTGAGTCATTGACAGCTCTCCGCGAGCAAACGACGCATCACGCTACCGAACGTGAACACATCCTCAAACGAGTTATAGAGTGGCACCGGCGCCATACGAATGATGCAAGGTTCGCGAAAATCCGCTATCAGTCCCGTTGCGATCATCGCATCGAATAACGAGCGCTCGCGCCCGGCAATATCCATGGAAATTTGGCAACCGCGTTGCTCAGGGTCTCGCGGAGTAATAATACTGATATCCGCGTCCGGAAATTCTTTCGCCAGTTCATCGATAGTGAACTCAAGGTAACCGGTAAGCTTCTCGCTCTTTTCACGCAATGCGGGCATGCCCACTTCAGCAAATACATCGAGCGACGCTTTCATCGCCGCCATGCCCAACACCGGCACATTGCTCAGCTGCCAACCTTCCGCACCTTCCATCGGCTGAAAACCCGGTTGCATCTGAAAACGCGTGGTCTTGTCGTGGCCCCACCAACCGCCGAAGCGAGGCAGGTCGAAGCTGCGTCCGTGTCGCTCATGCACGAAAATAGCGCCGACATTGCCCGGACTGGAGTTCAGATACTTGTACGAACACCAGGCTGCGAAATCAACGTCCCAATCATGCAGCGCCAGCGGCACATTGCCTGCCGCATGCGCCAGATCGAAACCCGCGATCGCGCCAACCGCATGCGCCGCTTCGGTAAGACGAGGCATGTTGAACAACTGACCGGTGAAGTAGTTAACGCCGCCGAAAAATACCAGCGCAACCTCGTCTGCATGTTCCTCAATGGCGGCCAGAATGTCGGCTTCGCGGATCAAACGGTCGCCATCGCGCGGTTCAATCTCGATAATCGCGTCGTCAGGGTCATAGCCATGAAATCGAACCTGCGTTTCGAGCAGATATCGATCCGACGGGAACATCTTCGCCTCGCTAATGATCTTGTAGCGTTTCTTCGTCGGGCGATAAAACGACACGAACAGTAAATGAATATTGGTCGTCAGCGAGTTCATGCAGACGACTTCGGACTCTTTCGCGCCGACGAGATCGGCCATCGCCGGCGTCAGCAACTCATGGTAGCTATACCAAGGATGGGTGGCATGAAAGTGACCTTCGACGCCGTACTTCGCCCACTCGTCGAGTTCGAGACCCACAGCATCTTTGACCGACCTCGGCTGCAGGCCCAGCGAATGCCCCGTGAAATACACCAGCTCAGAAGTACCTAGCGACGGGAAATGAAACCGATCGCGATACGCGCGAAGCGGATCCGCAGCATCGCGTTGCTGCGCGAACTCAAGCGTCGATTGGTAGTTCACAGTGTTACTTATCCTTTGACGGTATCCGTATAGTTTACTCGATGGCCTCAGAGCACTGACACCCAGATGTCCGGCGGGACCAACAGATTCAAATTCGAGCGTATGATCAGCCCGCTAACCAAACCCAACCACGCCTTATTCGACAGCTGTCTCTGGTTAATTCGGGCTGATTCAAGGCCACTGCGACTGACGTACTTCTACCACCACCAGAGCATCTCAACATGCCAAGGCGACGGTTCTGCTATTAGTTTGTAATTGAGAATCATTCCCATTAACATTTCCTCGGAACTCTCCTTGAGCACCCATTGTGGCGGACGTTGACAGTCAAGTTATTGAAATCATGGAAGATCGGAGCATACGGAGGTATGTTGAGGCGATCCTTGGAGCCGCCGATCGCGTCGACGATGTCCTTCAGAACGTAGCGGAGCGCCTGCTCACCAATCCGCCAGATGCCGACAATCCCAAAGGCCTCGTCGTATCGGCGGTCCGCAATGCCGCCATTGATGAGCGACGCGCCGCGGATCGACGCAGTCAGCGTGAATCCGACTATGCATTTGCTCACGATCGCACCGAAACAGTTGAAGATCATGTCGATTTCGAACTGATCATTGAGGTGCTCGACCGAGCGCTACGGGAACTCCCGCTTCTGACGCAGGCTTTGTTCTATGCTCACTACGTTTCCGGCCGCCCGCAACATGAACTGGCGATTGAGTATGGTTTGCACCTGTCTACGATTGAGAAACGCCTTGCAAAGGCGAGAGCGCATTGCCGCCGGCGCTTAACTCAACAACGCTCGTGACTTGACGATCTGAATTGACAATCCGGGTTACGGGTTTCACCCTCTGGTTCCGTCAATAAGACATTCTTAACCTATAGGGCCGACCATGAACGGGGAAAATTCCATTCGCGATGCAGCGATGCGACTGGTTGCACGTGCGCGCACTCTTCCCGAATTCGAACGCCGCAAAGCTTTTGAGGAATTTGGTCAACGATCCGCCGCGCACGCCGAAGCTCTGCAAGACGCGCAGGATTGTTACAACGTGTTGGGTCGGCTACCGGAGCGCTACTTTTCGCTGGCTGAGGAACGCCAGATTCGCCGGCAAGCGTTGATTGCGCGAGTCACCGAGCCGCAACGATTGGGCACCGGCGCCGCAGTTGTCATGCTGGTCGCGACGTTGGTCTTTTTTGGGTTACGCGAACCGGTTACCGACTTACCCGCCGAAATGGTAGCTGAAAACAGTGCCACCGCTGTCACTCACACGTCAGCACGTCAATCTAAGGAAATCGCACTCGCCGACGGCTCGACGCTTTGGCTCGACTGGAACTCAATCGCGCACGTCGATATGTCCGACACTGAACGCCGTGTGGTCCTCGAAAAAGGCCGCGCGGGATTCGCAGTTTCGCATGATAATGAACGCCCATTCTTGGTGGACTCCGGCGCGCTCACCACACGCGTGACCGGCACCGAATTTATCGTCGACGCGCGACAACCCTCACAAGCCAGCGTCTCCGTGGTCGAAGGCGGGGTCGAAGTAACTGCCAACGGTGATTCGGTCCAACTGAGCCTTGGCCAAGTGGTGAGCTGGTCGGAAAATAGGCTGCGCGTCGACGAGAGAATGGATCTCGCGGGTCAAACCGAATGGCGCGACGGCCGTTTAGTGTTGAGAAACGCAACCCTGACCGATGCGTTCCTCATGCTCGAACCCTACTCGTCGTTCGAAATCGACACGTCAGCGCTCAGCAGCATGACGGACCGCATATCGGCGACCTACTTTGTGGACCGCGCCAACGATGCGGTCACCGGCCTCATTCAAAGCCACAATCTTCATGTAGATCAGCGAGATCGTCAGTTATTTCTCAGCCCTGGCCGCCCGGCCAGACCCAATTTCTGACCGCTGTTACAAAAAAACTGTTCCGGATGATCGAAGGGCGTGCCGTCTATCAGGAATAGACGCCGCGAACTTCGCCGGCACCATACTCAAAATACGGAATCACCATGAAGAAGAAAACGGCATCAGTGATGGCCATCTCTCGTCTAGCCATGGCAATCGCACTCGGATTGCTCTCGCCCATCGCAATCGCTGACGAACAAATACAGGTTGAATTTGATATTGCGGCACAAGCGCTGGAGTCGGCGCTGGAAGATTTCGCGACACAATCGCGCCGCCAAGTGACCGCGGATTCAAGTGCTTTACAAGGTCTTACGAGTCCGGCCGTGCGTGGTGTGTTTTCTCCGCGGGACGCATTGAATCGCCTGATCGACGATGCCGATTTATCGGTATCTGCCACCGACGATGGTGATTTCCAAGTCCGTCGAATTGAACCGAGCACTCCCGCACCGACATCACGACGAGGTCAGGTTGTCACCGATGAGATTGTCATCTACGGCACGAAATCAGACTTGTCCTTGCAAGATACCGTCGAATCGGTGGAGTTGCTGACCGCCGAAAGACTGGCCCGGGATTCTATTTTTAACCTGAGCGAAGCCATAGCGCGCACGCCGAATTCGTTCCTAATCGGTGACAACATCAATCTGGTCAGTATTCGAGGCGTTAGCCGCAACGGTACTAACGGCGCCGGGGCCGCAAGTGCGGTGACAGTTTTCGGCGATGGCGTACCGTTATCTGCTCAGTTATTGACGGGCAGCGGTCCGTCCGTTTGGGATATGGAGCAGGTCGAAGTGCTGCGCGGTTCGCAGTCGTCGGTACAAGGTCGAAACTCTATTGCCGGCGCGATCGTGTTTCAATCCAACCGCCCAACGTATGAATGGGATAACGCACTGCGCGTAAGGCTGGCCGAGTTTGGAACGCGTCAGTATTCCGGCATGGTTTCCGGGCCCATTATCGATGATCAACTCGCATTTCGACTGGCTGTCAACTATGACGAAACCGACGGTTACGTCACCCGCGATGGCAGCAGCGAAAAGTTTGGATTTCGTGAGCGCACGACAGTGCGTGGGCGATTATTGCTGGAACCCGATGCTATGGACAAACTATCGGCCCTGCTTACCGTCGAACACAGCGATAATACAATCGTCAATAACGCACCGATTGTAGAGTCTGACGGCAGCCCAGACTTCAACCCCGCCGATGGCGTTACGTTTACAGGCCGTTCACAAACCAGCGATGTCGAGTCCACTCGTTTCATGGCCGACGTCGACTATAGTTTCACGGACTCCATAAGTTTGAGTGTGCTCGGCACCTTTGACGATACGGAACTTTCATTTACCGCTGCGCAATTCGAACCCACCGAATTTGGCACGCCCGGTCAAGTCCAGATTATCGGCGATGATGTCGTCACGTTGGAAGCTCGCTTGGAATTTGACTTCGACCGAATCAATGGTGTGATCGGTGGTTACTATTACGACAGAGAAGCGCCAAGCGACAACTTTTTTCTGACCCGGATCGCCGACGTATTTCCCATTCCGACCAATCCGATTGATAGTTTGATCCAGGCCACAACTCGCAATCGATCGGAAATCGAAAACGTGGCGTTCTATACAGGCTGGCAATTCACTCCAAGTGACAAATGGGTATTCGACGCAGCGGTGCGCTACGATGATGAAGACTCTTTTGCACAACAACTAGACCCGACGGCCTTGGTCATCCCGGATTCGTGTACCGTCACCCTACCCGGTTTTCTGGTTGGCTCACCGCTACCTGTTGTCACGGTTCCCTGTCAGTTGGTTGCAGATTTGAGCATACCGCCACCGACGCCGTTACAATCCGACAACTTCGGTGTCTGGCTACCGCGTTTCTCGGTTACCCACAATATCAACGATACCGCCTCCGTCTTCGCCAGCTATCGCCGTGGCTACCGTGCCGGTAGGACAGCGCTCACCACAGAGGGCGCTGGCCCAGGTCAGGTATTTCGCGTGTACGCGTATGACCCGGAATTTCTCGACAGCATCGAGGTTGGCTGGCGCAGCGAATGGCTAAATCGTCGACTAACGTTCAATGGAACGCTGTTTCACAGTGAGTACGAGGATCAACAGATCTTCGTAACCGAGGAGAGCGGATTCGGGTTTATATTGAATGCAGGACAAACGTCGCTGCAAGGACTCGAGCTTTCGCTAAATTATGAAGCAACCGACGCATGGAGCATCTACGGCAGCCTCGGTGTGCTGGACACCAACGTCGATGAGTTTGTGTTAGTCGAGGACAATCCCGCGACGCCTGAGGATGAAACGATTGACCTTGCTGGCAATGAATTGGAAAACGCACCAAATTTGTCGTTCACGGTTGGCACCAGCTATGACGGCGAACGCGGGTTTTTCAGTGCCAGCATGAATCACAAGTCGTCCTACTGGTCAGACATCTTCAACCTGGGCAAAGCCGAATTGGGCCCTGACCTCACAGAAAAGGTGGGCGCATCGACGGTCATTAACACGCGATTTGGTTATCGATTTGACCGAATCACAGTTACCGGGTTCATCACCAATGCCTTCAATGAAGAACAAATTGAGCGAGCGTTTATTGCTGACTCGGGAATTCTTAATGGCACCGCTTCGATCGACACGACGCCTTCGTACAATATTCGGCAGCCTAGGACCGCGGGTGTGATCTTCGATTTCTCTTTCTGAATATCGAACAAACACCAACGTTTTTTGTAGATTGCGCATTGGTTGTTGCAGCAGATTGGGACAGTGAATGGGCGACGGTAGCGAACTGCGCTGCTACCGTCTCCATACTTTCACAGTATGGCAGCTAAGAACCGTCGTGTGAGCCGTTGGCACATTACCTCGCGGACCATCGCCGCGATGGTTTTCGGGCTAATAGTCGCCAATTCCATTGGCGCCTTCTTAAGCCTGGCCATACCGGGCCCTCTGATACGCAACTCCATGTACCTCATGGTGTTTGGCTTCATTATTTACGCGGCGATTATTCTTTGGGTTTTTGCCGTTGAGCGGCTGCGTACGGTGTGGTGGGGGTTGTTGTCGGCATTTGTGTTAACGGCTGGCGGATCATTCCTCTTGATTTTGCTGGGTGTCGGCCGTTGATTGGTTCCTTTCGACAATCGATGACCTGGCTGCACACCTGGTTTGGCTTGGTGGTGTGCTGGTTGCTGTACTTCATGTTTATTACCGGCTCTGCCGGCTATTTTGATGAAGAGATCGACGCGTGGATGAAGCCCGAGCAGTTACCGCAACAGCACTCTTCGTTCGCCGATGCCATCGCTGCCGGCCAAGCGTACCTGCAAAAGAGCGGGCTCGAACCGGAGTTTTGGACCATGATCCCGCCGTATGAGCGCGACATGCGGCATCTGCGCCTGTTCTGGACCATGCCCAAAGATGACGAGGGCAATAGCGAGCGCGGATCGGAGGATATTGACGTTGTCACGGCCGAGGCGATCGAAGAGGTAACCCGTGACACCGGTGGCGGGCAATTTCTGTATCGAATGCACTACGTGTATCACTATATTCCGCAAGCGATTACCTACCCGCTCCTGGCCGGTATCGTCACTATGATGATGTTCGTGGGCCTGATTAGCGGCATCATCGTGCACAAGAAAATCTTCAAAGATTTTTTTACGTTTCGTGCCTTCAAAGGCAAACGATCCTGGCTCGACATGCACAACTTACTGAGCGTTGCCACTTTGCCATTCCAGCTGATGATCACCTATAGCGGCCTAGTGTTTGTGATGCTCACCTTTATGGGCCTAATAGCGGTCGGGTCTTACGGCTTCGATATTGAAAGGGGCACCAAGGATTTCAACCAGGCATTCGGACAGATACAGTCTGAAACCGCAGGCGAACCGGCCAAGTTGACCAGCCTCGCGCCTTTGATTCAATTCGTACAACAAGAATGGGGTGACGACGTCCGGTCCGTTGCTGTACGACATTCGGGTGACGCCAATGCACTCATTGTCTTTAACGAGCGCACAACCGGCGGGGTACCGCGAGATCGCTACATCTTCGACGGCGTCACCGGCGAGGACGTCACCGATACCTTCGTGAATCAGGCCGCTGCACCACAAGCCCTTCGTATAGCGATGTTCAATTTGCACGAGGGCCTCTTTGCCGGCACCTTGTTACGTTGGTTGTATTTTCTATCAGGTCTACTTGGCGCGGCGATGATTGCGACCGGCGCAATCTATTGGACCGAAAAACGGCGTAAGAAATCGGATGTCGATCACGGCCGCGGTTTTCGACTGGTCGAAAACCTCAATATTGGAACCATCGTTGGTTTGCCAATCGGTATCGCGGTTTATTTTCTCGCTAACCGCTTGCTGCCGCTAGATTTCGCCGGTCGTGCCGAATGGGAAGCACACAGCTTATTTATTACATGGGCCGTTCTCGTCATCTACCCGATGTTTCGGACTCGGCATCAGGCATGGAAGGAACAATGTTTGATCGCTGCTGTGACGTACGCCGCAATCCCAATCGTCAATGCGTTGACCACCGACGTAGGCCTGTCGACGACCCTGTCAAACGGCGACTGGGTAAGGGCAGGATTTGATCTCACCATGGTTGCTATCGCAGCCGGATTCGCTGTCACTGCGGTCATTTTGCATCGCTTAGGTTCAAAGCCGGGTGACGCCGTTACCGGCAGTGCTACTCGGTCCGTCCAGAACACTGAGCCGGAGGCGGTGTAGTGCTAGTGACGGGTTTTATTCTCGCGCTCTTCGCGATGGCAGCACTTTGTCTGTCGATGAAAAAGCACTTTCGTCATTGGCTACCACAACGCCGACATTCACCAGCCGCTCAGCGGGTACTCCGCGCTGTTGGCTATAGCTTGTTGTTGCTGAGCAGCATTGCATTCATTCACAGTGAAGGCTTGGCGAATGGATTGACAATGTTCGCCGCCATACTCACGGTGGCTCATTTCTCGGTCGCACTCGTAACCAGTAGGAGAGCTCACCGTCACAAGTAGCGGCACACTGCCCGTTTCAAGGCCCGTCGGCGGCAATTTGATTGCATAGCTTGATCATCTCAGTCGCTTGTCTCTTGGTGAGTCCCGTCGCGCAGAATGCCGCCTCGGTCGCGGGTAGGCTTTTCGACGCTAACGCGCGCCCTTTTCGAGTCAGTACCACACTCTTTTGACGATCATTGCCCGCCACACGCTGCAGCTGAATCAAGTCCTTTTCCTGCAGTCGCTTGAGCAACGGCGTCATAGTGGGTTTGCTCAGACCGGTTGATTGGGCCAGCTGACTGATGGAAACATCATCAGCCTCCCATAGCGCCATCAACGTTACGAACTGGGTATAGGTCAATCCCAACGGCTCCAGTATCGGCCGGTAGATATTGGTGAGTCGATTTGAGGCTGAGTACAGCGCAAAACAGAGTTGGTCGTCCAAACGGGCCGGTTTCAAGGTCTGCTCTCTTTTTCGGGTGGCTACAAACTATTCGTTGACAAACTATCCCAATGGGTGGATTATTGCAATATTATTCGTATACGAACTATTTGTTTACGTATTGGAGTGCTGCTATGAAATTCATTCTTGGGACGGTCCTGATCAGCCTCGCCTCCTTGGCGCCCGCGGTTGCTGACGATCGGGTCGAACTACCAGACGACTATCGAGACTCATTCGTCAAATACCTGTCACTGGATCGAGTACAAAATCACGACCAGTTCATTCGCCTGTTTGCCGACCCGGTGGCGATGCAAGGCACGGATGACTCCGGTCAGCTGGCCGACGGTTCGCGGTTGGTGGCCGAGGTGTACTCGGTTGTCAAAGACGACGATGGCCAGGTGGTTGAGAGCGCACTGGGGCGACGGATCAAAGACCAGCTGATTCTGATCGCGGTGATGGAAAAGAATCAGGGCTGGGGGCAAACCAGCGAATCCGCGATTAACGTCGGTGATTGGGATTTCGGCGCGTTCAAGCCGGACGGCACGGTCGCTGGCAAGAACCTGGACGCCTGCCGCGCCTGCCATGCTCCACTGACCAGCACGGACTTCCTCTTCTCGATCGACCATTTGCCGAATACCACCGACGACGGTGACGCAGAATGAAACAACTACCGAATGACGTCGCGCCCTACCGCACCATTGGACCCTTTACCGAGGACACGTTGCCAAAAGGACTGCTGCGCGAGCACAACACCAAGGCGGGTGTTTGGGGACTACTGCAAATTGAGTCAGGAAACGTTCGCTATGTGATCACGGAGCCCGGCGAAGAAGAAGTCCTAGACCTGTCGGAGGCGACGCCGCCGGCCGTGATCGCGCCGCAACAGAAGCACCATCTTGAACTGACCGGTGCAGTGCAACTGCAAATCACCTTTCACCGCTAGCGATGAATGAAAAACATGATGGGTCTAAACAAGCGCAGATCTTCAGCTTCGCTGTAAGCATGACGCAGATTGCGTTTAACCACCTTCGGATGATCCACCGCTGGGAGCCGTCCCACCGGAACCGTGCGCGCCTTGGGGAAGCACCTTAGTTCGAAACCATAAGGCCGAGGCCAGCCGGAACTTGTTGGTGCCGCTGGAGATTGTGTAGCCAACTCCCACCTGCACTCGTCCCACCTTCACCGATCCGCCTGCCGGCACTGTGACAACGTACTTCGCACTCACTAGCTTCAGGCCAACGCCGATCGCTTTGCTAACGTCAACCTTACTTCGCGCTTCAGCGACCAAAACGTTACCGTTAAACGCGGAAGCCGTACCGTCAACGGTCTTGCCGCCGCCAACGTTAGGCCGAAATTGAGTTCGAGAGGTTAAGAACACCCAGCCGTTGACCCTTACTCGTACCTTAGTGGGCCCGGCCGCTCCCGGGTTTTCCAAAAATGCGGTGTAGATCCCCATGCCGCTGGGCTGGAGTTTGTTCGCTTTCGGGTGTCCGAACACCGTGGCCGCCTGCTGTTGACCGTTCCACGGTTCAGAGGGAATGCCGGCCGAAACGGCGATATTGCGATAACTGGCATAGTCGTTGTAGGAAAAACCACCGCGAGCGCGTAACACCAACCGATTAGCAATCTTGTTGTTGGCGGTGTAGTCGCCTTGGTTGTACGTCCAGCCGCCGAAAGAGCTGGTCATTGCGCTGTTTACCCACGATACGCCGTCGTCCTCCGCGTGCAAGAAGTGAAACGGATTGTTGTTTGGACCCAACCCCGTGCCCAACATCTCCGAAGAACCCACATGCAGTGGCACGCTGCGTACCCATTTGATCCGCAAAGCCAATGTATTCTCCTATTAGTAGGGCCGCCGCTAATTCTAACTGTTCGTGTGTGCCCTGCGCCCCTTCAGGCAGCTTGGACCCTCGCTCGGGACCCCAAGGTTGATCTTTTGTGACTGTGATCGAAAACGCGATTCGGAAAACAACTCCACCTATCCCTCAAACGACAAAGGCGGCCCAAAGGGCCGCCTTCTGGCGTTTGGTGGTGATGGGCAATCCGCCCTGCCAAACATTTAGAACGCTTCCCGGAAACCGCGGATTGATCTTCAGTGCCCGACACGAAAAAAGGCCCCGCGAACGGAGCCTCTTTCGAGTTTGGTGGTGATGGGCAATCCGCCCTGCCAAGTATTTAGATCTCATCCCGGCGACCGCGGATTGATCTTTAGTGCCCGAAACGAAAAAAGGCCCCGCGAACGGAGCCTCTTTCGAGTTTGGTGGTGATGGGTGGAATTGAACAGGTCTATATCCATTTGGTCTTACAAGTATTTCGCTGCGGCCTATCCAAGTCTACCCCAGAAACTACCCCATTAAATTAAGGGCAATCAACAAGATCTTAATCTATTCCCTACGTTGGAGGCTGATAATTCCGCGGAAACGGCCATAGGGGATACTCTGGACCGCTACAACAAGGATTCCATTCACGGCCCCACTCCCTGATAACCTGTTTTTGTTCCGACTTGGATAGGTCAAGAAGCTCAAACTCTACTTCTGACGTCAGAAACTGCCTAACTCGATGGAGAATTTCTTTGTCTTCTGGCGAAAACGTACTTCCAATCTTCACCTCACGGTCATCGTCGTAGAGTGACCACAACCAACGCAGTATGCAACCCAATCCTGGGTCCGTTTTTGATTCGGGCCACTCGTCCTCCAATTGCCAATTCGTCAATCCACTATCAATCGACCTCAGAATGCTTAGTGCGTTGTCTCGCGCAGATCTATCAATCACCCTTAATCTCCTTCTTACAATCAAGGTATATGCGCAGTGCTCTATAGTGCTCTCTCCACGCAGCTGCGCCAGCGGATCAAATAGGACAGGCACATATTAGCCAACATAGCTGAGATTTGCCGACGGTGTTTCATACACCTACTGTTTACAGTTCCCCCGTGCCCAGAGCTCGCAAACACCTTGTCAGTATTTCTGATACGCCCTACTACCACGTCACCACTCGATGCGTACGACGGGCCTTTCTCTGCGGCTACGATCGCGTGTCAGGACAAGACTACGAGCACCGTAGAGACTGGATAGAACAACGCCTGCGATTGCTGTCATCGCTTTTTAGTATCGATATTTGTGCCTACGCGGTGATGAGCAATCATTACCACTTGGTCGTGCATCTCGATCCGGCCAGATCATTAAATTGGACGGACGAGGACGTTCTGTTGCGATGGACTTCGCTGTTTCGCGGTCCACTGCTGGTGCAGCGGGCCGTCGCGGGTATGGCACTCGACCTTGTCGAGCAGGCCACACTGACCTCGATCATTCGTGTGTATCGAAAGCGACTGGCCAGTCTCAGCTGGTTTATGAAATGCCTGAATGAACCGATCGCGCGTCAGGCCAACGCCGAAGATCGTTGTACCGGCCACTTCTGGGAAGCACGATTTCATTCACAGGCCTTGAAAACCGATGCTGCCTTGCTGGCGGCCATGGCCTATGTCGATCTGAACCCGATTCGTGCCAGGATGGCCAGGACTCCGGAAACATCGGCGTTTACCAGTATTCGATCGCGACTTACGAACACACCAACGGACAATGAGCTACAAAACGCGTTTAACGAAATGATCGACCGTGGCGAACTGCAGGAAATCAGCCACAGTATTCAGCCCTTGATGCCATTTTCAAAAGGACAGGCGCTGGAATCAACGCCTACCCTACCTATGGAAGAGACGCGCTACGTGGAATTGGTCGACGCCACCGGCCGCATTAAACAACGTGGCAAACGAGGACGTATCGATACCTCGCTCGACCCCATACTTGAGCGGTTGGGACTTTCTGCTGACGGTTGGGTCGAAGCCAGCAGTTCAATCCGAAAGTCCTTGTGGAATGGAAAGCTGAGAACCGCAAAGACTATCTGAGCGAAACGCTCTGATCTCTATCAGGTCCAGGCCTGAGCATGGCTCCTGCGCGCGCAATACTAATCTGGAGATTACGCCATTACCGACAACTATGGCTTGTCGGAAACGCTTGACTACGCTTGCCGTCCTCTCAAATGTGCCTGTCTAAGTTAGTCACAATACATTCTGGCGGCAGTGCTATGTCTACTACGAAGCGGGCCAAATCGTTCATGATCTGCAAACACACATCATTTTAGGCGCTACTTGCACCACACGCCTGAACCGGAAAAAACCTCAAAAAGGAACCCTCCTGATTTGGAGAAGTGTAAAGTGGTTACTTTATTTCTACTCTGTGCATTATCAATGTAGTCATATAGGTTCCACAAAGAAAATAGACGTACGACAACACAGTCGACCATTGGCTCGAGATCGAAGGACCAAAAAATAACACTGATAATATGGCCACAGCGACTTGAGCCCCGAACACCGGTGGTGCCCACATACTTTTTCGGTAAAACAACACTATACTAGAAGCTAAGAAAATGAGTTGCGCAATACTCAGCGCACCGCTAAAGAGTCCGGAGCGCGATGCCGGAAACAACCTATTACGTGCTTCCCATAGCTCAAATAATTCTCCCTCCATAAGAAACACGTTCAGCAGCACCCCTGCAACGGCGCTAATCGCGTAAACGAAACACCATAAATACCAGACTCTCATTCTTCCTCGCCCTCATCGTCATTTACGAAATATCGATCGGGCGCAAGCGCGAGGAACACGATTAACGGTGAGCCGATCAACCACCACTTTGCGACGCCTTTCAGGTTATCAACAGAGAATAGTGCTATTTGATCGAGCCCATCACTAACGACTCGAGCATGTATGACTAGACTTGACGAGAATGCGAGAAACAAGAATGCAACGGTAGTTATCAGCTTATCTTTGCGCATATAGTCGCGTCCACTCTCTAAAAGATTAGTCTAAGAAAGAAACCTTGCACCGACACGTTACGAAAGCGTAAGCCTGGCCGGGAAACTCAGCTATGTCTATTTTTTTCATAAGGGCACGTGCAGCTTTTTCACTAACAACACCCGTTATCACCCAACTCGTATTCTTTTTGGCTTTCTCCTTAGCTACGGTTGCGATGATCTCTTCCGGTGTTTCACCAACAACAGTCGTAAACGTACACTCTAGGACGCAAAGGGTACACCATGCCACTGGCTTCGCGACTTGGTTTACCGCCAAATCTACACCCGCGTCAGCTAGACCTTCCGGCATTTTCTTGACCTCCTCCACTATTGCCTGCTCCATTTTGCCATCACAGTTTGCTTCAGGACCACCAGCCATTTTGCACATGACCCACTCCAGGGCGAACGGGTCTAAGCCAAACGGATCCACAAAACTCAGGGGGTTTGCAAACCCATAGAGAAATAGGTTCGGGCCACCGCCCAACCCAATCGGATCGCTTTCCATGTATCGCCCAAGCGTCGGGTCATAGTATCGAAAGTGGTTGTAGAATTTGCCAGTTAAACCATCGGAGTATTGACCGGGAAATCTCAACATTATGTTGACGTGAGCTCCGTCTCCGTCAGGATCTGATTCGTCCGCACCTTTACCGAACGCGTCAGACTGCCAGCGCCAAACGATATCGCTATTAGTTGCTCGGGTCGCGAAGCGGGGAGTTCCCAGGTGGTCTGGATGAATGTAGGAAATTACTTCGTCCCATAAGTTACCCGTCGATCCGTAGCGGGTCCTTATCATTGCAATTGGCGCACTATTTAGCCAAACATATATGTAGTCAACACGGTGCCCAGCAGCAGCGAACAACGATTCCTGCAATAACTCGCCGTTTTTCCCATAGGAAAATATCCGCGTGTATTCATTCGTCTGCCCTGGATGGGAAATCTTGACAACGCGTCGGTTAAGCCCGTCATATTTGTAGTCTTCTACAGCTACACCGTTACTGTACGAACGAACCATCCGCCCACGATCATCATAGTCAAACGTCAGATTGTTGTTTCCGTCGTCCGTGGTATTCCCAGCGGCGTCAAGTACCATGCTGTAAGTACCATTTCGAGCATTAATGCGATTCGAATTTGTGTCATAGGTATTGATCTGAAGATACTGACCAAGATCATTCTTAACCCAATTGCGATTTCCATTCTCATCGTAGTCGTATTCTCGAAACCCGCTCGCAACGTCATCCTCAATGACACGGTTAAGCGAATCGTAGTCATAGATCTGGCTCCAATCCGCGCCAGCACTTATATTATCGACAATCTGATCGATGTTTACACCACCGCTATCAAACACGTAAGACGCATCATGAATGGCGCCGACCGTGATCGATTCCGGCATCCACTGCTCATCGTAGTTGATCGACTGCGTCAATCCGTTGTTATAGGACCAGGCGTTCATTGGTCCATACGGTTCGTAGTCGATGTTATTCACCAATGTCGTCGTATTGCCATCAAAATCGTAAATAACGCTGCTGACCCGACCGATCGTATCCTGGACGTATTCGATCTCGGCGCCGTTCGGATAAGTCGTCTTGTGGACCATTCCGTCGTCGTGATAGAGGTATGTGACCTCCATTACCTCTGGGTTCGCCCCAACACCGTCAATGCTCTGAATTTGTCGATGGAGCTCACCGAACTGTGTGTACTCAAAATTGGTGCCGCCCGTTTCGTCATGCATTTGTGACAAGCGACCGCTCGAGTTGCCTGCCGCTCCATCGTAGACATATTCGACGTCGAGCGCCGTTCCCGGATAGTCGATTAGCCCCAAACGATTGAGTGAATCGTATTGGTAGTTAGCGCTTACGCCGCGCGCATCCGTTCTAAGTGTTATGTTCCCAGCGTCATCGTGACCGTAATCCGTGACCCCTCGATCTGGACTCGTTTCTTTAATGAGGTTGTCGAGCCCATCATAATCGAACGTCGTTTGAGCATTGTTGGCTGCAACGAAAGTTTTTAGGTTGTCGTGATCGTCATAGACGAAGTCCGCAACACCACTCGCCGCGTTGAGAATGTCGTCGAGCCTGTTGAGCGCATCGTAGAAATACTGGGTTTCGTTATTATTGGCATCCTTTGCTGACACCAAGTTGCCGACTAGATCCTTTGCGAGATCCGATTCGAAATTCTCATTGTTGCTACTATCCGCATGCTTGGTGACGCTGTCGATCTGATTGTTCAGATCAAACGAATAGTCAACGACACGGGATAGCGTATTGCCCGTCTCTTCATATCGCTCATTGACGAGATTACCCATATCGTCATAGATGTACTCCATTCGATTCCCGAGATTATCTTCTACCGACTCAAGATATTGGTTATCAGTGTAGTAGGTGTATGTATATACCGCTCCGCTGGGCAACGTAAATGTTTCGATGCGATTATTCGCGAAGTACGTCATTGTCGTTACGCGGCTCGTTCCCGATGTGGGTGTCTGCGTAACGGACGTGATATTTCCGCGAGTATCGTAAACATAGGCGGTGACGAGACCGTTGGCATCAGTAAACTTCGTCACCCGCCCGCTCGAATCGTACTCGTCAAAAATCGTCTCATTTTGAGCAGCGTCGGTGATTTTTTCGACTTGCCCACATTCGTTTCCCGTAACGCAATCGTAGTAGTCAATCGTCGTAACGTCTGTTACATCCGTGCGTGGCCCGTCGACTGTCGTTATTTGCCCGTTGGCGTTGTAGGTAAAATCCCAGATGCGTGAGTTTGTCCCATCGCTGATGGTGACTTTCTGCAGATCACCATTCGGGAAGTAATCGTAATCGGTGGTTTTTCCGAGCGGCGAAGTCACGACATCTGGCAGCCGATATCCAGACAGCCAAGTGGTCGCCGTAACCCGCTCGACATTGGAACCTACGGCTTCTGTCAGCGTCTCAACAAGCCCTTCGGAATTTCGAGCCGTTCGTGTGAGATTGCCATTCCAATCGCCAGTCTCATAGACAAAACCCTCCGCGTCATAGCTCCTATCGGCGATGGTACCCGCCGCGCAGGTCCCGCAGCTGCTCCCCGATAAGAGAGAAAGTACCCGCCGATTTTGCTGCAACACCATGTTGTACGTACGTGCGGAATTATTTCCTTGAGCGTCGTCTCCGATAACGAGGTCCGTCGTGCCATCCAAGTTGTATGTGAAAGCGACTTTTTCTTTGTCGGTGCCGCGATACGATGTCTTGCCTTTTCCATCGTCGTCGTATTCCCACGTTGCATACCGATTGCTTTCCTCATCAATAATACCGGTGAGGTGATGCGGTACGCGAAGATCCTCATACACATACCGACGCTCTGACAAGTCGGGATAGATGACTTTTTCGAGCTGGTCGTCACTGGAGCGAACGATCTGGACATCTCCGTCTGGCGTTATCACCTTTTCTAGAAAGCCACCGCTGTGTTCGAATATCAACTCGTGACCGAACGGGCCGGTTACTTTGTCAAGCGTCGATGAATTTCCGTCACCTCCCTGCGCGACGGCCAGATCGTAAACCAGCGTCGTATGCTGGCCATTTCGTTTAGTTATGAGAGTTAGCTGGCCTGATGAATTAAACGTCTCTTGAGTGTCGTTTTGATCGGTGAATATCCAATCAGAACCTGATGCATGTAGTGAGACCGAGGGATCAAGTTCTGACAGGTAAACACTAGGCTGGCCAGCTTGCTGCTCAAAGTAATACGTCCGACCGCTTGGGCGAGTTACGGTCCTTACTGCATCGGCATCGACAAAACCCGCACCGCCCGATATCGAACGTATCGGGAAAAAAGCAAGCGGCTGATACCCGCTGGACCCTTGCATTTCCTCGATGCGGCAAATATTTCCTTCGACGAAAGTCGCCTGATGCGTGTTTTGACTCAGTAGCGGAGAATCGTCGATATCCGAGAAACCGGATTCACATGCGTTTTCGGCCGTTGAATAGATTTGAGACTGGCCCGCCGTAGACTGAAAACGTACTTTTCCTCGCGTATCTGGAGCTTCATCCAATACGGCTGAGTACGAATGGCGCCAACCAACGGCCATGTCACTCGCAGTGCGGTGATCGCCGAGCGTATTGTGATAACGGACAAACGATAGTCCGATGTTTGGCGCCGAATAATCGACCTCGCGTTGGAATTTATTGCCGTCGGCAGGATTAATTGGATTGGACTCGTTCGGTATGTCTGAGCAGCCGCCGCAGTCGATCGGCTCCTCTAGTACATACTCGTCTTCACATTGGAAAGTTCCCCCCTCCACACCACAGTCGTCCTCTTCATACTTCCATCGAGCCAAGTCTTCATTGCCACCGTGGCTACATGCTGTTCTGTAATCGCGCCGCCATTCGCCCCCATTTCCTCCGTGATGGTAGATCCCCGACTCCCATTCTATGATTGCGGGAAGCTCATGAGCTTCACAGCCGGATGCGTTCAAAGCAGGGTCTATCGATTCTTTCCATCTCAATGCCTCAGCTCTACAGTCCTCAGCGCTAAAGCAATTTGCGGCAGACCATTGATAATGGTGGGTTGATGATATCCACTCGACCTGGGCCTCTGAGTGATCACTAAAGAACGGGAAGACGAGCGCAAAGAGCGTTGAGCAGCTAATTCGAGTCAATGAGTTCATTGGGCCGCTCCTTGCTGAGAAGTTAGCTCCGATCGCACACACTTCGAAAGCGCAGAACGCACGGTGTCGATGTCGGATGCCCCATCCTGTGCCGCTCTGAGGGATTTCTTGCAGTTGGCTATCGTTGTCTCAATTGATGAGAAACAAGATGATGCGTTGAGTCCTGCGCCCGCTAAGAACGACGAATCGGTGCAGACCCCCTCCATGATTTCCATGTCTAGGAGGTCAAGAAACCCGTCGTCTTCGGTGAGTTCTTGTCCGATCGCAAAATTACAAATTACGATCGTCAAATACATGATAAAAATCGCTCGCATCACTTTCCCCTTGCAAAGTTGTTTCGGTGACTGCGACTACGTTTTAACCCGCACTGTTTTGATGTCAAACGAGCAACGACGAAAACTGGTTCGATTGAACCATTTAGTACTTGCGGGCAATCGGACAAATATTTCGACGGCTTTGTAACCGCGGCCTTATGAAAACGCCTCTAACACGCTGACTCTTCTGTGTGAGCCAACGATTAGAATTAGTCTAAGTGGAGAACCTCCAGACACAGGTATATCTTATGCGGTTGCCTACAAAATCTGCGCATGTCTCAATGCGCCAAACTTTTGCCTAAAAACTCTCACTTTGGTGCCAAAAAAGCGCGAAAAAAACCATAGATACCTGTTTCTGTTTGCATGGAATTTTGGACTATTGCGCAAATCCCGCGCGACCAGAGCCGAGTTATCTCTCTATTGCGAATCGACTTTGCCTTTAGCAGACCATTTTCCTCGTAATCGGCATTGCAGGCGGGGTAAAGGTAAGGAGAATCGTATTGCAGAAAATTTGCGTGTGACTGCTAAAGGCCCACATCGATTTCGTACCTTGATTGACCGTTAAGCTGCTCATCAACAAGAAAGGGGCTCCCGTTGGGAGCCCCTTTCTTGTTACTGGTGGTGTTGGGCAATCCGCCCTGCCAAGCCCGTAGAACGCATCCCGGAAACCGCGGATTGATCTTTAGTGCCCGAAACGAAAAAAGGCTCCGCGAACGGAGCCTCTTTCGAGTTTGGTGGTGATGGGTGGAATAGATTGCCTTCGCCGCTGCGCGGCTCAGTTATGTCGGCCGGCCGAGCCGGCCTCGGAGCGATTCTCCCTAAGGTCGAATCTCACCCCTGCGGGGCGCCCTCGCTTCGCTCGGGGCGTCCAAAATGCTAACGCATTTTGTGAACCACCTTCGCTGCTGCAATCCCACATCAGGAAAAACAAAAAAACGCCCCACAAGGGGGCGTTCTTTTGTTTTTGGTGGTGATGGGTGGAATTGAAACGCTTCAGCAATATCTCGGGATATCCGCCCAATAACTAATTCGCGCCCAACTATCTGTTTTTACTCAATTTCTAGTTATCTTCGGGTTGTGCCGAGGCATTAATGCCAGTGGAAAAACACCCGAGGAGACCGACTTATGGGCGACTTTGTAAGACCTAGCATGGTCTCGTCCTCTACAAAGGTCGCGACTCATTTCGCATGTCTTCACCGGAACAACCAAGGGTATCTGGGCGGAACTACGTGCCAAGGCCTTTTCTAATCCAATCTCTGGGCGATAGTCCTGTGTAGCGCCGAAACGCCGCCGCAAACTTGCTTGGATTGTCGTACCCGACCGCCTGGGCGACATCAATGATCCTTAGGTCTGGGCTTAGAATTAGCTTTGCATGCTCCATGCGTCTCATCGTCAAGTAGCCGAACGGCGCCAATCCGGTAGAACTGGCAAATCTCTTGGCGAACCGCGAATGTTCCATGTTCAGGCATGCCGCCATGTCGCGGACGCTCAGCTTTGTCGCGAGGCTTTCCTCAATGAAGTCACGAACAGTCCCAAATTGGCGTTCCTCGAGAGGAGGCAGACTATGCTCGTCAGAATGAGTGAGATCAACCGACAAACGGCGCAATAGTGTGTCAACCGTCGCATCAAAGAACGCGTCAGAGCATCCGTGCATATCGGCCTCTACGAACATTGACCGAAGCAGGCGCGCCGAAACTGTGTCAACAGTGACTCTCGTGGCCAAGGATTCGAGCGCAGATTGAACGCGATTGTAACCTTCTGGTTTCTGGAATGCATCGAAATCGACCGCGATACCGATCATGGTTGCAGCGCCGGAGCAGCCATAGCCGGCATCATTAGCAAGGTTGATTGTGATTCCATTCCGTCGCCAGTCCGAATCAAGGCAACCGATATCCGAGCGTCGGTATAGCTTGCTCGTTGTCCCAATGTTCAGACCAATTTTCGTGTACCGGTCGGGCAACATCTCCCCTTCGAAAGGCAGAAAGCTGGACCGAACAAGGAAAATTGACCCGGAAGAATTTGATAGGTAGCGGAGATCACCACGGACATATGGTTCGAGTTCTTCGCGCATGAGGTCTCAGTCTGATTCCTGTCCTATTAGTTTGCCGAACTCTCCCAAGACCAGTTTTGGAGTCGTCGGAAGCACTCGTTCGCGCTAACTTGGCGACGGGTTTCCTATATTACCTGGTGAAGTCGGACTCTTAGTCCTATTCTAACTATGAATCCCATGCCTCTGAAAGGTCGAGCAGCGTCCGGACCCATGCGTGTTCGAGATTCGACGTTGCTTGCACTTTTCGTCGCGGTGCAGTTTCTGGCGTGCAGTCACATTTTTGAGCACCCGCCCTTCGGTCACGAATCTGAAACTGTGGAATACTGCGCGACCTGCGTGTTCGCTGAAAGGCTGGATGACGTTTGTCCATTCGACTCGTGGTTCGCATCGGTCCATTCTCCAACTGCTGCCAGATTGGTAGTCGCTTCTCCTTGCACAGGCTCATTGCCGAGACGACTGCATCCTCCTGCGACGGGTCCACCTGCGTAAGCACACCGCACGTCTGAAAACCCCTACTCCTGTGCAATAGCACACACAACATCATGTTTACCGAGAGGACCGATCGCATGAGTCACTTTACTGTGCGCAGCTTCTGCTGCGCCGCAACCATTTGCTGCCTGTTGGCGGGCCCGACATATTCACAAGAAGAGAGCGCTGCTGGACGCGACGGCGCCGAAAATACAGAAATAGACACCATCACAGTCACCGGCACCCGGCGCAACAGGGCCCTAATTGAATCGGAGTTATCCGTCACTGTGCTCGATCCGGAACTGATCGAGCAGGCCAGAATTCGGGACTTTCGCCGCATCGAAGACCTGGTGCCGAACGTTCAGTTCAACGAACTGGGACAACAAGGGAGCATCTTCATTACGGTTCGCGGCGTGGAGTCAAACCCGTTCATCGTGAACAGAGCTGCCGTATACATTGATGGCATCCCGTTTCGCGAGCTCAGCAACTCAGTTCTCAGCCAGGTTGAGTCGATCGAAGTGTTGCGCGGCCCTCAAGGTGCGCTGTACGGCGCCAACAGCGAGTCTGGCCTGATAATCGTGAACACTAAAGCGCCGACGAACGACCTCTCCGGCAATGTCAGACTAACTTCAACGAATTTTTCGTCGGGAGAAGGCCTTGGAATCGACGGGTTCATATCTGGACCTCTTGTTGGTGAGACGCTGACAGGCTCTCTAAGCGCCTCTATGTCGAGCACGGATGCCTACGTCAAGAACATCGGCACTTCGACAGGGGAGACAGGGCAGTTCGATGAGAGATTTCTTCACGGCCGATTGCAATGGACACCAACAGATCGCCTGACCTTGAACGCGACGACCTACTGGCTGGATGTCGAAGGTCCGGGGGTCTTCGACCAGCAGTACATGCCACTCGATATTGACCTCTACAACACGCTTTATGCGGACTTCTTTAACGGTGGACGGCGCATCGGCAATTGGACTGCGCTTGAAGATGCACCGAAGTCTACGACTTGGGAGGAAACGGTACTGGGGATCAGCGCGGACTATGATCTTAAGGTTGGTGACCTGAGCTTTGCCGCTTCTTACAGGGAAGTTGAGGAGGATGCGGCGGGTCTCGATTTTGACCTCACGGCGACCCCGATTGTCGCCGGTCGAGAAACTGACAAGGAGGACTACACGCAGGTCGAACTGCGATTCGCGTCGCCGGCTGAAAACCGGTTGAACTACATTGTCGGCGTGTCGTATTACAATGACTCCGACAAGAACACCAAGGCCAGCTTCATCGGTCCCGGCAACCTGAATTCCTACATTTTCGCTCCCGAACAACGAGAGGATGCCAAGGATGTCAGCGTATTCGGAACACTCAACTGGCATGCGACGCCCAAGTGGCGAATTGGTGCCGGACTAAGGTTTGATCGTGCGGAGCGAACGACAATTCAAAAGGCTGGGGAGCTCGATTTAGGGCTTGGGTCGGTCATTACCTTTCAGGAAGCCAACCTCTCCAAGACGTTTGAGGAAGTATTGCCGCGCGTCTACGCCCACTATCGGGCGAATGATGACCTGAGTTTCCACGCATCTGCCGCACGTGGCTACATACCTGGCGGGTTCAATCTGGTCGCTTTTCAACAAGGTGTGGTCGACGAAGACGTCATTTCGTACGACAGCGAAACCATGTGGAGCCGCGAGATTGGTTTCAAGTGGCGTTCGGAAGACCGGCGGCTCAGAGCGTCGGGCGCGATCTTCTACATTACGTCTGATAACTGGCAAGAGGTCCAGATTGCGACGGACGCGAGTGGACGCCCTATTAGTACCGATTTTATCGGCTCTGATGCATCGATCCGTAGCCAAGGCGTGGAAGCAGAGGCAAGTTGGCAGGTCACTGACACATTCTCTGTTCGCGGCCATGTCGGCATCGTCGACGCCGAATATCGCGATCTTCAGCTCGACGAAGATTTGAACGTCGCCGGCCAGAGTATACAGTTTGTGCCCGATTATGATGCCGGACTTGCCGTGCAATTCCGATCTCCGACGGGTCTCTTCTTTCGAGCGGAAATCAATTCGCTCGGCGAAACGGCTCTTCGAGCCCGCGGCGACGCTGTTCGTCGCGCTTTCGAAACCGTAGGCGCTCAGGTTGGTTACGAGCGTGATTGGTTCCTGATCAGGATCTTTGGCGAAAACCTGACTGACGAGCGCCGCGCAAGTGGTCTTGCGATCGAGAATCTGGCGTTTGGAACCGACGGCTTGTTTTACTCGCCGCTGGGAGCACCGAGAGTCGTTGGCGTGGAGATATCTGCGACGTTCTAGCGTGACAACGGACGCCAACGCTCGGCGAAAGAGCCTTGAACCAGGGCCTGATAGGCCCTAGTTCATGTTAAGTGGTGGTGAAGGGTGGATTGCCCTCGCCCCTTCGGGGCTCAGTTATGTCGGCCGGCTGATGCCGGCCTCGAAACGAACCACCTTCGGAGGTTCATCTCCACGCCAGAAAACAAAAAACGCCCCGCAAGGAGGCGTTTTCTTTGTTTGGTGGTGAAGGGTGGATTTGAAACGCTTCAGCAATATCTCGGGATATCCGCCCAATAACTAATTCGCGCCCAACTATCTGTTTTTACTCAATTTCTAGTTATCTTCGGGTTGTACCGAGGCATTAATGCCAGTGGAAAAACACCCGAGGAGACCGACTTATGGGCGCCATAAGGCAACTGCTCACCAACGAAAACAGTCGAAACGCGGCGTTCGCGTCGCCAGGCAAACAAGTCGTCACACGTGACACCAGGCTTCGTGGATTCTATCGACTGGATGGCACAACCTGCTCAGCCTACTACTGCCAGGCTGACTGCAAAGACCCTCTCGGCAGGCGAAAAACCATTCGACGTCGGATCGACGATGTGCAGCTGATCGACGTCGACGATGCTCGCAATCAGGCGCGGCTTCTGATCGCCAAAATCAAAGCAGGCGAATTCTTCGATGACGCCGAAGACGAGCATGACGTCACACTGGAAGAAGCCTGGGAGCACTACCTGGCGACCCGTGACCTTTCCGTTGAGACACATCGTTCGTATCGAAAGTCATTGAAGAACGTACTTGCTGACTACATGGACGTGCCGCTCAAGAATCTGAGCGAGACCGCAGCTGCACGAAAACTGGTGGCCGCCCGGCACGCCGAAGAAACCGAGCATCGAGGGCCGTACCAAGCCAATCGAGCCTTTCAGGCGCTTCGCGCTGTCTACAACCACGCCCGCAAGAGTTTCGATGGATTGCCTGAGATGCCACCGACGGCGCTCGTTCGCTTCAACCGGGAAACCCGTTACCAGGTGGGCGACGATGTCCTCCCACTGATCTGGGCGGCGCACGCCAAGATCGACAATCCAGTTTCAAAATCGTTGTCAGCGGTGATTCTGCTAACCGGAGGTAGGCCCATCGAGGTCTCGCAGCTACGCTGGCAAAATGTTGACCTTGAACGCCGAACAGCTTTCATCGAAAAGACCAAGAACGGCCGTTCATTTGAGTACATTTTGTCTACGCCAGCTGTCGAGTACCTCAAACAGTCTCGCTTCGATGACGACTGGGTATTTCCTGGTGTTAGACAGGGGCGTGACTATCGCGTGCCGTCTATGCCGGTTCCCGTCGGGAAGTTTCGCAACGTCTACCAGGCTGTTGCGAAGAAGATTCGCGTGGACGACCTATTTTTGAAGATGCTCGTCAATCACAAGCTGACAGACGTCACTCATGGTTACGCAGGTCAGCGGTCAATCTTGCTGGATACGCTGATAACCGAACAAGAACGAATCGGCGAAGCACTGCTCGCATCAAGACGAAAACACGCATACTGAGCTCCTCGTCCTTACATCAGGGCAAAATCTTCTCGTGCGTCTCGATATCCGCGATGAGTCGATTAATCCTGCTCGCATCCTCGCTCTTCTCAAGAAACTGCTTATAAGAAGCGTAAGCGTCTTCAATTAACTGGGTAAAAGTCTTTACCCTCGTGTACGCGGCCTCAAGCATGTTTTCGCGTTGCTCACGATCGGTAGCAAAATCTGTCGGTTCTTGACCGACTACGCAAACAACCTCGACAGGCTCATTGTGCTTCCCCGCTTCGGACAGCAATGCTTTTAGCCCATCTCGATAGGGAGTGGTCTGAGCGATCAAATCCATTGCCGTAATCTTCACGCCAGCACGCTTGAGCTCAACAATGACGTGCTTGCCTGCTGTCGTTTTATACTTAATGTCAACGCGGCCGTTCGAAATCTCTGAGTCTTCTTTCTCCTTGACGCCATCGAACAACTTCTTGACCTTCTTCTCCATCACGGGCGTTTCGGTAGCGCGATCCCAGGACGGATCCAATAGCCAGAGGTGATCGAAAAGGTACTCCTGAAGCACTTTCTCCAGCGCGTTGTCTTCTACTTTTTCTTGGAGTTTTTGGATGACCCGCAACCGTTCCTCGACAATCTGATGATAGAGAGTTGCCTCAATCTCATCGGCCCGCGCAAAGACGTCTGTGAACGCGGCAACATTTTCTATGTCTAGCGAATCTAGAGCGTCCAGAGCTTCTTTGTAGTGCAAGGTCTCGAAAGCCAATACTCCATGTTTGAAGAGCTCGGAACGCTCTTCTGGGTCGTCAATCCCAAGTCGGTTGATTCTTCCAAACAGCTTCTCTGCCCTCTTCTTGGCATCTGGCTTCAAGTCTTCAAACCACTTCTTGATTGCCGGGTTCTTAACTGCTTCCTTTTTGCCGCTTTCGTTTCGCCGCTTGGTCCACACCGAATCGATATGATTCAGCTCCTTTTCTACAAAGCTCTGCAACTTCCGAAATCGAGGATCGTCTTCTTTGATTTGCTGCCTGTTCGACGTTGCTGCGTCGTCCTCCTCATTCGAGTCCAGAAAGTCTGCATGTAACTCGCCAAATACGTAGTTCGTGTAGACACCACCCTTGCCAAGACTTGCAAGCAAGTCTTCGTGCGCCAGCTTGCCGCGCATGATTACAACTATCCTGTTGATGTTCTCGTCGGGGTCTTTGAGATCCGTCGATCTTAGCGAGGTTCCAATCCAGCCTGAAACCTCGAATCCGTCGGGATCGACTACACCGGGCCGCATGTCCGACTCAGTCGCGTTATTGGCGTAGGTTTTGTAGTCGGTGTCGCCATAGCTCCAAAGGTATTGAACTTTGTGGAAGTAGTCACGATCTGCAATCGTCACTTCCGACTCGTTGATTCGCAAATTAAAGGAGTACTTTTCGCCAATGATGCTGAAACGCCGTGCGAGCCTCTTTCTAAGTCCCGCAATCGTCTGCCCAGTCAGCTTCCGACGCAGATTGCGGAGCCGTATTTCAGTTCCCTTTTCGATCTCAATGTCATCTGGGTTAACCGGCTCTGGGTGATACTCGCCGCCGTCCTCTTTGATCGCCGTGAAGATATCGTCGAGCTTCATTCTGAGCCCGCTCTTTTCTCCGCCTTTTACGCTATGAACTTCAATTTCCTTTGCAATCGAAAACAGAGATAGCTTGCCGATACCCTTTCGGCCCATAACATCCCGATTGTGTTTCGGAGTGACAGCTTCTCCGTCGTGCTCGCGCCTTTCGTAGCCAACTGTTAGGTACTTCAAATCGAGATCGGATGCTGACATTCCATGACCGTCATCCCGAATCACCACCTTCTCATCATCAAGATCGATGTGAATATCAACTTCTTCGGCATCCGCATCCCACGCGTTCGCTACAGCTTCGGCCAAGACCGCTGGAGTGCTGGTGTAGAGGTTGATTCCCAGGTCCTTGAGAACGCTGAGGGTAACGCTGAGGGTGTACTTGAATTCAGAGTTCATATGTTTGACACGTGTTGTTTGATGGATCTGCCAACAGCAGATCCCAATTTGACCGGTACTGCATTTCCGATCAACCGTGATGTCTTTGTTAGAGAGACCTCCGATGAATCGGAAAAGACATAGCTCTTTGGAAAAGACTGAAGCACGGCTCCCTCACGAAGCGAGATTGCTCGATCTTGATCAGGATGACCAAACCTACCGCTGCCATAATTATAGAACTGTGTTGTTATTGTTGGCGCCGGAGAATCCCATTCCATTCTTCCGTATACACCTACATACGAGTTACCAGACTCTTTATTGTGGCAACTTGAGCGAAGATTCTTGTTCCAGTCACGCCAAGTTCCACCAGGCTTCGACGCTCTGATCCGCTGTAGATTGCGCTTCGTCAGGCCTGCGGCTTTGTGTATGAAGTCGGATTGACTCTGCTCTCCCGCTTCCAGTTCTGGCAGGCCGCCAATGGCGTCACGAACGGTCTTCGCTTTCCTAGTCTTTCTCGCCGACAGTTCTATCGGGCCCATTCGAGATGCCAGGACGATAAGCCTGCGGCGCAACTGAGGTACTCCATAGTCTGTGCAGGCCGCGACGGATACTGACGCGCGATAGCCATTATCGGACAGGCAATCCAAAAAGCGACGAAACACAAGATGTTTCTGCAACGACGGGACATTTTCCATCGCGACGATATCGGGCGTAGTTTCTTCGACCAATCGACCGAACTGGTCAAGCAAAGTCCAGTTAGACCGAGGTCCCCGACGTCCACGTCCTTGCGTGAATGTGGAGAATGGTTGGCACGGAGCACATCCAGCCAATACCGTCACGGGGCTGTCACCAAAAAGCTCCTGGATTTCTGCTGCTTTGACAGCCGCTACGTCACGCTCAATAAAATGGCTATTGTTGTTTGCTTCATAAGCAAATCGGCAGTCTTGATCAATCTCTATTCCGGCTTCGACGTTGATTCCAGAATCAATCAGGCCGCGCGTAAGCCCACCCACGCCGCAGAACAGATCGATTGCTGTAATGTCAGAACTCACCGTAACTCCCTGTTTATAGACATCCAATTCTTACATGCGGCGTCCGATTTCGTAAGCACTTCGAGCCCAGATTTTGGCCCGACATGGTCGTTGTCACGCAATCACTGCCACATTTCGGGCCGGGCAGAGTCCCGGAATCGCAGGCGCTCTATCAGGGCGCGCAAACCGGGGGTCTGCGGCCCCGCCCCCCTAAACCGACTTAGTCACGACTTTGTCGCAGCCTCAATGCTCATAATTGACTGCTTCACATAGAAATTGCGGTGCCTAGACGGGTGATTGTGGTTCACCAGCGCCTGTGATCCAGGCATCAAAAGGCCGTCCTGAGTGCGTAGTTTGCACACTTTCGCCTGGGGTACGCAGAGTCCGGTAACAGGTGTGCCAGGTAGCAGTGCAGCGTCTGTGCGCGTCTTGTATGCCTTAGTGATTAATAGCTCTTAAGGATCTACCTGCTACAACTGCTACATCCATTACAAGTTAGCGTTCACCTGGTCTTCGGGCGTAGCAGATGAGTCATCGGTCCTGCTACACCTGTAACCGCGGTCAGGCTCGCCAGCGATTCGCATCGTCGACGGACCTGTCCAGCCGAGCTTCTTCATCAGCGGCGCGAGCCTGCGGCCGTTCACGGCATTTTGCCGCTCGATATCGACTCCGAGAAACTGCAACACTGAGTTCGTGGTGACGCGCAGTTCACCGCCGTGAACTACGACGCCAATCGGATACGTACCCGACAGCGGGTCGGTCCGGTTGAGCTCAGCAAGCTTTGAGCTCCACGGATCGACCTCGACGCGCTCGTCCTGCACCTCTCCCGCAACCTGCCAGAGCTGGCGAGGTAGCGCGATCGATTCGCCATCTGCCTCGGCCAGAGCGGCCTCTGCCCAGAGTTGGTCGCGGACGTGCCGCAGCCCGTCGACGTCAATCTCAGCTGTCTCGACCGGCAGGAAGCGGCGATTGCCAGTGCGATCTTTCAGGTACTGGCTCTCGTTGCAGGTCCCAACGAATACGCAACGTCGAGGGTTGTCGTCCCGGTGCCTTGCGTACGCAGCCCGAGCGCGGTCTACCTGACGCGACGCGAATGCTTTGACCTTTGAAGCTTCTGCCCTTGAAAGTCCCTCGAGCTCAGCGAGCTCGTAAAGCCAGACTCCCTCCATAAGCTCGGCCTGCTGCCGAGTATCGACTGCGAGGATGTCCTGGTCAGAGAAAAAGTCCGGGTGTCCCGCAAGAACCAGCAATGCAGATGACTTGCCGGTGCCCTGCATGCCTTCCAGTACGACAATAGTGTCGAACTTGCAGCCAGGCTGTCGCGCACGGCGAACCGCGGCGATCAGCAGAATCCTGCCAACAACACGAATGTAATCGGTGTCTGGCGCGCCGAAATAGTCTACGAGCCAACGGTCAACCCGTTTGACGCCGTCCCAGGCAAGACCGTCGAGGTAGTCAAGCACCGGATCAAACGCATTCTCGAAACATAGTTGCCTGACGGCGTCGTCAAGCAGGTCCTTACCAGGATCGAAACCGTAATGCTGCACTATAATTTGGCGAAGATGTGACAAGACGCGATCCGAAACCGGCATCGGCGAATCGGAAAGTTCATGACCTCCGACGAGCAATCTCTTGCGAAAGTCGTCATACCGCGTGGTAACGCCGAGCTTGAGTACCGCCAAGCGCACGTTTCGATAGTTCTTTGCAGGAACGCCGTTCTTATTGACTGGCTGAAATTCGGCGTTGACTTGCTCATGCGCCTTGCCGATGTTGCGAATCGCATACTCAATGGATTGATGTCCTTTGTCGAGAACGCTCTCGCTGATCTTCCAGTCGGGGTCCGTGATCACGCCGAGCAGGACGTCGTCGGGCACGCCACATCGGACCATGTTGCAGACTACGTCGTAAAGCCAAGCACTTCGCGAGTCGTCGCCCGGCTTCGGCTCTCCGCCTCTGCCGTCAGCAATGATGACCTTTACGCGGTCAGGCACACCCCACTTGTCGAGATCGTTTAGTTGATCGATACGAGTCAGGTTCGTTTGACAGTGCACGTCGGCGGGAAGTGCTACGTTTGATTGAGCCGTGATGGGGCCCTCAGCCTTTTCGAAGCAGCTAAGGTCGTACATAAAACCAGGCTCGCTAACGATCAATTCGGCCTCGACTCTGGTCCGTCCTCTTGCCAGTTTTCTGGCATCCGGCAGGTTGTACGTGCCGGGTAGCCGCATAATCCGATCAATGTTGTGACACGAGTCGGCGACGAACGCACGCTCAAGCGCGAGGTTGTACAGCTTAGCGTCCTCAGCCTTTTCGAGAATGCCGTCGACCGCGATTGGTACTTTCAGCTTCCAAAATGCCTGGTAACCACCGCCACTGAAAACGACATACGTCGGGGGAGGAACGCCGTCGGGCAGGTCGGTGGTTACCAGGGCTTTGATTCGAGCCTGTTCTTCTTCCAGGTCTTCGTTTGCACGTGGATCAACATCGACGTGAAGGTACGAAACTTCCTTAATGTCTTTGCGCGCAGCTTTTTTCGTCAGCGGCCGCGCAGTCGGATTGACGCTGAAGTAGAGATTGCGAGTACCGTTCCAGCGCTCGATCCAAGATCGCATACGCTCAACATCGTCAAACGTGCGGGTGTCGATAGCCTTCGAATCAGGATCGATACAGGTGAGTGTCCAGCTTCCCCCGGGATGAAATTCGCGGAGGAAATTCTCCGCGCTACTCATCACCGCTCAGCATCCACTCGTCGAGCCACTCGCGGCGAAACTTGCGAAGCCTGCCGTGCTTTATCGAACGCGGCGGATTCGGCTGCGAGCAACGGTCGCGAAAGGCTTTGGTGGTCGTGTAGCCGAGGTATGCGGCAGCCTGGTCAAAGTTAAGCCAACCCGGCGGAACCGGTGGACGATTCTCATAGAGGGCTTCAATGATTCGGCCGGTAACAAGCCGAGCGGTGATTTCGGCTACAGCCGCGTGATCTGGGTCTATTCTTTCGTAAGAGGCCATGGGGGAGGCTCCCTGTTGATCTGAATACACGTCCCGATAAATCGGGTCGAGAGCCAGATTCAGAACCTCAACCATGTTGTGCAGGGCCATGCCTGCGTGGTTTGAATTGACATCGGTCGCCGTTCGTTGGCCCCACCATGTGGGCGAACCGGCGTCCTTATGTCATCAATATATCTTGACGGTGCCCCCTCTGCAAACCAGCGTTTTCGCATTTTGTGAATGAGTCAAAGAGCGGATATTCTCAGTCAATCGACTAGCACTACCTACGCATTGGATCACTATGAATACGCTCTCTATAGATGAAGCCTACTTGGCAATGTTCGCGTTCATTGAGAAGCGATATCGCTTGACGGCTTCTGACGACTTGGCATCGTTCTTAGGCGATATGTCACTCTTGTTTGATGGCGGTACTGCCGATCCAGCGCTACAGGACGACTGGAAAGAAGCTGTAGAACTCGTCCGAGATGGAAAGGTGGACGCAATGCAAAGGCTGCGAAGGAAATAGCTGGCTATGAAACCGGACAACCTTGGTGCCGTGGTGGCGGAACGAAAGTTGGATTTTGTTCTCGCTGACGGATCAGCCGTTCAATGCACCGTATGTGTCGGCACCCCAGTGCCAGATGAGAACGGAGATTGGGTCTGCCCATACGAAGTTCGAGCCGGGGAAGACGTCATACTCTTTGCGATGCATGGGGTCGATTCCATGCAAGCGCTAGTCGGCACATTAAAGACGTTGGATGGCGAGATTGCTAGGATCGCGAAGAAGCTCGACTCGAAAGTGCGATACCTGGACGGCAGTCACGAGTCGGTGTTCAATCCCTGACACAACCAAGGCAACTAGCAATCTGCACATATGGCATGTACCGAGACATACGCGACGCTTCGAATATTCTCAACGGATCTGCACCCGGACAAGATCGGCGAGATTTTGGGAATTGTGGCTACCCACACCAGACCGCTCGATCCAGACTCCAAATACAGACCACGTAGAGAAAATCACTCCTGGTCGTGGGAAACACGCAAGAAGGTTGACTCAACTGACAATGTTGAGCACCTGGCCGCCGTTATCGAGTGCCTCGACGGACGTACAGTCGCTTTGAAGCAGTTGCGAGACATGGGGTGCAAAACCGATATCTGTAACTATTGGGTTTCGAACGGCCAGGGAGGACCGAGCCTCGATGTCGATATGATGGGCACCCTGCATGGCCTGGGGCTGCCGATCTGGTGGGACATCTACTTTGAGAGCGAGGACGAAGATTAGATCGACCTGTCGCCATCACAATAGGCCCTGCAGAACCCATTGCGACTTAAAAACCGACCTAGCGGCGACATTGCCTGCTAGGTCAGCCAGTTAAGTGGTGGTGATGGGTGGAATTGAACCACCGACCTACGGGTTATGAGTCCGTCGCTCTGACCATCTGAGCTACATCACCAAGTTTTGTGGTGGCCGATCCGAACATCTTACTAAAGATCAATTCGCACCGACCGAATTCGCTTTCCCTAACCACGCGGGCGAATTGGGTTATGAGTCCGTCGCTCTGACCCTGCGACTTCGTCGCCTCGCTACATCACCTTAATTTTGTGAGTCAGTCGCTCTACCTTGCGACTTCGTCGCCCCGCTACATCACTTGATGTTGAACGTGCCCGCAGGCCGCGCGAGGGCAGCAGATTTTCCGGATACAGGGCCCGGTGTCAAGGACAGGCTAGTAGACGTCGAGGTCGTTTCCCAGCACCACCTCACCCGAGTAGGTACTGCGCACCTCCTCCAGCAGCGTCTCCCCTGAGGAGCCCCAGAAAAGTATGTGATAGAGCACCAAAAGCCCGGGTTTTGCGCGCTCGGCGATCTCGCCCAGCTCGCTGGCGGAGGTGTGATTGGTGCGGTGGTAAGCCTGCCATTCCGGCGGTCGCGTCAAAAAGCCCGAGTCCGAATAGACCTCATGAAGCAGAATATCCGCGCCCTTAGCGTAACGTTCAAGATTGTCGTCGGGAGCCGCATCGCCGGAAATCACGATGACTCGATCCGGCGTCGTAAAGCGAAAGCCGAACGCGTTTTCCCACGATCCATGCCGAACTCGAAACGCTTCGACCGTCACCTGCTCATCTTTGTACACCACGCCTTCGTCCAACGTGTACGCCTCGATGCGCCAGCCATCTTCGTTAGCAGGCTGCGAACCGTGCAGCCGATAGTCGATATCCGCTTCATAGGCCTGCACGATGTGATGCGCCATCTCCTCAATACCGTCCGGCCCATAAAGCTGCAACGGCACATCACGCCCTTCTACCCACGGCGTCAACAACAGATCCGGAAGTCCCGCGGTGTGATCCGAGTGCAGATGACTCAGAAACGCGATGCGTAGATTAGCGATATCGAGTCCCGCTACGGGCCCGCCATAGCGCGGCGATGCGGCTGCGGCGCGGCGCACCACACCCGGCCCAAAATCCACCAGATACGGCACGTCGTTGACGACAATAGCGATCGCCGCACCGGAGCGATTCGGTTCCGCATTGGGCGTGCCGGTGCCTAGCAACACGACCTGCGTCACCGAGGTTTCGGCCTGTGCGGTACCAGCCAGCAGAATGATGAACAGAAAGAATCGTTTCATGCTGCCGTATAATGCGCCGATTCGCTGAATAAGGGCAATGATGTTTCAAAATCCTGAAATCCCGCTTGAAGAGCTGCCCACGGCTGTCGATCTCAACTGGCACGCTTTGGACCCTACCTACATCAAGCTACTTCGCTTGCAGCTCGGCCTTTTTATCATTATCCCGCTGGTGGTCATCACGTTTGTCACTCGTGAAGCGGGTGCCGAAATGCCGTACTTGCTCATCCCTTACGGGATCTTGGCCGCGATTGCCATCTGGCTTTATGTGTTTGCGGCGATTTCGGTAAGACACTGCGGTTACGTGCTGCGCGACAAAGACATGCTATTTAAGAAAGGCGTGATCTGGCAGTCGGTGGTTGCGGTGCCCTTCAATCGTATTCAGCACGTGGAAACCAGCAACACGCCATTCGACCGTCGCTTTGGCCTCGCTTCGCTCAAGTTATTTACCGCAGGCGGCTCAGGTGGCGATCTGAAGATTGACGGACTGCCCGCCAACACCGCGGAGCAACTACGCCTGCACATCTTAGAAAAAACCGGGGCCGACATTGAAGACGCTTGATGACGGTGGCTGGCACCGAACATCACCGTGGGCGATTCTATTTTTCGCCGCGAAGATCATCAAGTTCTTCGTTAATAACGCGTGGCAGGCACTCGCGCCACTGTTCGCCTACGTGTACGCCTCACAACAGGATGTAGTGACCAGCCTGATCATCGGCGGGATCGCGGCGCTTATCGGTCTGGTGGTGTTTTCGGTGCTGAGCTACCTGATGTTTCGGTTTCGCGTTGGTCAGAACTCGATTTTTATTCGCGAGGGTGTGCTCAAGAAAACCCAGCTCGACATCAAATTCGAACGCATCCAGGGCATCAACACCAAACAAAATCCGGTGTATCGCGCACTCAAACTTGTCACCGTCAGTTTTGATACGGCGGGCTCAGCAGGTAGCGAAGGTAATTTGCCCGCGGTGACGCGCGAATTCGCTGATTCGATTCGTCAGCGAGTCAGCACCGTCGAGAAGGTCACAGAAGACGTCGAGCCAACGACTGATGCCGATATCGCTGACCTTCCGCCGCTGTTACAACTGGATTGGCGCGACATGATTCGCATTGGCCTTGCGGACCGTCGCGCACTGATCGTGTTTGCCTTCATTGGCGGTACCTTCGAACAATTTCAAGATACCTACGAGAGCTGGATCATGGCGTTCGCCACGCGAATGTTCGCCAGCGGCGCGGATATCACCGCCGTGCAAGGCGTCACAGTATTTGTCGCGATCGCATCAGTTGTCGTTCTAATTTTTGTACTGCTCTCCGTCGGTGCCGCCTTTTTGCGTTATCACAACTACGCCTTGTATTTGGACGGGCGTCGGCTACGGTCGGTGGGCGGCTTGTTCACCCGACACGAACACTCGATGGATCTGGAAAAAATTCAGACGCTGAGGCTCAACCAAGGCATCGTGCAACGCTGGCTGCGCCGCTACCGACTCACCGCACGTCAAGCGAAGTCGAGCGATCATAATCGTGCCTCAAAGAGTTTCGACATTCCGGTCGTGAACGACGCCCAATCGGATGAGTTACGAGCAATCTTGCAAGTCCCGGAAGGCGGCAGGCTTACGCAAGTTCCTCGCGACCCGTCGTTTCAGCCCGTGTCGGCGTTCTACATGCGCTCCATCTTGCTCTATGCCGGCGCGTTTCCTGCCTTGCTGGCAATGCTGGTGACCTGGCCTGTTGTTGGTGCCCGAGCGTTGATAGTCTTCCTGTGGCTGGTGCCTGTTTCGTTGGTCGCCTACCGTCGTTGGAAGCGCGCGGGTTACTTGCACGATGATGAGGAGATTGTGCGCCGTTCCGGCTTCTTGGGTTATCGAACCTCCGGGCTGTTGTTTCGTAAAGTTCAGCGCGTCACGATCAAGCAGTCGCGCTACCAGCGCCGTAAAGGCCTCGCGACCTTGCGCATGCAGATGGCATCAGGCGGGATCTACATCCCCTACATTCCGCAAGACGTCGCGATGCGGCTGCGCGATTACATTCTTTATAAGGTGGAATCCAGCACCAAGGCCTGGCACTGACCGAAAGGGGCCGGTGAAGCGTTGATTTGGCTAAGTTTGTGCATCGCTAAGATATAATCTCGACCACCATGTTTAAGCGCGATTCGATCATCGGAAAGTTCTTCTACGAAATGCGCCGCCGACGCACATTTCGTACAGGTGGTTTATATATCGTAGGCGCGTGGCTGGTGCTGCAGGTTGCCGACGTCACATTTCCAGGACTGAATCTTCCCGAAAGCGCAGTACGGGTTCTGCTGACAGCGGCAGTGCTCGGTTTTCCGGTGGCGCTCATTTTTGGTTGGTATTTCGACATCACCGAAAACGGCATCGTGCGCACCCCACCAGCCGATGCGGACGACGCCCAGCCTAGCCTTTCGTTGCAAAAGCGCGACTATTTGATACTCGCCGCGCTGGTCACGATTGTCGGGGCGATTGTCACCGATAGCGTATCGGACCTGGCCTCGCTAACCGGCAGTGACGCAGATACCACGACTCTGGTTACGGCAACGGACGACATCGATGATTCGTCTATCGCGGTACTACCGTTTGTAAATTCGAGTGCCAATCCTGACAACGACTACTTTGGCGATGGCATATCTGAAGAGTTGATGCATCGTTTGTCGACCGTCGATGGACTACGCGTGATGGGTCGTAATTCGTCATTTGCGTTTAGGGGTAGTGACTACTCGATTACGCGAATCGCGCAGTCGCTAGGCGTGCGTTACATACTTCAAGGCAGCGTACGTCAGGAAGGTAATCAACTACGCATCATTTGCTCCTTGGTCGACCATACGGGAGAGACTCACTGGAGCCAGAGTTTTACCGAAGAAAGAAAGAACATTTTCGACATTCAGGCCGAAATTGCCGAGGTCGTGGCCACCACAGTCGCGCCGCAAATCACACCGCAAATATACGATGATTATGAGCCGAACATTCAAGCCTACAAGACGTATTTGAAAGGTCGTGAGTTGGTTCGACGCAGATCTGCCAATGCCGTAGCGGAGCTCAAGCGCGCCATCGATCTTGATCCCACCTATGCGCTCGCGCATGCCGAGTATGCGATCGCGGCGATGATTTTCACGCGCGACAAAAGAGACGAAGCTAGACGAGCCATCGACAACGCGTTGGCACTAGCACCGGGACTACCCCGCGCGATTGCTGCCGACGGTTTGTACCTGCAGGGTCCGAACTTTCAAGCCGGTGACATGGTTGCCTCGGAGCGCATGCTCCGTCGTGCCTTGGACATTGAGCCAAACATGATTGACGCCATGAATTGGCTGACGCAGGCGCTAGTGCTACAGGGTAAGGAGGATGAAGCCAATGCGCTAAACCTTCGTGCGCTGCGCATCGACCCCCTACACGGGACTATTGCGACCAACTATGCAACACGAAGAATCCGACAGGGCAACTATCCAGCCGCTCTGGCGGTGCTCGAACCGTTCGCCGACATGCCCAACCCGCCGGTGCAGCCGATCATCACCCTGCGCCAGATATACATCGATACCGGGCAACTCACCAAGCTGGATGCCTTAGAGAAGAGTGCCGCACTGCGTGGTGACCACCTGTATTTCGGCCTTGCCGTTAGCTATTGGATGCTCGGGTTACCGGAAGCTTCGGAGTTTTGGATCGACCAGACCATAACGGACTACCCCGATCTCGTTTGGGTACGTTCAGGGATTTATGACGCGCTGATTGACCAATGGGCCGGAAGATACTCGATCGCATTGGACAAGTACGGAAAGAAGTTGGCTACGAATCCGGAGGCGCGGCGAGCGCTGTACCCGTTTGCCGAATTGGGCTTAGGCAATCTACAGGGCCTAGCAGGTAAATATTCCGAAGCCGTAGCAACCCTGGGCCCGATCATTGTCGACGACAACGTATTTAGCGAGCTATTAGGAATCGAGGCCTTTACTCAGTACGCATTCGCTGCACGCGAGATCGGCGCTGCAGATGACGCGGCGAGAGTCGTGGCACAAATTCGGCGCTTGTCCGAAGGGCCGCAACTGGACTCTGAAACGCCAAGATCGGACTTTCTCTACGCGCTCGCATTGGCGGCGGCCATTGCGGGCGATCGCGAACAGGCGATAGATCAACTTAAAGGAGCTATCGATGCCGGTTGGCGCCGCTACTACTCGCAGATCTACAACCCAATTTGGGCCGAGTATCGTGAAGACCCTGAATTCATGGAGTTAATGCAATTGGCAAAAAGTGATGCCGATCGCCAACGTGAGGTTATCGAAGCCAAAGAAAGCTACTTGGCCTTCCAGGAACGTTTTTTGCGTTTGCGAGAGGCGCAGTCGATCAACTAAGCTCAGACCGTGCCGCCAATCTGCAGGCGGTATCTGCTCGCAACCAGCATAAGGTCGATTCTGTTATGGACGTATTGGTGTGGCCAAAGCGCCGTCTCAACTGTAGTGCCGCGATCGCCTGCACAGCCTTGCTAATCGCCGCATCACCTAGCGCGCTTGCCCAATCTGACGACGCACAATCTGCAGACTCGACGATCGAAGAAATCATCGTCACCGGCACACGCATAAAGCGCCGCGATCTCAACTCCATTAGCCCACTCGTCACCATCAATCGGGAATCGTTGGAAAGCGCAGCCCGGCCGACACTCGAAGAAATTCTAAATCGCATGCCGCAGGTTGCGCCCGACTTTGGGCGTACTTCAAACAACCCGGGCGACGGCACCGCGAGAGTCAATTTGCGCGGCTTGGGTGCAAACCGAACCTTGGTGTTAGTCAACGGTCGTCGAGTGGCGCCATCTGGCACCGGCAATGCCGTCGACGTGAACAATTTGCCATTGTCCTTAGTCGAGCGGGTTGAAGTCATCAGTGGCGGAGCCGCGGCTGTTTATGGGTCCGACGCGATTGCCGGTGTTATCAACTTCATCACCCGCGATGACATCGACGGCATCATTGCTGAGGGTAGCTACGAAGTCTCAGATCGCGGCGACGCGAATACCTATTCGGCCAACCTCATACTCGGACACAAATTTGCGAATGGCGCCGGCAATATCACGGCGGTCGCCGGCATACTCGAACGCGACCCGTTGTTCGCCGCGGAAAGGAAACTTACGCGTGTGACGCTCGAAGACAATCTACAGGGCAGCTTGAACGAAGCCGGCAGTTTTCGCGCGCCAGGAACGGTGATTTTTGCTCCAGTTGATATCGGCAACGGCCCGTTCTTCCCAATTTTCGATCCGGATGGATCGTTTCGACCATTTGTCATTCCAGACGATCAGTACAACTTTGCGCCGATCAACTATCTTCAGGTCCCGCTGTCTCGGCGCTCAATCGCGATAAACGCGGATTACGAGTTCTCCGCTGCCGCGAACCTCTACACTGAATTGAGTTTCGCCAACAACGAGGCCAAGCAGAACTTGGCGGAAGTCCCGGCCGGCGGTGTCTTCACCATCAACACCGACAACCCGGTGTTGAATGCGGCGACTCGACAACTCTTAGAAGCCAACTTTCTCAGTGCGCCCGGATTTGCCACCGTTCCCTATGGTCGACGCATGACCGAGGTGGGTTCGCGCACCTTGGTTCAAGATCGGGATTACTGGCGCGCCGTCGTCGGCCTGCGCGGTGAGCTCGAAGGTGGATGGGATTACGACACATGGTTTACGGTTACCGACGCCAGTGAAGTCGAGTCGTTGCAGAACGACTTATCAGCATCACGTCTCGCGCAAGGCTTGTTGGTCGACCCTCTAACTGGCCAGTGCTTTGATACCAGCAATGGCTGCGTACCAGTCAACATTTTCGGTGACGGCAACATCTCTCCTGAAGCGGTGGAGTTTCTCCGGATCGACAACGTTCGCAATATCACCGATCGCCAGCAACTTCACATCGGTTTTTTTGCGACCAATACAATATTGCCCTTGTGGCGCGGCGGCGTTGATTTTGCGCTCGGTCTTGAATGGCGGCGAGATAGCGGCGACTTTGAAGCCGACGAGGTGTTGTTCACCGGCGATACCTTAGGTTACCGAGGCCAATCCGCGATTGGCGGCGCCGAAGAAGTGTTGGAAACTTATGTCGAGGCGGCCGTGCCACTGCTATTGGATGGCGACGGCGAGACGCGATTGGGTTTGGAGCTCGGTGCGCGCTACTCCGACTACAAACTTGCCGGGCAGCACTGGACGTATAAAGCCGGGTTTGAGTGGCGCCCGACGGACGCATTGCGGTTTCGCGCCATTACCCAGCGCAGCGTTCGTGCGCCGAACGTCGCAGAGCAGTTTGAACAGCAAATCACCGAACAGTTTTTCGCCGTTAACGCGAATGTGCCCGACCCGTGCTCTGCGTCTTCCGATCCTGTGGGCAATGGCAACGTTGAGAAATGTGTACTTCAAGGCATCGCCGCTGATCAGATCGGCGTTTTTGAAGCTATCAACCCAACGCTGTCGAACTTTGTAACTGGCGGGAACACTCAGCTCGAACCCGAAACCGCCGACAGCATCACCGCCGGTTTCGTCTGGCAAGGAGTCGAAAACTGGTCGTTGGCACTCGACTACTTTGATTTTGAGGTCGAGGACACTATTGGACGAATTGATGCCCGACTCATCTGTTTTGATCTTGCGAACACCGCCAACGTGTTTTGCGAGAACATACAGCGCGATGGTGCCGGCAATATCACAGCGATTGTCCAACCCACGAGCAATCGCGGCGCCCTAAAGGCGCGCGGCGTCGATCTGCACTTTCGCTTTGAGTCGGCCTTGCCAGCAGCTCTCGCCATCGGTAGCGACGACGCAACCCTTATTGTTTCCACGGTATGGACACATCTCCTGGACTTCGAGCAGCAGGAAAACCCAGTGTCAACGACATTGCGCTGCGCCGGCCGCTTCGGCAACCCCTGCTATGACGGCGAAGTCTTCGACGGCGCACAAACGTTCGCCAGCAACCGGATAACGTCCACCGCGAGTTATCAGAGCGGTAAGTGGTCTGGCTACTTATCGTGGCGTTGGATCGACGGCACAGAGAATGCCGGCGAGTTTGGTTTTGCCTTTCAAAACACACCGGGCGCCGTGCTGGCGATCCCGGAGATCGGCAGCAAGAGTTATGTCGACCTCGGTATTGGCTACGCATTTACGGACGCGCTATCTGCTCGCCTAACCGTCAACAATGTCAATGACACCAACGCGCCGGTGATGGCCAACGCCGTGAATCAAAACAATACCGATACCGGCTTGTTCGACATTATTGGTCGCAGTTTCTTTTTGTCACTCACGGCTAACTTCGCCGAGTGACGAAACCCGCCTAGACGTTAAAGCGAAAGTGCATTACGTCACCTTCAGTGACGACGTATTCCTTACCTTCCAGGCGCAACCGACCCGCTTCCTTGGCGCCCTGTTCACCATTGCCGGAGACATAGTCGTCGTAGGCAATCGTCTCGGCGCGAATAAAGCCCTTTTCGAAGTCGGTATGAATTTCACCAGCCGCCTGCGGCGCGGTGGCGCCGATCTTCGTCGTCCAGGCGCGTACTTCTTTCGGGCCCGCGGTGAAAAAGGTCTGCAAACCTAGCAGCGTATAGCCACCGCGTATCACGCGGTTCAGGCCCGGCTCATCAAAACCAAGATCGTCAAGAAATACCGCTTTATCATCTTCATCTAAGACCGCGATCTCCGCTTCAATCGCCGCACAGATCACGACCACTTCCGCGCCCTCGTTTTTCGCGTATTCACGCACGGCATCCAAGTGCGGATTGTTCTCAAACCCGGACTCGTCAACGTTGGCGATATACATCACTGGCTTTGCCGTGATCATGTGCAGTTCGCGAAGCACTTTGCGCTCGTTGTCATCCAGATCCGCAGCGCGCACGGCCTCACCGGTCTCTAAGTGCTCTTTGATCTTTTTGACGACATCGCGAAAGTAGATGTCCTCTTTGTTGTTTGTCTTCGCGTTGCGTTCAGCTCGATACAGCTGCTTCTCGACCGACTCAAGGTCGGCTAGCGCGAGTTCGGTGTTGATCGTTTCAATGTCATCCACCGGATTGATGGTGCCGGCGACGTGGGTGACGTCATCGTTCTCGAAACACCGCACCACATGGGCAATCGCATGCGTCTCGCGAATATTGCCGAGAAACTGGTTGCCCAAGCCTTCGCCCTGCGACGCGCCGGCGACGAGTCCGGCGATGTCCACAAACTCCATCGTGGTCGGAATGACCTTGGCCGGATTCACGATGCCAGAGATTACGTCGAGACGCGGGTCCGGCACGGGAACAACACCGACGTTCGGCTCGATGGTGCAGAACGGATAGTTTTCGGCCGGAATTTCTGCCGCCGTCAACGCATTGAACAGGGTCGACTTACCCACATTGGGTAAGCCCACGATGCCACATTGGATTGCCATCTTTGCTGTTAGCCCTTTGTATGCAGTGCTTTCATAGCGGCGTTCAAGCCGTCTTCGACCAAGGTCGGGAGCTCGGCCACCGCATCATCAACGGTGCGTTCGATGGGATCTGCGGTCGCGTTGGACACCGGGCGCAACACATAGCCAGTGACCTTGTTTTTGTCGCCCGGATGACCGACACCGACGCGCAAACGAACGAAGTCGCGGCCTGCGTGCCGGATAATGTCGCGCAATCCGTTGTGGCCACCATGACCACCACCGTCTTTGAACCGCACCGTACCCGGCGGCAAGTCGATCTCATCGTGAGCCACCAACACGTCGTTAATCTGGATGCGGTAGTAGTCCATCGCCGACCGCACCGGTCCACCGCTTTCGTTCATATAGCTTTGCGGTTTGATGACCCATACGTCGTCACCGGCGATATCGACTTTGCACACGTCGGCATCGAACTTCTTCTCATAGCGAAACTGGCCGCCAAACTTGCGCACAACGGCATCCGCGAACCAAAAGCCCGCGTTGTGCAGCGTGCGCTCGTAGCGCTCCTCGGGATTGCCGAGGCCAGCAATGAGTCGAAGTTTTTTCATGTCAGCTAATGTGGGGGCTAATCGCCGCCTCTACAAGTTGCGGACGGATCATAAACAAAAAGACCGCCCGGAGGCGGTCTTTTCGGCGTTCTGAATGAACGATTACTCGTCGCCTTCCGCGGCATCGCCACCGGCGTCGTCGGCCGCCGCCGCATCGCCAGCCGCTTCCTCGCCTTCGGCTGCTTCGCCTTCGGTGTCTTCTTCGACCACCTGAACCTTAACCACCTGGATGGAAACGATCGCCTGATCGTGCTCCGGCCCTTGTGCCAGTTCGGGAATCTCAACGCCGTCGGGAAGATTGATATCCGACAGATGCAGCATCGAATCGAGCTCGAGGTCGGTGATATCGACTTCGAAATACTCCGGCAGGTCTTTCGGTAAGCAGACCACCTCAACATCGGTGCGCAGCATAGAGACGGTACCACCGCCCTGCTTCACGGCGACCGCGTCTTCGGCGCCAACGTAGTGAATCGGTACATTCATACGGATCACTTCGTCCTCGACGATACGCTGTAAGTCGATGTGCATGACAATCGGACGAGCCGGATGCCGCTGAATGTCTTTAACAATCGCCGCCTGGCTTTTGTCGCCAACCTTGATGTTCAGAACACTCGAATAGAACGATTCGTTCTCGAGCTGCCGAAGCACTTTGTTGTGGTCAAAATACAGTGAGCGCGGCGGACGGCCAGCGCCATAGATGATTGCGGGGACTTTTCCTTCACGACGCAGGCGGCGGCTCGCACCTTTCCCTGAATCTTCCCGGAATTCCGCAATCAGATCGAATTTCTGAGCCATGATGGCCTCCAATATCTGATTGATTTAAAACGGTTTTTTGCAAACTACTCCGCTGCGGAAATTGCGACCACTTCCGCAGGGCAGCGCATACTACCGCATCGCCAGGCGATGTCCAAGGGGCGGTTCAGCGGTTCGAGGCTTAGTCGACGTACAGCGAGGAGACCGACTCTTCGTCGGAGATGCGGCGCATGGTTTCGGCCAGCAGTTCCGCGGTGGAGAGCTGCCGGATTTTGTCGACCGCCTGAGCTTCTTCGTTGAGCGGAATGGTGTCGGTCACAACCACCTCATCGAGATCCGATGCCTTGATGCGTTCGACTGCCGGGCCGGAGAGAACCGGGTGGGTAATGTAGGCACGCACGCTGCCCGCGCCGTGCTCCTTCAACGCCGCGGCCGCGTGACACAGCGTACCCGCCGTATCCACCATGTCGTCCATCATGATGCAGTTGGTACCTTCAACCTCACCAATAATGTTCATTACTTCGGACTGATTCGCTTTGTCACGACGCTTATCGATGATGACCAGGTCGGCGTCATCGAGGCGCTTCGCGAGCGCTCGCGCGCGCACCACGCCGCCCACGTCCGGAGAGACAACCACGATGTTCTCGTATTTTTGTTTCCAAACATCGCCCAACAGCAGCGGCGAGGCGTATACGTTGTCGACCGCAATATCGAAAAAGCCCTGAATTTGATCGGCATGCAGGTCGACCGTCAGCACTCGATCAACGCCGGCTGTGGCAATCATCTTGGCGACCAGCTTGGCCGTGATCGGCACACGCGCCGAACGTGGCCGACGATCTTGTCGCGCAAAACCGAAATACGGGATGACCGCGGTGATGCGGGCTGCCGAGGCGCGGCGTGCCGCATCGACCATAACCAGCAGCTCCATCAGGTTTTCCGATGACGGCGGACACGTGGGCTGGACAATGAACGTTTCGCGGCCGCGGATATTTTCTAAGATCTCGACGTTAATTTCGCCGTCGCTAAATCGGCCGACGTGGGCACGGGCGAGTGGAACATGTAGGTAACGCGCGATGTCCAGGGCAAGACTCGGGTGCGCGTTGCCCGAGAATATCGCCATTGTAGCCGGATCCAAAATCCCCTCTCCCTTAGACTCTAGTGGTCTATTTCGATCCGAAAAACCCTCAGCCGGCGCGATACTTCGGCATGGTCGGCCTCAAAATGCTCATGTACTGGTGTGTACACCGCGCTTTCTCGGCCACCCATTTCTCGTCTCGCATACGCCTGAGACTTCTTCCTATGACAGCAGAATATGGCTGGGGCGGCAGGATTCGAACCTGCGAATCACGGGATCAAAACCCGATGCCTTACCACTTGGCTACGCCCCAAATATACCGCTTAGCGTGCGGCGCAATTTAGTCAAAAAATTGCCATTTGTCGATGACGATTCGCACTCTTGTGCCAGAACTCTTCGCCGTGACGATTCTAGGCATGTTTTCGCCCACTTTTGCACCGAAATCTCGATATTGGCTGATCGAAACGGTCCATCCACCCTGCTCGAGGGCCGTCAGCTCGCCATCTTCACCAAATTCCGTGGCCGCCGGCAAGCTCGGATCGGGGATACCCAGAGCCCAGTAGCGCAGGCTGCGCACCGGTATGGTCCAGCCATAGCGATAGTAGAGTTCGGCCTCAGCGTCAACGAGTTCGGTCTGCACACCGTCTTTGTCGGTGTGTAGCGTACGCACGCCGTCATTCTCGACTTTCGTCTTACCTACCCCCAACGGTCCGCTCACCGTGGTGAGAAATCCGTCACCGTCTTGATTCCAACGGATCTTGCCGTTGAATCCGTCGTCGTTAGCGCTGACCGCGACGCGCCCTGAAAATGCCCATCGTTCGCGCTCGGCGAGGATCGCCGTGCGCGCCTCCCAACCTTGGATCTCGGGCAATGGGACGGTTTTTTGTGAGGCGCAGCCGCCAACCACCAGTAAGGCGGCGATCAGTACCGCGCGACTATTCAGGCGTGGCATCGGCAGCCGGCTCTGGCGCCGACTCGGGTTCCGGATCGGCGTCATCGTCCTCAGACACGTCCTCGGCGACGATCGCGGCTTCAGTGCCAGGGAAACGCCGCTCACGAACGTCGGCCAGCAAATCGCTCTTCGGCGTCACCGCTTCGGCTTCGGCCAGGAATTCGAGCGCGTCATCGACACGGCCGAGCACGAACAGCGTGTCAACGATGTGCGAAGCCACTTCATGGTCGGGAAAGTCGGCATACGCAATTTCGAGTTGCTCGAGTGCCTCTTCGTAGCGGCCGGTCTTGTAGTACACCCAGCCGAGGCTATCGATAATCGCCGAATTACCCGGCTCGTATTTCAACGCTTTTTTGATCAGCTTTTCCGCTTCGCGAAATTTGTCGGTGCGGTCCGCCAGGGTATAACCCAGCGCGTTTAGACTGGTCGCGCTTTCCGGCCATTGTTTGACCGCCTCCCGATAGCCGGCAATAGCATCGTCTAAGCGACCCATGCGCAACATTAGCTCGGCCCGTCCCAGCGCAACGCCCTCGTCGTCTGGCCGGAACGCATACGCTTTCTCGAAGTACTTCAGAGCTTCGTCATAGCGATCCATCGCCGCCAGCAGCTGCGCCTTGGCCAGCACCATATCCACGGCGTATTCAGGGTTGCGATCCGCAAACGTCTCTAAACGATGCATGGCATCGTCTGCGTCATCCAACTCTAGCGCCACGATGGCCGCTGCTCGTCGCTGCGAATACACGGTGTTCTGACCGGAGCGCACCTGCGAGTACAGTCGGATTGCGCGCTCAAAGTCTTTTCGATAGTCGGCAATGCGCGCCAGATAAAACAGCGCATCCATGGTGAAATCGCCGGACGCCAACAGATCGTTGAAATCATCTTCTGCCACATCCAGATTGGCCAACCGGAAATTGATGATGGCCATCAAGCGCAGCGCGTCTGTCCGTGCCGGCTGTTCCAACAAAATCTGATTGACCTGGCTGAGCGCGTCATCATCGCGGCCCGCGGTCAAATACATCAGCGCCAATTCCATGCGTGAATCCGGATCGGCGTGCGGATCGTCACCGACGATTCGCGCCATGTAGTCAGTCGCGGCATCGACCTGCCCGTCGAGCAGCAGTGCGCGCGCGTGTACCAGCTTCGGCCGCAGCCAGTCCGGCTTGATCTCGATTGCCTTGGCAGATTTGTCCAGCGCCCATTCAGCATCGCCGGCCTGCAGCGCCATCACCGCGGTCGCAAAATTTGCTTCGGCGGAATCTTTGTAGGGCTTGGTCAGCTGCCGCATCAGCTGGTCAGAATATTGCGGATCTTCGTCCGACAATAACGGCAACAGCTGCATCAATCGACGGTCAGCGTACTCGTCATCCGGGTCGATTACCGCCTCAATCTCTTTGCGCGCTTTTTTGATATTGCCCAGCCGCAGCTGGATGCGCATGTGGTACGAGCGCACCTCATCGGTATTGCCGGCCAATTCGCGCCAGCGCTTGACCGACGCCAACGCCTGCTCGTTAAAGCCCAGGCGCATGCCGACCTCAGTCGCCTGTTTGGCCACCTGGACATCGTTAGAAAGTTCGGCCGCTCGCTGGTATTCAGTGGCTGCCTTGAGGTAATCACCCGCATTCAGGGCGTTTTCCGCCTCGATGAGATGCCCGGCGGCCTCAATACCGTCGTCATCCGCCAGCACCGCCGGTGCCAGCGAAATGCAGCCGATTGCCAACCAGGTCAAGCCGATATGTCGCCAGAGTTGAGAACGCATAGAGTTTTGTCAGTGCCTATTGCTGCGCATAAATGCGAATACTGAGATACAGAGACAAGGAACTGCGGCATCAGTTCGCATACAATTATCGACTATGCGGCTGCAGATCATCGGGCTGAACCATACCACGGCACCTGTCGAAATTCGCGAACAAGTCGTGTTCGCGGGGGACGAGGCT
>JBCCEH010000001.1:0-698772 GCA_039030375.1 Pseudomonadota bacterium | reverse complement strand
TGAGCTTTTACCTCACCAACAAGCTAATCCGACTTAGGCTCATCCAATAGCGTGAAGTCCGAAGATCCTCCACTTTCCCCCATAGGGCGTATGCGGTATTAGCTCGAGTTTCCCCGAGTTGTCCCCCACTACTGGGCAGATTCCTAAGTATTACTCACCCGTCCGCCACTCGTCGCCAGAGAGCAAGCTCTCCGCGTTACCGTTCGACTTGCATGTGTTAGGCATGCCGCCAGCGTTCAATCTGAGCCAGGATCAAACTCTTCAGTTTAAAGCTATGAGCTTTATCTAAAGCGTGATCCCCACTCTAAATTACTTAGAATTTAGGTTGGTTCTCACGTTGATTTGCCAATGCAAATTCCAACGCGAGCACCCACACAAATTATCTGATTGTGTTGTTAAAGAGCGGCCCAGAATGGCGGCCAGCCTAAGCTGACGTTTTTTCGGGGCAGACCGACAATCATACAGGCCATACGGACCCGTTGAACAGTCCGTGCCTGTCATCTTGCTTCTAATTGGAGGTCAACCGCAGGACACCGTACCTGCAGCGGACGGGCATTATAGCCGTCGCTACCTACTCGTCAACCACTAATTGCAACATTTTTTCAGACGCCGGAAAGTTGCTGGGTTGGCGGATAGCTATTTATTAAAAATCAATGACTTAGACTAATCGCTAAGTTGGCTAGCGGGTCTCCAGCCAGGCTTTATATTCGGCGGAATCGAGAAGTGGCGCAAAACTCTTGTCTTTCGCGAACGCATCCGGCCCAAGCTCATGGCCAAAGCCGCCCTCCAGCTTGGCCAAAGCCTCCACTGCGCCGGCGAAATCCGCCTTGGTATTGCGAGCGCGCAGCGCCGACCACCAGGCCAATTCCATCTCCGAGTCCATTTCAAGGGCCTGCTCCGCATGCCGATTCGCATCGTCGACCCGCTCCAGCACCAATGCCGCCGCCGATAGCCTCGCTTCCATCGCCGCATCGCCGAATCCGAGCTGACGATATGTGCGCCATAGCCCGTCGTAGGCCGCTTGGTATTGGCGGGTCGGGAACCAGTAGTCCAGCAGCATCAGTGTGAACAGCGGTTCCTCCGGATAAAACCCGTTCATTAGCGTTAATGCCTCACGCAACATGCGCCGGTTATTGATCGCCTTCGCGAATTGGACATTCTTCAGTACCAAGACGCGTTGTCGCTTCAACTCCGGATTCATATTATTAAAAATGTCGGCATAGCGTTTTAGATTGCCATCGCGAGCCGCTTTGAGCGCCTCACGAAACTGAAACAGGTCCGGACTTTTGACGTTCTTGTAATCAATAAGTTTGATGGCTGCTTGGTTAGACGGTAACGCGGATACCAGCGCGATGCCGACGTGCTCGGTAAATTCTTCTCCGAGCACATAGTCATGCCAATCGACGATTACCAAGCGCTCATCGTCATCGAGTCGCAGTTGATAATCGTGGTAGCTGAATTGCATGTCCGGCAAGTTGTAACGAACCACCGCGCGTCCGCGCGTTCCGCGTGAATCCACGCCGATCAGGGTGGCGCTAACACCATTCTTGTCATAGCCGGGAAACGAGGTCTTTATCAGCTGCTCGAACGTGAATTCGAAGTTTTCCGCAAACGCGTTCTTCAGCTTCGGGTCGATTAGCCGCAATGCGTAGATACGATCTTGAAAGTCATCTTGATCGATGGCGCGCATAAAGAGATCGAGTGAACCCGAGTTCAACGAGGCGACAATCCCGGTCATCCCCATTACAAACGTTTCTTTGCGAGTCTCTTCCAGCTCTTCGGCTGATTCCTGAGCGGCTACGCTGGTACTCAATGCGAGCACCGCAAACAGAACTACACCTGCGATCCAATGTGTCAGCTTATTCATGCCTTTGCCTTTGGCCGATTCATTCGGCCGGTGTCTTTCGTTAGGCCACCGTCACTCGAGCAAATTTGCGCTTACCCACCTGATAAATATGGGTACTGCCTGACGCGATTTCCAAATTCCGATCGTCCACCCGCTCGCCGTCGATCTTGACCGCACCTTGCTTGATCATGCGGAAGGCCTCCGAAGTACTGCTCACCAACTCGGCCCCCTTTAATAGGTGTCCGATACCGAGTTTGCCGTCGTTGCCGGCCAACTCCACTTCTGGCATCTCCTCCGGCATCGCGCCTTGCTGGAATCGCGAGACAAATTCTTGCTGCGCTGCGTCCGCGGCCGCTGAGTCATGAAAACGAGCAACGATCTCTTTGGCCAGCTCGAACTTCACGTCACGCGGGTTCTTACCCTGTGTTACCGCATCTCGTAGACCCGCAATATCGTCGATCGAACGAAAACTCAGCAGTTCAAAATAGCGCCACATCAAGTCGTCGGAAATCGACATGATCTTGCCGAACATCTCGCCCGCAGCTTCGGTGATGCCAATGTAATTGCCTTTGGATTTGGACATCTTGTCGACACCGTCGGTTCCTTCCAGCAACGGCATAGTCAGCACGACTTGGGGCTCCTGTTCGAAATCCTGCTGCAGTTGACGTCCGACCAGCAGATTAAATTTCTGATCCGTGCCACCCAACTCAACGTCGGCTTTCAGCGCCACCGAATCGTAGCCCTGCACAATCGGATATAGGAACTCATGGATCGAGATCGGCACGCCACCTTTGTAGCGCTTATTGAAATCGTCTCGCTCGAGCATGCGCGCTACCGTATGGTGGGCAGCCAGCTTGACCAGCCCCGCCGCACCCATCTCGCCCATCCAAGAGGCGTTGAATTCTACCCGGGTCCGCTCTGGATCCAGGATTTTAAAAACCTGCTCTTTATAAGTATCGGCGTTCGCTTGAATTTCATCCGGTGTCAGCGGTGGCCGCATCGCATCACGCCCGGAAGGATCACCGATCATCCCGGTGAAATCACCGATCAAAAAGACCACTTCATGGCCGAATTCCTGAAACTGACGCATTTTGTTGATCAGAACCGTATGGCCGACATGGAGATCCGGCGCGGTTGGATCAAATCCGGCCTTCACCACCAACGGCCGGCCCTTCTCGAGCTTTGCTTTTAGGCCTCCATCGGGCAGCACTTCGTCGGCGCCACGCATCAGTTCATCAAGCTGTGTTTGCAGATCACTCATTCAGGTTATCTAGCTGGGTCAATTGAGCGGAAGAGTAGCATTGTCGGCACTCGCATCGGGAAAAAATACGATTCCGAGCATTTTCTTTTAACACTATGACTTATAACACTTTTCTTTGACGCCGAAGAATCCTCACGGTAGAGTAGCGCCATCATCGAAAGGGGGTTCTGACTTGCGACGGCCGACTAGCCCATTGCTGCACGATTACAAGCCATCGGCCGAGTCGTCTCCGAAGAAATCCAAAGCCCCGTTATGGTTCGTTATTGGCCTTGGACTGCCGTTGATTGGCGTCGCAATGCTCGCCGCTGACAACGAACCTACCGCCGCCACAGTCGTCGAAGCCCAGCCACTCATTGCAGTGCCGGCTGAAACCACGCTTGCTGCCGAAACGATCGTTGCGGAACCTAGCGTTGCGGAACCTAGCGTTGCGGAACCTAGCGAAGAAGCCATCATTAGTGCCGTACCATTGGTGTACGCGCCCGAACCCGAATACGACTCACTGACCCTTACGGTCAGTCGCGGCGACACCCTAGATAAGCTGTTTCGCCGCAACGATCTCGACATTGGGGACTTAACGTTGATCGCCAAACTCGATGATGCGCGCGAACAAATGCGTCGCATCAAACCCGGCGATGAGTTCGACATCAAACACAATGAGGGTCGCATCATCAGTCTATACACCGAGGTCGATATGACCTCGGCATTGCAGGTTGAGCGGCTGGACGACGGCTTTGCGGCCACCATGGTTGAACGTCCGATCGAGATTCGTAAACGGATGGCATACGGACTGATCGAAACGTCACTCTACGAAAGCGGCGTCGATGCCGGCCTTTCTGACAAAGTCATTATGAATCTCGCCGGCATCTTTGCCTGGGATGTCGATTTTATTCTCGACATTCGCAGCGGCGACAACTTTTACGTGCAGTGGGAAGAGATTTGGCAGGACGGCGAATTCGTTACCGATGGAGAAATCGTCGTCGCTGAGTTCAACAATCGAAACCGCACAACGCAGGCGGTGCGCTTCGTCAATGATGAAGGGCGCAGTGATTACTTTACGCCAGATGGCCGCAGCGTTCGTAAAGCGTTCCTGCGTGCACCGGTCGATTTTCGCGTCAGTTCGCCGTTTAACCCACGGCGACTGCATCCGGTCTTAAAGACCGTTCGGCCGCACCGAGGTGTCGACTATGCGGCGCCGCACGGTACACCGATCAAAGCGGCCGGTGACGGCAAGGTGACCTACCGCGGTACGCAGCGTGGCTACGGCAACGTGGTGATCCTGCAGCACGGTGGCAACATCACCACGCTATACGCGCACATGTCGCGGTTCGCATCGAGCGTGAAGAACGGGTCGCGAGTACGTCAGGGCCAGACCATTGGCTATGTCGGCAAGACCGGACTCGTCACCGGTGTACATCTACACTACGAATATCGCGTCAACGGCGTGCATCGAAATCCGCGCACGGTCGACTTGCCACAGGCCGACCCGATCGAAGACAAGTATCGCGAGCGATTCTTGGCGATGGCCGAGCCACTGTTCAAAGAACTCGACCAGTTTAAGCGCACGCAACTTGCGTCAGTCGCACCGGTCCAACCCTAGCTCAATCGTTAGGCAACTGTTCACATGAACCAACGCTTTATCGGCCTGATGTCCGGTACGAGCATGGACGGCATTGATGCCGCACTGGTTTCGTTTTCCGATGACGGTATCGAATTGCTCGCAACGCACGAGCACGCGTATGAGGAATCGCTGCGCGAGCAGCTCGCCATCGCGACACATAACACCTCGCTTCAACGTGCCGATCAAGTTGCCGAGCTGCATGCTGCGGTGGGTAACGCGTTTCGCGACGCAACCAACACGCTATTGCACAGCACCGAAACCGAGCCGCAGGAAGTCGTCGCCATTGGCAGTCACGGTCAAACACTGCGTCACGAACCTGACGCCGACGAACCGTACTCTCTGCAAATCGGCGACGCGCAGCTGATCGCGGACGGCACCGGCATTACCACCGTTGCCGATTTCCGCAGCGCCGATATCGAGGCCGGCGGTCAAGGTGCACCGCTGGCGCCTGCGTTTCACGAATGGCTGTTCGGGCGAACGAATGATCACGCCATCATTTTGAACATTGGCGGCATCGCCAATGTCACGGTGTTGCGCAGCGATACACCGACGACCGGCTTTGATACCGGACCAGGCAACACGTTGATGGATAACTGGATTCGAAACCAGCGTGAAGAAACCTTTGATCGCGACGGCGAATGGGCCGCGAGTGGTTCGGTGAACAAACCTCTGTTGGAGCGACTACTCACCGACGCCTACTTTGCGCGCAACGCGCCAAAAAGCACCGGCTTCGAATACTTTAATCTGGGTTGGTTACAGTCGGCCGATCTCACCGCAATTGCGCCGCAAGATGTGCAGGCGACGCTGTGCGAATTGACCGCCGCCACGGCGGCATATGAAATCCAGACCGCGGATGCGCGTAACGTCTACGTCTGTGGTGGCGGCGCGCACAACCGCGAACTGATGCGCCGGCTCCGTGCACGACTACCGAACATCAACGTGGACACGACGGCGGCGGTTGGACTGGACCCCAACTGGGTCGAGGCGGTCGCGTTTGCATGGCTGGCGATGCGACGCCTTGCCGGACTGCCCGGTAATCTACCGAGTGTCACCGGAGCAGACCGACCGGTCTTGCTTGGCGACATTTACGAACCGTCGTTTTGAGCACTCCGTAACCTTCCCGACTTAGTCCGCTTGCTATACTGATCGGCCGACCTTCGAGAGTCCGATGGACGCGCCTGCAACCGTACCCGCCGACAAATACATCAATCGCGAACTCAGCCAGTTTGAGTTCAACAAACGTGTATTGGCCCAGGCGATGGATCCAACCGTGCCACTGTTGGAGCGGCTCCGTTTTCTGTGTATCACCTGTACCAATCTCGACGAGTTTTTTGAGATCCGCGTCGCGGCGCTGAAGCAGCGCATTGAAATCGGCGCACCGACCACAGGTCCAGAGCGCGAGACTCCGCAGCAGATCTTCGATGCAATTCGTCACGGCATGCTGAACCTCATGGAGCAGCAGTACCACCTGCTGAACGAAGTATTGTTTCCACAGCTGGATCAGGCAGGCGTGCGGTTCTTGCAAAGCGACGACTGGGACGACGAACAACGTGCGTGGCTCGAAACCTATTTCAAAGATCAGGTCGTGCCGGTACTAACGCCGCTCACGTTCGACCCATCGCGCCCATTTCCACGCATTCTTAATAAGAGCCTGAACTTCATCGTCCGCCTGAATGGCAAAGACGCTTTCGGCCGCCGTCGTCACCGCGGCATGGTGCAGGCGCCGCGATCACTCCCGCGCGTGATTCGATTGCCCGATCATCTGTGCGACCCCGGCAGCCATTGCTATGTGTTTCTGTCTTCTGTGATCCGAGTCCACGTCGACGCACTGTTCCCTGGACTTGAGGTTGATGGCTGTTTCCAATTCCGCGTCACGCGCAACAGCAACCTGTACGTCGACGACGAAGAAGTGAACGATTTAGTGCACGCACTGGAGGGTCAGCTCGAAGCCAGTCGCTATGGCGCAGCAGTGCGACTTGAGGTCGGTCACGAATGTCCCGAGGACTTACAAGAATTCTTGCTCGATCACTTTCGACTGGAATCACATGACATGTATCTGGTCGAGGGCCCGGTTAACTTGAATCGGTTGGCGACGGTTTGTGATATCGAAGAAAACCCCGACCTGTTCTATCCCAAGTTTCAGCAAGGACTACCCGAGGCGCTGCGCGGTGACTACAACATTTTCGACGTTCTCGATTCCAAGAATGTGTTGTTACACCATCCCTATCACTCGTTTGCGCCGACGATCGATTTCGTTGCCACTGCAGCCGCCGATGACAGCGTTTTGGCGATCAAGATCACCTTGTATCGCACCGGCGCTGACTCGCCGATCGTCGACCACCTGGTGACTGCCGCTCGGTCCGGCAAAGAAGTCACCGTCATTATCGAGTTGATGGCGCGCTTTGATGAAGCAGCGAATATTTCGCTGGCGAATCGTCTGCAAGAAGCCGGCGCGCATGTGGTCTATGGGCTTGTCGGTTACAAGACACACGCCAAAATGCTGTTGGTGGTGCGCCGTGTCGGTGAAAATTTGAAACGCTACGTGCATCTCGGCACGGGCAACTATCATCACGCCACCACGCGCGTGTACACCGATTACGGCTACATGAGCAGCAGCCAGCCGCTCGGCGAAGACGTGCATAAGCTGTTCATGCAGCTAACCAGCTTGACCGAAGCCGGCGAATTTAATCGCATGTTTGCCGCACCGTTTAATTTGTACGAGGCGTTGCTAGAAAAGATTGCCCGCGAAGCGGACTTTGCACGTGACGGTGGCGAAGGCCGTATTGTCGTCAAGGTCAATTCCCTGAACGAGCCCGGCATTATCGACGCGTTGTACGAAGCCTCACAGGCCGGTGTTGAAATCGATCTTATCGTGCGCGGCATCTGCTGTTTGCGACCGGGTATTCCGGGCCTCTCTGACAACATTCGCGTGCGCTCGATCGTCGGCCGATTTCTGGAACACTCCCGCGTCTACTACTTTGGCAACAATGGCGACGCCGAGTATTACTGCTCCAGCGCGGATTGGATGGAACGTAATCTCCGCCGACGCAATGAGTCATGCTTTCAAATTCGTCAGAAGCGGATAAAGAAACAAATTCGCAGCGATTTGGAAGTCTTTTTGGCAGACAACTGCCAGGCGTGGGAGTTGCACGGCGATGGCAGCTACGAACGGGTGCAGCCTCGCGACGAGCCACGCGTATCGGCTCATGACACGTTCCTAGAGCGCCTTGCGCAACCTAGCTAAACGTCAGCTCAAATTCAAAACCGCGAACGAACGCCTGCTCCCGTTGCAGGTCCGCGACCGTCAAAGGGTTTTGAGCCAACCAATCGGCATCAAACGTCAGGCGTATGTGCTGCTCGGTCACCTGCATTTCGATCGGTGGCGCCGGCGTGTCGCTACGTGAACGATTCAACAGCACTGCTAAGCGTAGCAATACCGCAAGCCGCAATGCCGATTCACGCCATGCGCGGGGCAACGCACTGAACAGCTTTTTGCTCATCGAATGCCGGTGCGCGTCAATCAAGTAAGCGATCAGGCGTTTCTCTGCCCGCGGGAAGCCAGGCATATCGGCATGCTCGGCGATATACGCGCCGTGCCGCTGATAACCATTGTGCGAAATGTCCAGCCCCACCTCGTGCAGTCGCGCCGACCATTCCAAAATATTTGACCACAGCGGCTGCTCGAGCGCCCAAGACTGACGGCATTGCGCCAGCAGGTCCGCTGCTGTGGTTGCGACGCGATGCGCCTGCGCTTCGTCGACCTGATAACGAGCGACCATCGCCCGAACACTCCGCTCGCGCGCATCTTCGTCCTGCATGCGTCCGAGCATGTCATGCAGCAATCCTTCTTTTAGCGCCCCGTTTGAAATTTGCAGTTCATCGATTCGCAGCACACCGAGCAATTCAACCAGAATGGCCAATCCTCCCGGCCAAACCTGTGCGCGGCGTTCCGATAAGCCGCTCAGCGACAGATCGCGAGTGTTCTCGTGTTCGAGCACGCGCTCAATCAACTGTTCTACCGCTTCGACCGATAACAGGTTGGTATCGATCAGCTCCAATTCACTGGCGACCCGCTCGGTCGAGCGAATTGTGCCCGACGCACCGATCGCTTCGACGCCCGTTGAATCGCGAAAGAACGCCTTCACCGGTCGTAATTCGAGGCGCGCCGCTTTGCGCGCTTCGTTGAACGCCGCCGCATTGATAACACCGCCCGGGAAAAACCGTTCGGTCATCGCCACACAGCCCAGATGCAAACTTTCCAATGCTTTGGGTTTCTTACCCTGGCCTAGAATAAGCTCGGTACTGCCGCCACCAATATCCATCACCAATCGCAAACCGTCGTTGGGTGGCAGACTGTGATCGACACCCGCATAGATCAGACGCGCTTCTTCTACGCCGGATATCACATCGATGGGATGGCCCAAGGCTGATTCGGCCTCAGCCAGAAAGCCGCCGTCCTCGCGGGATCGACGCAACGTACTGGTTCCGGCCGCGCGCACGCTTTCCGCACGCATATCGCGTAGTCGTTCGCCGAATCGCTCGAGGCAGCCCACCGCCCGCGCCCGCGCGTCGCCCGACAAGTCACCTTCTTTAGACAGGCCTTCGGCCAGGCGAACGGTTTCGCGCAGCCGGTCAAGAATCACAACCTGACCGTGGCGAAGTTCGCCGACAATCATGTGGAAGCTATTGGAACCGAGGTCTACGGCAGCGAGGACCTCGGCGTTGGATTCAGACGGTGAAGGACTGACCACAACCGCAGGTTGTCTGCGCGTTCGGATTGCGAATGATGAACTGCGCACCGGACAGATCTTCTTTGTAATCGATCTCGGCGCCCATCAAGTATTGCACGCTCATCGGATCGATCAGCAGCGTGACACCCTGGTTTTCTACCTGGCTATCGCCGGTCTCGATCGCCTCATCAAAGGTAAAGCCGTACTGAAACCCCGAGCAGCCGCCGCCGGAGATAAACACCCGCAGCTTTAGCTCCGGGTTGTCTTCTTCGGCGATCAGCTCGGCCACCTTGTCCGCGGCCGCGTCGGTAAATACGATCGGCGGTGGCGGCGCACTCTGGCCGATAACGGGGGTTTCTGTACTCATTCGTTGTTTATGACTCTACAGCTACGGCGACATTCTCATCCAAACGAGTGGTCTGCTCAACCAACGCAACATGCCCTTCCGGACGATGCACCAGTTTGCCATTGATTTCGGCACCAATCGCCATTTCGATCAGATTGTAATACACATTGCCAATGACGCGCGCCGTCGGGCCGAGCTCAACTCGCTGGCTAGCAAATACATCGCCTTTGACGATGCCGTGCAATACAACATAAGGCACGGTAACGCCGCCCTCGACACGACCATCTTCGCTGATGCTCAGGGTCGACTCGCTTTCGCTGTCGGCCGAGACATTACCCTTGATGGTGCCATCAACATGGCAAGAACCTTCGAACGTGACATCACCGTTGAGTTCCGAGTTCGGTCCCACCAAGGTGTCAATAACGGGTCGTTTGCGATCTTTTTTACCAAACATAGTTATCCTCTCTAACCCAGGTTGGTCTCCCAGGTATAACTTTCTTCAATACTATCGATAGAGCGCGTTCGTGAGCGCACTTCTATAAGAATACTCTCGGGCTCGAATCCGTCCGGCAACACGATCTCACGATTGAAATCCTGAAAATAGCGGAACGAGAATGCCCATTGCTCGTCGGCGTCTTCGGCCAGCAACTCAGAATACGGAATGCTGGCTTCCACACCATCTTTCAAGCCCCGCACCGTGAAATTGACGTCGCCGGACACTTTGCGGTCATGCACCATCGACTGCACCAACACTAACCGGACATTAAATGCGCGTTCGGTAGCGGTGCGAGTCAGTTCCAGATCCTGCACGCGCAGGCCAGCGGCGCCATCCCGCGGCGAAACAATGCCGCGATAGAACCCGATCGCGTCGGTCTGCTCCTGAATTTTCGCTTGCAGCTCCACCAAACTCGCTTCGACCTCTTTGTAGGCTTCTTTTTCGATATCGCGATGCGTCTCAAGCAGCGCCACCTCCTGCTTGAGCGTCTCAATCTCAATTTCGAGCGTCTCGATGCGATCTTCATACGCTTGGCGCTCCTCGACCGCATCGACGATGTTGTAGTTGGCCTGAATGCGGCCAAACTCAAATACCAGGTAGATGGTCAGCGCCACCAGGCCCACCGCGCCAACGCGCATCAACCACGTCTGCATCGGGCTTCGGCTATGAATTGTCGATTTCCGGTTCACGACGTTATGTTACGCCGCCGACCGGCCGCTGAGAAGGCCGCCAGAGGCCCAACAACGTGACGAATTTCACAGGTTTAGGCATCATATCGCCATGGCGTCTTATTATTTGTGGCTCAAGGGCTTGCACGTGATTTTCATGGTCACGTGGTTCGCCGGACTATTCTATCTGCCACGCCTGTTCATCTATCACGCCAACGCCGAAGACGACCTGAGTCGCGAGCGCTTCTCGGTCATGCAGTTTCGACTGTTCGTCATCATGACCATCGGCGCCGTACTCACGGCCGTATTCGGCCTGTGGATGTGGAGTTACCGCAGCGACCTGATGTCGGCGACGTGGTTTCAGATAAAGTGCGTTTTGCTGATCGGCTTGATCATTTATCACGTGCGCTGCTACCAGTGGATCGGCCGACTGAAACGACCTGATTTCAAAGCAAACACGAAATGGCTACGTTGGTTCAACGAGTTTCCGACGCTGTTTTTGATCAGCATCGCATTGCTGGCGATCCTCAAGCCTGCTTAGCGCGGGCCAAATCCTTATCGAACACCGCACGCCATCGCTTTGGCCACCACCGTGGCCGCGGCGGCAATCCCTGCGGATACACCGTGGACCCCAACTCATGCAGCGCACGTGCATACACACGCCGTTTGAAATAGATCACCTCGTTGACCGGCCGCCAAAACTCGACCCAGCGGATACGATCGAACTCCGGCTCGTCACAGCAATCGAAACGAACTTTTTCGCCGGCACACTTCAAGCGCAGCATGAACCAGCGTTGCTTTTGACCGACACATAAGGGGAGTGAATTTTTGCGGACGAATTTGTCAGGCAGGCGGTAACGAATCCAATCGCTGGTTTGCCCCAGCAATTCGACATCCTCGGGTTCTAAACCGATTTCTTCGCGCAGTTCGCGGTACATGGCCGCCGTCGGGTCTTCACCCTCGAGCATGCCGCCTTGCGGAAATTGCCAACCTTTATTGCTGACCCGTCCGCCGAGCAGTAGTTTGCCGGCGTCGTCCACAAGAATGATCCCAACGTTGGCGCGAAAGCCCTCTTCGTCTATCCAATCGTTGCTCATTGCAAGCAATGTAATTCTCAATGGGAATCAGTGTACCTCATTGCCACTGAGCCATTCTTTGAATTGGGTCTTTTTTGAGACGTTCGCGAGTAGTTAGCGCGATCGCGATTACCGATATCGAGCGCGCTCGGCGAGTTTGACGGCGTCTTCGTTAAGCTGGGCGAGACGAGACTGACTCACGACGATCGTCATATCAGAGAACCAATCCGGCGCCTGCCGGCCGGTATGCATACTGAACTCCATATCGCGATTACCGCCGGCGAGCCACTTGATCAACTGACGGCCGCCGTCAGGGTTTTCTGCATGTCGGTTAACTCCGATCGCCTCGATATCGATACCCATAGGGGTTACCGGCGTGGGATGGATAACGATTTGCATGATAGGAACGGCATCCTGAAAACTCGCGATCGTCGACAACGACGCAATCGCGATCTGACATTTGCCCGCAATTAATGCCTCGACAAGTTCGCGTTGATCCGCATACACCGGCTGTGCAAGATTCGCCACCCAGCCGCGAACCACGAGCTCGGCAGGTCGTGGCCCGTCGCGAAACACGAGCTCGGCAATCAGATTTTGGCTGATCCTATGCCCGCTGCTCGGTAGGCACAATTTCCCGGCAAACTTCGGATCCGCCAACTCGGTGAATTCAGAGACCGAAAAACCAATGTCATTCGACTTAGCGCTAATCACGACCGGGTAGTCTCCGCCGATCGCGGCCCAATAGCCGTCCGGGTCGCGCAACGCGGCCGGTACGCGCGGCAATTCCAGTTGCATGGGCCGCAAAGCACCCTCTTCAGAAAGCCGCCAAGCATCGACCACCGATGGGACGATAACGACATCGGCATACGGATCGACGCGGCTTTCCAGAACGTCCTGCATGATGACCTCGAGGTCTCCGTGTCGGACGGTTACCGGCACACCGGTTTCTTTGGTGAACTCACCAAAAAACATTGGCAGGTATTCGCGATCTTCATAGGTCGCGTAGACAACGACCGGCTCCACTCGCTCCGGCGCCTCGGCCGTTGCCGCTTCGTCTTCGCGCCCGCAGGCGGCGAGCAGAATCAATGGAATCAGGAATCGTCTTCGCATCAGACCGGCGCGGCAATTTCGACGCGATCACGGCCGTCGGACTTGGCTTTGTAGAGCGCCACGTCCGCTCGTGCGATCAGCGATTCACCGACCGTTTTGAGGTCGTTGCTACCTTGCTGGGGCGCCACGTCGGCAATGCCGATGGAGATGGTTACCGTGGTGGATTCTCCGTTGGGTAAATCGAACGGTGCCGACGCGATTTCGCGGCGAACCCGTTCGGCCAGCTTTTCGCCGGATGCCGTGTCGGTATCCGGCATCAACACGACAAACTCTTCACCGCCGTAGCGAGCGGCGACATCACTGGCCCGTACCTGCGAATCAATTCGATGTGCCAGCTCGCGAAGCACAGCATCTCCCGCTGCATGACCCCACTGGTCATTTACTTTCTTAAAGTGATCGACATCGATCATCAGGCACACCAAATTTCGACCGTCGCGACGGGCCCTGGCGAGCTCCTCTTGCAGACGCACCTGCAGGTAACGGCGGTTGTGCCAGCCAGTGAGCACGTCGGTAAAACCGCTGCGCAGCAATCGCGCGCGGTTGACCACGTTCTCGATGCTAAACGAAGCGATCATGCCGAGGTGTGCGAGGAAATCGCTGGCATGGCCGCGGGTGAATCGCTCTGCGTCATCGGAACCGAGGTTGATACTGCCAATCAGCCGCTCGCGATGCGTGAGCGGAATCATCGCGATGCTCTTAATGCCGTTCGCGCCCGGAAATACCAGCTGATTGTCCGCCGCCGAATAAGGGCCTAACCAAGGTGAGCGCAGCGCAATATATTGCGGTGCCAAGCCGGTGAGCGATTCCACCATCCGTAGGCGCTCAAAATCCTCCGCCGGAGTGCCGGCGGCCAGCATCAGATGACGAATGTCGTGGTCTGGGTCGCACAACACCACCGACACGTACGGTAGGTCGTAGCTCTTCTGCAAACCCAGGGTCATCTCTTTAAAAAGCGCGGCGATACTGCCGGCTTCGAGAAGCCGCATTTCGCGTTCCTGCGAACGCTGCATTTTGCGTTCGTTATTGCGCACCTCGTCCTTGAGGGTTTCGAGGGCCGCTTCGGCCTCATCGAGTCGTCCGATCAAATCGTCTGCAGATTCCATTCGTTCGCTATCTCATCCCCGAAGATCGATATAGTCACGCCCCTTCAACATCAGGTCAACGAAACTATCTTCATCGCCCTTTGCCACGACGTCACGAATGCGCCCGGCCGCCTCACAGAGCGCATCCAGCGGGCCCAATCCGAACTTGTTGAGATTCTGAATTTCGAAATACAGGTGTGGGTTATCGCGCGCGACCGCCTCAGAAACCAAAAGCTGCGCATCAAAGGTGGTGGATGATAGCTGTGCCAGCTTTGGCGCCGCCTCGCCGCTCTCGGCGAGCGCAGTAAAGAACGCGATGTTCAGGGCGTGCGAGAGACCGAGCACGTAAGCGATCAATCGATCGTGATCCTCGAGACTCATATCGATCTGCTCGACCATGGTCGCCGCAAACAGCTCACGAGCGGCCTCGGTCGCTGCCTGGTCGCCGACATCCATAAATATTAAGTGACGCCCCGATAACAGCTGCGTATCCGGACCGTACATCGGATGCAGCGACGTCACCTGCACTCCGGCTTCATGCAGCTCCGTTAGTCCGTCAATCAAAGGCGACTTCAATGAGCCGATATCGAATACCAGCCCTCTCGGCTTCAATACCGCAAGCTGCGCCAGAATTCGCCCTGACACCGCCAACGGTGCGGCAACCACAATCACATCGTAATCGACGCCCGCATCGGTCCAGTTGGAAAAGCGACCGGGGCCATCGTCGACCGACTTATCCGCAACCACTGTGGCAAAGCCTTGCGAAGCAAAAAAGTCGACAAACCAGCCGCCCATTTGACCGGCACCACCGATCACCAGAACCGAGCGTCCGTCACCCTTACCCTCAGACGCAACACGGTCGCGCTCCTGGCTGGCCAACGACGATCGAATCAGACGCCGCAGGATGCCCTCGGCCAAATCGGGGTCTATGCCCAATTCATCGGCATGCGCGCGACCCATGTCGAGCACGTCTTTTTCTCGCGCAAAGTCGCGGGTGGCGGTACCACTGTCCTGCTTGTTGCGGCCGATTTCGCCAATCAGCCGTTGGCGCTCAGCGATCAACTCCACCAGCTGGCGATCTACTGCCGTCAATTCGTTGCGTAGTTTATCCAGACTCATTTTCTCTACAGGCTCTTTAGGGCCCCAAATCCCAAGCAGACGCGAAACGTCTATGAGGGTCGTTTTACAGGACAGTGGCGGCGCTCGGCAACCCGTAACGCATTGTCTGCGGGCCATTTTTCATGCGAATATCGGGTCCAGCCGAGAAAACAAGTAACAAGAATCAAACCGGAGCGAACACCATGAAGACACGTGCTGCCGTTGCCTGGGAAGCGGCCAAACCGTTGGAAGTCCTCGAGATCGACCTGGAAGGCCCGAAAGCGGGCGAAGTTCTGGTGCGTAACGTCGCCACCGGCGTCTGCCACACCGATGCATTTACGCTCTCCGGTGAAGATCCGGAAGGCATTTTCCCGGCGGTACTCGGCCACGAAGGTGGCGGCATCGTCGAAGAAATTGGTGAAGGAGTAACGTCGGTCGCCGTCGGCGATCACGTCATTCCGTTGTATACCCCCGAATGCGGCAAGTGCAATTTCTGCACCTCTGGCAAAACCAATCTGTGCCAGGCGATTCGAGTCACGCAGGGCCAAGGCTTGATGCCGGACGGCACGTCGCGCTTTTCGTCGAGCGGCAAGGACGTGTTTCATTATATGGGCACGTCGACTTTCAGCGAGTACACGGTGCTTCCTGAAATTGCCGTTGCCAAAATTTCCAAAGAAGCGCCGCTAGAAAAAGTGTGCCTGCTCGGTTGCGGCATCACCACCGGCATCGGCGCGGTTCTTAACACAGCCAAAGTCGAGCCGGGCGCGACCGTGGCCGTATTCGGACTTGGCGGCGTCGGTTTGTCCGCCATTCAGGGTGCGGTGATGGCGAAAGCCGGTCGCATCGTCGCCATCGATATCAACGAAGACAAATTTGAACTGGCGAAACAGCTCGGTGCTACCGATTGCGTGAATCCAAAAGTCCACGACGCGCCAATCCAGGAAGTCATCGTCGAGCTGACCGATGGCGGTGTCGACTATTCGTTCGAATGCGTCGGCAACGTCGACTTGATGCGCGCTGCGCTCGAGTGCTGCCACAAAGGATGGGGTGAATCCATCATCGTCGGTGTCGCCGGTGCCGGACAGGAAATTTCGACACGACCGTTTCAACTCGTGACCGGACGCGTTTGGCGCGGTACCGCCTTCGGCGGTTGCTGTGGCCGTTCGCAATTACCAGGCATGGTTGACCAGTACATGAATGATGAAATTAAGATCGACGAGTTCATCACGTACACCATGCCGCTCGAAGAGATCAATACCGCTTTCGACCTCATGCATGAAGGTAAGGCCATTCGTTCCGTCATCCATTTCTGAGAGCTGATTCACGCGGCACATTACGGCGTTAAAATTACCGGCGAAAGTGCTCATGTACTTGCGTGTACACTGCGCTTTTCGCCGGTGATTTTGCCTTGTACTGCACTCGCGTGAACAACTCTCGAAGTCTCGAGTCGATCACTGACGACCATTGTCCGCTCGTCCGTAGACAATCGATACTGCGACTAAACGTTTCGCCATGACCAAAGTCGCTGTCGCCACCACCTCTGACATTGCGGCGGATGCCGCACGCATTGTGAACGAGCAAGGCGGCAACGCGGTCGATTGCGCGTTAGCCGCCGCGATGATGGCGATTAACACCGAGCCTGGCGTTTGCGCGCTGCTGGGCAGCGCCTACATCACGATTTCGTCGCCGGGGCAGCCCGCCATCACCATCGACGGCAATACCGCAGTTCCGGGCATCGGCAGCCACGCCGACTTGCGCAACGCCGTGACCGAGGTAACGTTGGAATACGGCGGCGGCATCACGACATTAGTGGGTCCCGGTTCGGTTGCGGTGCCGGGTACACTGGCCGCCACCGAGAAAGCCTCGAAAGCCTTCGGACAGGTTGATTGGCGCACACTGTTGCAACCGACTATCGATGTCACTCGTCGCGGCTTCCCTTTTTCCGAGGCCTGCCACTACTACCTCGGTTATTCCGGCGAACCGATTTTCTCACGCAGCGATGACGGTTTTTTTGCCTTGCACGATAACGATCGGCAACTACGGCCGGCCGGTACTCCAATCGTCGTGCCGCACCTTGCCGACACGCTCGATGCGATTGCCGATGACGGTGCCGCATTGTTCTACCACGGCGAACTCGGCAAAACCGTGGTGGACTATGTGCAGGCCGGCGGGGGCGCATTAACACAAGACGATCTCAACCGTTACGACGCTATAGAGCGACCTTGCCTGACGCGTAACTTGCGTGACTGGCAAATCGCGACCAACCCGCCTCCGGCGGTCGGCGGCGTGACCCTCTCGGCGATGCTTAGCGCCTGTGATGACCTGCCGGTAGCGCCATGGAACCGCGATTCATTGTCACAATTGATTGACGTGCAGCGTGCGTGCCTAGGCTTTCGCAAACAGCGGCTTGACCTTGCCCAGAACTACGACGACGAAGTGCAGTTGTTGTTAAAACTCGCCGAGTCCGGCGATTTGATCAGCCGCTATGCCTCAGGCTCAACCGTGCATACGTCCGCAGTCGATGACGCCGGACTCGCCTGTGCCATCACCGCCTCGTCGGGGTACGGTGCCGGCGATATGCCGCCCGGCACCGGACTTTGGCTGAACAATTGCCTTGGCGAAATCGAACTCAATCGGCACGGCCTTGATGCGACGCCGGCAGGCGCACGCCTGCCATCGAACATGGCACCCAGCGTTGCGCGATCAGCAGACGCCGTCATGGCGATAGGCTCTCCTGGCGCCGATCGAATCACGACCGCCCTGCACCAGTTCTTGGTCAATCACGTTCAGCTCGACATGTCACTGAAAGACGCCGTCGAACACCCGCGGGTGCACATCGACACGAGTGGTCAATCGATACGGCTGATGGCCGAACCCGGTCTCGACTTGCCGGACTTGAATATCGATGCGCACACCGTGAGGCAATTGAGTATGTACTTTGGTGGTGTTGGCGCAGCGCGATATTCGGACGTCGACGGTTTTGATGTCGCTGCCGATCCACGGCGGGCCGGCGGCACGTTCGTCAGCGCGTGATACACAACGCCGCCTTTGATAGGCTGCGCGTCTTCTCTTGTGATGCATTTTGCCGAAATGGCTAACCCTTACCTGACAGACCGCCTGCCCGAAACTCTACCGTCCGACCCGATGCATTGGGTTGAAGCGTGGATTAAGGATGCACAGGAGCAGGATGTGGCACGCAACCCAAACGCGATGGCGATCGTTACGGCGAACGCCGAGGGAGCACCTTCGGTCCGCATGGTGCTGTGCAAAGCTCTCGACGCCGACGCGGGCAATCTGGTTTTCTATACCAACTATCGGTCGACCAAGTCGCGCGAGATCGACGCCAACACCAATGTCGCGGCATTGTTTCACTGGGATGCCCTGGGCCGCCAAGTCCGTATACAGGGCACCGCCGTGCGCACGCCGGCAGCCGAGAGCGATGACTACTTTGCAACGCGCAACTGGGGCAGCCAACTCGGCGCTTGGGGTAGCGACCAAAGCCAGCCGTTGGAGTCGCGCCAGGCATTGATTAAACAGGTTGGCAAGCGCGCGCTGAAGATGGGCGTCAATGTGGCCAAGAATCTGCAGTCCATCATCGGCGACGATCAACCGGTGATCGAGCGTCCACCACACTGGGGCGGCATTCGAATCTGGGCGCGCAGTGTGGAACTTTGGGTCGAAGGCAAAGATCGAATCCATGATCGAGCACGTTGGGAACGCGAGCTGGTGCATACGAACGACGGCGATTTTGAAACGGGCGCATGGTCTGGGACACGTCTGCAGCCCTAGCTGCAATACGATGGCTGGCACTTGTCGTTGTGGCGGTCGCCACACCCGTCGCCGCGCAAACCACACTCACTGAAGCCGACAATTTTTCAGTCCACGCATCCGCCGACGGACGCCTGGTCACCGATATGCTGGGTGGCTTATGGATATTGCCGGTCACCGGTGGTGCCGCGGAACCGCTAACGCCCGGCGTTGCTGCCGTCAGTCATCCGCGCTTTTCCCCGGACGGCAACAGCGTCTTATTCCAAGCGCGTGACCATCATCGCGCGCAACTCCACCTGCTCGATGTTGATTCCGGCGCATCCCGCCGACTCGGCGATGTCGATTACTTCAATCAGCATCCGGCTTGGCATCCAGATGGCGACCGCATTGTGTTTTCGTCGGATCGCAACGACACCGGTTTCGACCTGCGCGAAATGGATGTCGCGACGGGATTGAGTTGGCGGTTGACCTACGACGATGGCGATGAACTCGAACCGGCGTGGTCATCCGACGGCCGCAACCTGGCATTTGTCCACTTCGACGGTGAACGCTATTCGCTAGTGATTCGATGGTTCGACGGGCGCCGCCAGGTCGTCACCACGTCGCGTGACCGACTGTCTGCGCCGGCCTGGCGGCCGAGCGGAGGGTTGCTTTCGTTTCGTCGCGAAGTGGCGACCGGCACGCGAATCGATATGGCGATTTTGTCGAACCCGGTGTTGGTACGGCCACTCGTCGATGGCGAAACGTTTTTTGACGCACCGGTAAGTTGGCTGGATCGTGAAACCCTGTTGTACACCGCCGACGGACGGATCCGTCAACGCAACCTCAACGCCTGGTCGTCGTCGAACGTCCCGTTTCGAATTACCCTCGGCAACGACCGTCCGGTGGTGGTACGAACGCCGGGAGCGCGCGAGTTACCCGCGCAACCGACTCACACCAGCACATATGTATTGCGTGTCAGCCGCGTGTTTGATGGTTTGCAACCAAGCTATCGCAACGGCGTCGATATTGTCATCAAGTCCGGAGCCATACAGGCGATCGAGCCACGCGAAGAACGAGATGGCGTCATCGTCATCGACATGGACGGCTTTACCGCATTGCCCGGTTTTATCGACGCGTATGCGAAATTGCCGCAAACTGCCGACGAATCGCTGGGGCCCGTTTTGTTGTCGCTCGGTGTCACCACATTAGTGACTCGGCATCCGCGACTCGAGCAGCTCAATGCCATCTGGTCGGGACAGGAAACACCCGGCCCGCGTTTACTACCTTTTACCGAGGCGGATGACGCCGATGATGCCGTGCTGCCGTGGTTGGTGACGGTGAGCGGCGGCATTGCCGACGCCAGCCACCGCCGCAAGCACGTCGAGCGGTGGGCAACCCTCGGCGTTCCGACGCTGGCGGAAAGCTGGCAGGCCGGCGTAAGCTCCGGCGCGGCCATGCTGCTAGCAGGCGCCGCATATGGCGGCAAAATCAGCGGACAGTCGCCGACCCTGACAACAACGCTGGTCTCAGGGCTTGCCGACCGCGGCACGCCGGGACTGCAATCACTACTGTCGATTCGGCAATCCGCCTGGCTGACGTTGCCCGATCACGTGACACGACGTTTCGCCGGCAGCCCGGATATCGATGCCACTACGACCACGTTGGTACTGGGCAGCGCGCCCAGTGATTTGCCACCGGGATTGGCAACGCATGCCGAGTATCTGGCGCTGGTTGCCAATGGCGTCACTGTCCCCGAGGCGCTCAAGGCCGGCGGCGTGAATGCCGCTCGGACTCTGGGCATGGGATTAACGCTGGGTCGGGTCGCGCCCGGCAGCGCCGCCGACATCGTGATCGTCGACGGTGACCCGCTGAATCGCGTGGCAGACCTGCAAAACGTGGTCGCCGTGGTCCGAAACGGCCGCTTTTACAGCGCGATTGGCCTGCTCGAACGGGTACCGGCGCCGAATCCGTCGAATAATTTGACAGATTAGCCGGTTTTTCGCGCCGCCTGGCACACCCAGTACAGATTGAACATAAGGGTTTGCCTGTCAGCGTTGTCATACGCGCCTATAGGCAAAAAATTTCTCGGATAATGCTCTAATTATCAGCACTTTACAAAACAGAGCTGGCCCGTCGCATGAGAATACAGCTAGAAATTTTGTCGGATTTTTTTACGATCTATGCCTATTTTTGTACGACAGGACAATAGCTCAAGGGAAAATCTCTGATACTTCTGCGGCTTAAACAAGGTTGGCACAGGAATTGCTTTTATAACCCTGCCCAAGCGAAGTGTAGCTACGGGTGGTAACGAGAACGGCTACTTTTAGGATTTTTGACGCCAGAAGAACAATAACTACAAAAACAATAAGATCCAGATCTAATAACAATAATTTGATCAGTACCCGGTTACCGAATTCGTAGTTACCTCTCTTTATAAAAAGAGAAACTAACCCCGCCGCTCACGCCGCGGGGTTTTTTATTGTGGCGATTATCCCACCCCCATACTCCTGGGGAATCGGCTTTGCTCGGCACTCCGCGTCGCAGGTACTATCGCCGTGATCTGCAACCTGAACCCAGCCGAGGCGAACACCACATGTTCAAAGCTATTCGCATTGCGATCCTGTTATTCGTGCTGTTCTTTGTCGCGGTGAACGCCTGGTTGATCCAGGTCCGCAGCACCGATTGGGACAAGAGCCTGTGGATCAAGATCTATCCGATCAATGCGGACGGCAGCGATGTCGCCGCGCAATACATCGCCGGCTTGGAAAAACGCGAGTTTGAAGAAATCGAGCGATTTGTCGCCCGCGAGGTGGAGCGGCATGGCCGCACGCTCAATCAGCCGGTGCGGGTCGAACTCGGCCGCGAGGTACGCGAACAACCGCCGGCAATCAAGCCCGGCTCGAGCCGCGTCGATATTATTTGGTGGTCGCTAAAAATGCGCTGGTGGTCATGGAGCATCACCGACGATCGCGTTGATCCAGACGTACAGATCTTCGTTCGCTACCACCATCCGCAGCAGACTTTATTGCTGGAAAATTCCGTAGGTTTGCAAAAAGGTATGGTGGGCATCGTCAACGCCTATGCCAGCCGTCGCCATCGCGGCCGCAACAACCTCGTCATTACGCATGAGTTTCTGCATACTCTCGGCGCAACCGACAAATACGATCCGCATGACGGTCAGCCAATTCCGCCCGATGGTCTGGGCGAGCCGGATCGCGAACCGATGTACCCGCAGCGCTATACCGAAATCATGGGCGGACGGCTCGCCAAGTCCCGGCTCGACTCGGAGATTCCGCGAAACCTCAGCAAGGTTCTTATCGGTGACCTGACAGCGCGCGAGATTAATCTGGTCGAAGACGACTGAGCACTCGAGCGGCGACTCTAGGCACGGCCGGTGCCTGACGACCTAGTCCAGAAAGCCGCGTAACTTTTCGAGGTAGTAGGCGTGCAGCGCCGCGTTTGCCGCCAACACGGTGGTCGTTTCGACTGACGGCGGGCGTCCATTGAGATCCGTAAAAATACCGCCCGACTCTTCGACGATCACCGACAACGCCGCAATATCAAGAATATTCACAGCCGACTCCACCACCGCCTCGATTTTGCCGGATGCCAGCAAGTGATAGGAGTAGTAGTCGCCGAAACCGCGTTGCCGGTCAGCCTCCGCAGTAATTTCACCAAGAGCCGCCCAGCCGTCTGATGCGGCGAGCCGCGCGATGTTGGACAGCGAGATGGACGCGTTGGTCGGCTCCTCAATCGTACTCACCGCCAGACGCTGCCCGTTCAGCCAGGCGCCGCTGCCGCGTTCCGCCCACGCGGTCTCCTGCATCGCCGGAGCTGCCGAGACGCCGAGTTGCACGACGCCGTCTTTCATCAGCGCAATTTGCGTGGAAAAAAACGGATAGCCACGAATAAAACTCTTGGTGCCATCGATCGGGTCAACCAGCCAGAGATACTCGGAGTCCTGGTTGGAGCGCCCGGTCTCCTCGCCAAAGAAGCCATGTTCTGGAAACGCCGCGGTGATGCGCTCTCGAATCAGCTTCTCAGCGCGAACATCCGCTTCGGTCACCGGGGACCGGTCCGCTTTGAGCGTTACCTCAAGATCGGTGGCGTAATATTCCATGGAGAGATCGGCCGCCGCCCTAGCCGCATCCAGCGCAACCTGCAGAAATTCGGAATTCTTTTCGGATTTCATGGCCGAATGATCGCCATAAGCATTGAAAGAAACAAGCCGAGTCGCAATAATCCCCGCGCTATGGGAAAACGACTCAGTAAAATCTACACACGTACCGGCGACGACGGCACCACCGGCCTTGGCGATGGCTCGCGCGTCCCTAAAGATAGCGCCCGCGTTGACGCATACGGCACCGTCGATGAGGCGAATAGCGCTATTGGCATGGTGCTCGCCTGTGACTCGGTATCGGATGATATCGCCGCGATGCTCACCGAAATCCAACACGACCTGTTTGATCTCGGTGGCGAGCTTTGTATTCCGGGCCACGAGGCGATTTTCGACCCGCGCATTGAGTGGCTCGAAAATGAGCTGGACCGCCTTAACGAAGATCTTCCCGCACTGCAGGACTTCATTTTGCCTGGCGGCGGACCAGCAGCAGCGGCGTGTCATTTAGCGCGCACCATTGTGCGTCGCGCCGAACGTGTCTCGACCAGCCTGTCACAGGCGGAGACCGTGCGCCCAGAAGTGCTGCGCTATCTCAATCGTCTATCGGACTTGTTGTTTGTGGTCGCTCGAGTACTCGCGCGTGCTGAGTCGGGTAGCGAAGTATTGTGGAATCGGCAGCGCTAGATTGCGGGTAGCCGATCCGGCGCCAATATTACGGATAAAGACCGTATAACGTCATCGCTCCGATGACGACGGCCCAGATAATCAGCAGACGAAACACCAGGCGATTGGCAGCGGTCGCCCCACGCACGCCTCGGTCCGTCAAATCATCCTCACCATCATGCAGCGCCAACGCCGCGACGCCCATACGTGCGAGCAGCTTCTCGTTGCTTTCAGAAATGCTGTCATCGTGCTCCTCAGACGGCGCACGCCAAGCACCAATGGCATCGTCAAAGTGCCCGGCCGCGGCGTAGCCGATTGCGGTAAGCCGAGCCGGGATGAACGCGAGCCATCCATGTAGTCGCACCGCTGCATCCCGGAGCAAGATCACCGACGTACCGTCGCCGTCTTCGCGGCTGGCCGAAAATACCGCGCGTCGGCGGATCAGATCGGTGACACGGTACGTCCACGCGCCCAGTGGACCGAACGGGCCAAGCGCGACGAACCAAAAAATCACCGCGAACAATCGATTGTTGGCCTGCACGCATACCGCCGCTTCAACTGCGTGGATGCGGTCGAGCTCATCGTCGGGAACGTCACCCTCGATAATCGCCTTGGCGGTTTGCTCGATGCGCTCCGCGTCGCCGCTCTCGAGCGCGCTGCAATACTCGTCGACCTCTTCGCCGATATCTTGCGGACCAAATGAGAAGAACAGAATAACGATGGCGAACGCTACGTATGGCAACCCGGCAACAACATCGGGAATCAACCAGGCAATGACCGCGACCGGCAACACCAACAGGAATGCCAGGAGAATAACCGGGATTAAAGCCGGCCACGTCGCGACGCGATTCGCAACGCCAAAGCCCGCGTCGATCAATCGATCGATCCAGCGCATGCGACGGAACTGAAACCAACGGGTGGCCAGTCGTTCGACCAGCAGACTGAGCAATAACGCGGTCAGGTTCATTCGGTTGCTTTCTTCCTCAAATCGTCGACTCCATCATACAATCGAAGCCAGTCGAATACAGGCCCGGGATCGGTTTTTCGCCCCGGTGAAATATCTGAATGTCCGGCTATGGTGTTGGCCGTTACCTCAGGGTGCGCATCGATGAGCGCACTGATCAACGGCACCAACGTGTCGTACTGGGCATCGGTATAAGGAATATCATCGGTGCCCTCAAGCTCAATGCCGATCGAAAAGTCATTGCAGCGTGATCGACCGTTATAAGACGACTGACCTGCGTGCCAGGCACGACGAGTCGTCGGCACGAACTGCAACAGTTCACCATCGCGACGGATCAAAAAATGTGACGAAACGATGAGGTCACGTATCTCCTCGAAGTAATCGTGCGCCTCCCAGTTGAGGCAATTGCAGAAGAATTGCTCAATCTCATCGCCACCGAACTCACCCGGCGGCAGGCTGATGCCGTGCAGCACCACCAAACTGATCTCAGTGTCATCTGGGCGCCGATCAAAATTCGGGCTTGCGCATTGCCGCGCTTGAGACGCCAGACCGGTCTCAATATCGAGCTTAATACGCGACGCGGTCATACTCATCCTGCTTGCGAAGTAACGTGTGAACACCCATAGTGATTCGCATAGTCACAACAGCCGATGAGAGTGTCAACGCACGATGGCCGCACGCCGATTGTATGTCGCATCACCGTTGTCGACCGGCAGCGAAATCACACTGGGCGAATCGGAAGCCCGCTACCTCGGACGCGCCCTGCGAATGCGCAATGGCGACGACGTTGCGGTATTCAACGGTGACGATAGCGAATTCAGCGCCACCGTTCAGTCGCTGGCGAAGAATCAGGCACAGCTGCTGGTCGGCGCGCCCGTCGATACTCAGACCGAGTCACCGCTGAAGGTGCACCTGGTGCAGGGCGTGTCGCGCGGCGAGCGGATGGACTTGGTGGTACAAAAAGCCACCGAGCTCGGCATCAAACGACTGTCCCCGGTATTAACCGAGTACGGTGTGGTCAAGCTGGATAGCGAACGCGCCGAAAAACGCCGCGAGCACTGGCAAAAAATCGCCATCAGCGCCTGCGAACAAAGCCATCGCGTCAGACCGCCATTAATCGATGCCCCGGTCACGCTGAAAGAATTCTTCGGCGCTGGCGCGCGCGAGTCCGACGTCGATTTGATACTGCAACCGGAGGCGTCAACGCCGCTGGTCAATGTCGCTAAGCCAGACACCAAGATTTGTTTGCTGATCGGGCCGGAGGGCGGATTTAGTGACAACGAATATGATGACGCCGACGCGGCCGGATTTACCAGCGTATCGCTCGGTCCACGGGTACTGCGGACCGAGACCGCAGCAATCGCTGCTCTCGCCGTGGTGCAATCACTGTGGGGCGATTTGCAGTAAGCTCAAATTATGAAGAAGACACTCCTGCTGATTCTCGCAGCTGTCGTTGCGACCTTGTTGATCCTGGTTATGGTCTACCAAACTGAAATTCGACGCGCGCTCTTTGTGAATTCGCTGTTTACCGGTGAAGAACAGTACGAGACGTTCAATCGAATTGCAGATCTATTCCCGGCGTCGACGGTCACTGCGGCTCCACGACCTCATGCCTTTGGCGAACAGATCGACCTCGTGTTGCCAGAGACGTTTTCGTACCTCGGCAACGACGTCGCCGTACCGACGTTTATTGAGGAAACTGACACCAGCGCACTGCTGGTCTTAAAAGACGGCAATGTCCGTTACGAAAATTATTGGCTAACCGGCGGGCGCGAAGTGCCCTGGCTGTCGATGTCGGTAGCGAAGAGTTTCGTCTCCGCATTGGTCGGTATCGCGGTCGAAGATGGCTTGATCGATATCGAAACGCCCATCTCCGATTACGTACCCGAGCTCGCCGACTCGGCATTTGATGGCGTGCGCGTCAAGGACGTGCTGCAGATGTCATCCGGCGCGGCATGGAACGAGGACTACGGTGACCCAGATTCCGACGTCAATCGCATGGGTCGCTCGATGGCGTTTGGCACGCCGCTGATTGAGTTCGTCGCGCAGATTCAGCCCGAGAATCCGCCCGGCACCTTCAATCGCTACAACTCAGCCGAAACTCAAGCACTCGGGTTTCTGTTACTGGCAACCACGCAACAACCGGTCACCCAGTACATGCAGGAGAAACTGTGGCATCCGATCGGCGCGGAGTCCGACGCGCACTGGATTATCGATGACGCCGGTGTCGAGCTGACCTTCGGCGGCTTCAATGCCACGGCGCGCGACTACGCGAAATTAGGAGAGCTGTTTCGGCTGGGCGGTCGCTGGAACGGAGCGCAGGTCGTGCCTGAAGCGTGGGTGCATGATTCGGTGACACCCGACGCACCGCATTTGATGCCGACTGCCAATACCGACCAGGGCTTGGGTTATGGCTACCAATGGTGGGTACCGGCATCCACCGAAGGCGAGTTTCTGGCCATAGGTGTGTACAACCAGTTCATCTACGTCAATCCTGATCGCGGCGTGGTGATCGTCAAACTCTCGGCGTTTTCCGATTACGCCACTTCCGGCGACGCGTCTGCCTACCGTGAGGTGGAGACCATAGAGTTTTTCCGTGAAGTGGTTCGGATGCTCAACTAGATTGCGGCCCATCGCACACATCGTTTGCGTATTTTCTCTAATGGGCCTAGCGGCGTGCGCCAGTCAGCTTAAAGCCGCATCTTGCCATGTCAGCGAGCAAGATTTCGTCACTCTAAAGGCGAATATCAGGGCGTATATGCGCGACGAACTCGGCGAAAAACTCTACTCAGTCTACAAGTCGGAGAATTCGATTCACGATCGTATTTACAATACCGACGGAGAGTGTCGACTACTTATTATTCCAATGGGCGACGCCGAAGATGGCTCAACACTACTTCATGGCGAGGGTGTCGTAGTATTCGACCCAGGAACGTTGCAGCCAATCGATCACGGGTTTTTCGTCTGGTAAGGCCTCCAACGCATAGGAAATAGTCGATGATCTTAAGACGAATCGCGAATGCCATCCGCAAGATGGACTGGGTCGTGGTCACCATCGAACTGCTGGTGGTCATTGTCGGTATCTATTTGGGCCTGCAGGTGGACGATTGGAGCAAGGACCGCGACCAACGCGCCGATATCGAACGGCAACTCGACCGAATCCGAACCGATGCCATCGTTCTGCAAGACAGTCTCGACCAAATCATTGCGGATATCGACAACGACCTCAGTCGCTTCCAGTTCGCTTTTGAAGTCTTAGATGGCCGCGACCTTACGTCAGATGATGAACTGCAACGATTCGAGTTTGCTGTGGTTGACAGCTATCGAATAGAAAACGTCAGCGTGGAAATACCCGGCTTGGAACTTCTGGTCGAGTCGGGCGATGTTCGAGCAATCGGTGATCCTGAGCTCGAAGCGGCGCTGCTCGACTTCGTCAATTTCCGGCGCCGCCAAAGCAACGTCGTTGAAAGTGTCAGCGACAGCTTTCAGCGGCAGGCCACCGTCATTATGGGATCGACAGGCTTTGCCATTGACCGACTGGAGCCCGATAAGCCGTGGGGCGCGAGAACGAGGTTGGTGTACGAATTAGCCGAGTTACGAGGCAGCACTGACTTTCGCCGCTCTTTTGGTAATTTGGCGCAGTTACGCGTGTATCTGAGGTTGCAGTTATTCGGCTATCGCGAGCATATCGAAGATGTAATTTTAGCGCTGGAAAGTCGCGACACTGCAGCATGATGCGGCGGGCCGTGGCCAATAAAATCGCTGTTCGCCAGACGCTTCGTGCTTGTTTGCTACACTTAAAGGCAAATCAGCGGGGAGACGCCGCCCATGTTTTCGATCCTACAAGTCCTCGTCGTTACGCTTAGCTGGGCACAGGTTACTGCGGAAACCGAACCGAGCTCGCCGGCCGAGGCGATCGCCGACTCGGCGCGTCAGATCACACCCGCGACCATCCAGAAGAGGTCCGCACCGGCCTACCCGGCGTCTGCTCTCAGAGCCGGTCAGGAAGGTTGGGTGAAGGTTGCCTTTTGCATCGACGAGTCGGGGAAGCCGCAAAACGTGTCGGTACTCGACTCGATGGGCAGCTCACGATTCGAGCGAGCTGCAGTCAATACGGTTAAAAAGTGGCGCTATGAACCTGCGTTGGCAGATGGCGAGCCATCATGGCAATCCAGAAACGAGGTGTACATCACCTTCGCAATGCAGACGAATCACCGCGGCGCTACCAGCCTGTTCGCCCGCAAGTTTCGCCAGCTTGGCGAACTCATCGACGAACGCAATTTGGCTGAGGCGGATGAGCTGTTTAACGATCTCTATGAAAACTATGATTTGTCGCTGTACGAACAGTCAAAACTGTGGGCGCAACGGGTTCGCCATGAGTCGATTGAAGGTGATCTCTATAAGCTCGATCGCGCACTGCATCGAGCGACTGCTTCCGACGGCAAGTGGATCGATGAAAAGAGCTATCGTCAATTACTTGAGCTGCAGGTCATGGTAAGGCTGCAGCTCGGCCGATTTCACTCGGCTCTGGTTTCCTATAACAAGTTGCGAGAGTCCGCCGGAGACGACTCCGATGCAGTGGAAAAACTGAAGCCCGCGATCCGGAATTTACAAACGCTGGTCGAAAGCGATGAGCTGCTGAAAATCGAAGCAGAAGTCCGAAGTCGTGACGAATGCGACAGCTGCAATGACAGCTGGAATTTCACGCCATTGCGCAATGCCTTCACCATCGCAAATGTCTCTGGCTCACTGGAAAATATCGAGATGCGTTGTGATCAAAGACGTTACCAATCGGCGATTTCTGATGAGGTCGATTGGTCGATTCCCGAGAGCTGGGGCACGTGTAACGTTCGAATTTACGGCGAGCCCGGCACGACGTTTGACGTAGTGCTGCTGCCCGAGGCCTGATCCAACCACCTCTGCGTCCGTGATCAATTCGGTAGCAGTGTCATGATATATAAGCTCCTCGCCGATACCGTCTTTCTTATTCACATGGGCTTCGTGCTGTTCGTGGTGCTGGGTGGTCTCACCGTGTACCGCTGGCCGAAGTTGACGTGGCTGCATATTCCGGCCGTCGCGTGGGGCGCACTGATCGAATTCGGCGGCTGGATTTGCCCGCTAACGCCACTCGAACAGTCGTTTCGTCGGCTCGCCGGCGACAGTGGCTACAGCGGCGGATTCGTTGAGCACTACCTGGTGCCGATCCTCTATCCCACCGGACTCACCCGCGATATTCAGATCGGCCTGGGGGTGCTGGTGATGGTAATCAATATCATCGCCTATACGCTCATCTTGCGCCGCTGGCGGCGGCGTGGATAAATAGTATTTTTCAGCGGCCGCATGAGTGACCCAATGCACGAACCTAAAGACAGCAATCAATCTTCTTTTCTCAAGGATTTGTGGCACGGCATTGTGGAAAGCGAAAAAGATGCGCTTTTGTTCGCGCGCTGGGGTGCCATTATCGGCGCGGTACTCGGCGCCGCTGGCGGCTTTTACGTTTACGAATACCTGGGCGTCGGTGGCATTCTCGCCGGATTTTTCGGTGGCGGCATTATCCTCGGCGTCGTCTCCTGGTTTATGTTTCACACCGCATAACAAGGGCTTGGGCCTGTTTACCGAAACGCCATGGTCCGCCTGATTTTCAGCTTGTCGCTATTCGGACTCGTTGGCTGCCAGTTCAGCGGTGATCAACGACATCACGAAGACTATGCCTATTGGTCGGCGGCCAATCAGGATGGCAGCTGGACATCGGTTGCAGAGAAAGCCGTGCGTGCAACTTCATTGCCGCAATCTGAGCCCGGCGACATTCTGAGTTACTGCATTGAGTACCCCGGGCTGGGCACGGATGATCGGGTGCGATTTTGGGTCGGACTCCTGTCGGCGATGGCCGAGCATGAAAGCGACTTAGACCCCCAAACGAAATTTGCAGAATCGTTGCGTGACAGTCGCGGTCAACCGGTCGTCAGTCGCGGTCTCTTACAGTTATCCATCGAGAGCGCCAACCAGGCGCGCTATTCCTGTCAGATCGACAACGCTAACGAATTGCACGACCCATCAACCAACATTGAGTGCGCCGCGAAAATATTATCGACGTGGGTTTCGTCCGATGGCGTCATCGCAGCCTCGAGCGACGGGTATCGCGGTGGCGCACGGTATTGGTCGGTGTTACGCAGCAACCGTGATTCATCGACTGACATTCAGTCGGCGACCCGGAAGCTGCGCTTTTGTGCCGGCTAGGCCTGAATCAAACTTTCTGCCAGCATTCCTTCAAGTCTTTCCAGATCCGGAATCAATGGAAACTCGTTAATCATTTTGACGCGACACAGTACCGGTGCTGAATCGGGCCAGCCGTCAGTCGACTCGAGCTGTAGTACATCTTTGTTCACTCGCACCAGCTGCGGAAAACCCTGCGTGATAATGCCGAAGTAACCGGTCTGAATTTGTCCAGAGGTGCCGTAAAACACCACGATCCGAGTACGTCCGGTGGTCGCCGGCACTTCCTTGCCCAGCGCACCTTCAAATGACGCTACCGGCAGGTCACGACCGTTCCAGTTCACCGAACCGATCATCCACGCGTCACCGGCTGCCTCGGTCGTTGGCGGCGTGTAGCGCACCACCTCCACAACGCAAGCACGCGGCACGATCAGGCGATCTTCGGCCAGCGGTACCAGCAAGCTATACAGTTCTTGTTGCTCTTCGCTCATGCCAGTGTCTTACCCTGTTCTTCGAGCAGTCGCGCCACCGCTTCCAGCAATGCTGCATCCTGATACGGTTTGCCGAGATAATCGTTAACGCCGAGCTCGATCGCGCGCGCGCGGTGTTTGTCGCCGACCCGCGATGTGATCATGATAATGGGAACATCGGCGACGCGTGCGTCGTTACGCACATGCGACGCAAACTCGTAACCGTCCATTCGCGGCATTTCGATATCCAGCAAAATAACGTCGGGCTTGGCTTCGGACATCACGCTAATGGCGTCCAGCCCGTCTTTGGCGGTCATTACGCGCATACCGTTGCGTTGTAAGAATCGCTCGGTTACGCGCCGTACCGTGATGGAATCGTCCACCACCAGTGCGAGCGGCCGATCGTCGGTCGGTGTCGGCGCAGCTTTCTTCAGTTCAACCACCGGCGCGCCGGTACGGACCAGCGCTGCGATATCAAGAATCAAAACGATCCGACCGTCACCTAAAATGGTCGCGCCCGAAATTCCCAAAATACTCGCAAGTTGCGGACCGACCGCTTTAACCACGATTTCGCGACTGGCGAGCATCTCATCGGTCAGCAATGCCGCCGAATGTTCACCGGCGCGTACCAGAATAACCGGGATAAACGCCTCGTCTTCAGACAGCGTCGCCGCCTGACCACCCAAATACATTCCCAGGTGACGGAATTTGTAGGTTTGCTCGCCGTATTCGTAGCTCGGTTCGGTCTGACTGAGCAGGTTTTCCAACTCGGCCCGCGGAATGCGCGCCACGCCTTCCACCGACGGCAATGGCAAGGCATACACCTCTTCTCCGGTGCGTACGATCAGAGCCTGAGTGATCGCCAGCGTAAACGGCAGGCGCACGGTAAAATTCGTGCCTTGCCCGGTGACCGATGAAATACGCAGCGAGCCGCCGAGCTTCTTAATTTCGTTGGCAACGACGTCCATGCCCACGCCACGACCGGCTGATTGCGTCACCTGCGTCGCGGTCGAAAAGCCCGGCGTCAATATGAGCTCCATGATCTCTTCATCGGACGACTTACTATCCGGCGCCAGCATGTCGAGCTCGTAGGCTTTGCGACGGATCGCGTCGACATCGAGGCCACGACCATCGTCGGCAACATCGATCACCATCTCTGAGCCTTCGCGATGCAACCGGATCGTGATGCGGCCGGTCGCGCTCTTGTTTTCTTTCTGCCGCTCTTCGCTGCCTTCAATACCGTGCACGATGGCGTTGCGCAGCATGTGCTCAAACGGTGGCAACATCTTGTCGAGCACTTGGCGATCAAGCTCACCGGACGCACCTTCGACGGCCAGCTCGGCACGCTTGCCGGCTTCCTTGGCCGCCTGACGTACCAATCGAGTTAGCCGCGGCACGTGCCGCTCGAACGGCACCATGCGCGTTCGCATCAGGCCGTCCTGCAGTTCTGCGGTAACACGGGACTGTTGCACCAACAGACTTTCTGACTCGGTGGTCAACGATCGCAGCAAGTCCTTAAGACTGGCGAGATCGTTTGCCGATTCGGCTAACGCGCGCGACAACTGCTGCATGTTCGAATAGCGATCCAACTCCAGCGGATCAAAGTCCTTCGCCACGAAGGTCTCTTGATGCGAGTGCATGATCTGCGCTTCGGTTTCGATCTCCAGCTTACGCAGCTGTTCGCGCAACCGAGCAACTGTCGATTCGAGCTCGATCACGTGGAATTCGATTTGGTTGATCTGCTGACTCAACCGCGAGTGATAGATACTGATTTCGCCGGCCGCGTTGAGTAAGTCTTCGAGCAGGTCAGCATCGATTCGGGCAAATTCCTGTCGCTGCTCAGGACGGTCTTCGGCTTCCGCCGCCTCGCGCGGTTCTGCCTTGCGCATGACCGTTTTGCGCTCCGCTTCGGGCGCCGACTCAACGTCAGTGGACTGAGCCGACTCAGCGGCCGGTGGCCGCTTTGACATTTCGGCAATTTCATCGGCTAGCGGCGTGTCGACAATGACCATACTGACCGTATCTTCGGGCTCGGCGGTAAAGGCCGCCGGCTTCGCCGCTTGCACTGTCTCATCGGCAGGCGTGGTTTCAACGTCGCGGTCGTGCGCCATTTCAAAGCCGGCGTTGGCGGCCTTAATTCGGCCTTCCAGTTCGTCGGCGAGCGGCACCGCCTTACCGGCGATCACGGCGTCTCGCATGCGATGCAGTTCATCCACGCTCTGCTGCAGCAATTCGTCGATCGCCGGCGTCGCATTGACCCGCCCGTCATCGACGCCCAACAACAGCGTTTCAAGCTCATGGCTCAGATTACCCATCGCCGTGATACCCGCCATACGGGCACCGCCTTTGAGCGTATGCAGATGGCGCTTGAGTTCTTCCATCGGCTGACGCGAACTCTTGTTCTTACTCCACTCGCCGAGCGCCTGATCCGCTTGTTCGAGCAGCTCCGCCGACTCTTCGGTGAAGATCGCCGCGATTTCGGCATCGTATTCAGGCTCGACGATCGTTTCTGTCGCGGGCTCAATGACCGGTTCAACGGGCGGTTCAGCCGCAGGTGGCGGCGTTGGCTCTTCCACCGTCTCGGGTGCTTGTGTTTGCACTACCGTCTCATCTGCCGGAACCTCTGGCTTCGGCCGCGTGATCACGGTGATCTCGCTGGGCGGCTCAACATTGGTGAGCGTCTCTTCCGGCTGCACTGCGTTGGTCAAATTGGTGATGTGCTCGATCAGCGCCGTGTAATCAGCCCGCGTTCGCTCAGGCTTATTGATGTCACCGACGATCGTGCCAATCGCCTTACCGGCGGCTCGCAATGCATCTAGGCCGGATTGTTGGAAACCCACCTTGTGGTCGTACACGCGGCGCACGAAACGATTCAGCGCAGCGGCCACCGCGACTCCGCGCTCCACGTTGGCCATGTTGGCGCTGCCATGCAGTGTGTGACAAGCGCGATGAAGTTTATCGGTGACGTCAAACGGCGGCGCGTGGCCTTCGCACGCAGCTAAGTAATCGACAATCACCTGAAGGTGGCCGGCCGTCTCTTTGGAGAAAATATCGAGCAGCACCGGATCCATTTCCAGTGCCGGTTCATCTTTCTCCGGCGCTTCGTCCAATGCTGGCGTCTTAACGGTCAGCACCGCCGCGTTCGGATCACCTTCGGCAAACGCATTCGCGCGCGCCATCAGCGAATTGATGTCGGCTTGCGGATCAGAGCCCACTTCCAGCTGTTCGATCAGCTCTGGCACCGCCGCGGCCGCTTCGACAATGAAGTCGACCATCGGCGGAGTTCGCGGCAACGTGCGATTGATGAGCCGGTTCATCAGATTTTCGACGCTCCAGCAGTACTCGCCGATGCGTTCGGCGCCGACCATACGGCCGCTGCCTTTGAGGGTGTGGAAGGAACGGCGCACCGTAATCAGCGCCTCCATATCGTCCGGCTCGTCTGCCCAGGTCGGCAACTTGCGTTTGATCGACGCGACTTCTTCCTTTGCCTCCTCGATAAACAGCTCGAGCAATTCCGGATCGAGGTGTTCGCTGCTTTGCGAGACCACCGGCAACGGAATGACTTCGGTCGGCTGCGGTGGCGCTTGAGCGGCAGCCGCCTGTTCAGCCGCAATTTTTTCGATTTCCGCTCGATCAATACGCGCAGTCTGGTCAAGCTGCGGCACTGACTCGGCCTGCTGCGCCATGCGCTGCTCGACATCGCGAAGTACGGCCAAGCAGGCTTCGGCATTATCAAGCATATACCAAGGCTCGGCGCGACCCGCCTTGACCGTTTCCATGTAGTACTCAATAGAAACGATCGCATCCGCCATGCGATCGGTTTCTTTTTGCGTCAACAACGTGGCATTGCCGCTCTTTAGCGTAAGGGTGATGAGGTTACCAATGCGCTCGACCACCTCCATCGCACGCGATTTGCCGAGCATTAGCAGACCCGCCTTAATGCCGCGAATCAGCGACGGCACGGTATCAAGGCCCTGCGACGGCGCGTCCGTCGACAGGCTTTGACCGACGGTCTCTTTAATTCTTGCCAAGTTGATGATGCATTCACGCATCACCGACTCAGCCACTTGTTGGTAGTCAGCTGCTTCTTGTGGTGGTAATGCTTGCAATTCTTGCGTGCCGACGTCAGTGCGCGGATCGATCATGCGCTTGAGCTGCTGATCCAGCCGATCTTCGACCTTCAATAACGTGGCCGCGACGTCGAGGATGACCGATTCACTGGCACCTGCGCCTGCGTCAACCACATTCCTAAGGCGTTCAATCTCGCTATCAACATCGCCGCGCAGTTCACCGAGACCGAGTACACCCAAGGTGTCGGAAATTTTCTTCAGAAGGTCGAGTTGCGGCACCAACTCGGCCGGATTGTTCATACCGGTACGAACGTAAATATCCAGCACGTCTTTAACGCGACCCAAATCTTCGCGAATTGCCGCCGCAACGGTTTCCATGAGCTTGATGCTCGGTGCAGACAACGCCTCACGCGCGTGCTCGACCTGTTCATCACCCGGCAATAGCTCGGACAGGTTAAACGCCGCGCGAATCTCACTGATCCGTTTGCCAGCAGTGCCGGAGCGCGCGACGTAGTACAACATGTTGTTCAGCAGGTCGTCGACCGGACGCTTGTCGAAAGACTCCAACCCTTCGTCGATGATCGCTTTGAGCTGTCGATCGATTTGCCCGAGCAGGCGCTTCAGCGCGATCGATGTATCCAGACCGCCCTCACGAAGCGCTTCGAGCACACCACCCGTCACCCAGCACAGCTGATACATATCGTCGCGCGTGGCAGCCGCTTCCAGTCGCTCCATCACGCTCGATAGTGTCGCCAGATGCTGTTCGCTATTGCCGCCCTTAATCCAACCGAGCAACGCCAACTGAAACTTCGGTCGAACTCGCGTTGCTAACTCAACCGGATCTTCTCCGGTTCCCTGCCGCGGACTGCTCCCCGCCGTCGCATCACTGGGCGAGAGATTCAGTAGTAACAGCGTGCCTTCGGACAGCAGCGGTTCGCCGCGTGCGGCGCGCAAATCGTTGAGCATTGGCAACAACACCAGCGCGATATCGCGACCACCGGCAAGCAAGCGTTCGATATAGGTCGGTAATTGCACCATGGCGCGCGTCAGCGCTTCGAGCCCGTCCTCACGACCTTTGCCCGAACTAAGACCCGCTAGAAACTTGCAGCCCAACTCCATCTCTTCGGCGAGAAGCGCTGCGCCATAGGTTTCGGTCATTTGTAGCGCACCGCGAGCCTGGTGCAACAGTTCGCCGGCGCGAACTAACGCGGCTGAACCGCCGCGCCCGTCGACGCAATCCTCGAGTGCCAAGTGCGCATTGCGCAGCGTCTCCATCAGCTCAGTGCTGACGATTGCCAACCCGCTCATCGATTGCACGTCGTGCGACTTCTCAGTCACTGGTTCGTGTATGCCCGTTTCGGAGGTCATCTACAGTCCGTGTGTATGCCTTCGTACTTAACTCGCTTGCGCCTGATCGTTGGCCGCCTGCCCTTTAAGCGCATTTGACGACGATGGCGATAGCGCACTTGCTCGAAGTGAGTCGTTCGGCAAGGTAAATCCGGCGACCGTTTTTCGCAGCTGAGTAGCAAGCTCAGAGAGCTTCGCGATAGCGGCGGCAGTAGCAGTAGTGGCTTTGCCGGTTTGCTCACTAATTTCTCGCAGGCGTGTGGTACGCCGTGTGACGTCGGCCGCCGAACCCGCTTGCTGGCGCGCCGAACCTGAGATGTTCTGTACCAGGCTCGCGATCTGATTGGATACCTGCTCAATTTCGTCGAGCGCCGCGCCTGCGTTCTCGGCCAGTAGCGCGCCACCGACCACGTCCGTGGTGCTGCGCTCCATCGATACCACCGCTTCGTTGGTATCTGCCTGAATGGTGCGTACCAACACTTCGATCTGCTTGGTTGCGTTTGTCGATCTTTCCGCCAATCGTTGCACCTCGTCCGCGACGACTGCGAACCCACGACCCGCCTCACCGGCCATCGATGCCTGAATCGACGCATTCAATGCCAGAATATTGGTTTGTTCGGCGATGTCGTTAATCAGCTCAACAATGTTGCCGATCTCTTGGGATGATTCGCCCAATCGTTTGATGCGTTTCGACGTGTCCTGAATCGTCTCGCGAATCGCGTTCATACCGTCGATGGTGCGGCGTACGGCTTCACCACCTTTGTGTGCCACCTCTACCGAGTGGCGTGCCACGTCGGATGAACGTTCCGCGTTGCCCGAAACTTCTTCAATGGATCCCGCCATCGATACGATCGATTCGGTCGCTGCGTTAATCTCGCGCGCTTGATTGTCGGCCGCTTTGGCCATGTTCACCGCCGTGTTTTCGGTTTGTTTCGCCGCCGAATCCACCATGATCGCGGTTTCGTTGACCGTCGCGACGAGTTTGCGCAGCTCCTCGATCGCAAAGTTAAATGAGTCAGCGATGGTACCGGTAATATCTTCGGTCACGGTCGCCTCAACGGTCAGGTCACCGTCGGCAAGACTTCCCATCTCGTCCAGCAACCGAAGGATGGCTTGCTGATTGCGTTCGTTTTGTTCTGCCTGTTCACGGGCCACTTGCTCGAAACCAGAGCTCTTGTTATTGATCGCCAACAATGCCAACACCAGTAGCGCACCAGCAATCAACATGCCGAGCGGGATCCACGGATTCTGCAAGAAACTAGGCAAAACGCTCTGACCACCAGAACCCATGAACGCGCGACTAAGTGCGTTGGCGCTGGAGCCGATGCCGGCAACCGTTTCCGACAAACCTGCGACGGACGCAGCACTGCCGGCAATCCGCTCTGATTCGGTATTCATGATCTGCAGATCGCTTACGATCGGCGCCAAGGTTGTATCCTGTGCATCTTGGCCGAGAGGACGGATATCGAACGGGCTTTCTTGGCCCGCCAGCCCGGCGGCAACACTATTAAGAAAGTCCAAATCTTCGCCCATGGCGGCCGACTGCGATGCCATCGGGTTTTGCACGAGTTGTTGCGCCTGTTGGCGAAGCCGGTCAGCGCGTTGCTGGAATTCTTGCAGCAACGCCGTAGAGCCGGAGCTATCGAGCAACCCGTCTGCCATCTGTACGACAGACTCAGCGCGAACCGCAACCTCACCGGCGCCGGCGCGCAGCGCTTCGACCTCAGCTCTCTTGTCCAAGACCGCGGACGCTCCCGATACCAATGCCTGCCACTGCGCATTGCTACCCGGCACACCACCCGACGAGCGCCGCAATTCAGCCAATCGCTGGACGCTGCGCGACAACGCATCGAACGCGCCGTCCTGGCCGCCGATCGCGCTAGTCGCTTGTGCTGGAATCGACTGCGATAGAGCGGCCAGTTCCGCCGATGACGAATCGCCATTACCGCGCAGGAAAATAATTGCGGCAGCGGCCAACACCAGCAACGCGGCAAGAATTGCTGCTATACGAAACTGGGTGGAATTATCAGATGTGTTTGCCATTAGGTTTTAACTCAATTCAACTTTCCGTTCGCCATCCTGGCCTCTATGTGCCGAGCAGCCCGTAAAACAGTCTGCTAGCCATCCGCAGCGGCTTGTAAAAACATATTGCTTTCAACAAATTCAAACAGATCGATCACCGGCCAGTTTTCTTCGCCCCGCTGATACGCGCCGGTCAAAAACCGATCGCAGCGCACCGAAGTCTCGGGCCAACTGTCGCGATGCTCGTTGTCACTAAAGCGTCGAAATCCCAGCACCTCGTCAACCACCAATCCCGCCGGAATTTCGCGGTGGTTGGTCGATATCACGCGCGTATTGCGCCGCAGCGTAGTACGACCGCTTCCGAGCAATAATTTCACGTCAACCAGCGGCAGCAGATGACCACGCAGGTTTGCGATACCCAACAACCACCGCTGTGCGCCCGGTACCCGCGTCATGTCTTCCGGCAGCATCAGTACTTCGCGAACCTGATCGCGCGGCGCAACAAACTGCTCTTCGCCGATACGAAAACCAACGCCGACCCATTCACTGGGCAACTCACCGCCGGCGGTACCGGCATGTGCGGCTCGCGAGCGGCGCTCGATCTCCGCCAGCAACTCAAACGGTTGCTTGACTAAACTTGCGAGGTCGACAGACTCGCTCATCTATCTCGCCATCACCGCGTTAATCTTGTCCACCAGCATATCGGCAGCGATGGGTTTGACCAGATACTCGACAGCGCCCTGTCGCATGCCCCAGATTTTGTCCGTCTCCTGATCTTTGGTGGTGATCATGATTACGGGAATGTTCGCCGTTGCCGGATCCTGGGACAGCTTGCGCGTTGCCTGAAACCCGTTCATTCCGGGCATGACCACATCCATCAGTATGCAGTCGGGTTTGGATGCTGCGGCCTGACGCAAGCCGTCTTCGCCGCTATCGGCCACCAGGACACCATAGCCGTACTGTTCCAGCATGTTTTGGAACAGATGGAGTTCGGTGGGTGAATCATCAATGATGAGTACGACTGCCATGTTGCACCCCTAATTGATCTGGTTAGAAATAGCCCCGAGCAACTCGTCTTTGGTAAACGGTTTGGTCAGGTATTGTTCGGAACCGACGATACGGCCGCGCGCACGATCAAATAGACCGTCTTTGCTCGACAGCATGATCACCGGCGTCTCTTTAAACATCTTGTTGTGTTTGATCAGCGAACACGTTTCATAGCCGTCGAGACGCGGCATCATAATGTCGACGAAGATCAAATCGGGCTGGTGATCGGCGATTTTTGAAAGGGCGTCGAAACCATCGATGGCCGTGAAGACTTGGCAGCCTTCCTTAGTCAGCAATGTTTCGGAAGTACGGCGGATGGTCTTACTGTCATCCACGACAAGAATCTTGAGTCCATTCAGACTTCGAGATGCGTTGCTAGACACCGGATATCCTCACGCGTCTGTCGAATCCCCCTGGATTCGCTTTGGTTGGCACAGGCGAACGAATGGGCGCTCTACGCCCTTGAAATGCCCGCGAAAAATGACTTTTACCATATTGACATAAGTCCTGCTACGACGCTCTGCTCAGACCGCAGAATCCGAGGAAAACTGGGCGTTTAGGCGGTAAAACCGAGGTATAGTTGGCCGCTTCGCAGCCACTTCCCAAAAGTCACCCCTAAATGGCCGAAAAAACGCTCAACATTGGCATGGTGATGGACCCGATCGAGTCGATCACCCCCTACAAGGACAGTTCGCTGGCGATGCTGCTCGAAGCCAGCCGCCGAAATGCCAAGATCCACTATTTTCAGCAGTCAGACCTGCGTCTGATTGATGGAACGGCGATGGGCGATTCGACGCTGCTGTCCGTATTCGATGACGATGATCGCTGGTTCGAGTTCAGCGAACAGCAAACGGTCGCACTGGGTGATTTAGACGCGATCTTGATGCGCAAAGATCCACCATTCGACATGGAGTACATCTACACCACCTATATTCTCGATCGCGCTCAGGAGGCGGGTGCCCTAATCGTCAACCGACCGCAGGCACTTCGCGACATGAATGAGAAGGTGTTCACCGCGTGGTTCCCGGACATCACACCGTCAACGTTGATCACACGCTCGATGGGCGAGATGAAAGCCTTTCTCGCCGAGCACAAACGCATCGTCGTGAAACCTCTCGATGGCATGGGCGGCAAGTCAATTTTTGTCATCCAAGAAGGTGACAACAACGCCAACGTGGTATTCGAAACGTTGACCGATTACGGCCAACAGTTTGCGATGGCCCAGGTGCACGTACCCGAAATTACCGAGGGTGACAAACGCATACTCCTTATCAATGGCGAACCGGTTCCTTTTGTCCTAGCCCGAGTGCCGCCACCGGACGACAACCGCGGCAATTTGGTGATCGGGGCGACCGGAATCGCACAGGAAATTTCGGAGTCGGATCGCGCCATCTGCGATCGCGTTGGCCCTGTGCTACGCGATGCTGGTGTGCTGTTTGCCGGCATTGACGTGATTGGCGACTACCTCACCGAGGTGAACGTCACTAGCCCGACCGGTATTCGAGAACTCGACAAGCAGTTTGACCTCAACATTGCAGGATTGTTGTTTGACGCGATCGAAGACGCTTTGGCTTAGCCTATTTGCTTTACTCGCCATTGCGGCCTGCAGCAATGGCGACGAGATTTCTTTTTTCTCCTTGGGTACCGATGTATCGATAACGATTTATGGTGTCGGTGGAGATACTGCGCAAGCCGTAGATACTCTCTTGCCAAGTCGATATGAACGGCTTGGACGCGATTGGTACCCGTGGGCGGACGGCGAATTGGCAGCGGTCAACTCAGGCATCGCCGAGGGCAAGTCGAACATCGAACTGTCCCCGTCGTTGGCCCGTATCGTTGATCGCGCGCGAGATATTGAAGTTCTGTCGCATGGACGATTTAACGCCGGTATCGGTCGATTGACCGAATTGTGGGAATTGCACGATTTGCCGGAGACTTTGGAACGGCCACCGAGCCGCGATGAGATACGACGTGCGAAGCGTGGCGCTTCATTGATTTCGGTGGACTTGGACGGGTCCAACTTAGTACGTGCGAACCGCAATACGATGATAGACCTTGGCGGAATCGCGAAAGGCGCCATTATTAGGGACACATTTGGCCTGCTTGAAGAACAAGGCGTAAGCGATGCGATCGTAAACATCGGTGGCGACCTCGGTGTCATGGGAAAGCGCGAGGCACGTATCGGCATTCAATCGCCCCACGATGCCGACGTTATCGCGGGCCTAAATATTGTTGGCGGCGAAGCGGTAATGACCTCCGGAAGCTACGAACGCTATGTCGAGATCGACGACCAACGGTATCCCCACGTGATCGATCCTCGCACCGGACACCCGGTGCAACACACAGTGTCCGTCACCGTCATCGATAAGGACGCCATGCTCGCGGACGCCTCGGCCACGGCGTTGATGGTCGCAGGGGTCGACGAATTCGAGCAAACCGTGCGAGGGCTCGGTCTGACATATGCCTTATTGATAGGGGCAAGCGGTGAACTGTGTCTCACTCAAGCGATGGCCGAGCGATTAGACTGGTTAGCAGACGAAGGCCGCGAGCACATTGCGGCGGTAGCCGAGGGAAGCGCTTCAAGCGCTTGTTTTAGTGGAAGAAATGGCGGATGATCACGGCACTCTGGAAAGGTGGTTATGGTAACTCTGGCCAAAAACCCGAATCCATTTGACGAGATACAGCTGGTACCTCCAGCGGTACCCGATCGGCTGCCCGCGATGTTATTCCTGGCGGCACTGATCCACGGCATCCTTATTATCGGCGTCACCTTCAATCCCTACCTCCTGGATGGCAGCAATGAGGCGATCTCGCTCGAGGTCACCATCGTCGCCAATCCTGACCAAGACATTGATCGTCCCGACGAGGCGGAATACCTGGCGCAGGCCTCGCAGCTTGGTGGTGGCAACACCGCCGACGAAGTGCGTGCAACCGCGCCGTTGGAAAGCGTCTCGTCGATCGAAAATCCGGGCGTTGAAGATGGCGACTCACTGCGCGAAGCAATCGCACATGACGTGTCCGCGGATCAGGTCTTAATGACGCAAAATGACACCGATCGTGCGGTCGCTGACGAGCTGCGCGATGACCCCGAAATCGAAGCGTCAACCGCCATCGTTTTGGAAGCCGGCAGCGAAAACACGCTGGCACTGCCGCACGATACCGATGCGACGTTCAGCATTCATGATGATGATCCGCGACATGTCATCATCGGCGTGGACACGCGCCACGCAGAATACGCACCGTATCTCAGCAATTGGAAAGGTCGCATCGAAGCGGTCGGCGACGACTACTTTGCCAATTTGGGTCATGCCGGCAGTTTCGACGGCAGCCCAACGTTGGAAGTGACAATCGAATCCTCGGGGGCCCTGTCGCAAGTGTTGCTGGAAAAATCCAGCGGCTCACCGGTAATCGACCAGGCAGCGCTTGACATTATTCGCCGCGGCGCCCCATTCGATCCCTTTAGCGTGGATGTTTCCGAAGATTTTGATCGTCTCTCGTTCCGCTATAAATTCAAGTTCTCCGACCCGAATCCGCCATCGACAGCGTCTCTTAACTAATCGAACTTGTCGGATCGACGGCCAGCAACGATACTGTTGCTATGGCTGAAAACACCTCCTTGGTAAATCAGTTGCTTATCGCGATGCCGGGTATGCAAGACCCGAATTTCTCGAGCACGGTCACACTCATTTGTGAACATAACCATGACGGCGCCCTAGGGATCGTGATTAACCGCCCCTTGGAGCTCAAGCTCGGTGGATTGTTCGAACAACTCGATCTACACGATGCCGACCCGAGCGCGGCCAGCCATCCTGTCCTGCTAGGTGGTCCGGTCGGACCCGAAAAAGGTTTCGTGTTGCACGAGCATGGCGAGAAATTCGAAAGCACGCTGGATATTTCTGCGGACATTCAGCTGACGTTTTCTCGCGACGTATTGGATGCCATGGCCGACGGCAAAGGACCCGATCGCACGCTGGTCGCATTAGGCTACGCCGGTTGGGACGCGGGCCAGCTCGAAGAAGAGATTCTCGCCAACTCATGGCTCAACGTACCCGCCGATTCCGCGGTCGTCTTTGATCTACCGTTTGCTGAGCGGTGGACGGCGGCGGCAGAAACCTTAGGCGTCGACATTAGTCGGATAGCACCGGATGCCGGCCACGCCTGATACCACAACGACGCTGCTCGCTTTCGACTACGGCCGCCGTCGTATCGGTAGCGCGGTTGGGCAATCGATTACTCAGTCGGCAAGCCCGCTGGGCGTCATCACTAATGGCAGCAACGGCCCAGACTATGATCATGTGCACGCGCTAATTCGGGAGTGGCGGCCGAACCTGCTGGTTATCGGTCAGCCATTGTTTGCCGACGGCTCGACCACACCGATGCAGGCCGAGATCGACGCATTTGTCGAAGCGCTGGCAGAATTCGACTTGCCGGTCGAATTTGTCGACGAACGGCATACCTCGCAGGAAGCCGAAGCCGAACTCAAGCGGCGCCGGGTCGCCGGCGAACGCGGGCGAATACAAAAGGAAGATATCGACAGCGCCGCGGCGGTGCTGATCGCGGAGCGATTTTTGGCCTCTTCTGGCTGAAACCGATGCGGCGACCGGTTAGAATTGCGCCCCGATGAACGTCGTCGAAAAATTCCCCACGCTGAAAGACGAAGCCCGGCTGCAATTCAATGCCGACGGTGAGCTACAACACCTGTTGACGCTGAAGGGCATCGACCGCAACACCCTGGTCCGGTTGCTGGATGCAGCGGAGCGCTACGTGAGCGCGGTAGGCCAACGCGCCGTCAGCAACAACCGCTTATCCGGTCGCACCGTCGGTAACTTATTTTTTGAGCCGAGCACGCGTACTCGAGCCTCGTTCGACCTCGCGGCCCAACGGCTCGGCGCTCACGTCCTCAATCTCGACGTCAATACGTCATCACGCAAGAAAGGCGAAAGCGTGCTCGACATGATCTACACCCTGCAGTCGATGCAGGTGGACATCATGGTGGTTCGCGACGCCAGCGAGGGAATCCCTGCGTACATTGCACGCAACGTCGATAACACCGTGTGCGTTCTCAATGCCGGTGAAGCTGGCGTGTCACACCCAACTCAGGGCCTTCTGGACCTGCTGACCATTCGCCAGCACAAACGCAATTTTAAAGACCTCACCGTCACGATCGTCGGCGACATCGCACATTCACGCGTCGCGCGTTCGGCCGCTGAAGGTCTGCAGACGCTGGGTGTTAACGAATTACGGCTGGTATCACCGCCGGAGTTAGCGCCGAATCCGGACGACTTCGGCGGCGCTAAATTGCTCAGCAACATTGACGACGGAATTCGCGACGCTGACGTGGTAATGGCACTGCGCATTCAGCGCGAGCGCATTGAAAACCTCGACGGCATCCCCGGTATTGACGAGTATTTCGCCAACTATGGCGTCAGTCGCGATCGCATGAAACTGGCTGCCCCAGACGCTATCGTCATGCACCCCGGCCCGATGAACCGCGGTGTTGAAATCGAATCGTCCTTAGCGGATTCGGAGATCTCGGTGATCCGCCAACAGGTGAGCAACGGTGTCGCTGTGCGCATGGCGGTACTGGAACAAGTCTGCCGCACGCTGGACTCACGTTGAACCAAGCTGCACGCAAGCACGCCCAACGAAATCGCGGCAGCCTGTTCGTTGAAACCGGACAGCTGCTGGCTCGCGAAACATTTCCGGGCGAACAGTACATTCTTCGTATTTATGCACCGCGCTCTGCCGCCGCCGCGCAGCCGGGCAGCTTCGTGCACATCACCTGCGATGACGCGCTACCGATGCGCCGTCCGTTATCAATCATGCGAGTGGGCGAAGACTGGATTGAAGTCCTGTTTAAAATCGTCGGCGATGGACTTCGCTACCTCGCCGACAAGCGTCCGGGCGACCATGTCAGCGTGCTCGGCCCGATCGGCCAACCGTTTCGCCCCGACCCCCAGTATCCGAATTGTTTGTTGATCGGCGGCGGAGTCGGCATCCCGCCGATGGTGTTCCTCGCCGACTTTCTACGTAAGAGCGATCGCTGGAATCCGATTGCAATGCTCGGCTCTGAAATTCCCTTTCCGTTCGACCTGCAGCGTTCGCGCCACGAAACGTCGTGGCTTAATGACGACGTTGTCGCGTCGATGCCGCTAATGGAAGAATGGGACGTACCGAGTCGCCTTGCGAGCTTGTCCGATTTCGAAGGCTGCATGAACGGCTACGTTACCGACCTAGCGCGCGCGTGGTTGGAACATGTCGACAGCGATACACGTGCGGCCACTCAAGTTTTCACCTGCGGCCCAACGCCGATGCTCAAAGCCGTCGCCGACCTGGCCGCCGAGTTCGACTTGCCCTGCCAGGTCTCAGTTGAAGAATTTATGGCCTGTGCGGTGGGCGGTTGCGCCGGCTGCACGATCGAGATCGAAACACCCGATGGCCCGGCGATGAAGCGCGTCTGCGTGGACGGCCCGGTGTTCGAAGCGTCGACGATTAACTGGTAATGAAAACGTCACCAGCCACCGTTCTCCTCATCATGCTGGCCTTCACTTCATGCCGGGCCGATGAACCGACCGTGATGCCACCCGATTTCGAAGTGAATGGCAAGGGCGCCGGCGAGTACTCTGCCGACTGGTGGATGTGGGCAATGTCTAGCCACGCCAAGGTCAACCCGGTACGCGACCTAACCGGCGAACATTGCGCGGTAGGTCAAAGTGGCGACGTATGGTTTCTGGCCGGTGGCTTCGGCTCTTCAACGATTGAGCGCACCTGCACAGTCCCACGCGGAAAGTATCTGTTTTTCCCAGCGGTCAACATGGCCTTCTGGCCGCAGTACGACAACATGACTTACACGTGCAAAGAAGCACGGGCCAGTGCTGCCGTCAGTAACGACTCAGCGCTCAATATCTCTGTCACGATAAATGGTCGAGCCGTCAAGAACACGAAAAAACATCGAGCTTCAACCACCCACTGCTTTAACATTTACGAACGGGTACCCGAAGAAATCGGCGCATACAACGCGTTTCCATCGGCATCAGACGGCTATTGGTACATGATTGCGCCGCTTCCGACGGGTACGTACGAGCTTGCTTTTGGTGGCCAGTACGGTTCGCCGGGCGACCGCGGCGGAATGGTTCAAGATATCAAATACACGCTCATCATCGAGTAACACCTTGGGTGCATGCCACCTCAGGAAAGCCGACTCACTATCCTCGACAACGACGGATGAGGAATAAAGTATGGATGTAGACAAAGCGACGCGCTGGCTGACGCTGGTCGCCAACATTGGCGTTTTGATTGGCTTGGTGTTGCTCATAGTTGAGCTGCGACAAAACCAGGAACTCACTCGCGCGCAAATCCACCAGAGCCGCACCGACGCCTGGGTCGCCAATATTTTCGAACGAGCTGACACAGAGTACGTTGCCCCCGTATTGATGAAGTTTCACGAGGCCGGATATCCAGACAATCTCGACGCGCTAGAGGCACTTTCTCCACTTGAACTAAGGCGAATGCACGACGTTCTTTTTGCGTTCCATGGTGACTACGACAATATGCATTACCAATACGAACAGGGTTTTTTGGATGAAGAGTATTATCAAGCCCGCATTGTCCGATCCATCAAGAACCTAGCGCCCTACTGGAGAAAACGCGGGATAACCGGGCGCCCTAGTTTTGAAAAAGAAATTGACCGAATTCTCGCCGAGCAACCAAGAGATTGAATAGACCATCGATGACGACACCCCGCCGTGTCATCGTCATCATTCTTGCTACGACACTTGTCGTCACGCTTGGCGGGTATGCCTTGTTTATCTCACAATGCGACCAATGCGAACCCGCGGTCGGGGATTGGCTCTGGTTGTTCTTCGCCGGTATTGCGGTACTGCTCGCCGCCGCCGGATTCGTTTTGGTAGCAACCGGAATTGGCCGATCAGTTTGGTGCGCGATACGTATGGCCTTTCACGTTAATGACACTTTCGAAACAGCGAGCTGGGCGCACCGTTTCAATCGCTTGAATTTGATATATGCACCGCGATACTTGAACGAGCAAGGGCTCAAATACCGACGTAGCGTATTTACCGGCTTGCTGACGTTTTTTCTGGGGCTCGCACTATCATTGCCGATAATCCTAGTGACGCACATCTTTCCCAGCTGAGGAATCGCATGCTACTTCGCCGAATCACGCAGCACGTTAGACAACAAAATTGGTTCGCCGTTGGCGTCGACTTCATCATAGTCGTGGTCGGCGTGTTCATTGGTATCCAGGTATCGAACTGGAATGACGCACAGAAGGAAAAGGCCGAAGAGCAACAAACGCTGACTCAACTGGCCGCCGAATTTCAGGAAATAGAAGTCGCATTGCAAAATCAGATCCAAATTCGTCAAGGATGGGCCAGCGATCTTGAAAAATTGATCGCCACTTTGGAAACTCCGGGAGAACCCGCTACCGAAGCCGAGATAAAGGCAGGCCTGAGTGCTGCGATGGCCACCGGTCGAATGCCGCCCCGCTCCGCTACCTATGTACAACTCACAACCGGCGGTAAGCTGTCGTCACTTTCGAATCGCGAACTCCAACAGGCATTGATTCGATACGATGCCCGTTTGTCGCGCGACGCCTTTATTCACGAGGCGCTCATCGATTTGGCGACAGCAGAAGTTTCCAGTAACCCCTACGTTGATCGAGACGTGACCTTTCGCGCCAACATCCGTGCAGCCGTTGACAGCGTCGACGATTCCGAGGCGATCAACGCCTTAATTAAGTCGTATGATCTTGACGGGTTGGTTGCGTTCGAGGCGCGCTACGAGACGATGTATGAACTTCAGATGCTGTTGGCAACGACGGAACAACATCAGCTATCGCTGGCCGAGAATATTCTGGCGCTGATACCAGACAACCTGAACGAATAGCGTGCCAAGCTTCAGGGGTTAAGAAGTTGTAAGGGCTCCTAGACCCAAGCGACTCTTTCCATCGTTTCAACTGAGGTATGAAACGAAAACTCGAATCGCCGGGTCGCATCTGTCTGTACGCGACTGGCATTAGTCTGCTGCTAGTACTTGCGACACTCAGGTTGGCCGCCCAATGTCCCATTTGGGTGCACAGCCCCGAACACCGAATTTCTGCAGTTCAGATTGACATCGGAACGCTCGAAGCGGCTGCAAGACTGTATCGGCTGGATCATGGCCACTATCCGACCAGCATCGATGTGCTTATCGAGAAGGAGTATTTCGAGCGCCTGCACTCGAAAGACCCTTGGGGCAATCGGTACGTAGTTACAACCGGGCCTGGCGTTCCCATCGTCTATTCACCCGGCCCCAACGGCATTGCCGAAGGTGGCGCCGGCGACGATGTCACGATTGAAGATCGCGATTACGACTGCCCCGATTTCTACCGCTGCCAAACCGCGTGCGAGCATATCCGAGACATCCTGCTATGGTCATCGTTTTGCGCCGTCGCCATCACGATCGTATTGCTGATATGGTGGCTCTGTCATTTATGCCGCAGGGCGATCTTTGGTAAGAGATGAAACCGCTAACACTCGCAATTTGTCTTTTTCTTTGTGCCGCCACGTCTAGCGCCGAACCGCTGTGTACCAACTGGGAATTCGAGCGAGAACCTGAGTATCAGTTTCGAGAATCAGACTTCACATTAGAGGCTGCTCAGCGATCCATTGCATATCTTGAGGAACGCGTACTCGCGGCAGAACATGATTTACTGTCAACATTTGCCGAATACAACGCGCTCACGTTGCTGAAGGGCTGGCTGCTAAAGAAGTCGGCACTGGCGGCGCGCGAAAACGGACAGGGCGAAGACGAAGTCTATGCATTTTGCCGATTTCTGGACGACGACGGCGTCATTTACGATTAGCCTTGTTAAGATTGCTGGCGTCACAGCCGAGGATCTGCAATGAAATTTATAACCGGCATTTTCCTGCTCTTACTGACTACCACCGGGTTCGCGCAGGACCCGAATCTGGATGATCTCGCCGAGGCGGTCGAAGATTACATTGAAGACTACGGCCTGGAGGATCCGGAGGATATTCTGACCTGGGCAGAACTACCTCGCCTGGCCCAACAAGGCGAGGCACTCACTCTCACAGTCACGATTGAGAACGCCCGCGAGGACGAAGGCTTCGATTTGGAGTCGGTTGATTTGACCTGGGAGTTTTTGGACGGCTACGACGTCGTCAGCATTTCTCCCGAACCCCTGGATGCCGACAACTCGATGGGATCGCTCACGCTGTACTACAACCGAGTGCTAGAGGCCGGCGAAACCATGGAGGTGGTTTTTGATCTGGTCGCCGAGAAACCCGGCGTTCATATCGGCGACGTCAGCATCTGGGACAAGGACGGCAGCTTCCTGTACCGCTACGTGCAATCGAAAATTTCGCGCTGATATGCGGCGGCCGTATTCGACACTCGCGGCCATTCTGCTAGTACTTACGGCCTGCAGCAGATCCGATGTCGATATTGCGGCTGAAAAAGCCGCCATTCAAACGCGTAGCGATGCCATGGTTGCGGCCGAGGCCGCCAAGGACATCGACACAGCACTACTGTTTTGGACAGACGACGGCACGGTACTACTACCCACCGGTGCCAAAATCGAAGGCAAGCCGGCGATCCGCGAATTCTTAATCGGAATGTTCGCGACGTTCGATACATTCGAAGGCACCACCACGGCCATAAAGGTCGACTCCTCTGGTGCGGTCGCTTACGAATACGGCACTAACCGCATCGTCTACCCGGGTGACGTCGTTGAAACCGGCAAGTACGTCATTGTGTGGCGGAAGATCGACGACGTTTGGCTGATGGCCGCTGTCAGCATGGAAGATGACAAGCCGTCATCAACACCGCTGTAGGGTAGAATTGCAAGACGGCGTTTCAACCCAAGAGGGATCAACATGACAGCACTCTCGTGTGATTTGTGCGACCACATCGCTGAAGGCGAAACGTTTGAAGACTGGATGATAGCTCTGCGTCCGCACTACATGGAATCGCATGCGGACGTCATGGCCGATTCGAGCCGTGGTCAGGAGGAAATGCAGCAATGGATGGCGGACAACCGAGCGCGATTCGACGCCGCCTGACGCGTCATGCGCATTTTGTTTGTCTGCAGTGAAAACCGGTTGCGCAGCCCGACAGCTGCGGCGGTGTTTTCGGAATATGACGGTGTGGAGGCCATCAGCGCGGGCACCAACAAGGACTGCGAGACGCCGGTGAGCGGCGATCTCATCGAATGGGCGGACACGGTATTGGTCATGGAAAACGCGCACCGGCGAAAAGTGGCCAGAAAATTTCAATCGCTGCTGCGCGATAAGAAACTCGCGGTCCTGAACATCCCCGACGATTTTGAGTTCATGGACCCGATCTTAGTACGCATTCTGAGAAATCGCGTGCCGCGATATGTGCGCGGACTCTCACGATGAGCAACGAACCGACAGAATTACGTCCGCAGCGAAACTGGTCCGTCTGGCGCTTGGATGACAACGACAACGAATTTGTGGTGCAGGCCAATCTGAGCGAACAACGCGCACGAGCGCTCGCACAGGAACTGGAAGACCGGGGCCACAAACAGACGTACTGGGCCAAGCAGGAGCCAAGTGCACCATCATGAATATCCAGCGGCACGGCATCATCCTCAATACCGAAAACTACGATGCCTGTGTGGCGTTTTACCGCGACCTGTTCAAGTTGCCGGTACTTCAGGAAAAAGAAGACGGCGATTTCCGACTCACCTGCTTCGAATACGGCAACGCGTATTTGATGGTCGAAACTGAAGGCATCGCGCTGTCGCGCGAAAAGACGATCGCCGAAAACCCTACCAAACTGCGGTTTAATGTCGACGATATTGAAAAAGCGCTGCAGTCCGTCATCGCGTACGGAATAGAAGCGAAAATCGAGCGGTATGACTGGGGTGACACGATCAACATCTGCGACCCGGATGGAAACCGAGTCGGTATTCGCGACCAGCAGTCGTTCTAACGACCGCCGGCTGCCGGCTAGGGTTGATCCAGATCGATTAGAACTTCCGCGGTTTCGCCTTCGACGACTGTGACATCGACTTCGCGCCGCTCACCGCGAATCTCGTCAACACGAACCCGATAATCACCCGGCAGTACCGTGTATTCACTGGGGTTGCTCGATGCGCTGGTGTAGGTTCGTCCACCCTCAGCGTACTTGCCATTGGCGTCATAAACGTTAACGACGGCATCAACCAACGTGTCACCGCGACGCGCGCCTACTTTCAACGTGCCACTCACGAAGTGGTGCTCGATCTCAGCGCGCTCACTACCCTTCACGACGACGTCTTCAATCAACACTTCCGCGCCGTTTTTGATTTCAACCGACTTAACCGTGACGTCGTACGTACCGGCGGCAATCTTCATAACTTTGGGGTTGTGCGTCGCTTGACGATACGTGCGCCCGCCCGCGGCGCTGGTTCGTTCACCTTTGCGAATAACATTCACTACCGCGTCGCTAAGCTCACCGTTTCGTGTCACGTAGACCGACAACTCCCCGGCGCTAAAGTCGAAGGATCGCTCGACCGCATTGCCATCGGCAATCTCAAACTCGAACTCAAAGCTCGGCGACCCTTTGATGCCAACGGCCGCGACCTTTGCCTGATAGCTCCCATCTTCAAGAGGAATGCTTCTCGGGTTGGTCGTTTCATCACTATAGGTACGGCCACCGGCAACGTGCTCGCCGGTATCGGCGGCGGAGACCATCACGCTGGCGTCGTGCAGCTCGCCCTCCGCTGTTACTCCCACTATCAACCGGCCATCAGGAATGGTGGGTTTTTCCGATGCGCTTTCGAGCGCCTCAGACAACTGTGGCGCGCTCTCAGCACTCATATACAAACCGCCACCTACTTGAGCCGCACATTCGAGCTGCGAGGTATCTTCATCGGCGACATCGAAACCGATCACGTGCAGCACAAACGGCACGCCCTCTTCTTTGGCGGCGCGAACCGCGCTACAGGGATCCAGGTCGCAGGTTTCTAGTCCGTCACTGATCAAGACAATCGCGGATTTGTCCCGCTCTCGCGCAAGATCAATCGCCTGGTTGATCGAGGACGTAATCGGCGTTTTGCCTTTCGGCATGACGGCGTTGATGGTCGCTTTTAGCGGCTCTTTGTCGATCGGTGACACCGGCACCAGCGTCTCAATGTCTTCGCAGTCGCTTTCGCGCCGGTGACCATAGGCAATCAGCCCGACATTCTTATTCTCTGGCAGCCCGTCGATCAGATTACCCACTGCCTCGCGTGCAATCACGATTTTGTTGACGCCATCAATCTGGCCCCACATGGAGTTGGAGCCATCCATGATCAAAATCAGGTCGCTGTCGATGGCCTCGTCAGCGGCGAGGCTGCTCGCCAGAAGCAATGCGACGAGCACGCCGAGGATTTTCTGCAGATCAAGACTCATGGTTTTGGCTCCCAGTAGACTGTCCTGAGTATAGTCGCCAGCGATTCGTCTGCGGCCGCCTACTTTTTGAAGCTTGGCAGCAATCCACTGATTCCGGCGCCGACCACCACCATCAGGAACGCGGCAATGTCCAGATGCTCCCACGATCCACCGCCATAGCCGTAAAGTGCCAGCAAGGCGACGCCCAAACAGATCATCAGCGCACCCGGTACTTGTCGCCAGGCAGACGGTATCGCCGCGTCCGGGCTGCGACCCATGCGCTCAAAAAAGGACATCGCCAACGCGACAGGGATCAGAATAACGGCGAGCACACCCAGCCATACCGGCCGTGACCACCACCACTCGGATGTACCCGGTTCAAGACCTAAACCAATTCCACCCGTGAGGTATAACAAGCCGCCGATAACGATCATGACGGTGATGTGCCAAAGATAGACGGTCATGATCATCGAGTTGATCAATACCGTCGCGGCCCAGAGACGTACGCTGGACAACGCTCTTCGCATCACACCTTCCAGCGATAGCAGTACGCCGAACTGCAGAATTCCCAACGCGATTAAGGTGCCCTTGGGCGGCAAGGTGTTGCTGAGACCCGGGTCCGGCGAACCCACCATTGCCAGCGGATACGGACCGATAGACGTCAGCACGTACAATGCCGCAAACCCTACTGCTGCGTATAACAGCAGCAGCCCAGGGTTCCCCATGCGTCCGTCGCGCCAGGCAAAGCCGAGCTGACTGACTGCCAGCCACACCCACAAGTAGTTGCTCCATCCGAGCCACTGCAGATCGAGCTTGAAGAACGCGAAGTCGACCAATGCCGCCAGCGCGACGAACGCCCAAAACGATAGAAACCCGGCTTTACGCCACGCTTTGTAGGTCAGGGGCGCGAGCATCACCACGACGATGTAGATCGCGAGGAACCAGGTGGGGATCAGTGAGGCCTGTGACGTGTATTGGATAACGCCCGGGCTCACGCCGAGAAATTTCATGATGATCGCAATCGCCGCCCAGGCGAATAGCAGGCCGAGCAACGGCGCGACCAGTCGGTTTAGCCGACTTGCCAACCACGGGGCATAGCCGGTGCCTTTTCGTGCAGCGCTCTCGAGCGAAACCGCGTTCGAATAGCCACCGACAATGAAAAAGATCGGCATCACCTGAAACAACCACGTCAGCCAATGCGTTTGCGGTGCTTGTTTGAGCAAGTGCCCCACCGTGAGATCACCATCGACGTAATACGCGGTGGCGATGAGCCAATGCCCAAAGACCACCACCAGAATCGATGCGGCGCGCAGGAAATCGACATAGCGATTACGCTCCGCCGGCGTTTTCTCAGCCATGTCTTTGGCGATGGACCAGATCTTCATCGTTTGAGCTACCCGCGCGTCAAATGTCAGAATACAGTTTACCTCGACCCACAAGGGTTGCCCGCGACCAAAGGTGGTTTTAATGCAAGCTCGCGTTTTTGTTGTGCCTCTTATTGCAGCGCTGTTTGGTTGCGCAGAATCCGATACAGCCGCTCCGGGCAATGCGTTTGATCCGTTCTTACTGCCCGACTACCCGCCCGATGACGTAGCCTGGCAGATCGCCGATGAACGCGCTGACGCGGATGCGATGATCACAGCGTTAGAGCAAATTCATGACTGGCATACCGCGAACGACACCGGTCTGGAGCTGCAACCCGCGCTCAATCACGGCGCGCTGACCGAGGGGCTATCGGTGTTCCCGTGTGACGTACCCGGGGAGCTCATCACTCTCTGGTCGTGGCGTGATGGCGAAAGTAGCAACCGTTTCATTTGGTATCACCGCTTCCTATCGGTATCCGATGCCGCTGACGAATATCTGCGCCTGCTAACGGAAGACGAGTGGAAAGCGCATTGGATACCGGTCTTCGAATTCGAAGGCGAATGGTATTTCGTCGATTGCGAGAAGGACGCCTCGATCGGTTCGCCGGTATCGCTGTACTTCAATGAATCCGGACCCAGCTACAACTATGTAAACCTCACCTCGTATCTGCAGACGATGGCCGCCGCCATGGACCGTGGACTGCTCAACTGGAATGAGGGCTGGTGGGCGGGCACCGACAAAGTGCAGGATCTCGCCTCGGTGCACGCCGAGTTCAATGAGGGTGTGAGCTTTCCGTACTACATTCCGGAAATGGAATAGGTATTCCCACGAGTCGGTAAGTTTATCGTTGCATGTATATCCTAGGCGCTCAACGCGACGAAGATCCGGTGGCGGCGAGTCGCCGTTATCGGAAATACTTGATGTCGGTAGGCGACAAATTCCCTCCGAACGCCTTCAAGCTTGCAACCTCGGAGTGGTATTTTGACTTCTCGAATCATCGCTGCCCGCATGATGGCTGGCTGAATTCGGTGACGATTTTTGAGGATGCGACAGGTGACCGCGAAGCGGAGCGTCGAGTCGGCATCGAGACTGTTCTTCTCGGACCCTATCACGACCTTCTGCTGACATTTCGTTACCAGAATGTTTCAAATTACTCGATATCGGGTTGCGACTTGGATCGCTCCGGCGGACATTACAACTGGCGCTATGACGAATTTCGGTTAAGCGAGGAAGGGCTTTTGGTTCATGAGATCGAGTGGGCATCCATACTTGAGCATGGTCGGTGGCTCATCGAATGTGAAGATGTTGCCTACACAGACAGCCATTACTCAAGGGCCGACTAGCTTGCTAAAAAAGTGCACCACGCTAGTCGCGCAAGCACGTGCTGGACGATGGGTTGCCCGAACCCACAAGGATAGCGCTACCCGGAAGCAAGGCTAATCGGCGGCATTGAGATACTTGAAAGACTCCACGTACTCCGCGGGCACATCACCCTGACTGCTGCCATAAAAACCAAAGAGATCGATCGCCAGCTCACCACGCTCAACGACATATTCGATTTCAATTTTTCTGAGCCCTTCTTCCTCATCACCTGAATAGAAAATCGTTAGCATGTAACGATTGCGCGCAATTTTCTCAACGATGTACTCATGGACCACGTCGATCTTCTTGGCGTATAGGAAATCACCCTCGATCAACATGAATGAATCTAAGGTCGGATACGGCTCTTCGAACAGAAGCACGCCAAGCCAGCCGGCAACACGCTGATGGGAGAAATAAAGCACCGACTCTTCTGGTGTGACCTCCACCACAACGCGATATTCACGAAATTTTTGGATAATGGAAGACGAGTAGTCGGGTTCTGCGCATGACCAGACCAAACCACAGACAATGGCGGTCAAAACGAAACGGCTTGGTTGTCGCATACGCAGCTCTTTCTTCTTGTACCTAAACCTACCGACCCGGTCGCAGGGACCGTCTCGGACCGATGTCGGTGCGTCAAACCTACACGAGAATCCGCATGTTTACGGCGGCGGCACTGAGGGCGTGGGGTTCCGACCGAAAGGCAGCTGCCATTCAGTCAGGAAATCTACCCGCCGAAGTTAATCTTGGCTTCGAGGTTCGAGCGCGAGTCGGCGTGCGACATCGCCTCTTCGAGCGTGATCGTGCCGGCCTTGTAGAGATCCAACAGCGCATCGTCGAAGTTTTGCATGCCCTGCTCGCCGCTTTCTTTGTGCGCTTCCTTCACCTCGGAAATATCACCTTTGAGAATCAGGTCTTTGATATGCGGCGTATTCAGCATCAGCTCAACCGCTGCCACCAACTTGCCTTCGCGAGAACGCACCAGGCGCTGGGACAAAATTGCGCGCAGGTAGTGGGCAAGATCCATAAAAATCTGACCGTGCTGTTCCTGCGGGAACATGTTGATGATGCGATCCAGGGTTTCCGCCGCGTTATTCGAGTGCAGCGTTCCAACTACCAGGTGACCGGTGCCGGCCATATCGAGCGCCGACTGCATCGATTCGCGATCGCGAATCTCGCCAATTTGAATCAGATCCGGTGCGGCACGCATCGCACTTTTGAGCGCGCGTCCATACGATTTGGTATCCAGGCCGACTTCGCGTTGATTGATGATCGACTTCTTATTCGGGTGCAAGAATTCGATCGGGTCTTCAATCGTAATGATGTGCGACGAGGTTTTCTCGTTGCGATGATTGATCATCGCTGCCAGCGTGGTCGATTTACCGCAGCCGGTCGCACCGACCATCAAAATCAAACCACGTTTCAACATGATCAGATCTTTGAGTTGCTCCGGCATTCTCAGCTCGTCGAGCGTCGGCAACTCCGAGGTGATGTAGCGCAGCACCATGGCCACATTGGAACGCTGGTGAAATACGTTGACGCGGAACCGACCGAGACCCGGCTCCGAAATCGCGAAATCCACTTCCAACTCGCGGGTGAACTGGTCGAGCAGATCTTCGTCCATCAGTTCGAGTGCCGCCTGTTTTACCATTTTCGGCGTCATCTCAAGCTTATTGACCGGCATGATCTTGCCGTCGATCTTGATTTTGGCGGGCGAGTACGGGGCGAAGAAAAGGTCCGAGGCCTTTTTCTCGACCATCAATTTAAACAGCGGTTTTACATTCATTTACTGCAGCTTCCTTTCATACTCAGAACGTCTGAGCGGTATCTTCTTCCATGATGTGCAGGCTTTCCGATTGCTGATCTGCAATCGCCGAATCGCGCTTACTTTCCAGTTTGACGCGCAGACGGAGTTCGTTCTTCGAGTCGGCATTACGCATCGCTTCTTCGTAAGAAATCGTGCCCTCTTCATAAAGATAAAAGAGTGCCTGGTCGAAGGTCTGCATGCCGAGGCGGGTCGACTTGGCCATGATTTCTTTGATCGTGCCGACTTCGCCCTTAAAGATGAGGTCCGCGATCAACGGCGTGTTCAACATGATCTCCATCGCCGCGACGCGACCGACACCGCCTTCGCGCGGCACCAAACGCTGCGAAATAAACGCTTTGGTGTTCAGGGACACGTCCATCAGCAGTTGTTGCCGACGCTCTTCGGGGAAGAAGTTGATAATGCGATCAAGCGCTTGGTTGGCACTGTTGGCGTGTAGCGTAGCGAGACAAAGGTGACCGGTCTCAGCAAACTGAATACCGTACTCCATGGTTTCTTTGTCACGAATCTCACCAATCAGAATCACATCCGGCGCTTGGCGCAACGTGTTTTTCAACGCGGCATGCCAGGTTTCGGTATCGACACCGACTTCGCGCTGCGTAATCACGCAGCCTTTGTGCGGGTGTACGTACTCCACCGGGTCTTCAATCGAGACGATATGACCACGCGAGTTGTCATTGCGATGCCCGATCATCGCCGCGAGCGTTGTCGATTTACCGGACCCAGTACCGCCAACGACGATCACCAGGCCGCGTTTGTTCATTACAACGTCCTTCAGAATCGGCGGCAGGTCTAAGTCTTCCAACGTCGGAATTTCGGTCGTGATCGTACGCAGCACAGCACCAACGTAGCCTTGCTGGATAAACGCGCTCACACGGAAACGACCAATACCCTGCGGGCTGATCGCGAAGTTACATTCTTTAGTCGCGTCGAATTCTTTGATCTGTTTGTCGTTCATGATGGAACGCACCATGATCGACGCTTGATCCGCCGTCAGCGGCGTATCGGTTGCCTTGTGAATGGTGCCATCCACCTTGATCGCCGGCGGAAAGCCGTGGGTCAGGAATAAATCCGAGCCTTCGCGCTCCACCATTTTGCGCAATAGGTTCTGTGTTAGTCGTACCGCTTGTTCACGTTCCATCTCGTGACTCCTTCGAGGCAGCTAGCTGCCTAGAAATTCTCCTTGTGGACAGCGCGGAACCGCGCCTCTTCCTTGTTAATCAGACCTTTCGCCATCAACTCGGTCAAATTCTGATCGAGTGTCGTCATGCCAGCACCCTGACCGGTCTGAATCGCCGAATACATCTGCGCGATCTTGCCTTCGCGAATCAAGTTACGAATCGCCGGCGTACCGATCATGATCTCGTGCGCCGCAATACGGCCACCGCCCACTTTCTTCAGTAGCGTTTGCGAAATTACGGCACGCAGTGACTCTGACAACATGGCGCGCACCATCTCTTTCTCCGCCGCCGGAAATACGTCGACAACACGGTCGATCGTTTTGGCAGCAGAGCTGGTATGCAAAGTGCCGAAAACCAAGTGACCGGTTTCAGCGGCCGTCAGTGCTAGGCGGATGGTTTCCAAGTCACGAAGCTCGCCGACCAGAATCACATCGGGGTCTTCACGCAATGCCGAGCGCAGCGCCTCGTTAAAGCCGAGCGTATCGCGATGCACTTCGCGCTGGTTGATCAGGGACTTCTTCGATTCGTGAACAAACTCGATCGGATCTTCAATGGTCAGAATATGATCCGGTTTGTTGTCGTTAATGTAATCGACCATCGCCGCCAGCGTGGTCGACTTACCCGAACCGGTCGGACCCGTTACCAGGACAATGCCGCGCGGATACATGCAGACATCTTTAAAAATGCCCGGCGCGCCCAAATCATCCAGATTGAGAATGTCGGAGGGAATAATCCGAAACACCGCCGCGGAACCCCGATTCTGGTTGTAGGCGTTAACGCGAAAACGCGCGAGCTTGGGAATTTCGAACGAGAAATCGGTCTCGAGAAATTCTTCATAGTCTTTGCGCTGCTTGTCATTCATGATGTCGTACACCATGCTGTTGACGTCTTTATGCGTAAGCGCAGGCATATTGACTCGTTTGATGTCGCCATCGACACGGATCATCGGCGGCACTCCACCCGACAGGTGGAGGTCAGAGGCGTTGTTCTTTACCGTGAACGACAACAATTGGGCAACGTCGACGGCCATACTTCTCCCTCGTAAACTTGATGCCGGACTTACCATAACCCGGCTGGAATTGAGCCTAGTATAGCGAAGCACCCGGAGCAAAACGTGATTGGAGTCACGGAAAACTTAAGGATAGTCAGAGATTTGCTAGCGAAAGCTAGTGTTGATGCGGGGCGGGACCCCGAAGCCGTCCGATTGCTCGCTGTCAGCAAGAAGCAGCCTGTCGAAGCAATCCAGGAGGCGGTTGCCGCCGGGCAGCGAGATTTTGGCGAAAACTTCGTCCAAGAGGGACTCGCCAAGATCGAAACGGTCGGTCGCGACGGTATCCAGTGGCACTTCATTGGCCAATTGCAGACCAACAAGACGCGCGCCGTGGCCGAGCATTTTGACTGGGTGCACACGATCGACCGGCTCAAAATCGCCGAGCGGCTGGGGCGCCAGAGACCGGATGATCTCCCCGACCTCAACGTGTGTCTGCAGATCAATATTGATGCCGAAGACGGCAAAGCGGGCATCGCGCCCGACGCTGTGCTGCCGCTGGCCCGAGAAGTGGCCGCCGTGCCTCGCCTGAGGCTGCGCGGCCTCATGTGCTTGCCGGCGATTCGCCACAATGCCGCCGAACAGCGTGAGCCGTTCGCCCGCCTTCGAGATCTGCAGTCCGAACTGCGCGAAGCCGGCATCGAGACCGACACATTGTCGATGGGTATGAGCGGAGATTTCGTGCCCGCGATCGCCGAGGGCAGTACGATAGTGAGAATTGGAACCGCGGTGTTTGGACCGCGCGAATAAGGAAACCCGATGACCTCTCAGCGCACCGGATTTATCGGCGGCGGCAATATGACCACCGCCATTGTCGGCGGCCTGCTCGCCACCGGCCGCGACGCAGCCAGCCTCGCCATCGCCGAACCGATCGAAACGCAACGCAGTGCCTTACGCGAGCGCTTCCCGGGCGTCACGGTTACCGCCGACAACGCCTCAGTGGCGGCCAACGTCGATTGCCTGGTGTTATCGGTAAAGCCACAGATTATTGCCGACGTCTGTCGCGATCTCGCCGCCACCGCGCAATCCCAGCAACCACTGATCGTCTCAGTTGCCGCCGGACCACGCGTAGACGACATCGACGAATGGCTTGGCGGTGGACTCGCGATCGCGCGCGTAATGCCGAATCAACCGGCACTGATCGGCATGGGCGCGTCCGGTCTGTACGTTAACGACAAAGCCGGCAAAGCGGGCGCCAAAACGGCCACCGACATCATGGCCGCGGTTGGCCTGGTTGTCGCGGTCGATCGCGAGGTCGATATTGACGCGGTAACCGCCGTATCGGGTAGCGGGCCCGCCTATTTTTATTTGTTGATCGATATGCTCGAACGCACTGCTGAGTCGCTCGGCCTTGACGCAGAGACAGCAAAAACCCTGGCACGCCAGACCGCGGCCGGCGCTTCGCAACTCGCCGCCGGCAGCGATGACGCGATGGCGGACCAGATTGCCCGAGTTCGTTCTCCCGGCGGCACCACCGCGGCAGCACTCGACAGCCTGGAGATGGACAACGTCCGTGATATCTTCTCCCGAGCACTACGCGCGGCACGAGACCGCGCCACCCAGATGGCAGACGAGGCGGGTAACTAAATGACTGCACTGAAGTATTTGATCAGCGCGATTGCGCAGCTGCTCACCATCGTGTTTTTGCTGAGACTTTTGCTGCCATTGTTTCGCGCCGACACTCGCAATCCGGTAACACAGGGCATCTATGGTTTGACTGCACCTGTCGTGACGCCGCTACGTCGAGTCATTCCGTCGATTGGCCGGATAGACACCGCAACCGTGTTGATCTTAATCGCGATTCAAATGGCGTCGACCGCACTGATTTATTGGTTGTCGGGAATCGACTTTGGCTTCGTTGCGTTGCTGATCCATTCGATTCTCGACTTACTCAGCTTCACGGTCGGCATGCTCTGGGTGATTCTGATTATCCGCGTGTTGCTCAGTTGGTTTGCGCCCAACACCTACCACCCGTTAATCGAGTTGGGATACACGCTAACAGAACCGCTAATGCGACCGTTTCGTCGCTTGCTTCCACCGATGGGCGGGCTTGATATTTCGATCATTTTCGTATTCATAGCGCTCACGTTTTGCTGGTATCTAATCGGCGACATTCGAGTCTTTCTGTGGCAGTCCGGTTTCAGCAGCCCCGGAGGCTAGCTAAATAGTTTATAGTGGTAAAAAAGAATACTGGGGGGTATTCGTGTGATGAAACATTCACTATTGGTCACATTGACGTCGTTCGTGGTGCTTGCCGGTTGCGGCGGTCCTGGGGAAAACGCGACGATTCCTGAAGCCCAGCCCGCTGCGGCAACCAACGCCAACATCGGCGATCATGTCGTACATTTCAGCGCAATCTCTACCGACCAGCTGCCCACCGACGTCGCTCAGCTGTACGGCATCGTTCGCAGCAAGAATCGCGCAATGCTGAATGTCTCTGTGCTGGATGACGATGGGATTCCGGTAACGGCCGATGTTGCCGTGCAGACCGTCAACCTAACAGGACAAGTTAAGAACGTGTCGATTCGCGAGATTCGCGAAGATACCGCAATTTATTACATCGGCGATGTTGGCGTCGCAAATCGCGAAACACTGGTGTTCGATATCAGTGTTACGCCCGAAGGCGAAACGACGGCGAGTGATCTGCGGTTTAAACGCCAGTTCTACACGGACTAACGAATTCTAAGAGGCCTCACGCGGCGCATTGCGGCGTCAAAGGTGCCCTCAAAATGCTCATGTACTAGGCGTGTACACTCCGCTTTTTCGGCCACCTTTTCCTTGCCCTGTACTCGCGCGAGGTTCTTACAATTTCGTTAGTGCTTCGCTCGGTTTCTAAGAACCGCTGCCACCGAACTTCCCTTGACTTGTACTCGCCTGAGTCGCTTTCAGTAGCCGGCCGCATCGACGCAGAGGTTACTGACATGAACACCTTTTCCTTGCCCTGCACTCGCGTGAGGTTCTTACAACTTCGTTAGTGCTTCGCTCGGTTTCTAAGAACCGCTGCCACCGAACTTCCCTAACGTTTGTTCAACAAGCGTTATTGGGCAGAAGCTTCCGCTACGAAGTTGGCGACAACTTCGCGTAAATCGACCAACCGGCCGTGGAAGAAGTGCTCTGCCCCTTCGATAATCTGTAGCTCGGGGCCCGGTTCTAAACCATCCAGCCACTCCACTGTGTCATCCACAGCCACCAGTTCGTCTTCATCGCCTTGCACGACCAACCACGGACAACGCGGTTGGTCTTCAAGGCCGGTGGCAAACCTCGCAACCGCAGGTGCTACCGACACCAAACCGCTGGCCTCGACCTGAAGCGCAGCGCGAATTGCAATTGCGGCGCCGAAAGAAAATCCGCTCAGCCAATGTGGCCCTTGGACACCCTGCGCAGACAGCCACTCCCATGCCGCCACCGCATCATCGCATTCGCCCTCGCCTTCATCGTAAGCACCGTCGCTGTTGCCGACGCCGCGAAAGTTAAACCGCAACGCCACGAAACCCGCTCGTACAAACGTTCTCGCCAACGTGTGCGCCACTTTATTGTGCATGGTGCCGCCGTATAACGGGTGCGGATGGCAGACCAGTGCCGCGCCGATCGGCTCCAAATCTGCAGGCCACTCCAACAATCCCTCCAGATTGCCTTGCGGTGCTGGAATAAGTTGCGGCTGCGCGCGGGGTGCTTTGCTCGGTGGGGTCATCGGGTTTGTGGCGCCTGTGGATATATGTGCTGTAAAATTATGGCCATAGAAAGGAATGACCTTCAATGAGCAAGCCAATCGATCTCGAGGCACAGTACTGTGCCCAAAACTACAAACCCTTGCCAGTAGTACTGACCAAAGGCTCGGGCGCCTATGTCTGGGATGAGCACGGTAAGAAGTACCTGGATATGATGAGCGCCTATTCGGCGGTGAGTCACGGCCACGCCAATCCTCGATTGGTCAACGTTGCCAAAGAGCAGCTCGATACGTTGTCGATCGTGTCGCGTGCGTTTTACACCGACAAACTCGGCGCATTTTTGGAACGCGCCTGCGAGCTTACCGGGCAAGATAAAGCGTTGCCCATGAACACCGGGGCCGAAGCAGTAGAGACCGCCATCAAAGCGGTGCGCAAATGGGCATATACCGTAAAAGGTGTGCCAGCCGACCAGGCGGAGATCATCGCCTGCAACGGCAACTTTCATGGTCGCACCACCACTATCGTCGCAATGTCATCGGAGCCTTCCTACAAGCAAGACTTCGGTCCTTTTTCCGGCGGCTTTCGCCTGGTCGACTATGGCGACATCGATCAGCTTGAAGCGGCTATCAATGACAACACCGCAGCGTTTCTCGTCGAACCGATTCAGGGCGAGGGCGGCATCATCGTGCCACCAGCCGGCTTCTTGAAAGCCGCCAAAGCCCTGTGCGAGAAACACAACGTGCTATTTATCGCCGACGAGATTCAGACCGGGCTTGGCCGCACCGGCAAGCTGCTCGCATGCGACCATGAAGAGGTGCGGCCGGATGGTTTGATACTCGGCAAAGCCCTCGGCGGTGGACTGATGCCGGTATCGATGTTCTTGGCCCGCACTGATGTTATGGATGTCTACCGCCCCGGCGATCACGGCAGCACCTTTGGTGGCAATCCGTTGGCGGCAGCGATCGGTCTGGAAGCGCTCAACATCCTGGTCGAAGAAAGGCTCGCCGAGCGCAGCGCCGAAATGGGTGCTTATCTGCTTGATAAACTCAATGATATCGACTCGCCACTGATTAAAGACCTGCGCGGTAAGGGTCTGTTCGTTGGCGTTGAGATCGAACCGAGCATGGCAGCCGCCCGCGAAGTCTGTGAAGCACTGATGGAGCGCGGCCTGTTAAGTAAGGAAACTCATGATACGGTGGTGCGACTTGCGCCACCGCTGGTTATTTCCAAGGAGGAAATCGACTGGGCCGTCGAGCAAATCGCCGACGTGCTTGCGGAAATCGATCGAACACGACTGGCCTCTTAAATTAGGAGCCTGCGATGCCTGAATTGACTGCCACGCACTTTGCCCTGCTTGCCGGAGCAGTCATTGCGGGCATCGTTCTCGGCTGGATCGCACGCAGTGGCCGCAGCAATTCAGAGAAAAATGCGATCAACGCGGGGTGGCAAGAACAGCTCGAAGCGCAGCGCGCCGAGCACGGGCGCCTGATGGAGCAGAACAAGAGCCTGATGGAGCAAAACAGTCAGTATCAGGCGTCCAACCATGATTCTCGAAACCGTGCCAGCGAACTCTCAGACTCGCTGCGAGAAGCCGCCGATCGACGCGATGACCTGCAGCGACAAATCAAAGAGATTCGTTCAGAACTTGAGACGGCGGTAGGTCAGCGCAATCAACTGCAGTCTGAAATTGCGACGCGCGAAGGCAATGCGAGCAGTGATGCAGAACGTCTTGCCCGCCGCGAGGCGACCATCGAAAAGTTGTCGAACGAACTCAAGAATTGGCAGGAACGCGTGCCGCCATTGGTTGAGCGCTTCCGCATTCGCAACGACGAAGCGCAGCGACTCGAGGAGCAGCTTGTCGAAGCCGAGCAGCGCATTCAGTCACTGGAAGCCATGGTCGGATCTGAACAAACCCGAGTCGAACCGGTTGACCCAGAGTCGCTGGGTGACGACTTGTACGCATCCAACGACGCCGCCGATGATGTTGGCGACGGCGATCACGATGAACCCGTCGAAGAAGAGAATGATACGGTCGCCAATGCCGCGATTGATGACGGTGACGATGCGCACGTGGCCGCGGTGTTACCGTTTACGCCCAACACAACCGGCGACGACGCCGATCATTCTGTGCGGGACCAGGTTGAGTCGGGCCATGGCGAGGACGCCGATGATGATGGAGCGGACCCTCGTGAAACAACGGTCAGTAATTCGCCCGATAATCTAAAGAGCATCAAAGGTATCGGGCCCTCGATTGAAAAAACGCTCAACGAAATGGGCATCTGGCGATTTCAACAGATTGCCGATATGAGTGAGTACGACATCGATCGTGTCGCACGACAACTGAAGGGATTCCGCAGCCGTATCTATCGTGAAGATTGGATCGGCCAAGCGCGCAGTCTGTATGAAGAACAGCTAAGCCGGCAGGCGTAACCCGGTGACATTTCCGAGTCGCCGGTTTGGCGCCGCCCTCACCCTGTTGTTAATTGGCGTGCTTATCTCCGCCACCTTGGACCCGGGTGACCCCACTGAAGAAATCGTCTCCAGTTTCGAACCGGCGAGTGCGCCGATCGAGTTTACCGCAAGGCTCGGCCGAGGCACCTTATCGCTATCTGGAACGACCGTGAGCACCGCGCACGAGGCCGCACTGACCGCATTGGCGACCGAACACTTTGGCCATCAACACCTGCTGACGGATTTTCGACCGGGCGTCGCCATTCCGCAGCAGTGGCAAACGCAAACCTATCGTCTGATGTACGTGATGGCCGCAACCGAGTCGGCAAATGCAATGCTCAGCCCGACCGCGCTGACGATCGCCGGCATTACGGCGGCGCCTCAAAACCTGGAACAACGGGTATCTTTCCTCGCGGAGTCTTTGCCGGCCGATGTTTCACTGTCCGCCAATATCACCACGGTCGCAGACAGCGGCTCACTCGCCACGCTATGCACCCAAGCCTTCGGCGCGATGGATACCCGTGGAATCGGCTTCGAAGAATCCAGTAATGCGCTAAAAACGTCTTCGCGACCGATGCTCGATCGCCTTAGTGAATTTGCTTTCGATTGCCCGCAGGCTGTGCTGATCATTACCGGTCACAGCGATGCCAGCGGCAACCCAGACGCCAACGTTGCGCTTAGCCGACGCCGCGCACAAGCGGTGGCCGACTACCTCATCGGCAACGGTATACCAGCAGCCCAGTTGCAGGTCGTCGGTCGTGGCGGCGCCATGCCGATCGCAGATAACACAACGGCGGTCGGCCGAGACCGAAACCGCCGTATTGAGATTTCGCTGCAGTAGGAACTACTGCGACGGTAACGTCAGCGTGTCGAACAGCTCAACTTCAAACACCAAAGTCGCACCGGGCGGAATCAAGCCGCCAGCGCCACGATCACCATAGGCCATTTCTGGCGCAATGGTCAGCTCACGGATCTCGCCGATGGCCATGCCGGCCACGCCTTGGTCCCAGCCCTTAATGACTCGGCCCTGACCCAGCGGGAATTGAAAGTGTTGGCCGCGATCGACCGAACTATCGAACTTCTGGCCGCGATTATTTTCAGCCGTCTCGTCGAACAACCAACCGGTGTAATGCACCGTCACGTTGTCCCCAGCGGCAGCGACTTTGCCGTCACCGGCGCGAAGAATCTTGGCCGTCAAACCTGGCGCAATGTCGATGGTTTCAATTTCTGCCTGGGTCACGTCGGCGTCCTCTGTAGTGTCCGTTTCGGTCTGTGCGGCTGGCTCATCGGCCGGCTGCGAGCAAGCTGCTGCCAAAGATGTGATAGCGAGAACAGCCAAAATCTTAAAAAATCGCATGCTTATACCTTTGTGGGTTGGGTCAGTGTCGCTATTCCGAATCTTCGGCGGGATTGTCCTCGAAGTCGAGCGACGCGGAGTTAATGCAGTATCGCAGCCCTGTCGGCTGAGGGCCATCTTCAAACACATGCCCGAGGTGCGCGCCGCATCGGCTGCAAACCACCTCCTCGCGAATCATGCCGTGGCTCATGTCTCTGACCGTGGTCACCGCATCACCGGCTAATGGCAGCCAAAAACTCGGCCAGCCGGAGCCCGAATCGTACTTGTGGGAAGACGAAAACAGCGGCGCATCGCAGCAGACGCAGCGGTACGTGCCGTCGTCTTTGTGGTCGACGTACTTGCCGGTGAACGCCCTTTCGGTGCCTTTGTTTTGGGTGACCTGATACTGCTCGTCGCTGAGTTTTTCCCGCAGCGACTTCTCGTCCGATGTGCTCATCATCGAATTACTCTTATGTTGGTTGCCCGAGATTATAAGCGCTGACGACCCACGACGGGGCTCGATTCGAGAAATGACTGTGTGAGCCGGTTTAGCTCAGCGCGAGTACGGATTTATTCAACAGTCCAATAGCGAGCAGCATGGCCGTCGCCATCGCCATCGGCGGATGCAACGTAGCGACGAAGACGCCCAGCACCAAGACGGCGATCAGCAATCCGGTCGACACTAACTTGAGAATGCCGTTACGGAACCGCTCTGCAAGAAGACCGGCGACGCCTACCCAGTCGTCTAAGTCGTCGAGCCATTGCGCAATCCGTTCCATGTTCTGCTGCCGTTAGCGGACGATAGAAAGAAGCGGGCCACTGGCCGCGGGTTCGCTCGTTGGGTTTTCTGCGTCGACCGTCGCTGCGGCATTGGAATTTTTCGCGTGGCGGATCGCCTCGTGAAACAGTTCCCATCGTTGCCTAGACGATTCGTTCTTGAAAAAAACCACAGGCGATTCAGATTCCGTGTATTTGTTTGACATACTTTTTAAATCGCAAATGTGCTTGTTGATATCGACTATAGAGAGGCTATCTGATGGCCTCCGTGAGACAGATCACAGCTTGCCTCTTGTAGACCTTATTTCTGTAACAAATGATCAGAAATCAGACGCAGTACCGCTTCGTTTTGTGCGGCATTTCTCGACATTCTCGGACATCAATCGAAGCATTGGGTAACGCGCAAAACGCAAAACGCCGACTCGAGGTCGGCGTCGTGAAATTTGCACGGTATTGAAACTACTCAGAGTCGTTGTCGGCTTCGTCAGACCAGTTTCTCTTTACCTGTTCGGTCCAATTTCGATAGCCCTTCCAGGTATATAGACTAGGGTCAATTCCGGAGCGACGTCCGCGTGGCGCCGGCGCTTTCGAAATCCATTGACGATACTGTTGCCACCCATCGGCGTCGTTCGCCGCTACTGGCGTGCCGTCTTCGGGCGCTGTGCCCGCGGCGAAGTCATCGTTCCAGCGAAGGTGTTTGCTGTCTGGCATCCCATTGCCCTGATCAATCCTTTGTACAAATCCTACGGTTGTAGGACGCACAATCACAGGAACTACATCACAATGCGAAACGGCGTTTTTATTAAATATTTCAGTAAGTTAACGAACGGTTTTACTTAATCGCCGAGCGTTCTGAGAACCGCGTCATAGGCGATTTAACAATAACGATAGCAAGGCTCGTAATCACCGCCGGATATCTTCATGCGCTTTTGCTCGACAAAAGCACGCAGCAGATCATCGAGCAGCGACATCATTTCTGGCGAACCTTGAATCTCGAACGGACCTTCTTCTTCGATCAGTGCGATCGTGTCTTCGCGCACGTTTCCAGACACGATTCCCGAAAACATTTGCCGCAGCACGGCTGCCAACTCATGCTTTGGCAGCGACTTGTCAATCTGCAAGTTTCGCATTGACTCATGGGTTGCCACGAAATGCCGCTGAAACGCTTCCGGTATCTGTAAGCGCCAATTGAAGAAATAGGCGTCGCCATGTTCTTTTCGGAAAGCGCGCACCTCGCCGAGCCCTTCGGCAATATTGCGCGCCACCGTTTTCGGGTCATCGATAACGATTGAGTAACGTTGCCGCGCCTCTTCACCCAATGTCGCTGCGACGAACGCATCGATTTGCTCGAAGTAGGCGCTCGATGACGCCGGTCCGGTCATGATCATCGGCATCGGCTGATGTTGGTTTTCCGGCTGCAACAAGATGCCGAGTAAATACAAAATTTCCTCTGCGGTACCCACACCGCCGGGAAACACCACGATGCCATGCCCAACACGCACGAAGGCTTCCAGCCGCTTTTCAATATCCGGCATGATCACAAGTGAATTCACGATTGGGTTCGGTGATTCCGCTGCAATAATGCCCGGCTCTGTAATGCCGACGTAGGCACCGGTGCGGATGCGTTGCTTCGCATGGCCTATGGTGGCGCCTTTCATCGGCCCCTTCATGGCGCCCGGACCGCAACCCGTGCACACATCCAGGCCTCGCAGACCAAGCTCATAGCCAACTTTCTTAGTGTAGTCGTATTCTTCGCGACTAATTGCATGGCCGCCCCAGCACACCGCCAACTGCACTTCACCGTTATGATTCAGTAACCCTGCATTTCGAACCTGGTGAAATACGGCGTCTGTAATGCCGGCGCCGGTGGCAAGATCAAACCGACCACCTTCAATCTCATTGCGCGTATAGGTGATGTCTCGCAGCACGGCGAACAACAGCTCACGCGTGCCGCGAATCATTTTTCCATCCACGAACGCGTCCGCCGGCGCACCCTGCAGCGACAGCTGAATGCCCCGGTCCTGCTGCACAAAGCTGACCTCAAAATCGCGATACTGCGCCAGCATCTCGCGCGCGTCGTCACCTTCAGCGCCAGAATTGAGCACCGCTAACATGCAGCGACGCAGCAAATCATAAAGGCCGCTTTCACCGCTGGTCCGCAATTGGTCGACTTCCAGTTGCGACAGCACCTCAAGGCTGCCCTCGGGCCAAACCTCGGTATCGACCGTCGCAACGGGGTGGGCGGTGGTGTCGTTCAGGGGAGAATCTCGATGGGCGTCATATGACCGGTCATCAACCAGATATCGATCATGTCTGAGTTGGACACCGCTATACAGCCGTTGGTCCAATCCTGCGTACGATAGTAAGCCTCCGAATGTTTCGGCACATTCGGTTGCCCGTGAATCATGATGGCGCCGCCCGGGTTGAGGCCTTTCTCCCGTGCCTGCCGGATGTCGCTAGCATCTGGATATGAGATATGAATCGACAAGAAGAATTCGCTATTCGGATTGCGGGCGTCGAGCATGTAGTTGCCTTCCGGGGTCCGAAAATCGCCCTCGTATTCCTTGTCGCCTTCCGGGCGAATGCCGAGCGCGATGTCATAGGTGCGAAACGCCTCACCGTCCTTCATCAGGAACAGCTTGCGATCACCTTTGTCGATGATCACCTTGTCGGCGACGGGAAACTCATCCGCAGGGACCAGGCCGCCGGCGAGCAGCAACAGACAGGTCAGTAGGATGGCTTGAACTTTCATCGGCATGAAGACTAACAGACCCGTTGCAACAGAAACATGTCAGTGATCACACGTTGCGCCCGACGACCCAGCCAATCGCAAAGCCGATGCCGCCGGCGATCATGGTGTACCAGGGCAGGAAGCGGAATAGATCGCCGGGACCATCGCTGGCGTCAAACAACCCGTTGAGATTGACCGAATAGGCGTAGTGCAAATAGGTCGCTAAACCCAACACCGGAATCGCGAACCCTACAGTGCCCAGCGCCCAGCGCCACCCCGATCCGGTCCATTCGCCGCCGCCGCGCCACAAAGTGACCGTCGCGAGCGACAGCAGCACGACCAATGGCAGCAGATTTCGGATTGCGTAGGCCCCTCCCGCCTGCACATCGACAAACCAAAACCCGGCCGCGACGGTAATCAGCAGGATCGGCAATAGGCGAATGAATATGCGTTTCGTCACTAGCTACTCGGTCACGTCGACGTCCCGCATAACGGGAAACCGCACCGTCATGCCCGGGCGAACGCGCGCCAGGTCGAGTTCCGGATTGTACTGACGGAACAACCATACCGGCACACCATAGTCGCGCAACGATAAGACCCAGACCGATTCGCCCCGCTTAATTTCGTGTTCAGTGATGCCGGTTATGACGTGCTCGCGAAAGTACGCATCCTGCAGCACGCGATGATACTCAACGCGTTGGTCTTCGAACGCTTTAGCGTCGACTTGACCAAGATCGAGCCGAATCCGGCGGCCGACCTCTACGGGTGTGCGAAAGGCAAAGCCATTGATGTCACGCAATCGTTGCGTGCGAATCTGTAACCAGTCCGCAAAGTGCCCAAGCGTTTCATCGGGGTGCACTTCAATAGTGTTGTCTGCCGCCACGCTGTAATCACTCGGGTCAGATAACAACGATGTTTGAATCGTGCCGCGCAGTTCCGCTGCAAGATCACCGCCCATCACAGACGGTTGTTGTTCCTCGATCACCGCGACCACCGGCTCTTCACTGGCAACCGGATCGGCAGTTACCGGCTCTGACACTGATGCAGCGGGTGCCGTTACCGGTGCCGGACCCGCCGCCGGCAAACGAATTTCTTGACCGATTCGGATCCGGTGCGAGCTCGACAAGCCGTTCAACGCCACCAATGTAGACACTCGGGTTTTGTAGGTTTGAGCGATCTGCGACAACGTGTCTCCTCGGGCCACGGTATGAAACAGATCGGGTAACTGCTCGTCGGCCCAGCGCGCACTGTCGATCGTCGACAAGCGGCTGGCGAGCGTACCGTCGACCAGCGATGCGGGTAGCCGAACTTGCATACCTTTGGGCAAATGCTTGGTGCCTGTCATTACAGTGGCCTGCAAGGACGGGTTGTAGCGTTCCAACTGCCGGGTGCTGACACCCAACGCATCGGCAAAGTCGTCCGCCGATATATAGCGCGGCAACGCGGCACGGGTGTAGTTAACCGGAGACTCAATCTGCAAGTTCGGAAAGTACTGCGCAGCGTTTTGATCCACGTGCTTCGCCGCTAGAAAGGCTACGTAAAAATTGCGCGATGCAAATCCAAACGTCCGACCGCGATAATTCCTTAGAATATCGACGTATGCGGTATCCCCGAATTGGCGCTGAGCGCGCCGCACGCCGGACAATCCGTGGTTGTAGGCGGTAATCGCCATCGGCCAGTTGCCGGCGATGGAGTAGTTGTACGCGAGTAACTTACCCGCCCCTCGAGTTGCAACGAACGGATCGTTGCGCTCATCAATGACGTGATCGACACGCATGAAGCGGCGCCCGGTGCTGCGCGTAAACTGCCAAATTCCCGAGGCACCCACGTGCGACCTTGCCGCCGGGTTATACGATGACTCGACGTGCGGTAGCGCGGCGAGCTCCAGCGGCACACCGAGTGCGGTGAATTCATCATGAACGTAGCTACGCCAACGCCCGGCCCGTTGCAGACCTTCGCGAAACCGGTCTTTTAATCCTTGTTGGTGGCGAATCTGATTGACCGCGCGACTCAAGGTCGCATTGCTGATACCTTCGGGCCAGGCATCGAGCACCGATTGCTCGTCGTCGGTTAATCCGGAGCGTTTGCCACTCGCCAAGGCGCGCAGCGCCGCCTGAATTTCTTTACGTCGCGCCGACACCAGCCGATTGCGCGTGCGACGGTCGCTCGTCGAATAGTCGAGATGGCCATAGATCACACCCAAATTGCGGTTGTCGTGCAATACACCTTGATAAGTAGTGTATTCGGTGAAAATAGCGACCCAAAAATCGACGTCCGGCTGTAATTCTTGGGGCTGCGGAAACGTCGCGTCGCCGACGGTCTGGGACATTGCCGGGGTCCCGGCAAGAATCAGCGCAAAACACCCGGCCAAAGCGACACTTGTGCCTTTTAGTCTTTTAAGTTTCAATCGTAAATTCTTGATTAGTTCACAGAAAATTTCAGGCTATCCGAGTAACTTAGCAATGCTAAAGAGCCTTGCTACGGACAGCAATATTTGTCCAACAAGGATGCCGAGGCACCTGTGCCGATGAAACCAATTCAGCGACAACTGGGACGATTTTTTGCTTGCGCAACGCTTCTTACGTTGCCGGTAAGCGGCTCTCTTGCCGGGGAATTGACCGAAGAAACTCTGCCGGCCGACGACACCGTCCCAGAAGTTACGACCCCCATCGCAGCCGAGCGTTCCGCCGATCCGGTTGACGCAGTAATCGAGACGGAACCCGACACCACGGTCGAATCCGACGTGCCACTCGCCGAGGCTGTCGACGCCGCCGAAGGTCTGGCAGCGCCGCTTGAGCTCCTCGATAACCGAGTCATGCCTGGCACCTCGCAGCGCTTGTCCTGGTCGGCAACCGAGTTGTTTGAAGGCGTACCGGTGTCGACGCCGGTGTTGGTCGTAAATGGCAAGTATCCCGGACCGACGTTGTGCATGACCGCAGCGGTGCATGGCGACGAACTCAATGGCATCGAAATGGTGCGCCGAGTGATGCACGACCTGGAACCCAAGAAGCTGCGCGGCGCCGTCATCGGCGTGCCGATTGTCAATGTTCAGGGTTTCCGTCGCGGCTCGCGCTATTTGCCCGACCGCCGCGATCTCAACCGATATTTTCCCGGCAACTCGGGTGGCAGCGCAGCGGCACGAATCGCCAACTCCTTTTTTAATCGCGTAGTGATGCATTGCGACGCTTTGGTAGACCTGCATACCGGTTCGTTCGAACGTGCCAACCTGCCACAAATCCGCGCCGATCTGCGCGACCCGGACGTGGTCACGCTGACGCAAGGATTTGGCTCCACCGTAATTCTCCACAGTACGCCGACGGTCGGCACGCTACGCTACGCCGCCACCATGGCCGGGGTCCCGACCGTAACGCTCGAGGCGGGTGGCCCACTGCAGTTGGAGCTCAGTGAAGTGAAACACGGCGTAAAGGGCATCGAAACGCTACTCAACACGCTCGGCATGACCCGCAAAGTGAGCCGCTGGGGAGACCCCGAACCGGTGTATTACCGCTCCAGCTGGGTCCGCGCTGATAACGGCGGCATTTTGTTGGCCAACGTCAGCCTCGGCACGTCGGTGCGCAAAGGCGATCTGCTGGGCACCATTACCGACCCGATGAGTAACGCCCGAAGCGAACTGCGCTCGCCGTATTCGGGGCGCATTATCGGCATGGCCCGTAACCAGGTCGTGATGCCCGGATTTGCGGCATTCCATGTTGGCATTGAGACCGACCAGACACCATCCGACGATGCCAGCGATGCCGTCCTTAGCAAAGAGCACGACAGCAGCGAAGATTACATCGACGGAATGTCGGAAGAATAAGCGAACTCGCTTTACTCCGCTGCCCGCTGTTCTTAAGCTCTCGGTGCCATGGCCGTCGAGCGCAAACCGTTAAGTTCTTACCTTGCCCCGCGATACTGGCCCACTTGGGTTGGTCTCGGTCTGCTGCGGTGTGTCTGCTGGCTACCGCACCGCACCCGCTTGGCGATCGGCCGGTTTATCGGTCGTGTGGCCATGTCCGCAGCGGGGTCCCGACGCGGCATCGTGCGCCGCAATCTCGAGTTGTGTTTCCCCGATCGCGACGATGACGAGCTCAACGCGCTCGCGAAGCGGCATTTCGAGGCACTCGGGATGTCGTTGATCGAAATGGGTATGGGACGTTGGGCATCGGATGCTGAAGCGCGACGACTCACTTCGATTGTCGGGTCCGAACACATAGAGGCGGCACAGCGCACCGGCCGCGGGGTGATTTTGCTTAGCGCGCATTTCACCACGTTGGAATTCAGCGGCCGAATATTCGGCGCGACCGGCTTTGATTTTCACGGCGTGTACCGCCGCAATCGGGATGATTTCATCACCGAGTTGTTGCTCAATACGCGCGAACGGTCTGCGGTTAGCATGATCGAGAAACGCGACATCAAGCGGATGGTGCGATTACTGCGCAAGGGCGAGGCAGTTTGGTATGCGCCGGACCAGAGCTTCAAACGCAAAGGCGCGATCGTGGAGCCGTTTTTCGGTGTGCCGGCAATGCAGAACACCGCCACCTCGACGCTGGCGCGACTCGGCGACGCGGTTGTCGTCACGTTCTTTCCACTTCGTCGTGACGATGGGCACTACGAAATTCACTTCGGCCCGATGTTCGAGAATTTTCCGAGTGGCGACGCCAGCGCGGATATCCGGCAATACATGCAGGCGCTCGAAACGCACATTGAGCTATGTCCGGAACAGTACTACTGGATACATCGACGCTTTAAGGATTTGCCGGAAGATTACGCCGACGTCTACGCCGACCTGGCCGACTCGAAATAACCTTCGATCAGTTGCTCCCAGTTATGCGGCTGGTAATGCAGCTGTGGATCGAGTCGCTTAATTTTCTCCAGTGAACGATGCAAGCGCTGCAGCGTGCGTTGTTGCCAAGGACCCGGCGACATCAGTCGACCGCGATCAAAGTCCAGCATCCACAATGCGCCAGTCTGATCGATTTGCAGGTTATGCGCATTCATGTCGGCGTGGTACACACCCTGTGCATGGAAAGCCTGAATTCCACCACCGAGATTCATCCAGAACGTCTCGTCACCGGCCGACTGTCGCAACCACACCGTCAACGGCGTGACATTGGGTACGCGAACGGTAATTAGATCTGCGGTATAGAACGGACCCCGCCGCCGAAATCGGGCGGCCGCCGGTCGCGGCACGCGTAATCCACTGTCAGCCATCTTGGCCAACATGCGCCACTCACGAAACGGACGCGTCTCGTCCGCACCGGTATACACGTAGAGGTCTGAGATCAGCTTGCCAATGAGTCCGCCGCGCACATAGTGTCGCAGCACAAACTGGCGCGGAATATTACCGATGTACATCGTATTGCCGCGTCCACCGGAACCCAACTCACCGCCGAGAGGCTCCGCATGCAACCACTTCCGCGGGTCAAACTGCTCCTCGGAGATTTCGCTAATCACCAAGCGATCGTAAAGAATGGCACCATCGCGGGTCTTTTCGACCGTTTCAGTCATGGGTATCTGACGCTGCTCGGCAGCGGATCGCGAGGAAGAAACAAAATTCGATATTTTGACTCATTTTAAGAGATTTTCGGCACTTTTTAGGCATATTTAACCGAAGAAACGAAAATTTCATTGGGCAGAAAACTAGCCCGGAAGACCGCCAAAATTCCTAGGGCATTTTTTTACGTTTTTAACGATTTTCGCGACTTTTATTCCATATTTCGCTCATTATCGTCGCATTTATCGCCCCCAACAAGGACAAAAACTCAAGCGTCTAACTCATTCGCCTTGACTCCAACACCCCTTGCAATTCCTCTCGACTGCCCAAGTCGACATTTTCCTAGATTTTCGGCGGTTTTAATCTATTTTAGTCGACTTTTACCGACATTTCGTGACTATCGCCATTTCGGCGTTTTAGGCTACCGCCAGAGCAATTTTCACGATTTATTGCTACTTCTCTGATTTTCGACGAATTTCACGAATTTTAGAGCTATTTTCCCGTCTATTCTTCACCTTCGACCATGAAGTAGCTAGCACCGCAGTACGGGCATTTCGCTTCGCCGGTCTCTTGGATCGGCAAATACACTTTCGGATGAGAATTCCACAGATACATTCCGGGCATCGGGCACGACAAAGGCAGGTCGCGCAGACGCACCTGATAGCGGTTCTGGGCATTTGCGGAAATCAGGTCTTGATCGACCGTGCCGGCTCGGCTTGCCACGGGCTCTCCTCCAAGTATTGCGAGTTAGCGTTCTTAATCTTTGAAACGCCGCGATTATAAACGTCAGGCACCGAGAATGTCGGCCCACAGTTGCGAAATTGTCGCTCGCTCGTCACCGAACTCCGCATTCGGCACTAGCGACGGGCTAGCGTCCAAAGCAAGGTGATGAGCACGCAGTCGGTAAGCGCGATATATGTCCTGCAGGCCCGACGCCGTGGTGATGTCCAGACACCCACAGGTCGCCAGCGCGGCGATCTGCCGAATGTTGTCGGAGTATTCGACCACCGACGGATTTCTCGGTGCTTCGCGTAACACCAGATACTGAACAAGAAATTCAATATCGCCGATTCCTCCGGCGCCTTGTTTGAGATCAAACTGGTCCTGATCCGTCGTGTCCAGCGACTGGCGCATTTTACGGCGCATGTTGAGTACGTCGTGTTTCAAACTCGATTGGTCAACATGCTGCACCAGGATCCGCGTACGAATTTCATCGAACCGCGCCGAAATCGCCGGATCACCGCCAACCGGCCGTGCTCGTAACAAGGACTGATGCTCCCACGTCCAAGCGTCGTTCATTTGGTAACGCTCAAACGCATCGATATGACTCACCAGCAGCCCCGACTGACCATCGGGGCGCAACCGCGTGTCAATTTCATACAGCACGCCCGAACCCGTCTGCGTGCTTAGGATATGGACCAGCCGTCGCACCAGACGACTCAGGAACACGCCATTCTCGATTGCCGTGGAATCGCTGGTGGTCTCGGCACCTGCGCCCAGATCGTGCAAGAACACCAGGTCGAGATCCGAACCGTAAGACAGCTCCAATCCGCCGAGCTTGCCGTACGCCACGATGCCAAATCCGTTTGCCGCATCATGACTGCCACCGCTCGGCACCCCATAGCGCTCACACATGTCACGCCAGGCCATACGCAGTGCTTCTTCGAGAACCACCTCGGCGGTTTCGGTCAGCAAGTCGCTAACCCGCATCAGCGGCAACTCGCCACTAAAGTCCGCTGCCGCGATTCGAAACTGGCTGGCTCGTTGAAATCGTGCCAACGCTTCGGTTTGCGCTTCACTGTCTCCCGCAGCCGCATGCAAACGGTCGCATATCTCCGCCTCAAGAACGCCACGCGTTGCCGGCTGAGCGTAGATGCGCGGGTCGAGCAACTCGTCCAACAGTGCCGGATAACGACCGAGCTGCTGCGTCAGATAGGTACTTTGCTCGCACAACGTGACCAGGTGATCGAGCGCGTGGGGGTTTTCATTCAGAAGCGAAATGTAAGCGCTGCGTCGCAACACGTTCTCAATGACCGATAGCGTTCTCTGCAGCGCACGCACCGGCGATTGAGCCTGCAACACACGTGCAACCAATGCATCGATAAACCGATTCAGACGCTCGACCGAAACCGAATCGATCTGCCGTTTGTCGCATGCGGCAGCAAAGTCCACCAGCGTCATCGCAAGCGCCGCCGCGTCTTGTGCATTGCAGTCTGTGCTCAGTGCTGCCGTCCATTCATCGCGAGCCGCGCGGGTCGCGAACAGATCGGAGAACGGCAGCGTTGCTTCGCTGTTGGCATCCGCTTCACCGAATGCGAGACCGGTGAACACCGCCGCTACCGTTTCACGATGCTGATTGAGGTCGGCCAACAGCTGATCCCAACCGACATATCCCATCGCCAGCACCAGGCGCGCACGATCCGTCGGGTCAGTGGGCAAATCATGTGTCTGCCGATCGCGCATCGCCTGCACCAGATTTTCTACTCGGCGTAAGAACGCGTATGAACGCCTAAGGTGCTCCGCGGTCACGTCATCGAGCGCATCGGTTGCGGCCAACAGCGGCAGAACAGTGAGTAAACCCTGTGCTTGCAGTGCTGTATCGCGTCCGCCGCGCACCAATTGCAATGACTGCACCGCAAACTCGACGTCGCGGATACCGCCACGCCCCAACTTGATGTTATCGGCGAGCGCTTTCTTTTTAACTTCGGCAGCGATCATGGCGTGCATGTTGCGCAGTGAATCGAACACGCCAAAGTCCAGGTAACGGCGATACACAAACGGTGTAATGATCTGATCGAATAGTTCAGCGGCGGTCGCGGCGGTTACCACCGGACCGACTACCCGTGCTTTGACATACGCGTACCGCTCCCAATCGCGTCCATGCTTCAATAAGTACGCTTCCAGCGCCGACAAGCTGGTGACGGGCGGACCGCTATCGCCAAAGGGACGCAGTCGAGTATCCACGCGAAACGCGAATCCGTCCTCGGTAACCTCATCGAGCAAGCCGACCACGATGCGCGCAAAGCGCGTGAAATATTCCTCAGCGCTGAGCGATTTGGCACCGTCGGTTTCGCCATTGCGACTAAACAAAAATACGATGTCGATATCGGAAGAGAAGTTGAGCTCGCGGCCACCGAGCTTGCCCATGCCGAGGATAATGACCTCGCTCGGCGCACCCTGCTTATCCGCCACTGTGCCAAAACGCTTCGTCAGTGCGGTAGTGGCGTAGTCGCTGGATGCGATCAATAACGATTCTGCCAGTGCCGACAGCTGCCCGATGGTCTCCTCGGCCGGCGGCGCGTACTCCAATTCGCGCCATAACAATTGGATCAAACAGCGGTGCCGCCAACGCCGCAAGTCGCGTTTCAGCGAGGTTTCGTCTTCGGCAAGCGACGACGGGTAGGCAACATCGATCGGCGCATCGATCTGACGGTAAAGGGCGTCAATCCATTCGGGCTCTCGCATCAGCCACGCGGCTGCAAACTCACTCACGGCAACCAGTCGCACCAACGATTCTGGCAACGAGCCGCGATAGCCCTGATCGTCCACGAGTCGCTCGAACCAGCGTCGCGTGGGCTCTCGCAATTCCCCCGGTAGCGCCTCGATAGCCGCGCCTGGAACTTGAGCATTGGTCGCCGTCATAACGCTCAGTCTAGCCCGGCTGGCCGTGCGACTAAATGCCGAGCTACACTGCCGCTGACCGAGGTCCAACCATGTCGAAGAATCTCCTTATCGTGTTTCATACACAGTCCGGCTCGACGTCCCGCATGGCGGACGCCGTGATCGCTGGCGCTACCCATCCGGACGTGAGCGGCGTCGACGTTCGCGTGCGCCCGGCGCTCGACGCCGACGAAAGTGACGTACGGTGGGCCGATGCAATGATTCTTGGCACGCCGGAGAACTTCGGCTACATGAGTGGCGCGATGAAGTACTTTCTCGATCGAGTGTTCTACAAGGTCGAAAACCAAGTGAATGGCCTGCCGTACGCGTTGTTCGTGCGCGCAGGCAATGATGGCACTGGAGCGATCAGCAGTGTGCGCCGCATACTCGCCGGCCTGCAGGTTCGCGAAGTCCAAGATCCGGTGCTGATCGCTGGCGAATTTGACGAATCCCGGCTCGACGAATGTGAAACCCTGGGAATGACCATGGCGGCCGGACTGGAAGCAGGTATTTTTTAGCGCCGTTGCAGCTAGCTGGCCGATGATGCCGACTTATTTCGCAGTGAGGCTAACACGTCGGCTAACGGCGTCGGTTTGCCGACCGCGTGACCCTGTGCGTAGGTCACACCCAGCTCCTCGATCAGCTGCCGCGACTTGTCGGTCTCGACGTATTCCGCCACGGTTTCTAGTTCCATCACCTTCGCCACCTGGGTAATCGCCGCCACCATTGATTCGGATATACGATTGTCGGTGATGTCGCGGATAAAACTGCCGTCGATCTTCAAGGTATCGACGTCGAAATTTTTCAGGTAGGCAAACGAACTCAATCCGGCACCGAAATCGTCCAATGAAATGCGGCAACCACGACCGCGCAGGCCACTGATGAATGACTGAGCCTTGCGCAGGTTAGACACCGCGGCCGATTCTGTGACCTCAAAACACAAACGCTCCGCGTCGACCTTACCGTCGAGAATTTCCTGGTCGATGAAATCCAAGATTTCGTCATCGCTCAGCGATTGGCCGGACAAATTAATCGAAAAACTCGCCTGATTGTCAGCCACATCGTCGGCGAATTCGGACAGCATTGAGATCGTCATTGATACCACCCACCGATCAACCTGCGGCATCAGACGATAGCGCTCAGCGGCCGAGAATAGCGCGTCGGTTGCAACGCCTTCGCCATCCGCGTCATACATCCGCAGCAGCACCTCATACTTGGGGTGTTTCTCGCCGTCACCCAGACGTTCGATCGGCTGCGCCAACAATTCAAAGCCGTTGGAATCGATGGCCTGCTGAATTTGAGCCACTAACTGCATGTCATCGAGTCGCCGGATTGCGCTGAGGTTTTGTTCGTCGTAAACCTCGATCAGATCGCGACCATGTTCTTTGGCACCCTCACACGCCATACGTGCCGCGGTCAGCGCACGTCCTTCACCACCGGATCGATTATTAAACTCGGCGACACCCACACTCATCGTGACTTGCAGTGATTTGTCACCTTCCAAATAGCGTAACGACTGTCCCTTATCACGAATCGTTTCGGCGAGTCGCACCGCAGCTTCGGTGTTTGCATTCGCCACTAACACGCAGAAATCATCACCGGTGAGTCTCGACACCACCGCGTTACGCGGCAAGTCCTCATCCAACAGTCTGGCGAATCGAATCACCACCTCATCGCCGGCCGCACGACCAAAGGTATCGTTTACCAGTTGTAAGTTATCAAGATCGAGGTAGATCAGTTGATGGCTGTCGTCATCGGTTTTCAGCGTTTTCGCCGATTCGTGCAGCTGCGCTTCAAAACCAGAGCGGTTCATCAGTCCGGTCATCTTGTCGAATGAGCGCTCAATAACGTACTCGACCTTGCGCACAATGTGCGCCATGAAGCGCCGCTCCGGTTTGGAGAACTCGGCGCCATTGACTCGCCCCATCTGCGCGAGCACGCCTTCGAGATTGCCGTGCTGATCCACCAGCGGACACAACAGCGTTTGAAAATTTCGGTCTGCGGCGTCGCCGATGCCGTCGATTCCACCGAGCTCGAAGACGGCCGGCCAACGCTGCCCTTCCAGCTTCGGCAACATGTGTTCGATGAGGTAGCTATCCAGCAACTTACGATTCACGCCTTTCCAACTGGAGTGCGTGGCGCTGACGCGAATCCGCTTGGACGGAATAAGCAGCACGCTATATGCAATATTGAGGAATCGACCGCTCTGCCCGACCAGCTGTGCCAATCCGGCGTGACTGCGCGATGTACCGTGAATTTTTTCGTCAACCTCGTAGACGAGCGTCAATTCTCGCTCAACGTCTTCGCAGGCAGTTTCGATATCTTTGAGCTGTTTACCAACGATCAAACCTTCGCCAATCACGTCAACTGCCGGCATCAACAGGTTGGCAACGATGGTCGGATTGAATGACGCCGATTTGCCGGCATTACGCGAGAACACCGTCACCAGCATTCCGAGTTGAGTTTCGCCGTCGCCGCGCACCGGCATGACCAACAAGGTGCGACCCGACTTTAAGGTGCGACGCACCACATCGGATTCGGAATTCAAATCTTCGACAATTTCATCGGGTAGCTCGGCAACGAAATTGTCGATCTCGTAGTCGTCCGCACCATCGGAGCTCCAAATACACTGACGCTCCATGTCGTAGAAACAAAAGCACTGCGCACGCGGCACCAGCGAATGCAGCAAGCCTTTCGCCTTACCGATATTTTTTCGCGTTTGTAATTGGTGCAAATCGGCCGACACGGCGGTCCCACCCGAGTTCCATCAGACTGTCACGATGCCAGTGACTGCCTTATGCGGCTGTGATGAACGTCTCAACTAACTGAAAGATGGGCGGTTTTTGACCGATTTGTCGGCTTTTTATGGCGGTTTTTGACCGCATATCGCAATCGGTCAGGGACTCAGTGAATGTAGCCAATCGTCGTCCGAGCCTTCGTTAACGCCTTCAAAAAGTGGTGTCGATAGATACCGCTCGCCGGTATCCGGCAACATCGCCAAAATTACCGCCCCGTCAGCGGCCTCAGCGGCGACGTCCAAGGCGGTGGCCAGCGTCGCGCCCGCCGATATGCCGGTAAAGATGCCTTCTTTTGCCGCCAACTCCCGCGAGACGGCAATGGCGCGATCGTCACTAACGGCGCGTAATTGATCGTAAACATCTCGATCAAGTACATCTGGGATGAAATCCGGAGTCCATCCTTGAATCTTGTGAGGAGCCCAGTCGTTGCCGGCTAATAGCGTCGCTGCCTCCGGCTCCGTCGCAATGATCTGCACATCGGGTCGTGCGGCCTTGATCACCCGACCGGCACCGCTTAACGTGCCGCCGGTGCCATAACCGGTCACCCAATAGTCGAACCGCCGACCGGCAAAGTCACTGAGAATCTCGGGCCCGGTCGTGCTGGCGTGATACGCCGGGTTGGCCGGGTTTTCAAATTGCCGCGCGAGAAACCAGCCGTGCTCGGCGGCCAATTCCTCAGCGCGCTTCACCATTCCACTACCGCGCTCCGCCGCCGGCGTCAAAATCACTTTCGCGCCCAGGCCACGCATAATCTTGCGACGTTCAATAGAAAACGAGTCCGCCATGGTGGCGACGAACGGATGGCCCAGCGCCGCACACACCATCGCCAGAGCGATCCCGGTATTGCCGGAAGTGGCTTCGATCACCGTCTGTCCCGGTTTTAGGGCACCCGAATTGAGTGCATCTGCAACTATCGCGTAGGCGAGACGATCCTTCACCGACGCGAGTGGGTTAAACGACTCGACTTTCACGTACATATCGACGTGTGAGGGAGCGACGCGATTCAGCCGCACCACCGGAGTGTTGCCGATTGTCTGCAAAATATTGTCGTAAATCATGCCTCTTGCCCCTGTTTGCGATTCTTATGTCTTGCCAAGGTATAGCAGATTTTTTTTGCAGCAGGTTGAAACCCGAGCCAACTTTAGTGGTCACAACTAAAGAGGCACTGGGGAATGCTGGAATAGCCCGACGGGCTAGGGACTCACTCAGCGTCTCTTTAGGCAGTGCGGGGGCGCGAGCATGAAACTACAGCAACTAAAATATCTGCTGGCAATTGTCGACAATGGGCTGAACATAACGGCGGCCGCCGAGCGCCTGTATACATCGCAGCCTGGTGTCAGCAAACAACTGAAACTTCTCGAAGAAGAACTCGGACTGCAGCTTTTTACGCGTAAAGGTAAGAGCCTTGGCAGTATTACGCCGGCAGGCGAGCAAGTGATCGAACGTGCTCGACTGATCATGGCGGAGGCGGAGAATATTCGCAGCTTGGCGGCCGATTATTACCTCGAAGAGCAGGGCACACTGTCGATTGCCACGACGCATACTCAGGCGCGTTATGTTTTGCCATCGGTCATCGGTCAGTTTCGCGATCGCTACCCCTCGGTGAACTTCGATGTTCATCAGGGCAACACCGAGCAGATCGCGGACATGGCCAAGAATGCCGAGGTTGATATTGTCATCGCAACCGGATCTCGTGATCTATTCCGCGACATGCTACTGGTACCCGCCTACACCTGGCATCGACGTATCCTGGTGCCGCGCAATCATGAATTGGCCAACTTCAAAGGCGAGATGACGCTGGAAAAACTCGCGGAGTTTCCGCTGGTCACCTACGTGTTTAGTTTCGGCAGCCGCTCGATGCTGCGAAAAGCATTTGCCGACCGCGGACTGGAAGCCGATGTCGTGTTCACTGCCCGCGACGCGGACGTGATCAAGACCTATGTTCGTATGGGGCTCGGTGTTGGTATCGTCGCGGCGATGGCACAGGACGATGATGACGGCAAAGACCTCGTTAGCATCGATGTACCGGACATCTTCCCTCCCAGCACCACCTGGATCGGTTTCCAAAAAGGTTTAGCTTTGCGCCGCTACATGCTCGAATTCATTCAGCTATTTGCTCCGGCAACGACCGCCGATCAGCTAGAACAGCTCCGTCACGCACGCCTGCAGACGGATGTCGACAAATTGTTTGCCGAAACCGCAATCAGCGCTTTTGGTGACAACAGCGATAGCGATGGATCCAAACTTCGCTCAATCGCCTGACACCCTGAGCTAGTAAATACGGATGTCGCCGTGTCGTTGGCGTATGCGGCGATCTACCCACCAAAGCCCGAGCAAGAACCCCAGTACTAAAGTGACCAAGGTCGCGCCGCCAACCCAAGATAGCGGCACGCTACGTTGTGCCGATGCAGATTGCTCTCGTAACGATGTGTTTTCATCGGTGAGTTCCGCCATACGGGCTTGGTTATTTTCGACCGTCACCTCGAGTTCCGCGGTTTTCTGCTCCAGCGATGCAATGGTGGCGGCAGGACCGGCAAACTGCTCGCGTAGCGTGGCCAACTCACCCCGCAGTGCATCACTTTCGGCCTGCGTCTCCGCGACAATGAGTTTGGCGGGTTTATCGTCGACCAGGTAGGCCGCTTTGACGTAGCCTTCGGTACCGTCGGGCAGCGCCACGTGCGCATAGTTTACGTTGCGTGACAGCACCTCAAGCGCCTGCCCCGATTCCAAGGTGCGAAACGCACGGTCACTGGTGTCCTCGGCAGCATGCAAGCCAAGCCGCAAATTATCGGTCACGTAAGCCGTTTGGGCGCTCGCAAGCGCCGGCCATATCAATACGATGGCGAGTAAGGCACGCATAATCGTTCTCCCAAGCGTTACCGCTGCCGAGTCTACACTAGCCTCCGCCGGAAACGATCTATCGCTCGTACAGCCAGCGAACCACCGCCTCTTGGATCTCGTTTCCGGGCCCGCGATGCGCATCCTGATGATTGACCATAATGGCGACGGCATAGCGCCGGCCGGACCGCGACTGCAGATATCCGGCAATCGCCGACACATGATCCAGCGACCCGGTTTTCAGGTGGGCCTTGCCATCCAGCCACGACGCGTCGAAGCGGCGTCGCACGGTGCCGTCGAGACCGGACAGCGCCAATGACGACATGTACTCCGGCATATAGCTCTGCCCCCAGGCGTACTGCAGTAATCGCACCAAATGCTGGGTTGTCATACGCGTATCGCGAGACAGGCCCGCACCATTCACCATGACGAAGTTTTCGTCGTCAAGATTGTTCTCGTCCAGCCATTGGTTGATCTCAGCAATGCCGCCGGCTTCGGTTCCGGGCACGCCGTTCGCCTCAGCTGCCAGCGTGAATACCAGATGGCGTGCCATGACGTTGTTGCTGAATTTGTTGATGCGTGTCACGACATCGGTCATCGGCAACGACTCGAAACTCACCAGCGCTTCCAAATCTTGTGGCGTCGATCCGTTTTGCCAACCGCCGGTCAGTGAACCGCCCAATTGGTCCCATAGAAAAATAAACAGGCCAAAAACGTATTCGTTGTGACTCAGCGCGGTGCGATCCATCGCATAAGCTTCGCATCCCGACGGAAACCGGCCGCTGAATGTCATGGTGTCGTGGCCATCGTTGGCGTTAATCGCAACCCCACGCTGATACCCGCGGCATGGCCCGGCCTTCTGCGACAGTTGATTGCGGATCGTCAGATTTTCCAGATCCGGGTCGGGTTGTATGGTGACCGACCGACCGTTTGCCGCCGGCGTAAACCAATAACGCACCGTCTTGAAGTTCATCAGTAACGCATTCGGCACCACGTTGTAGGAACGCAGTGGCTGGCCGTCGAACGCACCCGGGTCGACGTTATCAACAGCAAAGTAACTGTCATCGATAATCAGCTTGCCACGCACGTGCTCGACGCCCGCACGACGCAGCTGGCGCAACATTTGCCAGATGCGCTCCGCGACCAGAAACGGATCACCACCACCTTGAATGATCAGATCGCCGTTGAGGACCCCATGATTGATATTGCCAAGCGCAAAGAAATTGGTTCGCCAGGTATAAGCGGGCCCGAGAATGTCGAGTGCCGCCAGCGTTGTTACTAGTTTGACGGTCGAACCCGGATTGCGACTGGCGGCGCCGTTCCAATCCAGCAAAATTTCGTTACTTTCTAGATCGATAGCAAAAATACTCACGGCGGCGTCCGGCACCTGTCGTACGTTGACAACCGACCGAATGGATTCGGGTAACGTCGCTTCCGTCGCCAACGATGTCATCGGCAGCACTAACAAACTCAGTAACAAGCGTTTCACGGTTTCACTATTCCTAAGCTGCGAATTCGATCCGCCAGCGTGGTGGGTTTCATGTCCAAGAGTTCGGCGGCTCCGCCGGCACCGGACACTTTCCAGTTGGCCTGCCTGAGCGCCCTAAGCACATTGTTTTTCTGCGCTTCACGCATCTCTGCGTCCGTCAGCAGGGAACGGTCTGCTGCACTGCTCGTCGCGGCTGCGCGCGTCAAGTCCGGTTGTGACATAGACAAATCTAAACGCAAGACGTTTCGCGGCGACAAAATAACCGCTCGCTCAATGACATTTTTGAGCTCGCGAACGTTTCCTGGCCAGCTGTAACTGCGCAGCCAATCTGCCTGACTTTGCGTGAGCTGCATCGGTTTGCGACCGAAGTCCGCACAGGTCTTTTCCAAAAAATGACGTGCCAGTTGGATTACGTCGTCACCACGTTCTCGTAACGGCGGCACATCGATCGGAAACACGCTGAGTCGGTAATAAAGGTCTTCGCGAAACTCTCCGTTGCCGATCAACTCTTCAAGATCTCGGTTCGTCGCGGCAATCACACGCACATCGACCGAGCGAGTAACGTCATCACCGACGCGTTCAAATTCGCGTTCCTGCAATACACGCAGCAGCTTGCCCTGCAACTCCAAAGGAATCTCGCTGACCTCATCGAGAAATAAACTGCCACTATCGGCAAGTTGAAAGCGCCCGACGCGATCACGATGCGCGCCGGTGAAGGCACCGCGCACATGACCAAAAAATTCGCTCTCGAAAAGCTCTTTCGGAATTGAGGCGCAGTTGACCTTTACCAGCGGGCCATCGGACCGAGGACTTTGCGAGTGAATGGCGTGCGCTACCAGCTCCTTGCCGACACCGGATTCGCCGTGCAGCAATACACTAGCGGGCGTTTCCGCCACCGCTTCGACGCGGCGCAGCATCTGCTGCAGAACCGCGCTGGTCCCGATGATGCGACCAAAGTTCATCGCGACGTTGACTTCTTCGCGCAGGTAATCGCGTTCACGTTCCAGCTCTTGTTGCAGGCGAGCATTTTCGGCCAGCGTCACGTGCAGCTGTCGCTCCGCGCGGTTGCGTTCAGTGACGTCTTTCGACGCGACCAACATTCGATCGACCTTGCCGGCCGCATCGCGATGCGAAATAGCGGACACCACCAAATCCAGTACGCGTCCATCTTTGGTGACGACCTGGCGCTGCTCGTTACTGAAGTCACCCTGGCGAATGAACTCCTTAAGGCGATCGCCGCCGAATCGTTCGCGATCGGTTTCGCTAAAGAAATCAGTGATCGGGCGTCCGACGACCTCATCGCGTTCGTAGCCGAGCTTCTGCAACCAGTAGTCTGTCGCCGTCACGATCAGTCCATTGCCGTCGATGGTATGCAACATCGCGGGCGTGGATCGATACAGGCGACGATATTTAAAGTTCGCGCGCGCCTGGTCGGAAATTTCGTTGTACATCGCGATCGTGCGCAAGACTTCGCCGTCGGGATTGTGTTCGACCAGTGCGTCGGTTAGACACTCGACGTGCTCACCGCTATGCGCGACGAAAGCGACCGGCTTGTTTTCGATTTTGCCGGTCCGACGCAGTGCGGGCAGAAACTCGTTTTGCATGCGCTCCACCGATTCGGCGGTCATGAAATCCGCCGTACGACGGCCCATCATTTCCTCACGCTCGAAGCCCAATCGCTCCAACATGGCGTCATTGACGTCCAGTAACGTGCCATCGGGCCCGATCGAGGTTGCCATCGACGGCGCTTTTCGGAATAACCATTGGTAGTCGTCTGCGTTCACAGGATCCAATTTATACGGTTTTCCGGAAATGTAAACTACGGTTTTCCGTTATTTACGGTTTTCCGTAATAGTCACAAATTGCTAAGTAATTGAATTTATTAGAAACAGAAAAGTTGGCACGGCAAGTGCAATAGTTTGATTGAACACCTGCTTCGCAATCGGCCCAGGACTCTCTCCCCCCGATAGCCGGGCTAAGCGCGAAGCAAGTCGGCGAAATCGCCGGCGCAGGTGTCGGCCCAGCGCCGATACCTTGAACCAGGATGGTTCAGCGGCACCCCCCTGCCGCGTGCGCTTGGACGCCGGAGACCGTTCCGTGTCGGATCGGCCCCCTGAAATCACCACGATATTCAGTTCTCCGGCGTCTTCCTTTTTTTGAAACCCGTTTACTGCCGATGTTGCTCAGCACGTTCACCACGTGCGGCCGCCGCGGTGCTGCTGATTTTCTCGCGCAGTTTGCGCAGCCAGCGCCGCGCCCAGGCAAATTCGACCGAGAGAATGGCGAGGCCAATCGGAATCACTACGAATGCTGGCCCCGGCAATACGATTAACGCAATACCAATGAGCAAAACCGTGCATCCAACGACCGTAATCGCGACTCGTTTCGCGAATCGATACGTATGATCCATAGCGCCTTTCATAAGTCCCCGAGCTTACACTATCGCCGTCCCTTATAATCTGACCGCACCAATTAACGGCTGGTTTCATGATTTCAGGAAAATTTTTCAGCAGTGCGACGATCGCGGCACTCGGGTCTATTTGCTGGGCCTCGCCGGCAGCGGCGGAGACGTCAATCATCGTTGACCCGGCATCCGTCACTGTTACAGCAGAACAGTCGAACCGGGAACTCCTGTCCCTGCCCGCGTTGACCTATGCCTTCACCATCGAGGCGGATTGCGGCGCCGATAAGACACCGTTTTCGATTTCGATCTCAGCCGCTGACACCGTTGCACGTTCTCTCACCGAAGCCGACCGACTTTTCGAAATCGAGTTACAGATTCCGGCACGCCAGCTGCCACCGATGAAAATCAATGATTTCTGTACGGTCGACGACGCTGAGCCAAAAACAGTCTACGTCGAAGGCGCACTCACAGCGCAGCTGGAAATTGAGTGTCATGCCGAACCCGAGAACAGCAACTTTTACTATCGATATTTGAGTCACCCGCTCGACATAGAGCTAGCGTGCGAGTCAACCGAGCAAGCCGACGAAGCCCGAGACGAAGGCTAGTCTTCGTCGCTAGCCAGGCGCTGCTCTAAGAACGCCAAAGTTCGTTGCCAGGCCTCATTTGCCTGGCCAGCGTCGTACGCGCTGGCTGACGGATTGGAAAACGCGTGGCGCGCATCTCGATACGAATGAACCTCGTAGTCTTTGCGCAGTCGGCCCATCGCGGCCTCAAATGCTGCAACGGATTCCGGTGTAATCACAACGTCCCGACTGCCAAAGTGCCCGAGAACCGGTGCCGTCATCTGTCGCAGCTGATCTTCGTCATCGGTCACCTGCCCGTAGTAGATGACAGCGGCGTCCAGTTGATCAGATAGTGAAATCGCCGCATTCAAGGACCAACCGCCACCGAAACCCCAGCCCACCGTAGCAACTTTGGGCGCACCCGCGGTCATGGTGATGAAATCGTGCGCTTGTCGAATATTGTCTTCAAGCTGATCGGCATTCTCTAATCCACGCTGCACTAATGTGCGCGCCGCATCGACCGTCGTTGCGGTATCGCCGTTAAACAGATCCACTGCCAGAACGATATAACCCTGTGCGGCCAGCGACTCGGCAACGGTTTGAATGTGCTCATCTAACCCCCACCACTCGTGAATAATGATCACAGCGGGCAACGGCTCGATCATGTCGGTGGGAAATGCGAAGTAGCCGTAGACCAATTCGTCGGCAACTTCGGCATAGGGCAATCGTTCTGCCAGGACATCCCGATCTGCGACGGCATCCGGAGTCTCGGGCGAAGACTCACGCTGTGCCGACGATGCTGGCGTTGCCCCAGAGCCAGAACTATCGGCACCACTTTCAGAGGATCCCGAGTCGCTAGGCTGGCACGCGGCCGTTAAGACCAGTATCGCAGCAATCGTTATGAGGCGTTGCAGTGTCATTGCGCGCTAGTGTAAAGCAAAACGTGGGGATTTTTTGTGATTAACCTCGCTCATCTGAGTCGACCCGACTAGACTTATGATTACGAAGACTCATCTTTAGAAATACCCAGCGGATCTCATTGCACCATGGATGTATTGCAAGAATCGATTATCTACTTGCTCGCGGCTATCGTTATGGTGCCTATCAGCCGCCGATTGGGATTCGGCTCGGTGCTCGGCTACCTGGTGGCGGGCATTCTGATCGGACCGGCTGGATTCGGTCTAATTGGCGAAGCCGAACACGTTCTGCATTTTGCTGAGCTCGGCGTCGTTTTTCTGTTGTTCATCATCGGACTTGAACTGCAACCCTCACGACTGTGGGTACTAAGAAAAATGGTGTTCGGTTTGGGCGCCGCGCAGGTAATGGTCACCGGCGTAGCGATTGCCGCGGTCGCCTGGGCCTTCGGCATCTCGCCGATCACCGCAATCGTTATCGGGCTAATCCTGGCGCTGTCATCGACCGCGTTGGTACTGCAAATGTTGGCGGAGAGCAAGCAGCTCAATACCACCTACGGCCGCGCGGCGTTTTCGACGTTACTCTTTCAAGACCTGGCGGTAATCCCGCTCATCGCGATCATGCCCATGCTGGGCAGCGAAACAGGCTCCGAGTTGGATTTGCAGCGCGTGTTGGTGATGGCCGCGACCATCATTGGACTCATCGCTGCCGGCCGCTATTTGCTGCGTCCGGTGCTGCAGGCGGTCGCCAATGCGCAAACCCCGGAGCTGTTCACCGGCTGCGCTTTGCTGGTTGTGCTCGGCGCAGCGCTGGCCATGCAGGCGGTCGGTATGTCGATGGTGCTCGGCGCGTTTATCGCCGGCATGATGCTCGCCGATTCGGAATTCCGACATCAATTAGAAGCCGATATCGCGCCGTTTAAAGGTCTGCTCTTAGGACTGTTTTTTATCGCCGTTGGCATGACAGTGAACCTCGGCCTGTTGGTGGCCGCGCCGATCAAGGTTTTGATCATCGTAGTCCTGCTAATGGGCGTCAAAGCCGCCGTGCTGGTCGGTTTGGCGCGGTTGTTTGGCGTCTGTGATCGTGGCGCCTCGTGGCGGTTTGCCGGCGCTATGGCCCAGAGCGGCGAGTTTGCCTTTGTGCTGTTCGCCATTGCAGCACGCAATAATGTTGTGCCCGCCGAGTTGATCGACACGCTCATTCTAGCGGTCGCGGTATCGATGTTACTGACACCGTTTATTTATAAGGCGACAGAAAGTTTCACCAACCGCATGCAAAGCAGTGATGCACGCGAGTTCGACGAAGTTGACGACCACCACGATGAAGTGATCATCGCTGGCTTTGGGCGTGTCGGACAGATCGTCGCGCGCATGCTGCGGGCCGATGGACGAACATTTACCGCGCTCGATATCGACACCTCGCAGGTCGACATCGTACGGCGCTACGGCAATGTGGTGCACTACGCCGATGCATCGCGCCTCGATGTGCTGCGTTCCGCCGGCGCCGAGCATGCCAAAGTATTCGTACTCACTATCGCCAATATCGAGGCATCGGTTCATACCGCCGAGTCGGTCATGCAACACTTTCCTCATCTCAAGATCATTGCGCGTGCGCGCAATCGCCGACATGCACATAAACTTCTGAATATCGGCGTCAAACACGTTTATCGAGAGACCTTCCTGTCCAGCGTCGCAATGACAGAGCGAGCACTATTGGAACTTGGTGACGAGGCAGACGTGGTTGAGCGAATTCGTGAAGAATTTGTAGAAAGCGATGTGCAACTACTCAAAGAACAGCAGATTTTCTATGACTCGGAAGAGCAGCTGATTCAATCGGTGAAAGACGCCGCCGATGAGCTCGATGCGTTGATGCAAAACTCCAGCCCTGGCGAGGATGCGGACTAGTTACCCCAGTCGTCCTCGTCGTCCCATTCTTTGAGCTTACTGCGATCCACCTGCTCCCATTGCTGCTCACTTTTCTGGATACCGGCGCGTATCTTAAAAATCGTGTAGATAATGACGGCAGCAATAAACACCAAGATCAGAATCAACGTATCAGGCATGACTTTCTCCTTGAGGTACCGAGCTTAACAAAGCGGTCTATCCTGCATAAGCCGGTTCTGCTGAAGGTTTCCAGCAAACAGCACTGACTCTTTCGCCCGCTGGCATTACCATTACGGGTTCGATTCCCCCCTAGTCGTCATCAACCGGAGCCCCGCAATGACGGATTTATCTCGCCTGGCCGATATGGCCGAAATTCTTGGCGCATTGGTCGTGATCGGCGGCCTGATTTTCGCGGTCTTGCAGATGCGCAACACCCGCCAGCAGCGTCGTGAGATCGCCGCTATCGAGCTGTTTCGCTCATTCGGAAACAGTGACTTCAACCGCGCCTACCAACGAGCCCTAAAACTTCCTAATGGCCTGACTGCGGAAGAAATTGAAAACACCTATCCCGGATTCGAGCACGGTGCGATGCTGATTTGCACCACCATGGAAAACATCGGCGTAATGACCTACCAACGTATCGTGCCGTTTTCGGTGGTCCGCAATCTGATCGGCACCAGTACCTGTTTGTTGTGGGACAAACTCGAGAACTGGGTATTGGACCTGCGCGAAGAAGTGGGTGCCGCCGATGCCTTCGAGTGGTTCCAATGGCTGGCAGAACGGCTGGCCGAGTATGACGACAAGAAAGGCCCGGCTTTCGAATCCGAAAAATCCTGGAAGCCACTGAGCATCTCGTCCGAAATCTGAGGCATGACTGAGCCACCGCTGGTCGAGTTTCGCAACGCCACGATTTGGCGAGGCGCGACCTGTGTGTTTGAAAATCTTAATCTGACCATCGCTCAAGGCGAATGCGTCGCACTACTCGGTCCAAACGGGTCTGGTAAATCAACGTTGCTCAAAACCCTGTATCGGGAACTGTATCCGGTGGTGGCGGACAACGCCTGGGTGAAAGTGCTCGGCCGTGAGCGCTGGAATGTATGGGAGCTGCGCGCGCACATCGGCATGGTGTCGCATGAGTTGCAGGCTAACTATCGAGCCGCGACAACCGCGTTGGATGTCGTGCTATCGGGTTTTCGCTCCAGCATCGGCGTTCATGGCATCTTGGCCGACGCGTCATCACCAGAGCAACGGCAACGGGCGGCGGAGGTGCTGGCAACGCTCGGTGCCGCCGATTTGGCGGAGCGGCCGCTCGCCACGCTCTCCACCGGCCAGCAACGGCGCTGCCTGCTCGGGCGCGCCCTGGTCCATCAACCGGATACGCTGATTCTCGACGAACCCACCGCTGGCTTGGATTTCTCCGCCAGCTTCGATTACCTCAGGACACTCCAGGAGCTGGCTGAGCGCGGGACCAGCATCGTGGTCGCCACTCATCATCTCGGCGAAATCCCGCCGCAAGTCACGCGGGTCATCATTCTGAAGCACGGCCAGGTGGCCGCAGATGGCGCAAAATCTGAGGTTCTGCGGGCCGATCTGCTCTCGGACGTCTATGAAACCGACATAGCACTTGCAGAGCAGGGGGACTATTGGATAGCTTTCCCTGCTCAGGCACGAAATTCGAAAACGTGACCTGATCCGATGATCCGATAATAAAAACAATGAATGATAGGACCATGCTCGTGTTACTACGCCCCGCCGTGCGGTTAGTCGCTACTAGCCTACCGCTGATTACGCTGCCTGCGCTCGCCGCAGAGCCGGGCGCGTCGACGGGCATTACCACGGTCGGTCCTGCGGTCTTTTTCTTCACCATCGCGGCAGCATTACTGCTGACCTTGTTCTTCCGCTCGACCGCCAGTCACCTGGTGGCGCTGGCGACCTCGTGGTTGGGAAAATGGCGAATCCGCCGCGCGCTGGAGGCGCGGAGCCCGGATGTCCTGCACGATTTTATTTTACCGGGCGCCTATGGCGGACTGGCGAAGATCGATCATGCGATCCTCACCGCCGGTGGCATTTTGTGCATCCAGACCAAGCACTACAACGGCATCGTATTTGGCGGCGGCGATGAGCCGCAATGGACCAATGTCGACGGCACCCGTCAGCGGCGCTTTTTGAACCCGCTCATCCAAAACGAAGGCCGTACCCGAGCGCTACAGAATGTCGTACCCAACGTACCGGTCGCCAATCTGGTGGTGTTCACCGGCTCGGTCGAGTTCACCACACCGCCACCGGAGAACGTGATTCCGGTAGACCGGGTCGATAGCTACATCGCCAAATTTGTTTTTGGCCCTAGCAAAGTGAAAGACTGGGACGCGGTTTGGCTGACGGTGAATGCCGCCGCTATGACCGACGACGCGACTCGCAAGGACTTGCAAGCGCAGATCGCCTAGGTCGGCAGACCCAACTGGCGGCAAACTTTGATCCGGCCTTGATTTATACTCGGCATTAGCCCGAAGACGCCCATGATTAGCCGCGAACAAATCCTATTTTGGACACGCCGAAGCGCCATTGTGCTTGCCGGAGTGATTGTTGCCGGCGTTGCCATCGTCGCGTTCCTGCTCAATAACCGACCCAATATCGAAGACGTCGATTGGCCCGAGTATCCCGAATTTGAACGTGCCGGCAATTCGGTGACGATGACCTGGCTAGGCGTCACCACCCTGTTGTTCGACGACGGCACTACGCAAATATTGATCGACGGGTTCTTTTCACGGCCATCGATGGCCGACTTGGTATTCGACACACGCATCGAAAGCAAAGCGGCGCAAATCGATCGTGTTCTCGATGAATATCAGATGCGCCGTCTTGCCGCGATCATTCCTATACACAATCATTTCGATCATGCGATGGATATTGGCGCGATTGCGAATCGCTCCAGCGCATCGATCATCGGCTCAGCGAGCAGCGCGAATGTGGCGCGGGGCGCCGGCGTGCCGGAAGATCAGATCATCGTCGCGGAAAATGGCGCTCGCTACGACTTCGGCGAGTTTACGGTGCGACTGATCGAGACCAACCACGCGCCGATCGGCTGGGGCGGCAGCACACCTTACGATGGCACCGTCGACGAACCGCTCAAACTGCCGGCCAAGTCCAGCGCATGGCGCGTCGGCAAATCGTATTCGGTGGTCGTATCGCACCCACAGGGCACCGCCTTGGTTCATGGCAGCGCAGGTATCTTGGAAGGGTCGCTTGACGACGTTGCCGCCGACGTTGTGTTGCTCGGCACCTTTGGCCTCGACGGTCTGGGTCGCGACTACACCGAGCTCTACTGGCAGGCCCTGGTGACGTCGACCGGCGCGACGCGCGTCATCCCAATACATTTTGATGACTACACCCGCCCCTTCGGCACCATCGAATTGGCGCCGCGCGTACTGGATGATTTTGTCGAAACCGCACAGTGGCTCGAAGAGTTGCGACAAACCTGGGATCAGGACGTGCGCCTGCACCTACCGACATTCGGTGTCGAAGTCGTCCTTTATCCGCCGCCGACGCCCGACGCCTGAACCGCGTTTTCCAGTACATCACCCAACGTCAGACTACCGGCGATAAGCCGCTTCTTATCAACGCGCGCCAACCGTTTAACGCGATACTCCGCCTGCGACGCGCGCGAGCGATCGCCGACCGGCTGCTCAAACACCAATTCAAAGGGGGTGCGACCACGAAGGTACTTCGCACCACCCACGCCGCTGGCGTGCTGCTCCAGCCGTTGAACCACATCGATAGCAATGCCGGTATACAGACTGCCGTCTGCGCAACGCAGGATATACAGGCTGTAGTGAGGATCGCTCAGGCTTGGGGACCGGACAGCGTGTCACCCAGCACTCGAAACGCACCGCGTTCAATGCTGGTACCGTTTTCCGGAGTATCGGCGTAGGTCAGCACGATCTGCGAAGTATTACCGAGCTCCGCCGCCGGTTCGTGCAAGCTTAACGTTAACGTTGTGCCCATCAGCGTCGATTCACGAATCAGGTTGTGCCCACCAAATTGATTCTCATTGATCTCGATATACATCGACTCTTCGAAATCGTCCTCAATGGTCCGCATGAGCAGAAGGTAGTCTTTGATGTCGCCTTCCGGCGTGGTGCAGGCGAAAAACAGCATGGTCGCGTTATCGCGAACGTCAAAAGCAACCGTGTCGTAGTGTCGTGCCGTGGACATAACCTCAGTCTACGCCCTTTCGGCCTGCCATTCATGTCCTTGCAATGGCGTAGAATGGCGACATGGGAATGCAGATGACTCAGGCCCGCTGGATTGGGATGATCGCCCTCGCCATGATCGTCGCGGTGTTGTTGCTGGTCGATCCCATCCCGCAAAGCCCGGCCTATCATGCATTCGCCGATGCTCGAGCCTTCCTCGGCATCAGTAATTTCTGGAATGTCCTCTCGAATCTGCCGTTCCTGTGGGTGGGCGCCGCCGGACTGATCGCCATACACCGGCAACGTCTGCAGCTTGCCGATGAACATCTGGTCACCGCCTATTGGGTGTTCTTTTACGGCATCGCATTGACCGCTTTCGGATCCGGCTGGTATCACCTGGCGCCGTCGAACGCGTCATTGGCCTGGGACCGACTGCCGATGACGATCGGATTTGCTGGCATGCTGACCATCATTGTGTGTGATCTGGTCTCGGTACGCGCAGGGCGCTTACTGCTCTGGCCGATGCTGGCCGTCGGTGCCGGCTCGGTGTTGTATTGGGTGTATACCGAGAGCATCGGTGCCGGTGACCTCCGTCCTTACGCCTTAGTGCAGTTTTTACCCATGCTCCTGATCATGATGATTTTGATTCAGCATCGACGCGAAACGGCACGAACCCGAGTGTATTGGCTGATGCTCGGTTGGTACGTATTAGCCAAGGTACTGGAGTATTTTGACGCGCAAATCTTTGCGGCCGGCGAATTGCTGAGCGGCCATTCACTCAAACACGTCGCCGCTGCAATGGCGCCCTGGGTATTGCTGCGCGCACTGCAAAAGGCCACGGTTCGCGCTCCGGAATGATCACGCATACCGGGCATTGTCATTGCCGGGCGATTGGATTCGGCTATACCACGGAGATTGCACCATCAAAGTGGTCCGTCCGTGCCTGCCAATGTCGCTTTTGTCGTCAGCACGACGCACTGAGTGCTTCCGACCCCAATGCCACCTTGGGATTCTCAGCAACGCGCGACGACTGTCTGCAGCGCTATCGATTCGGACTCAAGACAGCGGACTTTCTGCTGTGCCGGCAGTGCGGCGTATACATCGGCGCCGTCATCGAAACGGCCGGTCGGCGATTTGGCATCATCAACACTCATGCCTTGGATGAGCAACCCGCTGACATTGCGGCGCCCGGCTCGATCCATTACGACGGCGAGCAGATCGCCGATCGGGTCGACCGCCGCGAGCGTGTGTGGACCCCGGTAACGACCGTGCCGTGGTAGCGGGCGACGCTAGCGTTTACCAGGGTCCCGCCTGACGGTACACTGCGCGGCCGAAACGGGAGGTAGCCAATTCCATGAGCGCAGAACGTATTGACGGCAAAGCCAAAGCCGCTGAAATGTCGGCGAAAATTTCCGCCGAAACTCAGGCCCTGAAAGACGACCACGGCATAGTCCCGGGACTCGCTGTTGTCATCGTCGGCGAAGATCCGGCAAGCCAAGTCTATGTGCGCAATAAGAAGCGTACCGCCGAAGGCTGCGGATTCCATTCGGTACAGCACACACTCGACGAGAACACCTCGCAAGACGACGTGCTGGCGCTGATTGACGAACTCAACAACGATGACGCGATCCACGGCATCCTGGTACAGCTACCGTTGCCGAAGCATCTCGATGAGCAGATCGTCACGCAGGCTATCGAGCCGTCTAAGGATGTCGACGGTTTCCATTTCGTCAATATTGGCAAGCTCACGGCTGGACACACCGCCGACGCCTTCGTGCCGTGCACGCCCGCCGGCTGCATGCTGATGATCGAAGATCAGCTTGGCAGTGACTTGTCCGGACTGAATGCTGTGGTCATCGGACGTTCGAACATCGTCGGCAAACCAATGGCCAGCTTGCTGCTGCAAGCGAATGCCAGCGTTACGGTGACGCACAGTCGCACCAAAGACCTTCCTGGCGTCGTACGTGGCGCGGATATCGTCATCGCTGCTGTGGGTCGCGCCGAAATGGTTGACGGCGACTGGATTAAGCCGGGCGCCGTGGTTATCGATGTGGGCATCAACCGCGTTGAGGTTGAGGTCGATGGCGAAACCAAATCGAAACTTACAGGTGACGTCGACTACGACTCCGTCTGTCAGGTCGCCAAGGCGGCAACGCCGGTACCGGGCGGCGTCGGACCGATGACGATTATTATGCTGATGGCCAACACCCTGCGTTCAGCACGCCTCGCGAATGGGCTGACGTCCGACTGATGCGCTAATCGATTTCGGTCGGATCCTCGATGGCCACCGGATCGAGGAAAAAACGGAACGTTCGACAGGTCTTGATTCCGGACAACGCGATATCGTCGGGTAGCGGTTCGTAGCTCGACTCTCGCACCGCACGAATCGACGGGCGCTCAAAAAGTCGATGACTGCTCCGGCGAACCGCGATGCGCGTCGGCTTACCGCTGCGATTGACGTTAAAGCACACCTCGACCTCGCCTTCGATCCGATCACGAATCGCTTTTTCGGGATACTTCGGCACCGCGGTGGTCTGCGGCACACGTTCGCCGGTATCGATACGTACCGATTCATCCGCCAACGCACCTGACGCCAGCAAACAGACCAGTACCAGGCTAATTCTCATTGGAGTGTGCCGGCTGACGGCGCTCATCGATCACCACATTGGGCGCCACCGGATTGACGGCATCAAGCAACATTCGCCGCACGCCGCGAACCGACCGCGATTGCGGGCTGATGGTTTCGGCAATAGCGAGATCGGCCTCAGCACGTTCATAGTCTTTCAGTTTGATATACACCAACGCCCGGTTGCTGCGCGCACGCCAGTGCGACTCGTTTTCAGCCAGCACTTTGTTGCAAGACACCAACGCGTCCTGATATTGCTCCACCAGAACGTAGCCGGCACACAAGTTGGAGTGCGCTGTTTGTCGCTCGCGTGCGGTATTGGCTCGTCTTAGTCCCAGCAGCGTTAACCGAATTCCCTCTTCGGCGTCGCCGAACTGCAGCGCATCTGCACCTTCTTTGAGGGCCTGGTTGTTGGAACCCAGCACGGTCTTACTTTCATCGGCAGTGGCAACCGCCGACAACAGCAACAGGCTGAGTATCAACCGTCGGATTGGAGATGCTCCTCGAAATGCGCCACGGTGCGCGACCAGGCAAGTGCCGCCGCCGCCTCGTCATAACGCGGCGTGGTGTCGTTATGAAAGCCATGATTCGCATCTTCGTAGACGTATTGAACGTAGTTGGCGTCGGCCGCTTTTAGACCCTTCTCAAATTCCGGCCAACTGGCGTTGACGCGCTCATCCAGCTCACCGTGATGAATCATCAGCGGTGCCTTGACCGACTCGGCATCTTCGGCGCTCGGATGACGGCCATAGAACGGCACACCCGCGGTAAGCTCTGGCATTAACACCGCCAGCCGCATCACCATACCGCCACCAAAACAAAAACCGACCGCGCCGACTTTGCCGGTGCAATCGGGGTGGCCCTGCAAAAACTCCACGGCCGCCTTAAAGTCTTCGACCATTTCATCGGCGTCGCGCTGGCGCTGCAGTACTCGGCCTTCATCATCGTTGCCCGGATATCCGCCCAACGGCGTCAGCGCGTCCGGCGCGTAGGCCAAGAACCCAGCCACCGCCAATCGGCGCGTGACATCTTCGATGTACGGATTCAGTCCACGGTTTTCGTGGATAACAACCACACCGGGCAGTCGGTGCTCCATCACTGCCGGCCGTGACAGGTAACCGTTCATCACGCCCGCGCCTTTGGGCGAACCGTATTTGACGTACTTGTTGGCAATCGTTTTGTCGTCCGGTGATACCTGTTCGGCAAGCGCGTAGTCAGGCGCCAGGCTCGCCAGCAGCGCCGCGGAGGTCATGCCCGCGGCAGTAAATGCCGTCGCTCGATCAAGGAATTCACGGCGTGTTATGTGTCCGTGCACATAACCGTCAAACAGTTTTAATACGCGCGGGTCGTAGTCGGATGCTTTAGCCACTGATGTAGTGCTCCAATTGTTCAATTTCTTCAGCCTGATCCGCGATGATCGCTTCGACAATGTCGCCGATGGAAATCATGCCGATAACGGCATTGTCTTCCACCACCGGTAAATGCCGTATCTTCTTTTCTGTCATCGTGTTCATGCATTCGTTAACGGTCTCGCTGGCGCTGGTTGTCAGCACCTCCGTTGTCATGATGTCCGCTACCGGCGTGGTTTCTGACGACCGGCCTTTGATAATGACCTTTCGCGCGTAATCGCGTTCCGACAATATTCCCTTGAGCTCACTGTCATCGATGATGACGACAGCACCGATGGCCTTGTCCGCCATGACGCGAATAGCGTCGAGTACCGATGTGTCTGAGGACACGGAAATGATGTGCCGACCTTTGCGGTCCAACAGGTGCTTAACGAGTTTCATGGGACCTCCGGGAATGCTGTTCTGCTAACGGCTTCCCCTAATAGTAGCAGCCCGCTGCCAATCCCTCAGTGCGCCAGCCCTTCCAACCTCGAATCGATGTCGGTCCGCGAATACCAAACGCCGCGCAACACCACACCGTGAATACGGCGGGTATTACGAATGTCGTCAAGCGGATTCGCATCCAGTAGCACGAGGTCCGCATCGCGTCCCACCGCAACCGCTCCGGTATTGAGGTCGAGAAACTCAGCGACGGCGGTAGTGCCGGTGGCGATAGCGTCATAGGGCGTTAGGCCCGCACCAACCAGATCTTCTAACTCGTCATGAATCGAAAATCCGGGCACGTTAAACACTTGCGGCGCATCCGACCCCAACAGCAGGCCGGCCCCAGCTTCGTGCAGCGCTAGTATCAGCGCACGCCGAAGTTTGACCGCTTGGCGCAACACCGCTTGATCGTAAGCGCTGTCGGAACGCACCTGTTCGGTCGACCGCTGCCACTGCGCCAGGGTTTGTGGGTCGATGTATCGCATTTCCGGTCGGCTGAGCAGATCGTCGACGCTGGATTCGGTCAGTCGGTGCTCGATTAATGACTCGGTCGGCACGTTCCAAACGCCGGCTGATGCCGTCGCCGCGGCGACCTCCGACATGCGATCAACCTCGATTTGGTCAGCTACCAGCACATCGAAGAAGCCGCCAAACCCACCGGTTGAATCGCGGTCTGCCGGCATCAATGCCGCAAAGTAGCCATCCAGATGATCGATAGTTGCCATCCGATGTGTCAGCACACCATCCAGACCCACCGCGACCGGCACATGACCCGCAAATGGCATCCCCAATTCATGCGCGGTGGTGGCGATCGCATCAAACTCGGCGGTGGTGAGACCCGGGTGAATTTTGATGAAGTCATAACCCGCCTCAAACTGCGCACGCACGCCTGCCGCGCCATGCGCCGGGCTGGTGACCGAGTTGCCGTTCATCGACGGACCAGAAGTAATCAGGCGCGGCCCAAACACCGCAGAATTTTTGAGGTGATCTCGTAACGGCAGGTGAACCGGCGCGCCGAGCATGCCGCGGATCGTGGTAACACCATTGGCAGCGAACAATGTCAGCACCCGCTCGATCGAGCGCTGTTGAGTTGGGACGTGCGCATGCATTTCAGCAAGGCCCGGCATGACGAAACGATCTGTGCCGTCGACAACGACGATGTCTTCAGGAATTGGGGTTGCGTCAACGTCGCCGATCGACGTAATCAGGCCATCGTCTATTAGAACGGTTTGTCCCGCTACGACCCGAGCATCGGTCATGGTGATGACGTTGACATTGAGTATAGCGATCTCGGTGGCGGTCGCGGTCGCCGCACTTACCAGCAGCAATATGGGTATCAATCTGATCATCGGCACGAATACCTCCGGTTGGTTGGAGGATTATCGCGTGATTTCGTTCCATTGTAGAAATACCGAAGTCATTCGAATCGTCATAATTGCCTACTTAGAGCTTGCGACTATTGGATGGCATCGCGCGGCGGTAACATTAGAAACAGCGACATATGCGCGTTATAGCCGAAGTCACCGGGCAAACCAGCATGCGTTTTACGATCGCTGTGGTAGTTAATCGCGAGCAGTGAGGTGGTCCAGGCATCGGACATTTGCAGGCAGGGCTTAAAGGTATGCGAAAACGTCGCATTACCATCTGCGTCAGCGACGAACACACTGGTCGAACCGTCGCGCGCGCCCAGTGGCAAGTCTAGAAAACCCGAGAATGGTTGCGTTGCCGGAATGGCCGTAAACATATGCCACATCGTGTACACGCCGTTCTCGACCAGACCGGAAAACGTCGTATCCAAATGTCCCTCACCGTTGGCACAGGTGTAAGTACCGCGGCCGCGGTGTTGCAACCAGTCACCCAGATTCATTCCGAGCGCCTCACCTTTTTCGTACGGTCCAACGGCGGCTGCGTCGAATGGGTTGTGTGGTACCGGAGCGGCTGTTTTGAATAACGGCGTATTCATATTGTTGTCGCGAGCCGTTACGCGGTACACCTGACCAGAACCAATCTCACGTTCAATAAAAACGTCCTGCTCCGGCAAGCTGGCATCCAAGTAGGTGCCGAACGTAAGTTCGATCATGTAGCGGGCGCCGCCGCCCGATGACGGGTCGGCGTTGGCGGTGGTAATCGATGCGGCCAATCCGAAAATCAAGGTGAACAACAGGAAGTTGTAAATACCCTTGCGTATCTGTGTCATTGCTCTCTCCTAAAATCCTATCGCTTGCAATGACGAGCACCGGAGGTTGTGCGGTGACGTCAAACCATGCAGCGCACTATGGAGAGCGGCCGGTCAACTAGCTTGACCAACCGACGACCCTTTGATGACCGTTGGGTGACCTGATATTTTTTTATTAAAAACAGTGCTTTATGAGGCCGAAAAATTATCGAATTTTATCGATGACCTCGTCAGATACATTGCCGCCGCAGATAATGACGACCACGTTCTCGCCCTGAAAGGCGTCTTTTTGCTGCCTCAGGACGGCTAGCGCGACTGCAGCGGCACCTTCAATCGCGACGCCGCGTCGATCCAGAAACCCTCTCATCTCAGCCGCGATCTCGGCCTCACTTACACAGTGAAACTCGTCCACGACGGTTTGTGCTAATGGAAATGTAATCGCGTTAGCTTCGATACCGCCGGCGGTGCCGTCGGAGAGGGTTTCTTCGCTGGGCATATCGAGAATTTCGCCGGCACGAATAGACTCGGCCATTACCGGCGAATTGGCCGGCTGACAACCAATCACACGCACCTTCGGGTTGTGTTGCTTGAGAACCGCCCCCACGCCACCGATCAGTCCGCCACCGCCGACGGCGACAAAAACGGCGTCGACACCTGGAAGCTGCGCTGCAATTTCCACACCGCACGTCCCCTGACCCGCGATCACGTCCGGGTCGTTGTAGGGTGACAAGTACGTCATGTCATGTTCGTCGGCGTATTGCCTGGCATGCTGCTCAGTATCCAATCCATCGGTACCGAAGAACTCCACGGCCGTACCGGTGGCGCGAATTTTTTCCACTTTGACCGGCGAGGTTTGCTGCGGCACAAAAATGACGCCGCTCACGCCCAGCGCCTGCATTGCTGTCCCGACCGCAGCGCCGTGGTTACCACTGGAAGCGGCGACACAACCCGCCGCCCGCGCCTCATCCGTTAGAGTCAGCAGCCGATGCGTGGCGCCGCGGAATTTGAATGAACCCGTGATCTGCTGATTCTCGAGTTTTAGGTATACCTCGACACCGAGCTCGTCGCTCAATGCGGAATCTCGCTCCAGCGGCGTGCGCTCGACAGTGTCAGCGACCCGATGCATTGCGGCCAACGCGTCGCTGGCGACCGTATTTGATGAAGTGTTCATAGGCACAGCTTGCGTTAGTCACAATCCGCCCGCAAGGCGGAGCAAAGCGTAGCGGACATGCAACAGCATGCCGACGACAGAGCTGTTCCGGATGTACCACGAACACCTCATGATTTAACAATAAGCAAGTTAAGTGTCTCTTTTTATTGACAGTTTTAGATGCCATGGGCACCATGAGCAGCTGCAGGAAAAAGGCACACTCGCCGAAAGGTGAGGTCGCAAAGCCACCGGTCTACGGGGATACCTAAGACAGCGGAGCCGCCCGAATCAAGCGCGATCCATCGACTGATCGCGCGCGAGTGTCTGACTCCTTGGATGATCTAGCCGGAGACATGGATGCTCGCTACGAACCTAACTCGTACCTCTCAATTTCGTTCCCCTACCGATGCCGACGTCGACGAGTTACGCCCGCGGCACCTGAATGAACTCAAGAAATTTCTAAATCCCACCCGCCGAACCGCATTGCCGATTCGCCCAGTAGGCTCAAACTCGGCGACCACCGATTGCAACCGGGCAGTTGCCGGTAGTCGTTTGTACCTCGATGCGCTCAACGACATCGTCAACATCGATAATTACAACCACACGGTGACCGCCCGTGCCGGTGTTCGTTTGAAGGATCTCGTTGACGAACTTGCCGAGCATGGATTGGAGCTCGCCGGCTGTTATGACCTAAACGGTCGAACGATTGGCGGTGCGGTCGCCGCGCCGTGTTTTGGCACCACCATTGGCACCGACAGCGGCAGCATCTCAAGCCAGGTGGTCGCCATGAAGATCGTGACACCCAACGGCGAGTTCATGAAGATCGACTCAACGCAGAAAAACCTGCTCGCCGCATTTCGACAAAGCTACGGTCTGCTGGGTGTCATCTTTGAAGTTACCTTGGCGGTGCGACCGATCCGCACGTTTGCAGTCACCCACCGGCGGGTCACGATCGACAAATTCACTAACGTTATCGACACCCTGTCGGCGAGCCCGGTGGGATTTCGTTTTCACTTGCAGCCATACCGCGACAAAATCTTTTTGGATATTCGTCGCTATGACACCACACCGGGCAACTCGCGCAGCGCTCCCTGGAAAATTAAGGACTGGGGAGAAAGCACGGTGTTGCCGAGCCTAGTGCGTTCCGTCAACAAGATCGTGCCGATTAATTCGATGAAGTATCGGCTTATCGATCAGATTGGCGAAACCACGCAAAACCTAGTGAATTCACGATTGGTCACCAACGGTACCAACGCCGCCTGTCAGTCCGCGCGAGGCCACGGACCGAGCGAATACTCATCGACGTGGTGTTTTCCAGCGGTCGACTTTTCGATGGTGCTGTCGGCCTATCGCGATTTTTGCCTGTCCACCATGGACGAGTCCGGATATCGGTGCGACCTGCCAGCTGTCGGTTTTCGATTGAACCGTGACGCGACCTCGCCGCTGTCGCCATCGTTCGACGAACCGATGATCGCGCTGACCACCGCATCCACTCAAGAAAAAGGCTGGGACGACTTTGTTATCGATCTGGCCGAGTTCTCGGAAAAGTGGGGCGGCGTGCCGTTAATGGCGCAATCCCGCGCACTCCGCGCTGAACATGTCATTCAGGCCTACAACCAGAGACTCGATTTTTTCCGCCGCCTGCGCCGGCAATTGGACCCCGAAGATCGCCTGCTTAACCCGTTTATGGCGCAATTTGCCCAATAGCGTCACAGGACATATGCCTGAATCGACTAGACACCATATATCAAACTGATACTATACATCACCCTGATATATGGGCAGCACACGGCTGCCAGGTGTTTTCAGCATGGATGTCAAAACGGTCTGTTTAGGGATGCTCACCGACGGTGAGGCCTCTGGATACGATCTGAAAAAACATTTCGAGTCGTCATTCGGCCACTTTTTCTCGGCCGGATACGGTTCCATCTACCCGGCACTCGCGTCGCTGGCGGAGAAAAACTTCGTCAGCTGTGAGTGCGTTCCGCAAGAAGGCAAGCCCGACCGCAAGGTGTATCGAATCACCGAAAAAGGTCGTGAAAAACTGCAGGCGGAACTCGCCAAACCCAATCCAAGCCACCGCGTGCGCTCCGAGTTTCTGGCGACGATGTGCTTTGCACATCTGATGGAGCCCGAGCAACTCCGAACCGTGTTGGAAAACCGGATTGCAGAGATCGAAACGTATGAAGAGATGTTTGACGAATTCGAAGCCACCTGCATGAAAAGCACACCCCATGGAATGGGCTTCACCGTCGGCATGGGTCGTGCCGTGATGACCGCAATGAAGAATTACATTGAAGCGCACGGCGATCAGTTAATTGAACAAACCGAAGTGGTTGAGCCGCTACGGAAATCGGTAGCCAGCTAACCAGCGGCCACTGCGAAAGGAAAGAGAGCATGAACTTGGGCAAAGTAAACGAACACCGTTCCTGGCTAATCTCAGCAGGTATCGCGGTGATAATCACACTCTGGCTGCTGTCGGGTCAGATCGGCGGTGACGATGCGGAATCTGTGGCCGAGCGACCGCAAGAACGCACCATTGAAGAGTTACAAAATCGCGTTCGCGTGCGTACACAAACCGCGGAAGAAGTGACTCGGACGATTACTGTGAACGGCAAGACGGAGCCGGCACGGACCGTTCACCTCGCCGCGGAAACCGACGGTCGTGTCGAGCGCACGGTGGCGGATCGCGGCGCGAACATGCGGCGCGGCGGCGTTATTGTGATGCTCGACGAACGCGATCGCAGTGCACGATTGTCGCAAGCAGAAGCGACCCTCAAACAACGCCAGGTCGAGTACGACGCTCGCCAAAAGTTGAAAGGCGAAAGCTACGTTTCAGAAGCGCAGTTGCAAGAGGCCGTGGCGTTGTTGGAAGCAGCGAAAGCCGAAGTCACGCGAGCCCAACTGGATCTGAGTTATCGCGCCGTACGTGCACCGTTCGACGGTGCACTGCTATCGCGCGCCGTTGAAGTAGGTGATTTCGTCAAAGTGGGTGACCCCATCGCGACGTTTGTCGACAATCGCACGATCGTCGTGTCCGCCAACGTGTCGGAGTTTGACGCAGCGTACATCGAGGTTGGCAATACCGCGCAGGCTCGTCTTGCCACCGGCGAAGAAGTGACTGGCCAAGTGCGCTTCGTTGCACCGGTCGCCGATGAGGCGACTCGCACCTTTGCCGTCGAGCTGGAAGTCGATAACAACAATGGCGAACTGCGCGCGGGCGGAACCGCTGAGCTATTTCTGCCGGCGGAAACCGTGGTCGCGCATCGCATCACTCCGGCATTGTTGACACTCGACGACGACGGCAACGTTGGCGTGAAAATTATTAATGACGACGGCGCGGTCGAATTTGTCGTCGCCGATATTGCGCTTTCTTCTAATGATGGCGTGTGGGTATCGGGCCTGCCCGACACCACCACCTTCATCACCGTCGGACAGGGATTTGTCACGACCGGCGCGGTAGTCGAAGCCATACCCGAAGATGACATTCCTACTGCTGTCGCTCGTAAGGGTGCCAACGAGAGCGAATAACCGTGCAGACGATCGAAGCCGCAATGACGCGCAGCCGCACGGTTGTGCTGGGACTCATGGTCATCCTGATTGCCGGGATGTACGCCTATCTGACGATTCCGAAGGAAGCCGAACCGGACATTGAGATCCCGATTATTTACGTGCAGATGACCCACGAAGGCATCTCGCCTGAGGACAGCGAGCGCTTGCTGGTACGTCCAATGGAACAAGAGATTCGCACCGTCGAAGGCATTAAGGAAATGACCGGTGAAGCCTATGAAGGCGGTGCCAGCGTGCAGGTCGAGTTTGACGCGGGCATCGACACCGACAAAGCGCTGCAGGACATTCGCGAGAAAGTGGATGCCGCAGCCGCCGAGCTGCCGAGCGAAACGGAGGACCCCACGGTCACCGAAGTGAAGTTTTCGCGTTTCGATCCAATGCTGGTCTTCAACCTCGCGGGCGACATACCGGAACGTACGCTGACGACCATCGCCAAAGACCTCAAAGAAGAGCTTGAGGGGCTGGCAGGTGTTCTCGAAGTCAATCTGGTCGGCACGCGCGAAGAATTGATGGAAGTGGTGGTCGATCCGCGCGCGATGGAGAGCTATGGCCTCGACCAGGCGCAGATCATCAATTTCGTCGCCGCCAACAACAAGCTGGTTGCCGCCGGCGCGTTACAAGGTAGCGAAGGACGATTCCCGGTGAAGGTGCCGGGTGTATTTGAATCGCCGCAAGACGTGTTGGACATGCCGATCAAAGCCGTCGGCGATCGCGTCGTACATTTTAAGGATATCGCCGAAGTTCGCCGTACGTATAAAGATGCCAATAGCTACGCTCGACTAAACGGTCAGCCGGCGCTGGCAATCGAAGTCATCCAGCGCAGCGGCGCCAACCTCATCGAAGCGATCGGCGAAGCAAAAGCGTTGGTTGATGTCGCCAGCCAGGAGTGGCCAGAGGGAATGCTGGTCAGCGTGTCTCGCGACAAGTCGAAAGACGTCAACGACATGTTGAGCGAGTTGCAAAACAGCGTTCTCGCTGCGGTACTACTGGTCTTTATCGTCATTATCGGCATTCTCGGCATTCGTTCAGCACTGCTGGTCGGCATCTCGATTCCAGGCAGCTTCCTGCTCGGTATTCTTTTGATCGGCACGTTTGGCGTCACCATCAACATGATGGTGCTGTTCGCGCTGATTATGGCGGTCGGCCTGCTGGTCGATGGTGCCATCGTGGTTACCGAGATGGCAGATCGCCGGCTCGCGGAAGGCGAATCCCGTCGCGATGCCTATTCGCGCGCCGCCATACGGATGTCCTGGCCGATCATCGCTTCAACCTGCACCACGTTAGCAGCGTTCGTGCCGCTTGCGTTCTGGCCGGGCACGTCCGGTGAATTCATGAAGTACCTGCCGATCACGCTGATCGCCGTACTTGCCGCGTCTTTGTTGATGGCGTTGCTCATCGTGCCAACGATGGGGTCGATCTTCGGCAAGACCGGCGCCGTTAATGAAGAAGCACGGCACAATCTCGCCGCGGCCGAAACCGGCGATCTCGATTCCATTACCGGCTTCACCGGGCGCTACGTGCAGTTCCTCAAACGATCTTTGCAGACGCCGTGGCGTAACGTCGCCGTGGTCACCGGATTACTGCTTACTATATACGTCAGCTTCAACCTATTCGGTCGAGGCGCCGAGTATTTCCCAGAAGTCGAACAGCCGTTCGCGATGGTTGATATCCGCGCTCGTGGCGATTTGTCGATCGACGAGAAAGATTACCTGGTGCGACAGGTTGAAGAACGCGTGATGGGCATGGACGGCATCGAATTTCTCTATGCCAAAACTGCTGACGACAAAGAGAAGCCAGACCAAATCGGTTCACTGACGCTCAACTTTGTCGATTGGAATCTGCGCCGTCCCGCCAAAGACATACTCTTCGATATTCGGCAACGCACCGCGGATCTCGCCGGCATCACCATCGAGACACGGGTTCCCGATCCCGGCCCACCGATCGGCAAACCAATCAATATCGAATTCTCGTCACGCGACGAGCAGCTGGTGATCGATACGATTGCCAAAGTGCGGGCCGAACTTGAACAACACGAAGCGATTACCAACATTGAAGACGGGCGGCCGTTGCCCGGTATTGAATGGCAAATCAATGTCGACCGCGCCGAGGCTGCGCGGTTCGGCGCCGACATCACGCTAGTTGGTGCGATGGTCCAGCTCGTTACGAATGGCATCAAGATCGGCGAATACCGGCCTGATGACAGTGACGATGAGATCGATATCCGCGTGCGGTATCCGTCCGGCAGTCGCAACCTCACCCAAATCGACGAATTGCGAATTCCTACCGCTGGCGGCCTGGTCCCGATCAGCACGTTCGTGACACGTGAGCCTGCACAAAAAGTCAGCACGATTTCACGTACCGATATGCGCCGCACGATGACTATCCTGGCAGACGTTCGCGAAGGCTACCTGGATAACGACATCATCAACGAATTGCGTGTCACGATACCTGAGATGGGACTCGACCCAGGCGTTGATGTGCGGTTCCGCGGCAGCATCGAAGATCAGGAAGAGGACTCGAAGTTTCTCGCAACGGCAATGCTGATGGCGCTCGCCATGATGGCCATCATTTTGGTGACACAGTTCAACAGCATCTATCAGGCTATTTTGATTCTGACTGCAGTGCTGTTCTCAACCGGCGGTGTCCTGCTCGGCCATCTGCTGATCGGCATGCCGTTCGGCATCATCATGAGCAGCGTCGGCGTCATCACGCTGGCGGGCATCGTGGTGAACAACAACATCGTGTTCATCGATACGTATAACGTACTTAGGAAACGTGGCACCGGAGCCTTCGATGCGGTGCTCAGAACCTGCGCCATTCGCTTACGGCCGGTGCTGCTAACTACAGTCACGACGATTGTCGGATTGATGCCGATGGTGCTAGGGGTAAATATCGACCTGATCGGTCGTGAGGTGTCCATCGGCGCGCCGAGTTCGCAATGGTGGACGCAGCTAGCGTCGTCAGTCGCCGGTGGCCTCGCCTTTGCCACCGTGCTGACGTTGTTCCTCACTCCGAGCTTGCTAATGATTCAGGCGAACGTCTCGAAGCAATGGGCAGCAAGGCGAGAAGCGCGGCAAGCATCAGCCAGCCAAGCGACCCCCCACCTTCCCTAACCACGACGGTGGTTGTGGTCGTAGTATCGATCGGCGTATCGCGATTGGCATCCTCGAGCGTGAGGAATGCGAGTTCCGGCGTGTCGATCGGGCCATAGCTGGCTAAGAAACTATCGTCGAACGCATCGTAGAGTTCGATCAGCAAGTCATAGCTACCGGTCGGATAACCGCTGAGTAATTCGCTGACCACCACGTATTCGTCATCGCTTGTCGCACCGAGTATCGTGAAGTTTTCAGTCGCCGCATATTCATTCCACGGGCCGCCTTCAAAGCTCAAGTAGAGAACCGCATACACATCGGCCACAGCGAAATACGTGTCTGCATCGAACAGCAAATCGATGCCATGAAAATGTCCATCGACATCATGATCATTGAATAAAACAACGTCCGCGTCATAGATCCAGAAATCGATATTGGTGGATGACTTGAGACCCGAAACGGACCGCTGGCTTTGGACTCGGGCGCCCTTCATCTGCAGGTCGCGATGTCCGTCTTCGGATACCGTACCTTCGAGACCCGCTTTGCGATCGGCATTGCTCATCTCGCGACTCACCGACTGTCGTGGCTGCTCCGCATCTTCGGCTGCCAAACTGGCTCCCGCCGCCAAAAGCACCAACGCTGCTAACGCAAACGCAAGCTGCTTCGATAAATCCCTAGTTTTTTCTGTCGCCTTCATGACACGTCCTCTCATACATGCATTCAATTTCGTTTGACGGCTACCATTTAACGACTGTCGGTATGAATCGTTGCTGAACCTGTAGGCATTGCTGTGCATGCATGACATCATGTTCAGGTAAGGTTCATTTTCAGCGCTGGGTTATGTCTACCGACACCACATCCGACTCTTCTAGCAAGGCGATTGCTTTCTTGATGCTGGGCATCTCCGGCGGCCTTGGTCTGGATCTGTGCGCGAAGTGGTTACTGCAGACGTATCCTCTTGAACAGTTCGTATTGATACGCAGTGCCGTCGGTTTGAGCGTCTTCTTGATGTTGGCCAGTCGGTTCGGCGGATTTCGTAGCCTGAAAACACGACGCTGGGGCTGGCATCTTGTGCGCAGTGCACTCGCCGTGGGCGCAATGTTTGGGTTTTTCTATGGGCTGTCGAAGATGCCGCTAGTGAATGCGCTGACGTTAGGTTTTACCGCTCCACTGATGGTGACCGCGCTGTCGGTACCGGCGCTCGGTGAGTCGGTAGGCTGGCGGCGATGGACCGCGGTCGTGATCGGTTTCATTGGCGTGCTCATCATGCTGCGGCCCGGTGTACAGCCGATAACCGTCGCCGATCTGTCCGTTTTGCTGGCCGCTTTTTGCTATGCCGCGCTCGCCATCACGGCACGCAAACTGGCCGACACCGAGAGCAGCTACTCCATGGCCGTGTATGTAGTTTGGGCGCCGTTACTGGTGTCGATATTCTTGCTCGAGAAAAGCACTTGGGTGGTACCCGACTTTAACGGCTGGATGTTATTCTTGCTGGCCGGGACATGTTCAGTAATTGCCTGGATCGGGATCATCGGTGGTTACCGTCGAGCGCCACCGGCGATGCTCGCACCGTTTGAATACACCGCGCTTATCGGTGGCGCCATCGCTGGCTATTTGATTTGGGAAGAGATTCCGGATCGCTGGGTGGTCACGGGCGCAACGATCATCATTGCGTCAGGCCTGTTCGTCGTCTACCGAGAAATTGGTCACGTCTTATCAAGCCGCTACTTACGCGTTATGACCACCGGAATCGCCGCCGTCTTTCGACGGCAACGACCGCGGGAAAAGAACTAGCTCAGCAGCACGCTAGAGTTGCTTTGCGTTTAGACGTCACCAGCCGACAAGCCGGCAATCTCTGCCGGAGATGCGTCCAGTGCGCGCACCGTCCGATCGAAGAAGTCGATCTCCAACGGGCTCACGTTTTGGTCGCTACGGAACACATCGGCAAGCGCTGCAACCACATCGGCACGATCTTCGCTGCGAAGCTTTTTGCCAACGCTGCCCAGATACTTGCGCAGATTCGCTTCTGCGTAGAGATCCGAGCGCGCCGCAACGCGAACATCTGCCGCACTAAACTCTTCGCCGGTATGCTGCTTAAGAATTTCGCGAATTCGGTCAACTTCGGCAACCTGGATATTGATATCCGCGTCAGCCGCTCTGGCCAACGTCATCAATAAGACCTCTTTGCGCAGCGCATCCTGCTCGGCCTCGGAAATGTCCGAGCCACCAAAAAGTTTCAATACGTTCTTAAGATCTGCGATTGCCATTAATGCTCTCTCTTGTCGTTATCGTTATTCGCGCCCGGGCGAGGCCCTCAGGGACAGTTCGGAGTATACACGCCTCTCTAGCCCGGAATCATGGCCTCATTCAGGCCGATTGCCGCATCGGCTGGCGCTTCCAGTAGGTTAGCGACCGCCACAGCCACTCAGCCGGGCCAAACCGGTAGCGCTGCAGCCACCACGAGCTGAACCAGAGCTGGAAGGCGATCAACGCCAGGACAAAGCCCATTTGCCCGATGCGCTCGACGCTACCGAATAGTCCTAACCCGTAACCGTAAAAAATCGTCGTCATGATGATCGAATGTGACAGGTAATTGGTTAACGCCATCCGACCGACCGCGGCAAAGCGCGCCAGCCAACCCTGCAGTCGCCCGGTCTTCAGCAACCACATCACCAGACCCACGTGACCAAGTGCCATGATCAGGCTGGCAAAGTAAAAGGGTATGCCGGCACCCTGCATCGACAGAACCTGGTCGTAGCGGATTTCGTGCAGTATGTGGGTGCTGTAGCCGGCCAGCGGCAAGCTGACTGCGTAACAGATCATCCACATCTTGCGGTAAAACGCCGCATCGCGCTGCAACGACAAAATGCCGAGCTTCATGAGCGCCATACCGATTAGCATCAATGCCAACACCCGCCCGAGCCCGAACGTCAGTGTTCCACCGATCTGAAAACCCATCACGAAGGGGATGCGCACTTCGAGGATGTCCGCATAGCTACCGCGATAGGCGTTGGTTTCTTCCTGAATATCTTCAAGCGTCGGCCGCATAAACAGACGCATGTCGTCCCAATCATCCAGGAGGGTTTGCTGTTCATCGTCGATCGCTTCGCCCGCTTCCTGCAGCGCAATAATCTCCTCAACCTGCGCCTCAGCGTCCTGCAGGACATATCCGTACATCGTATTCATCGCCAACGTGTACAGTATTAGTGGCACTGCGATAATGATTAACGTGCGTGGCTTCAGCCGGCGGAATAGATACGCCAACATACCGATGAGCGCATATAGGAACAGGATGTCGCCCGCCCAAATCAGATAGGCATGAATCGCGCCGATCAGCAATAACCATAACTGTCGCCGATAGTAAAAACCGGTGAACGAACGACCTTTCGCTTCTGCTCGCTCTGACATCAGCACGATACCCGCGCCGAACAACATGGCGAAAATGCTCAAGAATCGCTGATCAAAAAAGAGATGGGTGAATCGCCACACGTTGATATTGAGCGCGTCACTGCCACCCCACAGCAGTGGATTGAAATACGCCGGAAACGCCATCGCGAAGGCGTAGATATTCATCACCAAGATGCCGAGGATGGCAACACCGCGCAGCGTGTCGAGACTGCCGATACGCTCGCCGGAGGAAACGGGTGTCACGATTGCTACCGGCGCGTCCAGCTCTGCCCTGGTGTCCTCAGACTGCTCGCTAACGGAACTCATAGGAACTCCCCTACGTTCTTATTATTCTAGTGGAGGATTCGACGTTGAAGTCGGCCGACTATCATAGCGCATCGAATATGACTTTTACATGATTGTATTGTTTGAATTATTTGCTTGGCAAATGTGGGATTTCCGGAGATACTTTCTGCGGGCAAACAACATTAAAGGAGGTGATCCATGTCTAGTGAGATATCTTTGGTGGTTGGAAAACCAACGGGTCTTGTTTGGATAATGGAGCAACCTTCCAGCATCCTCTGACCTTTCGTTTTCCTAAACCTATCTCACGAAGGGGGTGGCCGCAGGCCGCCCCTTTCTTTTTTGGTCGCCCAAAAATCCGCGGTCAGGCAACAATCTCGCGAATCACAGACAGCGTTTCGTCGATCTCTTCCACGGTGTTGTAGTGAACCGGCCCGACTCGCACCACACCGTGCTCTTCAATGCCGAGCAGGCGGGCGGGTTCCACCGCGTAGTTATGGCCGCTCCAAACGAATATGTTGTGCTCACCCAGTGCCCTGGCAATTTCGTCCGGCTGTTTTGACTCATGGACGAATGCAACTGTCGGCACGCGCCGATCAAACGCATCCGTATCGGTGATGCCATGTACGGTCACACCGCCGATCTCCAATAGGCCACTGACCAGGCGCTCGGCGAGTACCTTTTCGTAATCAAACATCGCGTTGAAACCGGCGACGATGCAGGCGCGACGGTCACCATCGCACATCGATGCACCAATGTTCGCGAAATAATCCACCGCTGCGCCAGTTCCGGCAATCCCTTCGTGACTTTGCGTGCCGGTTTGAAATGCCCAGGGCAGGGTCGCCGGCGCCGGCCGAACTTTGTACGGCATCAGGCGCTCCAGCACTTCGTGCCGACCCCACAGAATGCCTTGGTGCGGGCCAAAGAACTTGTAGGCGGAACAGGCATAGAAATCGCAGCCCAAAGCCTGAACGTCGGACACCACGTGCGGCGCCGACTGGACCGCATCAATAAAGCTCAGCGCACCGGCGCTGCGCGCTTTCGCCGCGATCGCCTGCACGTCGTTGAGCGTGCCCGTCATGTTGCTCGCGCCGCCAACGCAAACCAGGCGTGTGCGCTCGTCCAGCAGATCATCCAAAGCAGCAAGATCGAATTCGTACGTCGAGGTATCGAATGCCAACCAGCGAACCTCCAGATCGAAATCCTTGGCCATCAAACGCCACGGCTCGACATTGGCATCGTGGTCCATACGTGACAGCACGATGTTGTCGCCCGCCGCAAATTCCCGACCCAGGGAGCGCGATAGGTGTAACGTCAGCGTGGTCATGTTTTGACCAAAAATGATTTCTTCGGCGGCCGGCGCATTCAGAAAGTCCACCATTGCCGCCTGCCCATCGGCGACGAACTCATCGGCGCGGCGTGACGTCTCGAAGGGCCCACCCAAGTTGGCGTTACCTTCGAGAAGGCAGCGGCGCATCACCTCCACCACCCCCACAAGTACCTGCGTACCGGCCGGATTATCAAAATAAATGCGACGAACGCCCGCGTCCGTCTCGGCAAGCGCCGGAAACTGCCGACGCACGAGTTCGATATCTAGACTCAATTGACTATTCCTGGAGATTGTTCCTGGGGATTATTCCTGGGCTTTGCCGCCCCACTTCTCTCGATGCGCATCCTCGGCGCGCTGACGAACCTTAGCGTGTCGGCGCGTGAGCAATAATGAATTTGGATCGCATACTTCGGCTTTGATCAAGCCAAGGTCGTTAGCCGCGTCAAACAGACTCGGGTACCAACGTTCCCAATTGGGAAGTAGCTGTTCGACTTGATCACGTAGCGTCATGCTCGCAATGTAACCGAGCTACTGCCACCAAACAACGACCTAGGTCTAAACTACGTTGCTACTCTTCACTAAGACGGAAGACGAACATACCGATCGCCAGGCAGCCGACCAGCGTCATCGCTAGCGGCAACTGTGCGGTTAGCGCGGCGGGAATTTCCAAACTGGAGGCCGGCGCCAGCTTCACCGCTGTTTCGGTTAGCTGAGAGCCGATACCTGCGAGCTGGGTTAACGGTTTAATCGCGATGGTCCCACCGACCAGCATCGCAACCGGCAACGCCAGACGTCGAATCCAAATCTGCCGGCGAATGCGTCGCACCACCAGCTTGCTGAACCCATCGTCGGCCAGCGCCTCATTTGCGAACAAAGACTCCAGCAGTTGATCTTCCGTGTCTTTCAGTTTGTCAGCCATATTGATGATCTTTGATATCAAAACGTGTCCTGATCTTTTCCTTACTGCGGTGAATGATTGACTTCACAGTACCGGTCGGCATTCCGGTTGCCTCGCTAATCTCACGATGCGATAGGCCGCACGCGTACGACATGACGACCACAGCGCGCTCTTCCTCACTCAGTATCGCGAGCAAACGTTCCAGATCTGACACTTCCTCATTCGATTGAGTGTAGCGGGTCGAGGTTATTTCCGCGACGTGTCCAACTTCTTCGAGAATCTCGCCATAACGTTTCGACCGTCGCTTGGATTGGAGAAACGTCGTGTAGGCGATTTTCAACAGCCAACCAATAAATGAGCCACGCCCTGAGTAACCGCGCAATTTATTCCAGGCGTGCAGAAAGCAATCTTGCGCGAGATCATCCGCCAGCGACTCATCCCCCGACAGCTTCCGCAGGAAATTGCGGATCTGCGATTGGTGTCGACGAATTAATTCGCCGAACGCGGCCGTATCGTTTGCGGATACGGCTTTTGCAACCAGGAGGCTATCCTCGGCGCACAAATTGGCAGCCGTGTTGTTTATCGGTCAGTGTCCGTGAAGCGCCACATCAAGTAGTAGGCGACGCCAATGCTCAAAGGAAACGCGGCCATACCCAGGAAGATACGCAAGGCCTCATCGTCTGGAATGGCGAATCCGAATGCCGCCAGGGAAATGGCAATAGCAAACCAAATGAACGACAAACGAAGATCGCGATCTTTCGATGCCTTCGGTTTGCCGAGCCGATCGATAATTTCCGGGCTCAGCTGCTGGCCCTGCTCAATCGCTGACCGCATGGTTTGTTGCATTTCGCTACGGGTGCGAAATCGAAACCAAACCAGCAGACTGACCACCACCGTGGTGCCCAGGACCGCCAAGATGGGTATCCATAATTCATTCATTATCTAGACTCCTAAGTTGATCGTGCGCGGCCCAAGGGCCCCTTTGGCTATTAGATGGTTGTCACAGGAGGTTTGGATGCAAAAACATAACTATTTGTTTTTATTAAATTTAGTGGTTCGATTCGGCACGCGGAATACTGGCCTGGCCAGGCGACATTAAACCCAGACCTCCCCGGCAGACGTTTAAAACGGGTATGAACGTCTGGAAAACACTGACAGATCCTCGCTACTACCAAATCGCTGTTCTCGGCAGTTTGTTGACCTACGGCGTATTTGTACTCGATTTTGGTATCGATTGGCGCAATGCCGTGGCGATTTTTCTCACTGCACAATCGGTACAGTTCATCGCTACCAAACTGACTGACGCGCCGCGATTCGACCCGCTCAGCGCCATGATCACCTCACTATCGTTAACACTGCTGCTACGAACCGACGTGGTTTTGATCGCGATGATCGCCGCAACGCTCGCCATCGGCAGCAAATTCTTACTCCGTATTCGTAACAAGCATATTTTTAATCCAGCCAACTTTGCGTTGGTGACGCTGATGCTCGCCACTGATCGCGCTTGGGTATCCTCGGGACAATGGGGCAGCGCCGCGATCGGCGCATTTGCACTCGCTTGTCTTGGTTTTCTGGTGCTGACCCGAGCTCGGCGCGCCGAAACCACGCTGGCGTTCGTAACCGGTTATGCCGCGTTGCTGTTCGGCCGCGCGCTCTGGCTGGGCGATCCGCTCGCCATTCCCATGCATCAAATGCAAAACGGGGCACTGCTGATCTTTGCGTTTTTCATGATCTCCGATCCCAGAACAACGCCTAACGCGGCGCTGGGTCGTTGGATCTTCGGCGTCGCGGTGGCCAGCATCGCGTTTGCGATCCAGTTCATTTTCTATCAGCCCAATGGCGCCATCCTTGCGCTCATTCTTTGCGCACCGTTTGTTCCGGTGATCGATTGGGTGCTGAGCGGTACAAATTATCGGTGGGACCAACCGCGCGCGCAGGCGCTCGGCCACTCTAAAGGAGCATTTTGATGCGAACTTTTGTTTTTTCCCTGACTGTCGTGTTGACGTTGGGCATCACCGCCACAGCGGAAGCGTTTTGTGGTTTCTACGTTGCGCGAGCTGACACCAAGCTATACAACCAAGCCTCGCAAGTGGTGTTGGTGCGTGATGACGACCGCACCGTTATCACTATGGCCAATGACTTCCAAGGCGATGTCAAAGATTTCGCCGTGGTTATTCCGGTCCCGACATTTATCGAGCGTGAGCAAATCAATGTCGGTGATGCGGCAATTATCGAGCACCTGGACGCCTATACCTCGCCGCGCCTGGTTGAGTATCACGACCCGGATCCCTGTGTCTTGTATGAAGCTGACGAGATCATGGTCTCCGCGAGCCGCCAGGACGCACCAGCCGCGTTTAAGTCGCGCCGCGAGCGCGCTAACGGCGTCACGATCGAAGCTAGCTACACGGTCGGTGAGTACGACATTTTGATTCTGTCGGCCGAGGAAAGTGACGGCCTAATTAAGTGGTTGAAAGATAACGACTACAACATCCCTGATGGTGCAGAACGTGTGGTGGGCAGCTACCTGAAACAGGACATGCGCTTTTTTGTTGCCAAGGTAAACCTAGAAGAACAATCAAAACTGGGCTTCAATAACCTGCGACCGATTCAGGTCGCTTACGAAAGCGAAAAATTTATGCTACCGATTCGCTTGGGCACCTTGAATGCCGACGGTCAACAGGAGCTGTACGTCTACACACTCACGCGCACCGGCCGAGTCGAGACGACCAATTACCGAACCGTCAAGCTGCCCAGCAATCTGGACGTACCAGAATTCGTTCAGGCCGAGTTCGGTGATTTTTACCGCGACATGTTTACGCGGCAGACAGAGCTGGAGAAAAATCGCGCAGTATTTCTGGAATACGCCTGGGATATGGCGTGGTGCGATCCTTGCGCCGCTGATCCACTGACCGGCGATGAACTGCGGAAGCTCGGCGTGTTCTGGCTCAACGACCAGCGCGACCGCCGTATCGCGCCGACCGGCGCGCAGGATGTTTTCGTTACGCGCCTACATGTCCGCTATGACCAGGAACACTTCCCTGAGGACCTGATGTTTCAGGAAACCGGCAACCGCCAAAATTATCAGGGTCGCTACGTAATTCGTCGTCCGTTCAACGGCCCGGTGTCGTGTGACGCGTCGGACTATCAATTAAGCGTGCGCAACCGTCAGGAGCGCGAAGCACAGATGCTGGCCAATCTGACCGGCTGGGATTTAGATGACGTGCGCAACAAGATCACGTTTATGGACGTCGACGGACCGGCACCGAACCCGGTTCCCTGGTGGAAACGAATCTGGCAGTAATTCCTACCCCCGTGTTACCGCCCCGGCTTGCCGGGGCTTTTTTTTCGGCACTAGGACTCGGCTTGCGATGTCTTCCAACGCTCGATGAGCTGCACTTCAATGTCCGCCGGTAGCCCGGCACGGAGATCACTTTGGCGTTCTTCGGGCAGCGTCTGCCACCACGCTAGCAGTGCCTCGATAGTCTCGCGTACCGGCCGCGCCTTAAGGCCAGCCGCCTTGGCGCGCGTATCACTGATACTCGACACCGCGCCATACTCATCATCGAGCGGATGCCAAATCGGGAACATGCCGCGATTCCGCACCGTGAATTCCTCTCTGGCCGCATCGATGAACGACTCGTCAACCCAAATCGGGTCGATCTCGGCGCCGCTGGCAGCGACACTATCATCCAGCAAATCGCCCATGGTGTAACTACCGGCGGGATTCACCATGTTGTAGATCCCAGCTATTCGCTCTTCGACACAATCGAATGTGAAACGCGCCAAATCACGAACGTCGATGATTTGAACCGGATAGTCGCGCCCTCCCGGCCATATCATTTCGCCACCGCGAGCGGTCCGCACCGGCCAGTACGAGAAACGATCGGTGTGATCACCTGGGCCGCATATGTAAGTCGGCCGCAGCACCGTCAGCCGATCATCCCCCATCACATCAGCAGCACGTTGCTCACACAGCGCCTTGAGCCCACCGTACGTTTCGCCAGTCACCTCCTCGACAGTTTCATCCTCGAGTTGGGCCAGCGGCGAGTCTTCATGATTGGGCGTCGCAAAACTTTCGTAAACCGAAATGGTTGAGATGAAGACATAGTGATTAATATTCGGTGACAACACGCGCGCCGCTGTTTCGACGTGTCGCGGCACGTAGCCAGAGTTGTCGATTACTACATCCCACTTGCGGTTCGCGATCTCCGAATGATCGTTGGCACGGTCACCTTTGATTTTTTCGACGTCGGGAAACAAGTCCGTATTTGTACGACCACGATTAAATAACGTCAGATTGTGGCCGCGACGCAGCGCTTCTTCGACCATGTGCGGGCCGATAAAACCAGTACCGCCCAAAATCAGCACGTTGAGTGATTCGCAGGCCGTGCCAATGCGCGTTCCCGCCAGTGCTGCACCAACCAAGCCTGCCTTAAGTACTTCCCGCCTTTTGATAGCCATTGAGTTCCCCTTTTGTGCGTCGTAAGGAAAGCGCTTGTTGCGGCACGATGCCGTGTCAAATTTAGGCGCTTTCTAATAGACCGCTAATTCTTATTCGCCAATGGAACAACATCGATGCCAATCGATCGCCCCACATCGACTGCTGTCACAATATCACCTGTTCTGGATCCTGGTGCCATCTGCACTGAGTATGCGACATCCGGATTGTTGCCCGCCAATGCGCGCACGTAGGGCAGCAAACTATCGGCGCCCACCCTGCGTCCATTGACAACAAAATTGCCAGCGGGTTCCACCGTTACGACGACCGATTCAACCTCGGTAATTCGATAATCGGGAAAACCCGGCTTGTTCACGGGGACACCGTACTCGCGAATGAAAGCGGCGGTAACAACAAAAAAGATGAGCAGGATAAATACCACGTCGAGCATCGGCGTCAGATTGACGTCTGATGAATCTTCGTCGGTAGTGAGCTCAATGGCGGGATTGCGGCGGGGCATAGCACTCTCCTCAGGGAGATTTCCCGCCTCCGAAGCCTAATTATAGCGCGGTTATCAATACTTCACTATCTACTTCACTATCTCGCGCGGGTGAACGCCAAGCGCTGTCCCGCAACCGCGCCGGTTAGCTGCCCGTCGCGGTAAACCACCGTGCCGTTGACGATGGTGGTATCAATCGTCGACGAGAACTTGTGACCCTCAAACGGCGACCAACCACACTTATACAACACGTTGTCGCTAGTCACTTTGTATTTGGTATCCGGATCAACCAGCACCAAATCGGCAAACCAACCCTCACGTACATAGCCACGTTCAGTCACACCAAACAAATCCGCCGGCGCATGACAAGCACGCTCAACCACCAGTTCTGGCGTGAGCACTTTCTTGCTCACCAAGTCGAATAAGGCGGGCACGACGTGCTGAACGAGTGGTAATCCGGCCGGTGCCTTAAAGTAGGACTCGTCGGCTTTTTCCTCAGCCGTATGCGGCGCATGATCGGTGGCGATGATATCGATGCGACCTTCCGCGACCGCGGCGCGCAACGCATCGCGATCGTCTTTGGATTTGATCGCCGGATTGCACTTGATACGCGTGCCCAATCGCTCGTAATCAGACTCTTCAAACCACAGATGATGCACGCACACTTCGGCAGTAATGCGTTTCTCGGAACGATGAGCATCGCTGAATAGACCCATTTCGATGGCTGTGGTCAGGTGCAGGACGTGCAGCAAGGCATCATGCTTGCGCGCCAGATCCACCGCGAAACTCGACGACGCCAAGCACGCATTGGCCGAACGGATCTTTGGATGCTCCGACATCGGAATGTCATCGCCGTATTGTTCACGTGCGTGATCCTCGTTTTCCCAAATGGTGGGCGAGTGTTCGCAGTGCGTCACCACCATGATCGGTGCATCTCTAAAAATCAGATCCAGGGCATCCGGATCATCCACCAGCATGTCCCCGGTGGACGCACCCATAAAAGCCTTGATGCCGCAGGCCTCGCCAACCTCCAACCGCCGAATCTCTTCGATATTGGTGTTGGTTGCACCAAAGTAAAAACCGTAGTTGGGCGTACAGCGCCCTTTCGCGATCTCATACTTCTCCGCGAGTTTCTCTCGCGTTACCGTCAACGGGTTTACATTGGGCATGTCCATGAAGCTGGTAATTCCGCCCGCCGCCGCCGCCGCTGATTCGGTCGCTAAATCCCCTTTGTGGGTCAGCCCCGGCTCGCGGAAATGCACCTGATCGTCAATCATGCCCGGCATCAGATACTTGCCTTTGGCATCGATGACCTCGGCACCGTCCGGTGCAACGATCTCGGCAGCGATGTGTTCAATGCGCTCACCGTCAATAAGCACATCACTGTCACGTACCTCGCCCTCATTGATGAGCTTGGCATTCGTAATGAGTAGTTTTGACAACCCTCGGCCCTCTCAGTGACGCCTTCAGCGGACGTCTTGCTGCCCGCAGTATGCGAGCCTCACAGATTTTTTGCCAGCGCTGACCGTATGTGCGATAAGGGCTGCGGACATAAAAGACTGTAATGACTACATTTACTGACCAAGTTCACGCCGCCCACGTCTATGACGTCGCGGTCGAAACTCCGCTGGAGTTGGCGCCTAATTTGTCTACACGCCTGGGCAACCGAGTGCTCCTCAAGCGAGAGGACTTGCAGCCGGTGTTTTCCTTCAAGCTGCGCGGCGCCTATAACAAGCTGGCGGCATTGTCGGACGAGGAAATCAGCGCCGGCGTTATTTGCAGCTCAGCCGGCAACCACGCTCAGGGCGTTGCACTGGCCGCCAAGAAGCGTGGCGTTCGTGCCGTTATCGTAATGCCCGTGACCACGCCGAGCATTAAAGTGGACGCCGTTCGAGCGTTGGGCGGCGAGGTCGTTTTGTACGGTGACGCCTACGACGAGGCGCAGGCATACGCGCATAGCTTGGCGGAAGCCGGCGGCCCGGTATTCATTCACCCATTCGATGACGATGACGTTATTGCGGGACAGGGCACGATCGGGGCAGAGATCCTAAAGCAGATGGACGAGCCGGTAGACGCGGTCTTTGTACCGATTGGCGGCGGTGGTCTGATTGCAGGGATCGCGACCTATTTAAAGGAACACCGCCCGGATATTCGCATCATCGGCGTCGAGCCAGAAGACTCCGCCGGCATGCAGGCATCACTGGCTGCCGGTAAACCGGTCACGCTGGACCACGTTGGCATCTTCGCCGACGGCGTCGCCGTCAAACGCGTCGGTGAGAAAACGCTGCGGCTGTGCCAGCAGCACGTGGACGAACTCATCACCGTGGATACCGATCAGATCTGCGCCGCGATTCGCGACATCTTTGAGGACACACGGTCAATTGTTGAGCCCGCGGGTGGACTTGCGGTGGCGGGATTGAAGAAATACTTGGCGGAGAACAAACAGAGCGACCGGACGTTTATCACGATCAACTGTGGCGCTAACGTCAACTTTGACCGCCTACGACATATCGCCGAGCGCGCCGCCGTCGGTGACCAAAGCGAAATGCTGCTGGCCGCGGAGATCCCGGAGCAGCCTGGCAGCTTCCGTCAGTTTTGCGAAACTATCGGACGGCGTGGCGTCACCGAATTTAACTACCGCTACAACGATAAAAAACGCGCACAAATTTTTGTCGGTGTGCAGCTCACTGACGGTGCAACGGAACGCGACGAGTTACTCGCTACCCTGCGAGACGCCGATTATCCGGTCGAAGACCTCAGCGACAATGAACTTGCCAAAGTACATGTTCGTCACATGGTCGGCGGCGGCGCATCCGGTTTAGAAAACGAACGCCTGATTCGCTTTGAATTTCCCGAGCGCCCCGGCGCACTACTCGACTTTCTCAACGCCGTTGGTACCGACTGGAACATCACGTTGTTCCACTATCGCAATCACGGCTCCGATTACGGTCGCATATTGGCGGGCATCGACGTACCTCCAGAAGGTCGGCATCGGCTCGAGGAACATTTAGTCGATCTGGGCTATTCGTGGTGGGATGAGACCGATAACCCCGCGTACCAATTATTTCTCGGTTGATTCAACAGCCCTATTGATCTGTCGCAGAGTTTGCGTCCCGTTCCGGCCGCTTCGCCAGCGGGCCATACAATGGCTCACCGTATTGGTTCACCATCTGCCCTCCCTGTAGGAGGCCGCATTCAAAAATTAGGTATAACCAGCCGACGATAGGCATCAAAAAGATCAAACTGTTCCAACCGGTTCTGTCGAGGTCGTGATAACGCTTAGCCGCCAGCGGAAAATAAAGAACGAAAACTACCAACGCCAGTGACAGTGCCGGGATCACGGCGCCGTCGACATTTATGGCGACGAACCGCAATACCTCGAGAAGCACGGTCAACGTAACGAAACCCAGCCAAAACCCGGCGCGACCTATGCGACCCTCAAAAGAAAAGAACAGACGGGCCAGACTCATCGTTTGAGTTCGTCTCGTATTGCCGCTCAAAATATTCGCTAGTCTCTGAAAGACGGATCGCGTCGATCCAATTTCCTCAGCAATCCCGGCCATGCTAACGCTCCACCCAATCCTTTCAGCACCTGCTCGGCCTGCGCCTTGATGCCGTTCACAATCGGTTCCGGCACTTGAACGAGCTCGGTGTTCGCCGACTGCGCCGTCAATTGAATCTGGCAGGCTGTTTCCAACGCATACATAAAGAGGAATGCGTCGGGAATAGTTTCTGCCGCTGTCAGCAAACCATGATTGCGCAAGATCAACGCGTTGTTCTGACCCAGGTCGGCAACCAATCGGGGTTTTTCGTCATCGTTGAGGGCGATGCCTTCGTAATCGTGATAGCCAAGCGACACGTACGGAATCAGCGAGACCTGCGACAGCTGCAGTAGACCGCCTTTTTGCGTCGATACGGCGACGCCGGATCGTGTGTGTGTATGCAGCACGCAGCCCACTTCCGGCCGCGCTTCGTGAACCGCACTGTGAATCACAAACCCCGCCGGATTTACCGGATACGGTGAATCCACCACGATATTGCCGTGCAGATCGACCTTCACCAGACTCGACGCGGTGATCTCTTCAAAGAACATGCCGTACGGATTAATGAGGAAATGTTCGTCGGGACCCGGAACCCGCGCCGAGATGTGCGTGAATACCAGATCGTCCCAGCCATGCATGGCAATAATGCGGTAACACGCGGCGAGGTCGACCCGTACCGCCCATTCTTCTTCGGATACCTGGCCGCAAACCGATTTGGTTTCACTCATAACAACTTCCCGATCTAAGCATATGCGAAAGATGTGGCGACCAACTCGCAACCATTTGCCGCCGACAGGCATCTAACCTAGTACGAACAAACCCAATACTCCCTTATGCGTTTGTTTCGTTGCGAGTGGCGGTGGCTGCAGAGCCACCGCCTTTTTTTACCACATTTCACGCAGGCGGATGGCGACATCCAATCGCTTATCGCTTTGCGGGCGCAGTCGGCCGCCGGTCGCATCGTCCCTGCCCCGGTACACACGCTGCATTGTCGCGAGCAAGGCATCGGTCATGAATCGGCTGCGCGAGCCATACACGTGCTTATCACCGTCTTTGCGTTGTTGCGTCACGTGATAGCGAAGCGGAGCAATCAGTGACAAGGACTGTTTCGCACGTGTCATCGCCACGTACATCAAGCGCCGTTCTTCGTCGATCATCTCCGGTTTGCCAGTCGCAAATTCATTCGGGAAGTTGCCATCGGAAACATTCAGCACGAATACCGCCTCCCACTCCTGTCCTTTTGCCGAATGCACCGTCGACAACACCAGGTAGTCTTCGTCCAGCAGCGGGTCGCCAGCAAGATCACCAGCGGCGCTCGGTGGGTCTAATGTCAGTTCAGTCAGGAAGCGTTCGCGAGTCGCGTAACGCCCCGAAATTTGCTCAAGCTGTTCGAGATCTGCTTCGCGCGTATCAATACCGTCGTAGATACGCTCGAGGTGCGGTTGATACCAATGGCGAACCGCGGTGACCTGCGCCTGCCATGCTTCGCTGTCATCGGCTTCACCGCTGAGCATATCGATCAATGCGCACAATATCGGCCAATCGTCTGCAGCCGCCGGTGGCGGCCGAAATTCCGCTAAGACACTGAAATCAAAATCGGCCAGTGCCAATCGTTCGAAACAACGTTGCGCCGTCGCTGGCCCCATGCCCGGCAGCAACTTAAGCACGCGAAATGCCGCGACTTCATTTTTGGGGTTCTCCACCCACTTCAGCACCGACAGCATGTCTTTGACATGGCCCGCCTCTAAAAATTTGAGGCCGCCATACTTCACATACGGAATGTTACGACGCACGAGCTCTAACTCGAGTCGATCACTATGGTGCGAGCTGCGAAACAATACCGCCTGGTCCATCAGACGAAACCCTTGTTCGCGATTGTCCAAAATCGATTCCACGATAAATTCTGCTTCCGCATCACCGTCTTCAACGGTCACGTAACAGGGCTCCGCACCGCCGCTGCGTTCGGTGAATAAATTCTTGCGGTACTGACGATCACTTTCGGCAATCAACAAATTGGCGGAGTCCAAGATCGGCTGCGTCGAACGATAGTTCTGCTCCAGCGACACCACCTGCGCCCCCGGTACAAACTGGTCGGGAAAACTCAAAATGTTGTCCACTTCAGCCGCACGAAACGAGTAAATCGATTGCGCATCGTCACCCACCACGGTGACTCCGTCGCCATCGGGCTTGAGCGCGCGGAGAATTTCCGCCTGAATCAAATTGGTGTCCTGATATTCATCCACCAATACATGGTCGAACCAGCCGCCGATTTCGTCGGCGAATTCTTTGTCCGCGACCAAGTGATTCCAATACAGCAGCAAATCATCGTAATCGAGCACTTGGTTCGCTTGCTTACGCTCAACATAGGCCTTAAACAAGGCGCGCAACTCCGGCTCCCAATCGGCGCACCAGGGGTAGTGCGCATCCAGAACGTCTATCAAGGGTTTGCGGGTATTCACGCAGCGCGAATAGATCGCCAGACAGGTGTCTTTTTTCGGAAAGCGCTTGGCGGTCTTCGACATTGCCAACTCGTGGCGCGTGACATCGAGAACATCAGCTGCATCGCCCCGATCGAGGATCGAAAAACCCACATCCAGCCCAAGGTTGTTCGCATAGCGTCGTAACAATCGATTGGCGATCGCATGGAACGTCCCCGACCACGGTAATACGCCGGCGGGAAGCGCTGGTGAATCATTGGCTGCCATTGCGCGACGCACAATCGCGTCCACTCGGCGCGTCATTTCCTGCGCTGCGCGGCGCGTAAACGTTAATAACAGGATTCGCTCCGGATCAACGCCGGCGATAATCAAATGCGCGACCCTATGCGCTAACGTCATCGTCTTACCGGTGCCAGCACCAGCAATCACCAGCAATGGCCCAGACTGAAAGGTCGATTTGCCATCGTTTTGGTTCGATTCGAAGCGCCCGTACTCGGCTGCCTGCCGCTGAGCAGGGTTTAAAAGCTCCAAATAGTCGTCAACGTGCTCGGCCGCTTGCATGGTCGTCCTTTGTCTGTCTGTGGAAGGATCTTGTAGGGAAAGGTCTGTATTTTTATACAGTACTGGATATATTTACAAGGCGATTATGAAAGTGTTCTGCAAGTCTTTGAAATAGCTCCACCCTTTTTGCCTCAAGCTCTGATATAAACTCATTCCTATCCCCGTTTGAGACAGTCTCCGCTACACACCGACATGAAACGATGACACCCGAAATAGCGATTGTTCTCGGCGTGCTCATTGTTTCGCTGATCCTATTTATTAGCGAAGTCATTCGCATGGATCTGGTGGCGCTATTGGTGCTGGCCACACTGGCGATATTTCTTCCCGATATCGTCACCCCCGACAAAGCCTTTGCCGGCTTTTCCAACAGCGCGGTGATCACCGTGTGGGCGATGTTCATTCTCAGCGAGGGTCTGACTCGCACGGGTATTGCCGACATTATTGGCCGTCAGGTGATGTTCCTCGGCGGCAGTCGCGAATTCACGCTGATCTTCGTCATCATGATGACCGGCGCGATTTTGTCGGCTTTTATGAACAACATTGGCGTCGCCGCACTGATGCTGCCGGTGGTGGTCGACGTTGCGAGACGCACGCAGATACCGGCATCGAGATTGCTGATGCCGCTCGCCTATTCGACCTTGCTTGGTGGGCTAATGACGTTGATCGGTACGCCGCCGAACCTGTTAATTAGTCAGTCGCTGGTCGAAAACGGTTATGCCGGCTTCGAGATGTTCTCGTTCATATCGGTTGGCGGCTGGGTGATGGTCGTCGGCGTAGTCTTTATCGCGTTATTTGCACGGTTCTTACTGCCCAAGACCAAAGTGGAACGCGGGCGCCAAGTCAGTCAACGCAGCTTACGCAGCCAATACAAGCTGCATGAGCACACCTTTATGTTGCGCGTGCCGACGCAATCGGTGCTGGTCGGCAAGACGTTGGCGCAAAGCCGAATCGGCGCGTCGACCGGCCTGATCATTCTTGCCGTGGTGCGCGCGGGTCGCAGCGAAACGCTGCCAAGTCGGCAAACCGTATTGCAAGGCGGTGACGGCATCCTGGTTCAAGGTCGTATCGATCAATTCCGCGAGCTTCGCCGTTGGTCGGACCTGGTGATCGAACGCGAGGCGCCGGTTTTGAAGTCGATGGTGGCGGAAAAAATCGCGTATGCCGAGGTGACGATTTCCGATACTTCGCGACTGGTCGGCGAACTGGTGCGACACGCAGGGTTTCGCACTCGCTTTAATGTCGCGGTTGTTGGATTACGCCGTGCCAACCGCTACCGGCTCACCAATCTTGCGTACGTGCCACTGCGAACCGGCGAACGAGTATTGGTGCAAGGCGAGGCCGAGGTAATCGAGGATCTCGAACGCTACGCTGATTTCGCCGAAGTCAACGTAATGTCTCAGGATGAACTGGAAGGCGACTACAAAACCGACGAACGCATGTTCGTGGTTCGGTTACCCAAATCGAGTGATTTAGTTGGCGAAACACTGAGCAAAAGTCGGCTGGCGGATGTGTTCGATTTTCGCGTGGTTGCTATCTTCCGTGACGGCAAACTCAAAACGATGCCACGCGGCGACGAGACCCTCGGTGGCGGCGACCTGCTGCTTATCGAAGGTCAGCTGCAGGACCTCGAAGTCTTGCGCGGTATGCAGGAAATCAAGATCGAAACCGGTGTACCAACCAATCTTGGCGCGTTCGAATCGGAACGACTGACGTTGATGGACGCAACGCTCGATCCGCGCTCCAGCCTGGCCGGTCGCACGGTGGGTGAGCTTAACTTTCGCGAACGCTACGGCATCGAGCTCGCCGGAATCTGGCGCGAGGGACAAACCACCTCTGGCGACGTTGCTGAAGAGCAGCTGCAAATCGGCGACGCACTGTTACTTCTCGGTCCACGTGATCGGCTTCAGCTGCTGTCATCGGATACGGATTTCCTGATTCTCACACCGCTGGGTCAGGAACCGCCGGACACGCGTCGTGCCCCATTGGCTGCACTAATTATGGCGGGCGTAGTCGGCTCGGTGGTAGCAGGCTATGCGCCCATATCGGTTGCCGCGGTGGTCGGCGGAACACTGATGGTGCTGACCGGCTGCCTGAACATGGAGCAGGCGTATCGCGCAATTGACTGGCGTGCAATTTTTCTCATCGCCGGTATGTTGCCGCTCGGCACCGCAATGGCGGAGACCGGCGCCGCGACGTACCTTGCCGGGCAGGTGATGGAACTGCTCGGCGATGCCGGCCCGTGGACCGTCATCATGGGTCTATACGTGTTAACGGCAATGGCGACGATGATTATTCCAACCGCTGCGCTGGTGGTTCTTATGGCGCCGATCGTTCTGTCCGCCATGGGCGATCTTGGGATCCGCCCTGAACCGGCGATGATGGCGGTAGCGATGGCGGCTTCAGCGAGCTTTACCAGTCCTATCTCACATCCCGCCAATATCCTGGTAATGGGCCCTGGCGGCTATCGGTTTGTCGACTACCTCAAAGTAGGCGTCCCACTTACGATTGTGGTATTCATCACCGTAATGGTACTGCTACCGATATTCTGGCCATTACAGGCCGTTTAGCATTTAGGAACCGATTGCTTGAACGACAGCCTTGTCATAGTGGGCGCGGGCCACGCGGCGGGCCAGCTTGTCACCAGCCTGAAGCAGCATAAATATGCGGGGCGCATCGCACTGATTGGCGACGAGCCTCAATTGCCTTACCAGCGTCCGCCGCTGTCAAAAAAATATCTTTCCGGTGAAATGGACGCGGAACGATTGCTGTTCAAATCGGCGTCGTTTTATGACGATGATCAAATCGAGACCCGGCTCAATACACACGTCGAGACAATCAATCTTGAACAAGGTTTGGTTAACACCAACGCTGGTGAATCCATCGCCTACGACACCCTCGTTCTGGCCACCGGCTCGCGAGCACGCCGCCTAAACCTCGATGGTGAAAACTTACCGGGCGTCTTTTACTTGCGATCCATCCAAGACGTCGACGCGATTCGCGAACGATTAGGCACCAGTCAACGGATTGCGATTGTCGGCGCCGGCTATATCGGTCTCGAAGTCGCTGCCGTGTGTCGTCAAAGTGGTCGCGATGTCACAGTCATCGAGGTTACCGATCGCGTGATGAGTCGCGTGGTTTCCCCGGACGTCTCTGCATTTTATCAGCGCGTGCACGAAGAGGCCGGCGTGGTGTTCCACCTCAGTACCGGCGTCACCCGCATTCTTGGCGACACGCATGCGCGCGCTGTGGTCACCGACAAGGATGAGGAAATCGATGCCGATCTAGTCATTATTGGTGCCGGTATCGTGCCGAACATCGAGCTCGCGAAATCCGCCGGGGTTGTTGTCGACGATGGCATCGTCGTTGACGCGTACTGCCAAACCTCCTCGCCGGAAGTGTATGCGGTTGGCGATTGCACCACCCACCCGAACCCAATCTACCAGCGTCAGGTGCGGCTGGAGTCCGTGCATAACGCCCTCGAACAAGCCAAAACAGCGGCGTCCAATATTTGCGGCAAACCGCAGGAGTACGGGCAAGTTCCGTGGTTTTGGTCGGATCAGTATGACCTTAAGTTACAGATCGTGGGCCTGTCGCAAGGCTACGACGAGGTCGTGATTCGAGGCAATCCTGACGACCGGCGGTTTAGCTGCTTGTATTTGCGAGACGGTGTATTTATCGCTATCGATGCGGTGAATTCACCGCGCGACTTTATTCAATCGAAGGCGTTAATTGCTGCCGGTGCACGTATCGATCCGATCACGCTTGCAGACACCGCGATCGACTTCAAATCAATGATGTGACGCTTATTGAGTTATCGCTGCGTCGTCAGCTGCATCTTCGAGCTGATCTGATCGAATTTCGATAGACAATTCGCCGGTCATGGCAACCGGCCCTTGGCTGATGGTATACGCCTTGGCTGTAATAGCTTCGATCGCATCGCTTTGCATTCCTGCAAATTCGCCACTGCCACCATGTACCCAAGCGGTACCCAGCGCGCCCGGCCCATCGCTAATGTGTTGAAACCAATTGCCCCGCCAGCTATCGCCCGAACTCCGGTACGCTGGCAGCACGATATCGCGCATGTAGCTCCAGTAGTTTTCAGATTGCTCGACAAACAACGTGCCACGGTCCGGCAAAATAATGTGCCATACCGAATTCACCAGCACTTTACCTCGCAGCGGCTGAGTGCTTTCCGAATCTGACGAAAACTTAACGCCGATACCGGCCAATGCGCCGCGACTATCCAATAGCTCGACAACGCGTGCCGTGGTCTTGCCGATCGGTGGCTCCCAAAGCTGCAACACTTTGCCCGGGTGCGGGGTCACCTGTGATTCACCGTCGTTAGTGTAGACCAGCGAATCGGCCGCGACCGCAGAATACGTCAGGCGAATAACTTCATTGTCGGTCACTGATAACGGTGACAGACCACTGGTCTTATTGAGTGGGTTGTAATACACACCGGCGACCAGCAATACCAAACCGACGATCAATCCTGCGAAGAAAACCAGTAGGTAGCGCATCACAATCCGACCTCGCCACTAGCAACGAACGCAGCGATCAGTTCGATGCGTCCGGCCGGCGCACCTTCTTCACCGCTGGTATCGGCGATCCACCGTTCGGTAACGCTACCCGACAGCGGCGCGTATTCTTCCGTTCCCGCACGTAAATTGCCGACGCGATAACCGTCCTCAGTCGGTTGCGGATCCATAGTGATATAGGCGCTGCCGCGAGCGGGCACGTGCAAGGTCCATTCGATGACCTGCGCGTCCTCATTGGCAACCGCAATGCGACTCGCGACGCCGATAACGGTGCCGTATTGATTGCGCATCTTAAGCAGTTCCGTACGCACACCTGCAAGACTGGTGTCTAACGGCCACTCCAATCCGGCCGGCAACGGGTTCGCCTGACCCGCCGCACCAACAACGATTCGATCCATAGGGATGTTGGCGTGGTATTGCTCGGTGTTACCGATGTTGCGCGCAACTTTAATAATCGAGTTTTCACGCTCCTGATCGACCAGCGGCACGAAGTAAAAGCCGGCGAAGCCAGCTCCAATACCCAAAATAACGCCGATTAAAAAAGTCCTGAACAATGCTGTAAATCCCGTGGTACGTGCCTTTCGGCCACATCATTGCACTGAGTTTAGTTAAATTCGCGGCCCCGTCACGCAGGCGCCGCTGAAACTGTGACGAAGCGCACACGGATCCAGAGTTTGCGCCGTTTTCAGGCACTTAAGCGCTTCAAATTTCTGGCTTTTCGCGGGCCTGGCACAGCTTTATAATCCGCCCTCCTGAATGCCGAGTAAGTGGAATTCCAACGTGTCTCGCCCGATTTGTCTTTGGTCCGGCCCGCGCAACGTTTCGACGGCGCTGATGTATAGCTTCGCCCAACGCGACGACGTTGAAGTGGTCGATGAACCGTTATATGGGCACTACCTTCGTGTCAGCGGTTCGCCACACCCAGGCCGAGATGACGTGATGGCGGCAATGGACTGCGATGGCGATCGGGTTATGCAGGAGCTTTTGGCGAATGCCAAAGGTATGGCCGATCAGCGACTGTTTGTTAAACACATGGCGCACCACCTGGTCGATCTCGATCTCCGTTTCCTGAGTAACACAGAGAACATTTTCTTGATTCGAGACCCGCGCGAGATGCTGCCATCATTGACCATTCAGGTGCCGGCTGCGCAACTTGCTGATACCGGCCTTAAACGACAATGGGAACTGTATGATTCTCTGGTCGATGCTGGCCAGCAACCGGCAGTGTTGGATTCACGCGAGTTATTGCTCAACCCTGAAGTGGTTCTTCAGGCGTTGTGTCAGCATTTGGCAATACCGTTCACCGATACGATGCTTCATTGGTCTGCCGGCGCGATTGAACAAGACGGTGTCTGGGCACCTCACTGGTATCACGCGGTCCACCAAAGCACCGGCTTCGCACCGTATGTCGCGAAGACCGATTTCCCCGATCAACTACAACCACTGCTGGACGAATGTCAGCCGTGGTACGACAATTTGTATTCCGTAGCCATCAAGGCTGCGTAATTAGAGGAGCAGCACGGTTGAAATTACCCGACCCAAGAAATCAGGACATTCTTGTTCACGTTAACGGCGAGATAGTTCCGCGAGCCGAAGCTCGCGTCTCGGTATTCGACAGCGTCGTGCAAGGCGGTGATGCCGTATGGGAAGGACTGCGAGTGTATCGCGGCCGCATCGCAGCATTTGATGACCATCTTGAGCGTATGCAAAACTCCGCCAAAGCCCTGGCTTTCGCGGACGTTCCGTCATCGGAACAAATCAAGGAGGCTGTGTTCGCGACGCTCGCTGCAAACGGCATGCGAGACGGCGCTCACATCCGTCTCACGCTAACGCGAGGTGAGAAAGTCACGTCGGGAATGAATCCCCGGTTCAATCAGTCCGGTTGCAATTTGATTGTCCTCGCCGAGTGGAAGCCGCCCGTGTACTCCGATGACGGCATTCGCGTTATTACCGCGTCAACTCGGCGCAACTCGCCGTTATGCCTGGACTCAAAAATCCACCACAACAATCTCCTTAATAACATTCTCGCTTCGATCGAAGCGAACGTCGCCGGCGTGGACGCGGCGATCATGCTGGACCTGGACGGTTTTGTTTCGGAAACCAACGACACCAATATTTTCTTGGTTCGAAAAGGCGTCGTAATGACACCGTTTGCCGATGCGTGCTTGCCGGGGCTGACCCGACAGATGGTGCTCGAAATTTGTGCCAGTGAAGGCATCGACGCTCAGGAACGTCGTTTGTCGTTAACCGAGCTGTATTCGGCTGACGAGGTTTTCACTACCGGCACGATGGGCGAACTGACACCGATTTTGCAGGCCGATGGCCGCGTTATTGGTGACGGCAAACTGGGAGAAATGACGCGCCGTTTACAGGGCTTACATCGCGAACACGCTTACCAGACCGGCGTCCTTCTACCCGACGCCTAACTAACTACCCGACGCCTAACTAAAGTAGCGGGCTAAATACTCGTCGAGCGAAATTTCGTCGGCCGCTTCGATTTCACGCTGACGCGCCAGTGATGATTCCGCCTCGTCGATCAAACGCTGCTCGCGCTCTGTCGGCATTGTTGCGATCGATGCGAAGTAGTCACGATGCCGTTCCGCGTTGTCGTAGGCGACCTCAAAGAAACTCTTGTTCGTTGTCGTCAGCAGATCAAGAATTTTTGCCGAAGGCGTTTGCGCAGCATCATCGACACACGATTGCATTTGCGTTACCGCGCTTTGGTAACAGTCTGAATCGGCGCCCTCATCAAGCACGGCAGCTACTTTGGCGACGTCGTCAATAATCTCGCTTGCCCAGTCCACCAATAACACCGGCTCACCATCACGCATCAACTCGAAGCCGGGCTCGCGCCCACGCTTCGCCGTGCTCGTCTGGTTGTGTTTGGTCTCGTCAAGCGATTGATGACAAAGCGCTGGGCTTTCCTCAAGCAAGCAATAAATCAGAAAGGCCTCTACGAACCGCATGGTATTTTGACTAATGCCGCAGGGGTCGTCGAAGCTGGTATCCAGAGAGCGGATTTCGACATACTCAACGCCTCCCCGTTGCAGCGCCGCGGTTGGTCGTTCACCGGAGTGGGCAACACGTTTTGGCCGAACCGAACTGTAGTACTCGTTCTCAATTTGTAGCTGGTTAGCGTTGAGCTGCCGGTAGATCCCATCCACCTGGACGCCGATTTCCTGATACGCCGGCTCAGGCGTTTCAATCGCGGCACTGAGATCGCGCACGTAGGCATCCAGATTGTTGAGCGAAATGTTGATACGCGCCTGATTTTGATTGCTGTAGCCCAAATCACTCATACGCAACGACGTACCGAACGGCGCATACAGCGTATCGTTATTCAGGCTCGGCATGCCGAGATCATCGCCCCCTGTGAATGAGCGACACATCGCCGGCGAGGCGCCGAACAGATACAGCACTAGCCAGCCGAAGCGACGAAAATTTCTTACCAAACCCAGATAGTGCTCGGAACGAAACGCGTTTTCGCCAGCACTGTCGCCGAGTGCTTCTTGGTACGCGGGCCAAAACGCCTGCGGCAACGAATAGTTGAAGTGAACACCCGCAATCGTCTGCATGGTGCGTCCATACCGATACCCCAATCCCCGTCGATAAATGGTCTTCATTTGCCCGACGTTCGATCGCCCATAGCGCGCTAACGGAATTTGATCGTCATCGGGAATCGAGCACGGCATGCTTGAGGTCCACAGCATCTCGCCCTCGAGTCGCGCATACGTGAACTGATGGATATCGCACAACGACTGCATCACTTCCCAGGTGTTGGACAGCGCCGGAGTGATGAACTCGAGTAACGCTTCGGAGTAGTCGGTGGTAATAAACGCATTGGTGAGCGCCGAACCGAGAGCCGCCGGGTGATCGGTTTGCGCCAACCCGCCGTCCTCATCGACGCGCAGCGACTCCTTTTCGATGCCTTTCATGCCGCCCGAAAGGGTCGATTTGTCGACAGACAATATGGCGTCGAAACGTTGTTGAAAACCCTGTCGCACGAAGATCCTCTGGCTATCGGTTGGTGCTCGAACCGGCGTTCACGCGAGCCGGGACGCTGTTTTACCATAAGCGCATCGGCTACGCGCAATGGATCTGCGCTAAACTAGACGAAACTCCGACGTTCGAAGCGGGTCGATGTATAGAGATGACTATGTTTAGCACCAAGATTTTTGCCTGCATCAGCTTGCTGGTGACCCTGATGTTGTTCTCAGAACCCGCCGAGGCGTTCCGCTGTGGCAGCAAATTGGTTAAAGACGGCATGCACGAGGCGCAAGTCGTCGCGATATGCGGCGAACCCACCACAGCGCGCAACTTAGGATATGCGGTGCGCGGCTACTCGTACGATAGGGGCCGCCGCATCGGCCAAGGCCACGGCAATTTCCGTCGCCCCGGATTTGGCCTTAGCGAAGAAGTCATCATTACCGAATACGTCTACAACTTTGGTCCTCGCAAACTGATGCGACGCCTGGTTTTCGAAGGCGGCGTACTGGTGACGATCGAATCGCTAGGTTACGGCTACCGCGGCTAATTAGAAGCGGTTAACATTGCGGCTCCCAACGTGCATGGAGCCAACCCCACATGAAGAATGATCCCGCTCGTCGAATTGGCGATAAGTCCTCTGGATCGGCAACACTCATCGCCGACGGCTGTAAAATATCGGGCGTCATTTCGGGCAGCGGTAATTACCTCATCAGCGGCCACGTGGATGGCGACTGCGAGATTGACGGTACCCTGACCCTGGCCAAGGATGGACTCTGGGCGGGCACCATCCAGGCAACCAACGTCATCGTTGCCGGCCGTGTGGAAGGCGACATCGTCGCCGAGGGCAAGGTCGAGATCACCGACACGGCGCAAATCTCTGGCACGGTAGCGGGTGAGGCGATCGCGGTCGCCGAGGGCGCCGTCGTCGAAGGCATCATGCGCACGACCGGCAAAGACGAACCGCACGAATTCGTGGAAAAGCGCGGCGGCGACTAGCTGTCTGTCGAATAGTATTTGTCAAAATTTGGTTAAAATGAGCCGAATACGGCATTTTTTGCTGTATTTACGCCGTTTGTACGCGTAATTGACTGAAATTCCACGGACTGCGGCACCGAGTGATAAAATGCCGGTCATAAGAGGGCCCACGGTAGGGTCCGTTAATAACAAATGACCACCAAACGATTTCCACGACTGCTGTTTTTGGGGCTGCTGCTCGGTATCGGCGTGACCGTCGTCATGCTGGCGATGTTCTATGCGCAATATCGTTTCCTCGCTGAAGACATCATCGACACCAGCACCACCGAGCATTCCGTGTTGGTGCGTGAGAGCTTCGAACGTCGATTGCGATCACAACTGCATGATATGTCGGATACCCTTGGCGCCATCGAACCGACTCTCGATATTGACGCGGTCAGGGCGGCATTGCGGCGATTTAGCGCAGAACGTGAGTCACTGACCGGCATCCGCTTTACCGGCAACAATGGACTGGCACTGACCTCCGGTGAGTTGCCGCCGACGCGACCCACCGACACGACGCTGTGGTCAGAACAATATTTGGTCATGTCCTACCCGGTCCGCCAGGGTGATTTATTACTCGGCACACTCACTGGGTCGTTTGACCTCACCGAACTCTATGGCGAAACCTCTGCGTTCGCCAACGCACTCGATGCGCGCCAGCAGGAGACCCGCGAACGCAGTTTTTACTCCATTGCACTGGGCACCTTTCTCACCCTGCTGATGGTGGGATTGGTTGTATGGTTAGTCGCACGCCGTCAAACCGCACGAGTGCGAGCGCTAAAAGATCAGGCCGACAAGTTGCGGAATGCCGATTTCGGCGAGCCATTGCCGGAATCCGGCAGTGATGAGCTCAGTGACCTGGCTGCAGTTTTCAACGACATGCGCTATCGCCTGCAGGAGACCACAATCTCCCGAGACTACGTCGACAGCATCTTGTCGGGAATGAACGAGGCGATCATCGTCACCGGCGACGACGGCAACATTAAGCGTATTAACCGCGCCACCACTATCTTACTTGGCTACGACGAAGACGAACTCGTAAACATGTCGATGGAGTACATCATCGATAACGAGAAAACCGCGAAACTTGCCGATGGCGGCGACCCCGGCGTACCCAAGGAAGCGTTTTTCCAGAGTAAGTTTGGCGAATCGATTCCGGTGTCCTACACCTGCTCGGAAATTCCGGGTGCGAGCGGCACAGAATTTGATCGAATCTACGCCGCGCAAAACATCACTGAACGTCGCCGCGCGGAGAAGCGTATACGGTATTTGGCGCGAATCGACGCATTGACAAAGATCCCCAACCGGATGCAGTTTCAGCATCTATTACAGCGCTCGATCGCTCGGGCACGACGGGCTTCCCAACCACTATGCTTGTTCTACGTCGACGTTGATCATTTTAAGGAGATCAACGATACCTTCGGGCACCTCGCCGGTGACGCAACGCTGGAAACCGTCGCCGAACGACTTACAGCAGCGCTGCCCGAAAAGTCGGTGGTCGGCCGACTCGCCGGTGACGAGTTTGCGGTTATCGTCAAGGACCTGGGTGCCGACGCGGATATTCAAGAAACAACCAGCAAGTTGGCTCGGGAAATTCTCGACCGTTTAGCGGACCCGTTTTTCGTGCAAGGCCACGAAGTCTTCATGACCGCGAGCATGGGCATTGCTTACTTCCCGAACGATGCGCCGAACGTGATCGATCTTATTCGCAATGCGGACGCGGCGCTGTACGCGGCAAAGAAAGCCGGCGGCAACGTATTCGCCTACTACGAACCGAAAATGAATGAAGCCGCGGTTGAGCGCTTGATGACCAAGAGTAAGCTCAAGCGTGCATTCGAGCGTGATGAACTACTGGTCCACTATCAGCCGAAGTACAACCTAGCAACCGGGGAAGTGTTCGGTGCGGAGGCGTTGGTTCGATGGGAGCTGCCCGACCGTGGGCTCATTTTGCCGTCAGACTTCATTCCTATCGCCGAAGAGACCAACCTGATTATCGAAATCGGCGAATGGGTACTCGACAAAGTCTGCGAAGACTTTCGTGTATGGCAACGATCCGTATCCTCGGCCGGGCGCGTATCGGTCAACTTGTCATTGAAGCAGTTGCGGCAAAAGAATTTTATCGCTCGAATCAGCTCCATCCTGCGTGGTCATGAAGTGTCACCTACCTCACTGGAACTAGAGATTACCGAAACCACGTTGATGGAAAACCCGGACCGCACGATCAAACTACTTGATCAGCTGTACGGACTTGGTCTGCACCTGGCGATCGACGACTTCGGCACCGGCTATTCATCGCTTAGCGCACTACAGCAGTTCCCAATCAGCACACTCAAAATTGACAAGTCATTCGTTCGCCACATGGCGAAAAACCCAGATGATGCAACGCTGGTCGCGACCGTTGTCCAGCTTGGCCGCAACCTCAACATGGATGTTGTCGCAGAAGGCGTCGAGGATGAGCATCAATTGGCGCTATTGCAACGCTTGGAGTGCAACTACGTTCAGGGGTTGTTATTTGGCGACCCGATGAGCTCAGACAATTATCTTGAGCTACTGCTGGCCCAAGAAGACGGCACAGACACCCACCGCGCCCTCTTCGCCTAGCACGTCGCTGACAAACATAACTTATTGAGATAAATAGCATTATCAGGTTCGCTTCACTCTGCTGAGCGAGCGTGCTTAAATGCCCGAAGCTCTATCAACATCGGCCAAAAAGTATGACCGGCCGCTAAATGGAATTATGACAATGACTAAGACTGCAAAATTCTCCGCCGCTTGCCTGCTAATGATGGCCGCACCGATGGCGTTCGCGTGTGACTATCCAGAACGGCCGACTATTCCGGATGGCTCGACCGCCAGCAAAGAAGAAATGATTACGGCCAAAAATGACATCACTGCCTGGATGACGGGCGTTGACGACTACCTGACCTGCATTGAGACCGCAGAGAAAGAAGCGGTACAGGCGATGGAAGATGCCGATCCGGCTGATTTGGAACGCCGTGACGCGATGCTGTCCAAGAAGTTTGATGCCGCCAATGAACAAAAAGTATTGCTAGGCGAAGAGTTCAATCAACAGGTTCGCGCGTATAACGCCGCTAGGTCGTCTGACTAAATCCTGTTTTCGAAAATACGTGTGAGCCGCATTGCTGCGGCCACCGTATTTTTTTGTCTTGCCGTTATAGCTTATTGATCTCGCTTCTGAGGTCGTACTTGTTTTCCGTGATGATTCGCTCGAGCACTTTGGTGCGCTCTTCGAGCTCCTCAAGACGCTTAAGTGCGTCGACAACTTCAGGTTCTTCGAGCTGAGACGCTTTTTTCTTTGATTTGTTTGAAGACACTTTTTTCACCATGTCGGCAATGATCGCGATCGAGGCGACCAGAAACATTGCTGTCCACATTCCCATGTAATTAGTCCTTCTCGACTCTGTGCGTTATAACCTATCGAATTCCCGGTCGAGCGAATAGCGCGACGAGGTTACGTACTTCTCCAATTTGGCCAATCGTTCTTCAATCGACCGTGATCGCTGTTGCACCTCTGCCGCAGCCATCGACGGCGAACGACGTACCGTTTCGCGAATACGTTCTTCATCCGGATCGAGTATCGGCTTCGTTGCTGACGGATGTGCTGGTATCAGCACCACCGCAGCAAGATATCCGACAACCGCGAATGGAAAGGCCGCCAGAAGTGCAATGATCGCCAACAGTCGGGTGACGCGGAGATTAAACCCGAAATGCTCCGCAATACCGGCACAGACGCCGCCGATCATGGCTTTGTCAGAGCGCCGATAAAATCCGCGCGATGCGTAACCGCTGGCCGAATTCATGAGTGACCCCAATAGTCGCGTCGCGACCGGCGCCAAAACTCGTTCTCGCTCTCACGTCCTGAGTAAATCAACGGCTTTTCACGAATCAACATTGTTGCCGCGATATAAACCAATGCTGTGACCCAGAAGAATAACAATAGCGAGATGACAGCGATCAGGCGCACGGTGCCAACACGAAAATTGAAGCGTTCAGCAATTCCGGCGCAGACACCGAATATCCAACCATTATCGCGATCACGATAGAACCCGTTAAACGGTCCGTAATCTATGTTCCAACTCCCTCGACCCATCATTACCTCCTCAATCTAATAGGGTCCGTCACTAACCACTTCAAGTATCGCGTGGGTACGTCGCCGGCGTCGTTAGCCTTCCGCGACGTTCTTGTCTTCACCCGCGATACGCTTTTTTAGGTCATCGAGCTCCTGATTGACCGACTCTTCGGCCTGCAGTCCGGCGAACTCGTGCGTCAGGTCTTTGGGCAGACCCATGTCGTACGCTTCAACACGACCTTCGACATCATCGATTCGGCGCGTGTACTGCTCGAAACGAATCATGGCGTCATCAATCTTGTAGTCGTGAATCTTCTTGCGTGCCGCGAGGCGAGTGCTGGCCGTTTTGTGGCGGGTCAACAGCGCCTTCTGACGTGCTTTGGCGTCTTCGAGCTTGCCCTCTAAGCGCGCGATGTCTTCATTCAGCTTGCCGAGGCCTTCATCAACCGCCAGGTAGTCTTGCTTTAGTACTTCGGCTGCCTGCGATACGCGAGACTTCTCAACCAAAGCAGCTTTGGCCAAATCTTCACGCCCTTTTCGCATGGCGAGCTCGGCTTTGTTATCCCAATCGTTAAGTTCGCGATCCAATGACTCCAGTTTGCGATTCAGGTCCTTCTTGTCGGCGATCGAGCGTGCCGCTGCCGACCGAACCTCCACCAGGGTGTCCTCCATCTCCTGGATCATCAGTCGAACAATCTTTTCCGGATCCTCGGCTTTGTCGAGAATCGCGTTGATGTTCGAATTCACGATGTCTGAAAATCTCGTGAAAATGCCCATGTTGTTACCTCGTGTTTGCTGTAGGGATTTTTTGCGTTCTTGCTTCGGTTATTGCAGCTTCCGTGCCAACCTTGCCGAAAACACATATTTATATTTAAAAACAAATACTTACACACCTACGTATGGCGATCGGCAGAGGTCCTACGATGGTTTTTTTCGCTAGTATTTAGCTTTTTTCGCCATCATGTGGTGAAATTCGCCAATGGCGGAGCGTGGTCAAAAGCAACCGATCATTGGTGAAGCACCGGTTTTCCTCGAAATGCTGGAGCACGTATCGCGGGCAGCGCCGCTGGACAAGCCGGTGCTGGTGGTCGGCGAGCGGGGCACCGGTAAAGAGCTCATTTCTTCACGACTGCACTTTTTGTCGGAACGCTGGGAAAGCAGCATGGTGAAGGTCAACTGTGCGGCACTGACCGAGTCGATACTTGAATCGGAGTTATTCGGCCACGAGGCCGGTGCCTTTACCGGGGCGCAGAAGACGCATATCGGCCACTTCGAGAATGCCGATGGCGGCACGCTAATTCTTGATGAGCTCGCCACCATTTCATTGCGGATGCAAGAAAAAATATTGCGCGTCATTGAATATGGCGAGCTGCAGCGCGTCGGCGGTAATGACACGATTCAGGTCGACGTACGAATTGTTGGATCGACAAACGCCGATCTTCGCGCTCTGGCGGCAGATGGTAAATTTCGTCGCGACCTGCTAGATCGTCTGGCGTTTGATGTCATTACGTTACCGCCGTTACGCGAACGCCCAGAAGACATCCTGCCGCTGGCTTATGCGTTTGCGATCAACATGGTGGCGGAATTACATCGCGAGTATTTTCCAGGGTTTTCACCGCGCGCGTCGTCCGCGTTGCTCCGCCACAAATGGCCGGGCAACGTACGCGAGCTCAAGAATGCGGTGGAGCGATCGGTATACCGGACCGATTCACCGGAGAGACCCATTTCGAAGATTGCGTTCGATCCGTTCGATTCGCCGTTTAATCTCGTCGATGACAAACCCACGGGTGCTGCTGCCGTGACTGCGGCGCAGCGCGCACCACATTTGCCAGTGGATTTGTCCGGGCGACTCGCAGACGTCGAGCGCGAGTATTTACAAGCGGCGCTGCGCAGATCACGACACAACCAACGAATGGCAGCTGACCTGTTAGGGATCAGCTACCATCAATTTCGTGGTCGGTTGAAGAAATACGGAATTTCTGCGGGTCGACCTGACTAACTGTCGTCCCGATAGCGACGTACGTAAATCGCTGCTGTACAAAACAGCGCGCACACGATCACACCCGCCCACATCGCCGGACTGGCTAAGAACTGCGGCACGCTGATCAAGTCGAACAGACTGAACGACTCTGACACATTGCCGAAGTCATGGTTATCAAAGATGCGAATGACCTTGTCGCCGGATATTAGTGGCATTTGATCAAAACGGCTTTGAATCGCGTCGCGCACAAAGGTCGTACGGAGGATGAAGTACTCCAACAACGGCACCACGACCAGCGGAAGAAAGCCCACTAGCAAGGGTGATCGTTTCGTCCACGCAGAGACGAAGAGGAACCAACCGATCAGTGGCGAATACCAGATTGGTAATGACAGCATTGCAACCAGGTTGGCCGCCCAGACATCAAAAATCGGCGCTGACTTCCAGATCATGAAGAATGCGCTGCCACCCTCAATCTCAACGAACAAACTGACAAACAAGAGCGTGACAAGATGCGCGGCAATAACCACAACCCAAGTCACCACCGGAATTGCAATCAAGGCGGTCAGCAGCTTTGAGATCACCGTTTCGGCGTCAGTGATCGGCAGCGAACGCCAAAACAAGATGCTCTTGTTCTTGCGCTCTGCGTACAGTGCATCAAGACAGTAGAAAATTGTCAGAATGGCGGCTGCAAAATAATAAATCGCAGTGTTACCGACCAAGAAGCCCATCAAGGCGGCGCGACGTTCAGCTTCGCCAAGCACGTTCTGCCCGGCCGTAATTCCCAGCTCGACGGCCCCTTCGTAACCTTTGACGAAAACGTAACCGGTCAAGATCACGAGCACAGACACGACGGCCACCGCGGCCGGCGCCACGTAAATCGATTTGTGCTCCCATAGTTCACGCTTCACGAGCGCCAGCTGATGCATTATTGGATTCATCATGCGGCTGCTCCTTTGACTTTGGCAACGAACAGATCGGCCACCGAGGGCGTGTGCGTTTCGCCGAGCGCATCGAGCTGCTCGCGATCGGCGTTTTCGAACACCATCACTTTCTTGCCGAATACATCACGTTCGTAAATTGGCCCAAGACGACGTGCAGCTTCCGCATTTTCACCCGAGGTCATAACCTCGACAAACTGGCTCGGAATATCTTCCATACTCGAATCGAGTAGGATCCGGCCATCGTTAATAAACATGATGTCCGTGAGTAGATTCTCGATTTCCTCCACCTGGTGAGTGGTGATTAGAATCGTTCGTTCGCCATCGAAATAATCATTAAGAAGATGCGAATAGAATTCCTTCCGGAAAATGATATCCAAACCCAACGTCGGCTCATCGAGAATGAGCAACCGCGCGTCGATCGCCATGATGATCGACAGATGTAGCTGCGTCACCATGCCCTTGGAAAGTTCTTTAACTTTGGCGTTGGGCTTGATTTTGGTTCGTGAGAGTTGCTCTTCAGCACGTTCACGAGAAAAGTTCGGATGCGTTTGCGCGACAAAGTCGAGCAGCTGGTGCACACGAATCCAGCGCGGCAACACAGCAACGTCGGCGATAAAGCAAATGTTCTGCATGAGTTGTTTGCGCTGCCGAAACGGATCTAAGCCCAACACCGATAGTTGGCCTTCGCAATCGGTCAATCCCAAAACCGCTTTTAGCAAGGTGGTTTTGCCGGCACCGTTGGGACCGATCAAGCCCATGATCTTGCCTTTCTCAATTTCGAAACTCACGTTGTCGACCGCGCGCACATCGCCATAGCGCTTCGACATACCCTGAGCTGTGACCAGGCTACTCATTCTTATCTCCCTTATCACCGCCACCGCATTCTAACAACGTCTCTAACTCAATCCCGAGACGATCAATCGTTGCACGGACCTGCGGCCATTCTTTTTGTAGGAATCGTGTGCGCTCATCTTTAAGCAATCGATCGCGCGCACCCGCCGTGACAAACATGCCGCGGCCACGTTTCTTCTCCACCAGGTCTTCATCGACGAGCTCCTGGTAACCCTTGAGGACAGTCAACGGATTGAGTCGATACTCTGCAGCAACGTTGCGCACCGATGGCAGCGCGTCGCCATCGCCGAGGACGCCCTCCAAGATCATCGCGACAACTCTATCTCTCAGCTGTCGGTAGATCGGCAGATCTTCATTCCATTTAGGGTCCATTGCCTGTCCGTAAAAAAGGCGCCGGTCGCAACCGACCGGCGCAAGATTCCGTCGCTACTTTACTCGCCTGTGTGACGGAAATGGGGGTATATCGAAATTCGTTCTGCACGTCAGCGTCAGTCTTTTACCCTGAGTTTGATTTCAAGCAGGTCCAAGTCCACCGACAAATCAGCCTGTATGACTGAGCTCTCGATCATCGCCTCGAGCTTCGCCGCCGTTTCTGCTTGCAGGGTAGTCGCATGTTCATGCGCTAGCGCGTTCGACTGCGCGCCCACAAAAGCAACCGCCATCAACGAGAGCACCGTCAAACTGACAATGTCGTTGAGATAACGTGTGGCGAAACTACTCATTTTTTCCTCCGGGCCGTGCCCTAGTCTGATTTAGCGTTGACCCGGGCTCTGCCCTAGGTGAACTGGTGTTATAGTCAACTATAACACTAAAAGATCAATTTGCAAGCTTTTTTGCACGGCGGCTAAACCGAATTACCACTCCATGCCGTTTAACTAACCAAGAAAGGCAATACAGAGTTATTAAAAATCAACAGGTTAGAGAAATGGCGACCCTTCTTGCCACAATTGACGATTTGAGAGGCCCAACCGCAACGCTTCCGGTTGATGCGTCGCTCGCCTATCCTCAGCCGATGACCCCTGCGCCCGAAGACAGCGCCTTGATGCTGCGCTACTGCGATGGCGATGTCTCTGCGTTCGAAACGCTGTATCGACGTCATAATGATTCGCTGTACCGCTATTTATTGCGGCTTTGCAGCGATCCGGATGCCGCACAAGATGTGTTCCAAGACGCCTGGGGCAAGATTATTAAGTCGCGGGATCGCTATCGACCGACGGCGAAGTTCTCAACGTTTTTGTTCCGCGTCGCCCACAACTGCTTCATTGACTATATCCGTCGCAACAAGCGCCACACGCATCAGGACGTCACTGAGCCGGATGAACAACGTCATCCCGGTGATCAACCCGAAGCGTTGGTTGAGAAATCGTTGGCAAAGGAGCGGCTTGAGGTAGCGATCCGCTCGCTGCCTGACGAACAACGTGACGTATACCTGCTGCACGAAGAAGCGGGCTTTACGCTGGACCAAATTGCGACCATCACCGACAGCAACCGCGAAACGGCAAAAAGCCGGCTGCGGTATGCGGTTAACAAGCTAAAGCAGGCCCTCGAGCTGGCCTCGGAACCATCATGAGCAACGAGCGAGATATTTCGAACGACTCCGCCCTGACCACGGCATATCGTGAACTAGCGACGGAAACCACACCCGCATCGCTGGATGACGCGGTACTGCGCGAAGCCGCAGGGGCGTCCAAGACATCTAGTTATGCCAGCATAATTGGGTGGACTCGACCTATCGCCTGGGCCGCCACCATTGGTCTGACACTCTTCATTACGCTGCAGCTCGCCGACACACCGACGCCGCTACTCGATACGCCTGCAGAAGAAATGACGCAGTCGACACAGGCGGAGGAACGTACAGAACCAGACCATCTCAACGATGCCGAGCATCGCGCCAACCCGCCCGCGGCGGCATCCCGTGAAGCCGACTCTGAAGCCGCCGTGCGCCAGCGTGCCAGTATTCCCGCGCCTGCGGCCACCGACGCTTCGAATCAGAAAGCTGCTCGTTCCGTCGCCGACGAATTCATTCCACCGGATACCCAGCTGTTAGAACGCGCCGATGCAATGGCGGAGCTGCAAGCGGGTTCGGAACGAGCCCTGGAGCCGCAGACAAAGATAGCGATAGAAGCAGCCAGCGATTTTGATAGCACCGCCGACGCGGCCATGTCAGCAGAGGTCGCTGAAGCAGAAAGCGGTGCCGATGAAATCGTCGTCACCGGCGCAAAGATCGCCAACCCTGCCGACGAGGTACAAGCAGCGGTGGCATCATCATCGCGAGTATCCAAAGCGCCGGCTTCCGTGCCAAATTGCAGTGCCGAACAGCGTAACTCAGCCGAAGATTGGATGAATTGTATCGAGGAACTCGAATCGGCGGGATTGCACCGGGCTGCGCAGGCCGAACGGCTGCTACTGATGGAGGCATTCCCGGACTTCGAGGTCGACGAATCACGCTGAACCGGTGTGCCGCGGGCGGGCCGGAATGCTAGAATCCCGGCCCCACAACTTCAGCGCGCAGCTGCCAGGAATACCCCGTATGAAGTCACCCGTTCGCGTTACGATCACCGGCGGCGCCGGTCAGATCGGTTATCAACTCGCTTTTCGTATTGCCTCCGGCCAAATGCTCGGCAGCGATCAGCCCGTCATTTTGCAATTGTTGGAAATCCCGCCAGCGCTCGGCGCACTTGAAGGTGTGGTGATGGAGCTCGATGACTGCGCGTTTCCAACTCTCGCCGGCGTCGTTGCCACCGACGACCCGAACGTGGCCTTCAATGACGCCGACTATGCGTTGCTGGTCGGTGCTCGACCGCGCGGCCCCGGCATGGAACGCAAAGACTTGCTCGAGGCCAACGCACAGATCTTCTCGGTGCAGGGCAAAGCTATCAATGATCACGCCAGTCGCGATATTCGCGTCCTGGTCGTCGGCAACCCAGCGAATACGAACGCGTTAATCACCAGCGCTAACGCCCCTGACATTGACGCATGGCAGATCACGGCGATGACCCGCCTCGATCACAATCGCGCTTGCGCGCAGCTGGCCGCGAAAACCGGCAAGCACGCCAACGACGTGTCTGGCATGACGATTTGGGGCAACCACTCCGCAACGCAGTATCCGGACATCTACCACTGCGATGTCGCGGGCACCGCAGCGTCTGAGCTAGTCGACGAGTCGTGGCTCGCCGATACCTTTATCCCGGTCGTGCAACAACGTGGTGCGGCCATCATTAAGGCCCGCGGCGCGTCGTCGGCGGCCTCCGCCGCCTCCGCTGCTATCGATCACATGCGGGACTGGGCGCTGGGCACCGGCGATAGCTGGGTGAGCATGGCGGTACCGTCGGACGGCAGCTACGGCATCGAGCCCGGCATCGTCTATTCATACCCGGTGCGTTGCGCAAATGGTCAATATGAGATCGTACAGGATCTTAGTATTAACGACTTCAGTCGTGCTCGCATGGATGCCACCGAAACCGAGCTGCGCGAAGAACGCGCGGCGATCGAATCGTTGCTTTAGCGCCGCAGATCATGGCGCCACTTCGGCGCCAGTGATAGGGTTTATCCACAGGTTAATTCTTGGGCTTTGCCTGACTAGCGAAAGGAAACACCACCGTGTCCGGCTTCTTAATTAGTGCTTTCTGGTTTCTGCTGATTTTTGGCGGCGCGTTGTATCTCGCCTACCAGCGGATCGACTTACGTACCTCGACGATCGCCGCCGGCGCTGCGATCTTGGCGTACACCCTATATACCTTCTCCGGCGGCGGCTACTGGCTGTGGATGCTGCTGTTGTGGGGCGCAATGGGCGTTTTGGTCGCTCTTAATATCCCTGATCTGCGCCGCGAAAAAATCACCGCGCCGCTGCTCAACATTTATCGGCAAATGCTGCCGAGTATGTCCGATACCGAGCGCGAAGCACTGGAAGCCGGCAATGTCTGGTGGGATGGCGAACTATTTTCCGGGATGCCGGAATGGGATCGACTCATGTCGTACCCGGCACCGGCGCTATCCGAAGAAGAACAAGCGTTCCTCGACGGTCCCTGTGAAGAGTTGTGTCGCATGATCGATGACTGGGACATTTGTCATCGCCGTGCCGACATGCCCAAAGAAGTCTGGGACTTCATTATTGAAAAACGCTTCTTTGCGATGATTATTCCGAAGCAATACGGCGGCCTGGAATTTTCGGCGTATGCGAACGCAATGGTCATCGCCAAATTGGCGGGCCGCAGTGCAACGGTGTCATCCACGATCGGCGTGCCAAACTCGCTCGGCCCAGCCGAATTATTGCTGCACTACGGCACCGACGAACAGAAGGAACGTTACCTGCCTGGACTCGCGGCCGGTAAGGAGATTCCGTGCTTTGCGTTGACTTCCCCCGAGGCCGGCTCCGATGCGGCGTCACTCATCGACAGCGGCGTGGTGTGTAAAGGGCGTTGGGAAGGCAAAGAAATTGTCGGCATCAAGTTAAACTGGAGCAAGCGTTACATCACGCTGGCGCCGGTCGCAACCGTGTTAGGTCTGGCTTTTAAGCTATATGACCCCGACCATCTAATCGGCGATCAGGACGAGTACGGTATTACTGCCGCATTGATTCCGACGGATCTCGACGGAGTCGAAACCGGACGTCGACATTATCCGCTCTCCATTCCGTTCCAAAACGGTCCGACCACCGGCAAGGACGTGTTCGTACCTTTGGATTACATCATCGGTGGCAAGGAACAAGCCGGCAAGGGCTGGAAGATGCTGGTTGAGTTGCTGTCTGTTGGTCGTGCGATCACCTTACCGTCAACGGCAATGGGTGGCGGCCAGGCCGCATCCTATGCAAGCGGCGCTTACTCGCGCATCCGTAAGCAGTTCAACACCTCGATCGCAAACTTCGAAGGTGTTGGCGAAGCGCTCACCCGCATCGCCGGTTACTCTTATATTATGAATTCGGCGGTTTCGGTGACCGCGGGTGCAATCGATCAAGGCGAGAAACCCGCCGTACCCAGCGCCATTTTGAAATACCACTGCACCGAGCTCGCCCGCAAAGTGTCCAACGACACCATGGACGTGCATGGCGGCAAAGCCATCATGATGGGACCTAAGAACTACGTTGGCCGCAACTACATGGCAACGCCAATCGCGATTACTGTGGAAGGCGCAAATATTCTTACGCGTAGCTTGATCATCTACGGCCAGGGAGCGATTCGTTGTCACCCATTCGTGCTGCGCGAACTGCGCGCTGCTGGCGATGAAGATCAAGACCGCGGTCTGATCGAGTTTGACGACGCGCTGTTCGGCCACGTCGGCTATGGCATCAGCAATCTGGCGCGCTCTTTCTTCCTGGCGCTAACGCACGCCAAGTTCTCCAAGGTGCCATTGAACACACCGACACGCCGTTACTATCAGAACATCAACCGCTACAGCGCCGCGTTTGCGCTGGCATCCGATTTTGCGATGCTGACACTCGGCGGCGGTCTAAAGAAACGCGAACTCATTTCTGCCCGTCTCGGCGACGTGCTGAGTTCGATCTATCTTGCATCGTGCGTGCTAAAGCACTTCGAAAACCAAGGCCGGCGCGCTACCGACCTGCCACTGGTTGAGTGGTCGATTCGTACCTTGATGTATCAAGCACAGGAAGCATTGCACGCATTCTTGCGCAACCTACCGAATCGTTGGGCAGCTGCCTTCCTGCGCGTATTTATTTTCCCGCGCGGTCGCACCTATTCGGCGCCTTCAGATGACATTGGCAAAAAGGTTGTTGAGCTGATCACCACCACCGGCGAGGCTCGCGAACGCTTGTCAGAGCAGGCCTACACAACGCTCGAACCGAATAACCCACTAGGTCTTTTGCAAGAAGCATTGGAGCTATCAGAAAAAGCTCAGCCGCTGGAACGCCGTCTTAAACAGGCGTTGCGCGAAGGATTAATCACCTCCGAGTACTTGGGAACGCAGATTGACGAAGCCGCAGCTGCTGGGGTGATCACCGCCCGAGAAGCTGACGAGCTACGTGAGTTTCACGAGAAAGTTCGTGCACTCCTCGACGTCGACGACTTCGATGTTTCCGAGCTGGTGCGCGACGCGGCGGAACCGGAAACCCCAAAAAAGACCGCAAAAGTGGCAACCAAGCGCGCCGCGGCACGGAAGAAAGCCACCACGCGCAAGAAAAAAGCGAAGAAGAAGACCGCCAAGAAAAAATAGCGAGGAGCGATGGGCGCCCCGATCTATGAAGTCACGCTGTGTATTCAACGTGATGTCGTTAGCGATGTTGACGCGTGGCTGGAAAAACACCTTCGCCGATCGCTACGTGGTGGAAATGGCGGAAACGGATGACGGTCGACTGTCGCGAATCTGTCAACACGTTATTGAAGCCGACCAGGCACTCAATCAGTTTCTCGACCACGATGCGCAAGATATAGAAGCAAATTTAGCATCGCAGTTCGGCGATGCCGTCGAAGTCACGTCACGTGTGCTCCGTGAAGACGCCGTTGTCGACGTACCCGACAGCGAGTCACCCAACTGCCTCAACTGCGGCGCGCGACTGCGCGGCCAGTACTGCGGAAGCTGCGGGCAACGATCGCGCAGTCGCTTGATCAGTTTGTGGGAATTGGTGCGGGACGCCTTTGGCGACCTGTTCGAACTCGATTCCCGCCTCTGGAAAACGCTGATTCCGCTGCTTCGCAAGCCAGGTCAACTCACCGCCGACTATCTTCAGGGCAAACGTGCACGCTACATGCCACCGTTCCGCATGTATCTGGTGCTTAGCCTGCTGTTTTTCGTGGTCGCATTTTTTGATCCTCGCGATGAGCTCAGTGTGTTCTATGAGCCGGAAATTGCGGCTGATCTCGAGGACAGCGCCCCGATAAGCGACGAAGACGTTGCAGCGCGACAGGCCGAAATCGAAGCGGGCCTGGCGAACGTTCCGGAAAGCGTCATGAGTGACGAACAGAAAGCGGAGATCATTGCCGCCGTCGAGGAGAACGATAGTCCGCTAAGAATTACCGGTGGCTCGGGCAATCAAGTCGTCATCGGTGACGAATGCGATGTTGACCTGGGCACACTCGATCAAGACTGGCCGTGGCTGGCACGGCGGGTCACACCTGAGCGGGTACAGGAAATGTGCGAGCGTGGCGAGCAAGACGGCTGGCAATGGCTCGCCCCGCGAAATGATCGACAAGACGCCGGCCGCATTAATTTTGCTGCTACCGATTATGGCACTTGTACTGAAGCTGTTATACCCGCTATCGCGTCGCTATTACGTCGAACACCTGTTGTTCTTCGTCCATTTTCACTCGTTCTTTTTCCTGATCTTGATTCTTACCGTTCTCTATGAGCGATTGGGAGAAGCCGCCGAGTTACATGAAGCCGCGGTGGTGGTGCCTATCGTCATCGCATCGCTGTATATCCCGGTGTATTTGTTTGTTTCGATGCGACGCGTCTATGGGCAGGGTCGCTTGGTCACATTTGTTAAGTACATTGCCCTATTGGCCGCATATTTGGCGGGCAGCTTCTTTATCCTATTGATGACGCTGCTCACAGCCGCATTTTCGAACTAGATTCGACAGCGCTACTATTGAGATTCCGTATCGCTGAACCTATATCGTTATTGAGTCTTCGGACTCGGGAGAACCGCATGAACACCTTAAGAAAAGCGCTGATTCCCGCACTCGCTATGACAATGGCGCTGGCCGCATGCAGCAAAGACGACGCCACGCCGGTCGTTGAGACCGAAGCGCCATCAGCCCCTGCAGCACCTGTTGGCCTGCCCCGCTCCGACGCTGCCGACGGCGCCCGAGTATTTTTCATAACCCCAGCCGACGGCGACACGGTGACCAGTCCGGTGACCCTCGAGTTTGGGCTCGAAGGCATGAACGTAGTACCTGCAGGCACCGAGGCACCCCATTCCGGCCACCATCATCTGCTGGTCGATACCGGCATGCCGGCACTGGATCTGCCCATTCCGGCAGATGCCAATCATATCCACTTTGGTGACGGCAGCACCTCAACGACACTGGAGCTCGCGCCGGGCGAACACACACTGCAGCTGCTGCTGGGCGACCATCTGCACATTCCTCATGAACCACCGGTAGCATCTGAAACCATCACGGTAACCGTGGAATAGGCCTGGAATAGTTGTGAGGAGGACCGGGGACCACTAAAATTCACCGCGGATACGAACAAAGCTCATGACGACACCTTCGCAAAAACGTATAGGAATCAGCGGCCTCGCCGCCTACATCCCACCTTATCGGGTGTGGTTGGAGGACTGGTGTGATTGGACCAATGGGCATTGGCCGAAAGTTCGCGAAGTCGTCGGCCGCAGCTTTCGCGTGCGTGGCCCCGATCAAAGCGTATACACGATGGCGGCGACCGCGGTACTCCGACTTATCGATCAGTACGATGTCGACCCTGGCCGAATTAAGTTTCTCGGGCTAGGCACCGAATCCAGCACCGACAACTCGGCCGGCGCGATCATCGTGAAAGGCATGGTCGACCAGGCGCTGGAAACACGAGGCCTGCCACCGATCGCCCGTAGCTGCGAAGTTCCGGAATTCAAACATGCCTGCCTTGGCGGCGTGTACGGCATGAAAGGCGCCATCCGCCACTTGGCATTGGATGGTGCCGGCGGCCAGGCGATTGTCGTCTGTGCGGATATTGCCGAGTACGCCCGCGGCTCCAGCGGCGAACCGACGCAGGGTGCCGGTGCCGTTGCCATGCTGCTCGAAGAAGACCCTGCGCTTGCAGTGGTCGATCTGCCGGGTTCAGGTTCAGCGTCCGACTATCGCGTGATGGACTTTCGTAAGCCGATGTTGCGCTTCTGCGGTCAAGACCAGAACGAATCGCATCAGGTGCAGGATTTCCCGGTCTTTAACGGCAAGTACTCCACCACCTGCTACATCGACGAGACGCTGCAAGCGCTCAACGATATGTACCGCAAGCGCCAGCTCGATCCCATTGAATATCTGCGGTCATTGAAGTCGGTATTTATGCATCGCCCCTATCGACGCATGCCGGAGACGGGCTGGGCGGTCGCCTACCTGTTCGCCCTGAGTCAGGGTAGCGCTGAGGATCGTGCCGAGCTCGCATCGTATTGCTACGAAGCGGGTATTGACGCCGAACAGCTGCGCACCGAAATGTTGAGCCAGCCGCGTGTTTCGACGCTCGCCTCTCCGGAACGACTTGAATACGAAATTTATCCGCTCACCATGGCTGCATTGCGCGTATTCCGCGCGTCGCGCCACTATCGCACCGAAGTACTCGACAAGTTGGCACTCGGCAGCGACACGATGCTCGACCTTGGCAATCTCTACACCGCGGCTCTGCCGGCCTGGTTGGCCGCCGGCTTCGAACAGGCGCTGGATGAGAATCGCCTGGCAGTCGGCGAAGAAGTGCTGACACTCGGCTACGGCAGTGGTGATGCCGCAGAGGTCATTCCGTTTTACGTTGCTGAACGTTGGCGAGAAGCATCGGCTGCGATGGGCTTTAATGCAGTCATGAATCAGGCGGTCGACCTTAATTACGAACAGTACGCCGCGCTGCACGACGGCCAGATTCCCAACGACCTGAAGTATTTGCCGAAGAATGAATTTGTGATTGATCACGTTGGCAGTGCGGAGGAACGGCACTTCAACGATCTGGGTATCGAGTACTACCGTTACGTCAGTTAGCTGAGCTGGGTGTAGCGCGAAAGCGCCTCAGCATGTTCACTGATCAGAGTCTGCCATTCCATCTGGAACCAGGGCGTATAGTCATCCGGGGTTGCCGCTAATACGTCGGCAACCTCATTAGCAGGCACCCAACGTGTGGCGGATATTTCCTCGGCATTGGGCACTACTTCGCTATCAACTCGCCCCAAATAGACGTAACACAGTTCGTGCTCCGACCCCAACTCACCAAACCGTGCCTGATAGGTGAACTTATAAATGTATTCGAGATCCGTCTCGATATTCAGCTCGTCATCTAATCGTCGTTGTGTCGCGATAGCCATCGACTCGCCGCGTCGCGGGTGGCTGCAGCAGGTGTTCGACCAAAATCCCGGCCACAGCCGCTTACCGGCACTACGCTGCTGCAACAACAGCTCGCCATCCGCATTGAACAGGAACACCGAGAACGCACGATGCAGTATGCCAGCGCCATCGTGGCACTCGGCTTTGCTCAGATAGCCGTCTTCCTGATCATCACCGGTCACTAAGATCAGCTCTTCGCTTTCCGATGACACCACCCGATGTGCGTCCTGCATTTACTCCTCTCCTGCCAGAACTAACGTGCCGTAGCCGGCGTTTTCCAGCGCCGCAACAACATCTTCAACGCGATTGGGACACAACGCAATAATCGATCCGCCGCCACCACCGCCGGTCAGCTTGGCGCCCGTCGCACCGGCGCGTCGAGCGGTATGAACCATGCGCTCCAACTCCGGCGTAGAAACCTCGATCGCAGTGAGTAGGCCATGGCAGACATTCATCAAAGCACCAAGTTCATTCCAATTCCCCGCACCCAGCGCAGTTGCCGCTTGCAAGCTTAGAGCATCGATTTGTTCAAAGATTGCCGCATAACTGTCAGTGCGGTTGTCATAGCGTTCGCGCACACCGGCAACCTGCTGTCGCGTTGACCCCATCTGCGAACTAAAGGCGACAACTAACGGCGGCGCAAGATTCACCTCAAGTGCCTGCATTGCCAGCGCACCGTCATTCTTAACTAGCAGAGGTTTGGCAAACGTCGCCAATGCATTGTCGACACCCGACGGCGTGCCATGCGCAATTCGCTCGCACTCGAACGCCATCTGATTGACCGTTTCATCGTCGAGATCGCGTTGCAAGTAGGCAGCCAGCGCACGCACTACCGCCACCGCGAGCGCCGCCGACGATCCCAGCCCCATACCGCGCGGTACCCGCGATCGAATGGTCAACGCCAGATTTTCCGGCGCAACGTCCAATGCCGAGAAGATGGGTGCCAGCAAGTCAGCGGCCGGCGCTGTCACACCATAAACCTCGACCCCCCAATCGGGAATAGCGAGTCGCAACGGTCCACTTGCCGCAGACACTTCCGCACCCATCGCGTCGGCGATCGGCAATGCCAGCACATGGCTGCCATACACCGCCGCGTGCTCACCGACCAGAATCACCTTAGCCGCGGCTCGGCCAGGCATCGCCGCGATGCTAGCCTCAGTGTCGGTCGGTTTGTTCTGGTGCTGGCGACGATGCAATCGCATATGTCCAGCCTGAATACCGTCGGTTGCCAGTGCTCGAATCGCCGCAAAGTTCTGCGCCAGGCCAACCGCGGCCATCAATGCCCCCAGTTCGCGGGCACTATCAACGCCGGTCATCCTTAGTCCCAGCGCCGCGCCCGCATTACCGGTTACGGTGCCACCAACGGTACCGACACGTAACGGCAAGCGAATTTCGCCGTGAAGATCGCCGCCTTGTTCAGACCAGATCGCCAGCGGCTGATAAGACTCACCGAGACTCGCGAATGCATGGGCTCCGGCTTCGATAGCACGCCAGTCATTGCCGGTCGCGATAGCGAGACTATCGATACCGTTCATGATGCCCTTGTTGTGTGTTGCTGCCCGATATGGGTCGGCGATCGCAATGTCGCTCGCCAAAACGATGCGATCACGGACCTCATCGGCAGTGAATTTTCCAGCACCGAGATCCGCCAGCGGCACATGCATACGCGCGGTAAATATCGACCGGTCCGCAAGGTTGGTCAGAATGCGCATCGCAATTTCACCACCACAGATCGAACTCACGTCCGGCGCAATCGCTTCGCACACCGTGTTCACCAGATTGGCGCCCATTGCATCCACCGCATCGAGCTGAACGTGCAATACCAGCAGTGGCCGACCGTCCGCCAGTTGCAAGGAACGAAACTCGATATCGCGCACACCGCCACCGCGCGCGATCAGATTCGGCTGCACCTGGTTTGCGCGCTCAATTAGCGACGCACGATTCCCGGTGAGTTTTTCCATCGCGGCATCAACATTGTCCACGCCGACCAGGTGGATCTGGCCCGTCACCCAGTAATCATCAACGGCAACGGTAAAACCCCCGCCTGCCCGGGCAATCTTCGCGGCGTTCGACAACGCCGCGACTACCGAAGGCTCTTCCACTACCAGCGGCACTAAGCACTCACGACCGTTGACGATAAAGTTCGGCGCGATCGCAAATGGCAATCCAAAGGTTCCTACGACGTTCTCGACGAACCGGTCAGCAGCAGCGGGTAGTAAGACTTGCTGCCCTTGTTTCAAGAGCTCTGCGTCAGAGTGGCTGATGAGACGCTGCTCGCAGAGCGCATCGATACGCTCGTGAATACCGAGTCGGTGCAGGCCGCTCACTCGAGACGTCATCGAGGACCTTCCAGTGCCAGACGCCAACCCTCCGGGTCAATCGACATATCGAGCGGTTCAAATCCAACGCCCTTGGCTCTTGCCAATAACGGCGCGATATCCGTGTCAGCTTCGTAAAGTACGATACCCAGATCTCCGCCACCGGCCCCGCAAGGTTTGTAGAGCAAATTCATCGACTCGGCGATTTCCATCAACTCCCGATGGCCAGCATCGAAGATGCCTAGCCGATGGTCAATATCGAACGCACGCAATACGGTGACATAGTGTGCGAGGCTCGAGAGTAAGCGTGACAGATCATCACCCTGCCAGTATTCCGCCACATGCTGCGCTGCGCGGTACAGTGTTCGCGACGTCGCGCTATCAGCACCGTCCAACTGGCTGAGTTTATCGCTGGTACTCGCCGGCTGTCCGCTCCATAACACGGTGTATGCCAGACCCTCCGGCCATTCGATCGAGCGGGTTCGACCACCCTCAAACTCGATTACTCCGCCGGTCGTACTGCAGGCAATATCGACACCGCTGCCACGACCACCTTGGAACTGCCGATGCGCATCGGCCGCGATCGCACTGTGACCATCGGCAACCAACGCGCCCGCGAGTGCCACGGTAACCGCCGCGCTGGAACCCAGACCGAGTTTGGTGCCGGAGGCATGCAACAGCGCGCGACTATCGATACGGATATCAACGCACTGCTCACCGGTAATCTTAAAGTGCGGCCAGGTTGCCGTAATCAGGTCGAATCCTGTTTCTCCCTCGCGCCATACAACGCCATCGTCGCTGGCTTGAAAGCGCCCCACATGATCGACCCATCCGGGTGCTCGCACCGAGTGGCAATCGTCGTCGTTGGGCTCCACGGTGACTGCCACGCGTCGATCAACCGCCGTAGCAATGGCAGGCGCGCCGTTAAGCACGGCGTATTCACCGGCGATGACCAGCTTGCCGGGCGCTGTCGAGATGCGCTGCATCATACGCTCGTTATCCGCGCCCCTTCACCCAAACCGCATCGACGCGTCTCGATAACACCCGCCACCTGCGTCAAGGACTTCTCAACCTCAGCGCTGTGCTCAGGAAGGCACACCGCTTTGAGCTGCGGCCCCGCGTCAATCGTAAAAAATACGCCGACACCGCGAGCCTGCATCTCGCGCACCGCTTCCATGCACGCGACGGTCGCGCTGTTCCAATAGATCAACGGCGGTCGCGAACCCCACATCACCGAGTGCATCTTTAAGCAACTGTGCTCACTTATCGCAGCAAGGCGCTCAAAGTCACGACCCTCGATAGCACTGCGCGCCTCGTCAAGGTCGTGCGGTTGTTGCTCTAGCCACCGACCATAAAATGGCGAAGTCTTTCGTGAAATTTCCATCGCCTCACCCGACGACACCGGTTTTGGCCCGGCCTCGGTAATTGCCACAACCACCGCCAGCGGCCAATCGCCGGCCGGGGCGAGACACTGCAGCTCAATGTCCGTATCACCCTTGTCCAGCTCTACAAAGCCACCGTAAAGAGACCGTGCCGCTGACCCCGACGCCGCACCGGCCAGCTGCGCCAGCTGCTGTTGCGGCTGATCGCATTGGTACGCCTCGTTGGCAGCAACAACCAACGCGGCAAAAGCCGATGCCGAGGACGCCAGACCCGCAGCCAGGGGGAAATTCGCTTCGCTCTCAATACGCGCCGGCAATCGACTCGCACCGGCCATGCGATCCAAACATGCCGATACCCGCGGCAACAGCGAATCGCGCGCTTCACCATTGACGCTGAGCTGATCCGCGGAGAGGTCGGCATCCGGGCGGATTCGCATCTGCGTGCCAAGCTCCGATAACGTAATCGAGATCGACCCCACCGCGGGCAAATTGCGTTGACGATCGCGCTTACCCCAATACTTGATCAGGGCAATGTTGGGATGTGCGAAAGCGTGTGCAGACATGCGTCCAGACCTGGCGGTGGGCAGCGAATTATAGCCTGCCGGCTCGCTCCACAGGGTGGTGTGTTTCGGTGTACGCTACGCGTCTTGCCGATTGACAGAGACCCTCTTGTCCCAAACCTTTGATAAGCGCATAGCGCATTACAATGAGCGCGTCGCCGACGTACTCGATCACGCCCTGCCCGCTGCAACCGTAGCGCCGCGCCAGCTCCACGATGCGATGCGTTACGCGGTGTTCAATGGTGGCAAGCGCGTTCGACCCCTACTTACCTATGCCGCCGGGGAATGCTTAGGAGTGGCCGAGCGACAATTAGACGCGCCAGCGGCCTCGATTGAGCTGATTCATGCATTTTCGCTGGTCCACGATGACTTACCAGCGATGGATGACGACGATTTGCGCCGCGGCAAGCCGACACTGCACCGACACTATGACGAAGCCACCGCGATTCTGGCTGCCGACGCCCTGCAACCGCTGGCCTTCAATTTGCTGGCCAGCATGCCGGACGTCGATGCGCGCACTCGCGCGAACCTGGTCAAACTAGTGACGGACGCCTGTGGGTCTTTGGGAATGACCGGCGGCCAGGCGCTTGACCTAGCGGCCGAAGGGAAAACCATTTCTGCCGAAGACATCGAATCGATGTACAGCATGAAAACCGGTGCACTAATTCATGCCGCCGTCATGTCCGCCGTGATCTTATCCAATGAGGCCAGCGACGAAGAACGCGCTGCCATGGATGCATTTGGCCGCACGATCGGCATCGCGTTTCAAATCAAAGATGATCTGTTAGACGTCGAGGGCGACACCGAGGCTATCGGCAAACCAGCCGGCAGCGATGCAGGACTAGCGAAAGCTACCTATCCGCGCCTCGTCGGCGTCGAAGCGTCGCGCAAACGTTGCGATGATCTGCTTGCCAGCGCTATCGAGAAGCTGGATGATTTTGGCGAGCACGCAGACCCGTTGCGATGGCTCGCGTCGTTCATTGTGGAACGCGGCAACTAGCCAACGACGATGACATCACGCGCAATTCTGCATGTGGACATGGATGCGTTTTACGCCTCCGTCGAGCAGCGTGATAATCCTGAACTCCGTGGCCAACCGGTGGTGGTAGGCGGTGACAACCGTGGCGTGGTCGCCGCGGCAAGTTACGAAGTGCGCGAGTTTGGCGTGCGTTCCGCGATGCCGATGTCCGAAGCAAAACGCCGTTGCCCGCACCTCATCCGGGTAGCACCGCGCATGGCACACTATCGAGGAGTGTCCAAGCAAGTCTTTGAAATTTTCCGCAGCTTCACACCACTGGTTGAAGGGCTTTCATTGGACGAGGCTTTTCTCGATGTCACTGCAAGTCTCAGTCTGCATGGTTCGGCGACCGACATCGCGGTCGCAATCAAACAGGCTATCTTAGAAACCACAGAGCTCACCGCATCAGTTGGCGTTGCCGACAATAAGCTGGTCGCCAAAATTTCATCAGATTTGGATAAACCCGACGGACTGGTTGTCGTCACACCGGAAAACTGCCGCGACATTCTCGATCCGTTACCGGTGGCGGTTATACCCGGCATTGGCAAACAAACGCTGGCGCGTCTTAGCAAAGTTAACATCGGCACGGTCCGCGATTTGCGCACTGCGCCCGATCGGGACTTGGAACCTATTTTTGGGCGCTATACACAACGCACTCGAGATCGTGCAGCCGGCATCGACAATCGACCGGTCGTTGCCGAACGCGAAGAGAAATCAATCAGCGCGGAAGAGACGTTTGATACGGACCTGATCGATCCGCTCGACATGCATCGCGAGCTAATGCAGCTCGCCGAAACCACTGCTAATCGAATGCGCAAATCGCGCCTTGCCGCAGGCACTGTACAAATCAAAATCCGGCAATCCGACTTCCAGACGTTTACGCGTCAACGCAGTCTACAGCCACCGATCAGCAGCACCGAACAGCTATTCAGCGTTGCGCGCGATCTGCTCAACACTTGGCTGGCACAAAACCCGCAGGAAAAAATTCGCCTGTTGGGCGTAGGCGGCAGCAAACTGGTGCCGGCGGAACAACCGGATCTGTTTGACGATCTTGAGATGGCGACCCCCAACGCTGTCGATCAGACAGTAGACGCCATCCAGGACAAATTTGGCCGCCAGGCGATGTCCCGGGCCCGCTCTCTGAATCGGTCCTAATTAGCACCTAATAGGCCTGGAGAGGCCGCCGATTGGGTTAGAATTCCTGTCTACCCCTGCGTTGGCGCTGTATGTACACCGACTTTTTTGGCCTCAATGAGAAACCCTTCTCGATAACGCCTGACCCGCGTTATTTGTTCATGAGCGAGCGCCATGGCGAGGCATTGGCTCACCTGGTGTACGGCGTTACCGAAAGCGGCGGCTTCATTCAGCTCACCGGCGAGGTCGGTACTGGCAAGACCACGCTGTGCCGCTCATTGTTGATGAACCGGATGCCGAGCAACGCAGACGTTGCCGTGGTGCTCAATCCGCAGCTCTCGGCGCTGGAATTCCTGGAAGCCATTTGCGAAGAATTGGGCATCACCGTGCCGGAGCCGCGCGGCAGCATCAAAGCACTGATCGACGCCCTCAACGGCCACCTGCTCACAGCGCATGCCGAAGGACGCCGCACGATTCTGGTGGTCGACGAAGCACAGAACCTGGCACCCGATGTGCTCGAGGAAGTACGACTTCTGACCAACCTGGAGACGGCTAAGCAAAAACTCCTGCAGATCATCTTGATTGGCCAACCCGAGCTGCGCGAACTGCTGGCGCGCAACGACCTGCGACAACTTGCGCAGCGGATTACCGGCCGCTACCACCTTGAGCCGTTGTCGCGTGACGAAGCCGATCAGTACATCGAACATCGCCTCAAAGTTGCCGGTGCGCTCGGTGAGGTGTTTGATAACGGCGCTCGACGAGAGGTGTTTAAACTGTCGCAAGGCGTACCACGTCTTATCAACGTCATTTGTGATCGCGCACTACTCGGTGCCTACAGCCAGGGCACAAGAATCGTCAACAAACGACTGGTTCGTCGCGCCGCACGAGAAATCACCGGCGAACCAGACATTCGATCCACATCATCCTGGCTATGGCCCGTAGCAGGATTGGCAACAGCGGCCGTGGTTGCGCTGGGCGCTTTTTTAGCGCTCGGCGGTGAACTGCCGAAACGTCCATTCGCACCGGCCGCCGATGCGGCCGTCGCCGACAGTATCGAACCAACCAATGACTCATCGTCGCCGATCACCGAACCCGCCACGCCGGTCGATACCGATCTGGTCGTGACGGAGGAACCAGCACCGTCTCTCAACGAACAACTCGCTTTGGCCAGCGAGCTAACCGGCCGCGAACCGGCGTTTCGAGCGCTCACCCGTTTGTGGGGTATCGATGACTCGACTCCCAGTAGTTGTTCAAACATCGTGTCATCGGGGTTGAGCTGTCTGCGCGGCCGCGGCTCGTGGAGCGGCTTACGCCAATTGGACAGGCCGGCTATTTTGACGCTGGTGGACGACGAGGGTGGCACGCATCGTGTCGTACTAACCGCAATTGAGGGGTCACGCGCACAACTCTCGATCGGCGGCGTTGAAGTGACCCATGCCATCGGTGACATTACGGATCTTTGGTTCGGCAGCTACGAATTGATTTGGCAGCCGCCGAACGGCACGGCAATCTCACTAAACCCCGGTGTTCGCGGTGCCAACGTTTTGTGGCTGCGGCAAAGCTTGGCATCGATCGACAATCGCTATCGGGCCGAACCGTTCGACTCCGACGTTTATGATGCAGGGCTCGCCGACCAGGTCCGCGCGTTCCAACGTGATCATCGACTCGATGTCGACGGGCTCGCCGGTCAGCAGACGCAGATCATCGTGAATTCGCTACTCGCACCGGATCGCACGCCGCGACTGAACACCGCTCGGTTAGCGCAGGAATAACCATGTCATTTATTCTTGATGCCTTAAAAAAATCGGAGACCGAACGGCAACAGCAAGGTCAGGCGGAGTTTTCCGCAGTGCCGACTGCGCCGGCTCAATCCGGACCATCGCGCTGGTTGTGGGTACTGGGCCTGTTGCTGTTGATCAACATCGTCGTGTTGATCGGCATCCTCACGCGTCCGGATGTATCACTCAGCAATGAACCCGCGTCGAATCGCTCGGCAGTCGATGCGGCAAGCGCGCCCGGATCTGCGACCACCGCATCCGCACCCGCGAGCTTTGAAGATCGAGTTGCTCAAGCGATGGAATCGCAACCGTCCATTACCGAGCCGATTGCCGACGACGGCGAATCTGGCACTGCACCATTAGATATGGCCGCTGCCGAACCCACGGCAACATCACCACCTTCATCGCTGCCATCTTCCACCGCGATATTGTCATCGGCACCCACCTCAAACAGCGTGCCGACGATCGACCAGCTGCGCCTCGAGGGCTCGCTCAACCTGCCGCAGTTGCATATCGACATCCACGTGTTTAGCGAAATCCCAGCCGATCGATTTGTGTTCATTAACATGTCGAAGTACCGGGAGAATGAACGCACCGCTGAAGGTCCGGTGGTGTCGGAAATCACCCGTGATGGTGTCATCTTGTCCCACCAGGGACGCCGTTTTCTCTTGCCACGCGAATAACCCTTGGATACTGAAACGCTTCGAAAAGGCCTGATCTCAGGCATTCACCGAGTGATCGGGAATCAGGTTTTACTCAATAAAATCAATGTATTCCCGGTTCCCGATGGCGATACCGGCACAAACCTGAGCCTGTCTTTGGGCGCAGCACTGCCAACCTTGAGCCAATCGAAATACGATCGCGCCGGCGAACTTCTGGTCGCAGTCGCCGACGCCATGCTCGACGGCGCACGCGGTAATTCCGGTGCCATTCTGGCGCAGTTTTTCCAGGGCGTTTGCGATGCGTCGGCGGAGCTCGCGACACTGTCAGCGGAGTCGTTTCACCATGCCGTTAAGACCGGCAGTGAGTATGCGCACGAGGCGATCGCCGAGCCGGTTGAAGGCACCATGCTCACGGTTATCGGTGCCTATGCCAAAGCCATGGACGCGCTGGCCAAAGACGCGCGGATCGAATCCATCGGCGAGCTTCTCAAGAACACGCTGGCGCCACTCAATGAGGCGCTACAGAAAACCACCTCACAAATGGATGCACTCAAGAAAGCCGGTGTGGTCGATGCGGGCGCCAAAGGGTTCGTTGAACTCATGGAAGGCTTGACCGATTACGTGAGTAACGGCGTCGAGACTGAAGCGCCGGATCTGACAGTACTCGAAAGCAGTGACGAATTCGTCGCGCTGGATGGCGAAGGCGAGGATTATGCGTATCGGTACTGTACCGAGTGTATCGTCGTTGGCGACGACATTGACCGACGAAAACTCCGCGAAGCGCTCGCGCCCCTCGGCGACTCGTTTGTACTCGCCGGCTCAAAACGCAAAGCCAAAGTCCATATTCACGTCAACGATCCACAGGCCGTGTTCGAAGTTAGCCGCCGTTTCGGCGAGCTTCGCGGCGAAAAAGCAGACGATCTAGAGCGCCAGCAACGCAATCATGGTACTCGGGGTGGGTTTGCCGTAGTTACCGATTCCGCTGGCGATATTTCGGATGAAGATATGGACCGTTTCGATATCCACATGGTGCCGTGTCGCATTCAGTTCGGTGATCGCGGCTACCTCGACAAACTCAGCATTACCGTGAAAGACTTTTATCACGAGCTCGCAACGAACCCGAATCACCCCACCACATCACAACCGGCGCCGGGTGATTTTCGACGCCAGTACCAATACCTCGCGAGTCACTACGAGGACGTGATTTCAATCAATCTCACCAACAAGGCCAGCGGCACGTATGAGGCAGCTCGCTCAGCAGCGGCGCGCACGGACGCCAGTGGCAATATTCATGTTGTGAACTCCAAGAATGCGTCGCTCGGACAAGGGCTGATCGCGGTTTTTGCCGCTGAATGCGGCGACGCCGGATTGAGCGCCAAAGAAACCCTCGCGGAAGTCGATAAGCTCATTCCGGAGACCGTCACGTTTGCAACGCTGAAGAATCTCGACTACGCCGTCAAAGGCGGACGCGTACCGGCCTGGGTGAAGCCAGTCGCCAATTTCTTACGCGTCGTACCGATCATTCGCACCAGCCCAGATGGCAAGATATCGCTCGCCGGCTGTATCTTCGGTCAACGCAATCTCGCCAAGCGGTTCGCCAAACATGTCGCTAAACGCATCGCACATCACGATCGTCTGGTGGTCGGCGTGGGCCACGCCGTTGATCCCGATGGTGCGCGCGATGCCTGCGAAACCTTACAAGCCCGGTTACCGGGTATCGAACGCTTAACGCAGGCCGAGATTGGTACCGCGATCGGCGTGCACGGCGGCCCAGGAACGCTACTGATTTCCGCCCACCCGGCGAGACAGCCGACGGTCTCTGACGACTAACCGCTAACCACGTCGCCGACCGGCTCGGTTAGCCCGTCATCTTGGTTGCGGGCATTATTAACACGACGGTCGACCGGCCAGGCCTGCATTTTCGGACTGTTGGCGGTAATTTCTTCGAGTAGCGCATCGTCGCCCGCCAACCATCGATCTGCCGTCGCCGGATCGAGGACGATCGGCATGCGGTGATGCAGTGTCTGCATAAACGTGTTGGCTGCCGTGGTAATGATCGTGGTCGACTGCACCTGTTCATCCGACTGCTTGTCCTGCCAGTTTTCCCACAAACCGGCGAACGCGAATGGCTCGCCGGATGCCAGGGAAATAAAGTGCGGTGTTTTGACATCACCGTCACGGTGCCATTCGTAAAAACCGTCGGCCAGAACCAGGCACCGACGACGTTTATAGGCAGCACGAAATGAGGGTTTCTCACGCACCGTTTCTGCACGCGCGTTAATCATCCGATTGCCAATCGACACGTCTTTGGCCCAAAACGGTACTAGGCCCCAACGCAACATGCTCAATTCGCGCTCTTCGTCTTCTCCCTCACGCACTGCCGCGACATATTGAGTCGGGGCGATATTAAATCGAGGCACAACGTCGGGCGCGCCGTTAACGCCGAACAGCGCTGCGGTCGCTTCAGCCGGTGAATAAAAGGCGAATCGTCCGCACACTGTTATTCAACGACACACATGGTTACTCGCGAATTCCGACGCCGCGACGCATCAACATCATGCAGACAGAAAATAGCAGCGCCACGAAAACCAGCAGAATAAAGTACGCTGCCGTAACGTCGATATCCGACTTGCCGAGAATGCCGAACCGAAATGCGTTGACCATGTATAAGATCGGGTTGGCCTTGGAAACCGCCTGCCAAAACTCCGGCAATAGCGAGATGGAATAGAACACACCGCCCAGATAGGTTAACGGCGTTAGCACGAATGTCGGAATGATGGCGACATCATCAAATTTCTTGGCAAACAGCGCATTGATGAATCCAGCCAATGCAAACACCACCGACGACAGCAGCACGATCGTGACCGTAATCAGCGGATACGCAACATCCAAATCGGTGAAAAAGAGGGCGACACCGGTCACCAATGCGCCGACGAGCACACCGCGCAATACGCCGCCGGCGACGTGGCCGATAATAATCGTCGCGTTCGACATCGGTGACACCAGTAACTCTTCAACGTGACGCGCGAACTTGGCTCCGAAAAATGAAGAAACGACATTACCGTAAGAATTGGTAATGACTGACATCATGATCAAACCCGGGGCGATGTACTGCATGTAGTCAAAGCCGTCCATAGTGCCGATGCGACGACCGATTAAATTTCCGAAGATTATGAAGTACAGTGTCATGGTGATCGCGGGTGGCACGATCGTTTGCACCCAGATGCGCAGCACCCGTACGATTTCCTTACGGATGATCGTCTTAACGGCTTCCCAATTCAGCGCCAGATTCATGCGGCATCCTCCGCATCATCTTTGCTCTCCACCAAGCGCATGAATAGCTCTTCTAGTCGATTGGCCTTATTGCGCAGACTGACCACCGAAATATTGTTTGCCGATAATTTGGCAAATAACTCATTCAGATCTTGTTCCGGGCCACGAGCAACTTCCAGATCACCATCATCGCGCAACAGCGTTTCGAAGCCTTCCAGCGATGGCGCATTGGACAGTGGCTCGGCAAGTGACAACACGAACACCTCGCGTTGCAGCTTACGGAGCACCGAACCCATCGGCGCATCCTCGATAATCGTGCCGGCATCGATAATTGCTACGTCACGACACAACGATTCGGCCTCTTCGAGATAGTGCGTAGTCAGGATGATGGTCGTACCGGCTGCATTGATTTCGCGTAGAAACTCCCACATCGATCGACGGATCTCGATATCCACGCCAGCGGTCGGTTCGTCAAGAATCAGTAATTTCGGCTCGTGCACCAAAGCCCGTGCAATCATCAGCCGGCGCTTCATGCCACCAGACAAACTGCGCGCGTTGTCGTCGCGCCGATCCCATAACCGCAACGCACGTAGGTACTTTTCCGTTCGGTCTCGTGAGGACTTCCGCGTCAGGCCGTAATAGCCAGCAGAATTCAATACGATGTTCTCCACCGACTCCCACAGATTGAGGTTGATTTCCTGCGGAACCAGACCGAGATAGCTCTTCGCTTTCTCCAGATCGGTATCGATGCTATTGCCAAAGACCCGTACCTCACCACCGGTCTTGTTTACCAATGAGCTGATGATGCCAATGGCGGTCGTCTTGCCGGCACCGTTTGGACCGAGCAAGGCATAAAAGTCGCCTTCCTGCACCGTGAGGTCGATGCCTTTAAGGGCCACGTTGCCGTTGGAATATGTCTTTTGAAGATCTTTGATTTCGAGCGCTTTCATGAGGTCGCGTATTGTACCCGCGTGCCATGATTCTCGCCCGATTTTAGTCCGGTTCGGCTACTTGAAAAACGGGTACGTGAGCCCGACATGCGGCGGTACGGAATCGATCCACTGGAATCTCCTCGGCCACCGTCAGCGCGGTTTGCAGGGCGCACAAATGTGCGGCGTGCCGAATTTCTCGGTCTTCGTTAACGCCGTCGCGGAGTAACCGCAGCCAGAAATGTTGATGAGCCGCATGGCGCGGTGACAAGAAATCAGGCCGCGCGTGCGCGCGGCGCACCAGCCAGGTCAATCGGCAACCCGCCAGGCGCTCACACCAACTGACGGAGGCACCACTCAGCAACCGGGCAACATAGGGGTTCGCGCGCGCGGTTTGCCATAGAAACAGCAATGTCGCCACGGTGACTTCGGTGGTTGGCGTTACGGTCGCCGCGGTCGAAAACAGACTCGGTTGAGCATCGCGGTCGAACCACGCATCCCAATAGGCGGCATCGGTGACGCTAATGCCTAGCAATACCGGAATCCGCGCGAGGCGCTCAATTTCCCAATCGGTGAGATGCGTCATTTTGGCTACCACATCTACCGCCAGATGGTCGCGCCGCACGGCGTCGTCCTGACGACGAAATGCGCGCAGAAACGCTTTGTTCAGGGCCCGCACCTCGGCCAGATCGGCCGCATCAATACCCAGGAAGTCGGACATGCAATTCCCCCTTGTCTGTTTTTCCAAAAATAGCCGTATTTCGTCTAAAAAGACCATTTGCGGATAATAATCGACTCAGACATACTATATCTGGTCTATTTCTCGCACAAGGGGTAGGAAATGCGAATGAGCGACGACCGCTACGCCGCCGAACGCGGCCAGTTCGAGCTGGCCCTCAGAATGATCGGTCACGAGGCGCGTACCCGGACGATTCGGGAGTGTACCGGCCTCTCGGACGACCGAATTCGCAAGCTGTATGCCACCTACTTCGTTAACGGTGGTCGAACCAACGTCAGACGCCGCCGCGGCAAGTCTCCGCGTCAGGTGAATCGCTTCGTGCAATCGCCGGAGAACCAACTGCAAGCCACGACCCTGGTCGCTTTGTTCCAAAGCGGCCTATTGATACGCATTACCGAAGATGATGGCGTAATCGCTAGCTGGCCACGACCCGACGTGGAGTTCGGGCACCGCCTCTGCCGCGCCTTTGAAACCTATCAATTGCTGCACGAAAACCCGGCACTCAATTTTGAGTGGGCGTGGAATTTACTGCACTGCATCAGCTACAACGACGAGCTGTATCTGGCCAGCTGCGGAGACTGTCAGGCACGCTATGTACAGGACGCTTACGCGCTGGATGAGGCCATCTGTCCTGCATGTCGAATCGCCCGCCAGCACAAACCCGAATGAAGGCGTAAAATACGGCTCCAATCCTATGCAGAACTACAACGTATTTGCCGGCGCCTTTGTCGACCGCAGCGGTGAACGCCGCAAAGACTCCGAGTGGCTGGAGACAGCGCTGGCGAGCGCCAACGCCGCCTTTGTGCCGGTCTGGAACGATCAATGTTTGGTCGGCGGTGACCCGCTACAGGCGGTGCTCCTCAATCGCTCGCAGATTGATACGTCGATCGACGATGAAGACCTGATCTTTCTCGGCCTGTTTCGCGATCAGCCGGCTTTTGCAGTACCGATCTCAAGTGGCACGGCACCGTATACCGAGCTCGGCGAATTTCACGACCTGCGTTACTTAGGCACGGTGCTGCCGCCGGATGAGGCCAATCTCATGGCGCACGCGCGAGCGTTGGTCATGTGGCACGCATCGCAAATCTATTGCGGCGTGTGCGGTTCATCAGCGCGACCGGAAGCTGCCGGCAATTCGCGTGTGTGCTTAAACGACGATTGCAAACGTGAACTGTATCCCCGCGTCGACCCAGCGATCATCGTGCTGGTGTCCGATGGCGACCGGTGTCTACTCGGCCGCCAAAAAACCTGGCCGGAAGGTCGTTATTCGACCATTGCAGGGTTTGTTGAACCCGGCGAGAGCGTCGAAGACGCGGTACGTCGCGAAGTCTACGAAGAAACCAATGTGCGGGTTGATGACGTGACGTATCACAGTTCGCAACCCTGGCCGTTCCCATCATCGCTGATGCTCGGCTTTATGGCACAAGCCTCATCATCGGAAATTTTGCTTAACGACGGTGAACTTGAGGACGCGCAGTGGTTTACCCGCAAAGAACTGCGTTCAGGCTTTCCTAAGCTGCCGTTTCGTATCTCCATCGCGCGACGCCTGGTCGACGCGTGGATTGACCAGACCCACTAGTCTCCCAGTACTCGCAACAACCAATCACGAATGTCCGCAATCTCGTGGGGATTGACCGCGTGGGCCATTGGGTAGTCGTGCCACTCGACGTTGTAGCCCTGCTCGGTTAGCAGTTCATACGACTCCTGGCCCATCGACATCGGTAACACCGGATCGAACGTGCCATGCGCCATGAATATCGGCAACTCGCGGCGGCCGTCTGCGTTCGCGACCTCGTCCACGAATACGTCGGCCATAGGCAGATAGGTCGACAATGCGATAAGCCCCGCCAAGGGGTGCTGACTGCGTAGTCCGCCGTGCAACGCGATCGCGCCGCCCTGCGAAAACCCCGCCACAACAATTTTGTTGGCCGCCACGCCCCGTTCTATCTCGCGATCGATCAGCCCATCGAGTATCGCTGCGCTGTCGCGCGTGCCCTGTTCATCCTGCGGACCACCCCGATCTAATGTCAGAATGTCGTACCACGCCCGCATACTCATGCCACCATTGATGGTCACCGGCCGCATCGGCGCATGCGGAAATAAAAAACGAATTGCCCGTTCATCAAGGCGTAGCTCCGGCACGATTGGTTCAAAATCGTGACCATCGGCGCCGAGGCCGTGCAGCCAGATCACGCTCGCAGTTGGTTCTCCTGAACCGGTAGTCAATTCCACGCATTCGGTCATAAGCGGTGTTTCCAATCCCTGCCAACAACGGGCAATGTTCGATAATGAGAATTCGGTGGGCGCGACGCCCACGATTGGCACTATAATCTAGGCAGATTAGATGAGGGTCAAACCCCGATGACCATTACAACCCGTACCTTATTAACGCTGTTACTTTCCTTGTTCGTATTTGGCTGCGGCCAGAGCGGTCCGCTGTACGTTGCCGGCAACCCAAGCACCGTACAACCGGTGGCTGAAGAAGCCGATACCGAAGAGGAAGAGGGCGAAGAATCCGGCGAAGACTCTGACCAGTAATCCGGCACGTGTCGGATCCTGATCTCGTACTCATCGATGGATCGTCCTATCTATATAGGGCGTACCATGCGCTGCCCAATCTAACGAACTCGAAGGGCGAGCCGACGGGCGCACTGCACGGCGTCCTCAACATGATCAACAAACTCGTCCGCGAGCACCCCAATGCGCGGGTCGTCGTCGTGTTTGATGCGCCTGGCAAGACCTTTCGCGACGAGATTTTCAAAGACTACAAAGCACATCGTCCGCCAATGCCGGACGACCTTCGCGAGCAAGTCGAACCCATCCTCGACTCGGTCAAGGCGATGGGCTTACCGCTGCTGCAGATCAAAGGTGTCGAAGCGGACGACGTGATCGGCACGTTATGCGCGCAGGCTACCGGCAAGAAACAAAACACGCTGGTTTCCACTGGCGACAAAGACCTGGCGCAGTTGGTCAACGACCACGTGACGCTGATCAACACCATGAATGACTCGCTGATGGATCGCGACGGCGTAAAAGCGAAGTTTGACGTGACGCCTGAGCAAGTAATCGACTACCTCGGCCTAGTCGGCGACACCTCCGACAACATTCCGGGTGTACCCAAGGTGGGTGCGAAGACCGCGGCGAAGTGGCTCAACTTGTATGGCAGCGCTGACGGTATTATCGACAACGCTGAGGACATTGGCGGCAAAGTGGGCGAAAGCCTGCGCGACAATATTGAGACACTCAAGCTGTCTCGCGAACTGGCAACCATCAAAACCGACGTGGTCCTGCCTTTCTCTGCGGATGAACTCGAAGCAACACCTGCCAACGTCGATGAGCTGCGTTCGTTGTACGCGCGTTTCGAGCTTCGCACTTTGGCGCGCCAGCTCGATGAAGAGCCATCGGACCAACCCGACGCGTCGCCTGCGACTGAAGCACCATCGGGCGACTATGAAACGGTACTCGACTGGAAAACCTTTGATCGTTGGCTAAAAAAAATCGAAGCCGCCGATTTGGTCGCGTTTGATACTGAAACCACCAGCCTCGATTACATGTCCGCCGAGATTGTCGGCGTGTCCTTTGCAGTGGAAGCCGGCAGCGCCGCTTACGTTCCAGTGGCACACGATTATCCCGGCGCGCCGGACCAGTTGCCACGTGACGACGTGCTGGAGAAGCTGCGCGCCTTCTTGGAAAGCGATGATCACGCCAAAGTCGGTCATCACCTCAAGTACGACGCACACGTGCTAGCGCGTCATGGGATTGCTCTGCGGGGCATGCGCTACGACTCGATGTTGGAGTCGTACGTTCTAAACAGCGTGGCAACTCGCCACGATATGGATTCCACCGCGCGCAAGTATCTCGATCGCGAGACGATTCATTATGAAGACGTCGCCGGCAAAGGCGCCAAACAGCTGACCTTTAATCAAATCGACTTAGAGACCGCCTCGCCCTACGCCGCTGAAGATGCCGATATCACGCTGCAGCTGCACCAGACTCTGGCAGCAAAACTCGATGAGATACCCGAACTCAAGAACGTCTATGAGACGATCGAACAGCCGCTGGTGCCGGTACTGCTCGATATGGAAGAAACCGGCGTGCTGGTCGACGACGCGATGCTTAAGACACAAAGCGGTGAACTGGCCAAGCGTATGCTCGAGCTGGAATCCGAAGCGCACGAACTCGCCGGCGGCCCGTTTAATTTGGGTTCACCCAAACAGCTGCAGCAGATCTTGTTCGAACAGCTCGAACTGCCGGTTATTCGCAAGACGCCGAAAGGCCAGCCGTCGACCGCCGAAGACGTACTGGTGGAACTCGCCGATGACTACGACCTGCCGCGCGTTATTATCGAGTATCGCGGCGTCAGCAAACTCAAAAGCACCTACACCGACAAATTGCCGCTGCAGATCAACGCGGGTACCGGCCGCATCCATACTTCGTATCACCAGGCGGTGGCGGCGACCGGCCGTTTGTCGTCGACCGACCCAAACCTGCAAAACATACCCATTCGCAACGAAGAAGGCCGACGCATTCGCCAAGCGTTCGTACCGCCAAATGGCCAAACCTTGCTCGCCGCCGACTACTCGCAAATTGAGCTGCGCATCATGGCGCACCTCTCCGCAGACAAAGGCCTGTTGAGCGCCTTTGCCAGTGGCACGGACGTGCACAGCGCGACCGCGGCCGAAGTGTTCGAAACCGCACTCGAAGATGTCACCGCCGATCACCGACGCTCGGCCAAAGCGATTAACTTCGGGCTCATGTATGGCATGTCGGCATTTGGCCTCGGCAAGCAGCTCGGTATTTCGCGCGGCCAGGCGCAGGAATACGTCGACCTTTACTTTGATCGGTACCCGGGCGTGAAGGCGTACATGGACGGCATTCGCGAAACCGCACGCGCGCAGGGCTACGTCGAAACGGTGTTTGGCCGGCGTTTGTACTTACCGGAAATCAACGCTCGCAACGCCAATCGACGTCAGTACGCCGAACGTTCGGCAATCAACGCCCCGATGCAGGGCACCGCGGCGGATATCATCAAGCGCGCCATGATTGATGTTGATGCTTGGCTGCGCGCGGACCAGCCGCCGGCCCGTATGATCATGCAGGTGCACGATGAACTGGTGTTCGAAGTCGACAAGAAAGCGGTCGATGATTTCTCCACCAAAGTGACCGACATCATGTGTGGCGCGGCCAAACTTGATGTTGAGCTACAGGTGGATGTCGGTACTGGCGCGAATTGGGACGAGGCGCACTAGCTAACGCAGCACGCTCGAACCCAAATACTCAAACACCTCATCCATTTGTTCCGGCGTTGGCGTGCGACTCATCCGCTCCAACTCAAAAATAAGCTTCGAGTTATAAATACCATCTTGCTGATAACGCTCGTAGTCACGGCGTACTTGCGGCCCTTGCTTATCATTGGTGCTGGAAATAAACACGTGGTATTTGCGCTGCATCGCTTGCAGTTGATCCGGGGTCAGTTCATCGGAGTAGTATGAGCCGCGGACATACAAGGCGCCGGAAAACTCATTCGCCGTAAGCATGGTGACGATTGCAGTGCGCACCGTACCCTCGTAACCCCCGACGTACATACGCTGTAAATCGATGTTGTAGTCCTTTGCAATCGCGCGTGAGCCAAGAATACCGTGCCAGGTGCGCCGTGTTTCATCTTCTCGGCGTGTCGTGCGACGCGGACTGACCCAGATAATGTTGTGTTGGGTAAACACCTGCCGCCACTGATCCGGCATCAACCCGGAACCGTCCGGATCTAAGTACAGAAACAAACCCGCGGGTTTGGACGCCTCGTAGTTATCCGGCACGAACACCTGCCACTGCAGTTTTTCGTTTCTGGGAATCACCTGGTCGAGCGCCTCGGCAAAATCGGCATTCACAATCTCGGCGGGTGGCCGCGTGAGCCGGTACATGCCGGTGAGTTCGTCCTGCGCGAATGCTGCATGACCAACGCAAACACTGGCCACGACCCATAGGAAAACGATTCTTTGCTTTAGCTGCACAACAGATACCTTGTGTTTTTACGTCGCCAGTCCATTCAAAGGCTGTAGCTTAATTCATCGACTGCGGATCTTCTTGCTCTTCGATCGCCGCTCTAGCCGCAGCTTCAATACGCTTCGCACCCTGACATGCTTCGTCGTCGGGACCGTGAACGCAACCACCGGGCACAACCTCCAGCGCCCGCTGGTAATCGACATCCCTGCCGATACCGCGAAACAGACTGAGGCCAAACATTGTGCAAGCCCAAGCGTCGCCGCGACTACAGCTCTCTTCAAACGCCCTGTTCGCACAAGCCAATGGCTCGGCGTGGGTTTCTTCGTCGTCCATCGCCCAATCGAATATGCCGGCAGCGTAGTTCGTGCACCCCGAATCGATACCTCGCTCACACGCCATTCGAAACAGAGCTTGAGAACGCTCATCGGACACCTCCTGCCGCTGCTCTTCTAATGCAAGGTGATAACAGCTCTCTCCATGCCCGCTCCAACACGCTTGCCAGCACGCGTCGGTGTTCTCGCTACAAGAGGACTCCATCGACATGATCGGTACGGATGCGACCGGTATTACGTCGGCGACGCAGGTTTCGCTTGCGACCAACCACGACTCGCTCGCAAAATCTGGCGGCTCCGACGTGCAAGACAACAGACCCATTGCAAGACTGCCAACAACCACTCGGAACAGCCGCATTTGCGGAAGCAATTCGACAAGCCCTTCGAATCGTTTACGAATTGTCAGCAGACTTGCTCCCTCAAGCATTCAGTCAAACCACTCCAAGAACCACCGCCAAAATCCACCCCGATACTTAACGGATGCATAACCGCTAGCTAGCGCGCCGATGATCACGATGGCCAATGCCACGCCACCAAATTCAATCGCCATTGCGACCGCACCGAAGCCGAACAAGAACAGTCCGACAGCAAAGCCGATACCAAATCGGATCGCGTCTTCGGTCTTACTGTTCGGATCATCCATCATCAGCATCGACTTTTGCGTCCAACGCTCGAATCACTTCCTTAAACTCTGGACGACCCTGAACGTTGATACGCTCAACAAAGATTTTGCGGGTTGTTTCATTCTGTAGCCACCCACGCATATTGTCTCTCGAAGAATTCCAAAATTCCTCGGAGATAAAACCTTGTTGATATTGGTAATGCGCGTTGTCATACAAATACAACACGCCAATGATCATCCGATGAAGCGCTTGGTATTCGCTTGAGGAAATTTCATCCTCACGCCCCTCTACCGCTTTGTGATACCCCGACAAAGCGACTGGATTCGCGGCGAGCGCAGTATTCCATTCCGCGGCAGCAGCTGTCCTCGATTGATACGCCTGCGACAGCTGAATCTTGTGATCTTGGCGCATCTGTAAACCAACAAATACCAATGAGGCGACCACGGCAAAGATGCCGATGATTTCCAGCCAATCGCGCACTTTTTGTGAGTTCATAAGACGTCTTTATTGGGTGGTTGACACCGCGGATAGTGTCTCATCAAAACGAGCAGTTCGGAAAAGAGCACGATCCAGCTACGGCTCCGAAACCACGGATCGTACATAACCAATTGAATTTGATAATAAAAAAGAGCCCTTATTTGGGATTGATCTAACCCATGCTAGGGTCCGGTCAGGAGGTCAAGCATGGCAAAAACGGCGCTCGAAAAGCTCAGGCAAAAGAAAGACAAAAAGATCGTCAAAATGGAGAATGACTTTGCCGGTATCAAGGCGGGTCAAACGATGCTAGTTGGCACGCCGCAGATGATCGACGCCTACGTCCGCAAAATTCCGAGCGGCGAAACTCGAACCGTGCAACGCATGCGCAATGAACTCGCGCGACGACATAAATGCGATGCGACCTGCCCCGTCTCAACGGCGATTTTTCTGCGCATATCGGCAGAAGCTGCTATCGAACAAATGAACGACGGCGCGGCGGTTACAGATGTCACACCATTCTGGCGCGCCATTGCACCCGAGGACAAAGTTGCGACGAAACTCGAGATCGATAGCGAGTGGATTCAGCATCAGAGGGAACGGGAAGCCTAGGGTCGTCACATCGAGAAACAGCAATTTTCATTCGACTCGATCAGTTGGCGCGACAGCTCTACCGCCTCCTCTAACTCACTCGGCAACATGGTTCTGGTCAGCACATCCAAAACCTCCTGATTTCGAAGCGTCCAACGGCCGGTTACTCGCTCCGGATCCGCGCCGAATGCTTCGTTTAGCAATGTGACAAAGGCATATCTCGCTGCGTAAGCGGGAATCTTTGCCTTCGGATCGAGCCCCTGGTCGTACGTTTTCTGCAGGCTTTCGGCTATGAAGCCTAGCGCATGGCCATCACCTTGTAGCCACGCTGCCTCATACAACACGCGTGCGGCAACCGGATCGTCTAGTGATCGACCATAATCAAGCATCGCGGGCGGGTGGCCGAGGTTAGCCGCTAACTCTAGCCAGGCCACATGCTCTTGCCGTTGTTCAACCGTAAACTCGATGCAATTCTCGAAATTGCTGATCTCTCCCGCAATGTACTCCTCCACCGCTTCTGGCTCAGCTAGCCTGACGGTTCGGCCGGTTGATGGATCAGTGAATTCGAAGGTTCGGCGCATGCCCTGAATAGCAAGATCGAGCTCGCGCCGGGTACGATGCGCCCCGTCGCAGCTGCGCATCATGTTCACCAACATATAGGCAGCAAGACCGTTACCCGATTCGGCCAGCGCTTTGTAGTACAAATAGTTTTCCAGCGGCTTGCCATTGGGATGCAAGAATGTCTTGTGCGGAGGTTGACGCCAGTTGATCTGAAATTCTGAGCCGGTCGCTTGCGTTAATTGCGTTGGTTGGTCATGGGTTGCTTTTTCAGGCGTGCTCGGCAAGGCGCCAGCAACTGGCACCTCAATTTGTTCCGATGCTGATTCTGTTGGCAGCTCAGTGCCGCTGTCTTGCGCGCGAAAAATGATGAGCAAGACAAGACTCATCAGTGCGGTCGTTACCAGTACCCAGCGCCAATATCTGCTCACAACATTCGCCGACTAAAAATGCCTCTTTTTCATAGATTTACACATTGCCCGGAACTCTGGACGCGGTCCAAACTCTAACTTACTGAGTGCATTGGTCACTCGCCTATTTACCTCCCTAGATAGGCGTGCAACACGGTAACCCCAAGCCGGTTGCTTCTTGGCTCCCGGAACGTATGTTCCGGGAGTTCTTTTATCTAACTTCCTAAGAACTCGTCGAGTTTCTGACGCGCCTCCTCCTCACCCTGGCGCTTGGTCGCCGAAAACGCCTGCACGGTGGCCGTATCTCCCAGTTCTTTCTGCGCGCCGAGCACCGCCTTGGCGATCTGACCGCGTTTGAGCTTATCCGCCTTGGTCATCAACACATGCACGGGCAGCTCGCCCGCCAGCAGGATCATCTGCCGGTCGAAGTCGGTCAGTCCGCGACGAATATCCGCCACCAGAAACAAACCATGAAGCGATTCGCGCGCCTCAAAATAGCCGGTCAGTAGCGTGCCCCAGTGGTCCCGCATGGCGTCCGAGACCCGCGCAAAGCCGTAGCCAGGCAAATCCACCAACCGCTGGCCCTCTCGCAGAGCAAAGAAGTTCACCAACTGCGTACGACCCGGCGTCTTACTGGTTCTAGCGAATTGGCGCCGATTTACGATTGTATTGATGGCGCTGGATTTGCCCGCATTGGACCGCCCAGCGAAAGCCACCTCGCTGCCGGTGTCATCGAGGAATTGCGAGGGAGCGTTAGCGCTGGTTAAAAATGCGGCGTTTGGGTACTGCGACATGGCCTGAATTCTGGGGATTCGGTGGTATAATTTGCCCCATAGTCTGACGGCTTCAGGGACGACCGGCAAGGCAGCCAGGCGCCTTGCAACCCGTTGCCGCACCAACGATTACTGAGAAAATCAACAACATGAAGATCCGCATTGTTACTGCTTGCGTCCTTCTCATTGCCACCGCCACGGCGGCCCAGGCTGAGAGTTTGATCGACGGTTCGATTGAGGCCGGCAAAGCCAAATCGATGACCTGTGGAGCTTGCCACGGCATGGAAGGCAACAGCCTCAGCCCGCAGTGGCCGAACTTAGCCGGCCAGAACGCCGGCTACATCGTCGAGCAGCTGCAGGCGTTTAAGGACGGCACCCGCAGCGAGCTCACCATGAATCCGATGGCGATGATGTTATCGGAAGAAGATATGCGCAATGTGGCGGTGTATTACGAAAGCCTGCCGGCGGCCGCAACGGCAGTGCGAGTTCCTGCAGACATGAATCTTGAAGACGGCGAAAAAGAAAAGCTAACGCTGACCTCTTCGGTTGCATTAGGTAAAGCGCTGTACATCGGCGGCGACGAAGAACGTAAGATTCCCGCCTGCATGTCTTGCCATGGCCCGACCGGTCGCGGCAATCCGGCGGCGAACTATCCGTCACTGCACGGCCAGCACGCCTCCTACTCTGCTAAACAGCTGCGCGACTACGCGTCCGGCGCACGCACTTCGGACGGCAAGTCTCGCCAAATGCGAGATATTGCGGAACGATTGACGAATGTCGAGATCGAAGTAATCGCATCGTACATACAAGGTTTGAAATAGCATGAAACGAATTTCACTTATTGCCGCAGCGCTGTTGATTCTTGGCGCCTGCAGTCAGGATGAGCCGGTCCAGCCAGCAGCCGAAGACGCCGCAATTGCCGATGAGGAACAGGCCGCCGTAGAAACGGTGGTTGAAGAAACCGTCGAAGACGTCACCGATGAAGTGGTTCAGGTTGTCGAGGAATCGGCATCCGAGCCCAGCGATGACGAAGGCACGATTGTCCTCGCTCAAGCCGACACCTCGACTCCCGCGCGCGACTGGAAGTTCAAAGAAAACCAGCACTTCTTCCGCATTACGCCGGCCGGCCAGAAAGTGGGTGGCCCTGACAAAATCGAAGTCGCCGAAGTGTTTTGGTACGGCTGCGGCCACTGCTATACGCTCGAACCGCACGTAAAGCGCTGGGCAGAATCGATCGGCGCCGACGTCAGCTTCGTACAAGTGCCAGTGAACTGGAGCACCCTGCACCGTACCCACGGACAGCTGTTCTATACCGAACAGGTACTCGCAGCATCCGGCGCTATCGATGATCCGGCCGCATTCCGTGAAACCGTATTCCAAGAATTGCACATGCGTGGCAATCGACTGGGCTCAGAGAATGCAGTACGCAGCTTGTTCGAACGAAACGGCGTTAGTGCCGAAGAGTTCGACGCCGCCTGGAGCTCGTTTGAGGTCAACATGAAGCTAAACCGTGCTGATGATCTCACCGCGCGCCGCTGGGGTGTGAACAGCGTGCCAGCGATAATCGTTAACGGTAAGTATCGGACCGGAGCAGCCGAAGCCGGTGGCATCAGCGAGCTGTTTGAAGTGGTTGATGAGTTAATCGAACGCGAGCGCGTTCGCTAGTTTAGAGACCTCCAGACGGCGTGATACCGCGTCAAGCGCGACCTCGAAAGCTGCTGCTCAGGACGAACGAATGTCGCGAAGGGCAGGACGCCCGAGAGCGACCTCGAGTACGTATTTGTACACTAGTTTTCTCGGTCGCCCTTTCCTTGTCTGACGCTCGCTTGGAAACTTCTAAGCCGGCTAACCGTTGTCCTCGGTGAGAATTCTGAGTCGGCCTTCAGCATCTTTGCGCCAATAGAGACGTTTGATCGTGGTGAGCTCACGACCACCCACGACAATCGTTTGCTGAAACCTAGCCAGATAAAGATTCTCGGCTTCAGGATCCTTGATCAGCAACACATCACTTAATCGAACATCACTGATCGCGCGATCCGCGTGTGATTGCAAGCGGTAACTCAGCCAGTCGCTACGATTCATACCCAGCGACGTAAATGCCGAATCATAGAATTGCACGTAGGTGTGCCAGTCGCCGTTGCGAAAGCTCGCCGACCAGTTTTCCATCGCTTCCAGCAGTTGTTCACGGACATGCTCTGCAGCCGCCGGGCTAATCGGATCCCCGCCTTCGGTCACGATCACCGGTGTCGTTAGCGGTCGCAGGTAGGGTTGCAGGCTGAGCAGCTCCGCATTCGGCAGCGCGATGCAGCCATCGGTATCGCGCGCCGGGCGCGGCCCGCTGTTGGGCGTGACCCCATGAATCCAAATGCCCGAACCGGTGCGCTCCTCGACCTGATCCCAGGCATTCGGGTAGTCCAATGGAAACGCTACGGGCCCATACTTTTCATGCAGGTTCGTGGTCGGCAAAGTCTCGGTAATGAAGTAAACGCCCAGCGGTGTTCGTTGATCACCGGTACGTTGTTTACCAACGCCATTGAGCCCAATCGACATCGGTTGCCGCACCGCCTGACGAAGCCCGTGTGCGCCACGTTCAAAACGCACCAGCTCGCCGCTGTCGGTGTGCGCGATGAGCAATGCGTCGACAGCCTCCGGTACCTGCAGGACATAGCTCGGCAGCTCACCGGTCGGCTCGGCGCCGACAGGCACTGCTGCAAACAAAAAGAGTAACCAGATCCAGCGCATGGGCGAATATTACCGCTGCTGCGGCGCCGGCTCCATGGTATGTTGAGAACCGTGTTTGTGGGGGGGGTCCAGCGCATGAAAGTATTGATCGGTTGCCTGATCTTATCGCTCGCTAGCACCGCGGTCGCCGACGCGGATAGCGACGCATTCGACACGCTAACCCAAACGTACCTTAACGACGTCGGCACATTGTCGCCGGTTGCTGCCACCCAGACCGGCGATCATACCTACGACCACCTGCTCGACGATGTCAGTGATACCGCGAGAAACGCCACGCTTGACGCACTGCTCGGCTACCGAGCAGCACTGGCCGATATCGATCGCGAGAGTCTATCGCCGGCGCTGCAGGTCGATTACGAACTACTCAGCAATCAGGTGGAGTTCGATATTTGGACGCTGGGAGAGCTGGAACCGTGGGCCTGGAATCCGATGTACTACGTCAGTATTTCCGGCAACTCGATTTACACCTTAGTCGCGCGCAATTTTGCGCCGCTCGAAGAGCGGCTGAATAACGCCGCCGCTCGAATGCAGCAGATGCCGCGCTTTTTCGAACAGGCGCGGGCGTCGCTGGTCCCAGAACGCGTACCCAAGGTCTACGCTGAAACCGCGGTCAAACAAAATCGCGGGCTGGTTTCGATTATCAAATACATGATCGAACCCGAACTTGGCTCCGTATCCGCCGCCACCCGCGACAACGTACTCGCCAGCATCGACATCGCTAAAGCGGCCGTCGAAGAACACCAGGCATGGCTCGAAAACGAACTCCTGCCTCGCGCATCGGCCGAGTTTCGTGTCGGCGCATCGGTGTACGATCGCAAACTCGCATTTGCTCTGAACTCCGACCTGGGTCGCAAAGAAATTCGCGCCCGTGCTGAAAGCGAATACGAACGCGTACGTAACGAAATGTACGAAATTTCCAAGGGCGTATACAAAGAACTGCATCCCTACACAGCGTTCCCTGATCGGCCAGACGAAGCATATAAACAGACCATCATTCGTGCCGCACTCGAACAGGCTTATCAAAACCTGCCCCCGGAAGATGGCATTGTGGATCTGGCACGCAAACAACTCGCTGCAGCGACCGCCTTCGTCATTGAACGAAACCTGGTAACGATGCCCCAGGAGCCCGTTGAAATTATCGTCATGCCTGAGTTTCGCCGCGGCTTCTCGTTCGCTTATCTCGACCCTCCGGGGCCACTGGACAGCGATCAACCGGCTTTCTACGCCGTGTCACCGCTGCCGTCTGCCTGGAATAAAACGCAAATTCGCTCGTTCCTGCGCGAGTACAACGTCTACTCGATGGAGGACCTCACCATTCACGAAGGTGTCCCAGGTCACTATCTGCAACTTGCGCTGAGCAATCGTTATCCATCGACCCTGCGCGCGGTGCTGTATTCCGGATCGTTTGTCGAAGGCTGGGCGGTCTACGCCGAGCAGTTCATGATCGAAGAGGGTTACCTTGATTACGATCCGCTAATGCGACTCATTAACCTGAAGTGGTACCTGCGCGCCATTACCAACGCGATTATTGATTCTGCGATTCATGTCGATGGCATGACCGAAGATGAAGCCATGCACCTAATGATCGAAGGCGGCTTTCAGGAAGAGCGTGAAGCGGCCGGCAAATGGACGCGCGCACAGCTGTCATTTGGTCAGCTATCAACCTACTTCGTCGGCTATCAAGAGCATATCGAGCTGCGTGCCGACGTTGAGGCAGCCTGGGATGACGAGTTTACGTTGCGCCGGTACCACGACCAGGTACTCAGCTACGGTTCACCGCCGGTCCGATTTGTTCGCGCCCTGATGTTCGGCGATGCGATACCCCGCTCGGTCAAATAACATTCCATTTTCTTATATAACAATAGTCTCGGCGATCACCGGAAACCGCGGCAGCCATAGCAACTGTTTCCTTCCCAGCTGCATCTAAACCTATAAGACCAAGGGTATTGCCACCAACTCCTCGAGAGTGGTGGCCGTGAGCGTGAACTCATCGCAGATCATGCGGTCACACAAAGTCCAGGTTTCGGGGATAAATATGCAGCCTACTGAGCAAGTCATTTGGAGGCTCAGTCAAATACTCAGAATTGAGGTCGAGGCGCGTTCCGACGCACAGGCCGGGCGCCTTTGCGAGGGCCGCAACGACGAAATCAATTTTGAGTATTTGACCCGAAGGGCGCGCCAGAGCGAGCGCTCTGCTTTGTTGCGCGCTTTGCGAAGGGACCCGCCCTGCACTTCATCGCGCGTCGCGCCGAGCATTCGCTCCCGGCGCGCTGAGATCCAAATGACTTGCTCAGTAGGCTGCTTATGAACATAACTGAGCTAAGCACTAAGCAGTGGCCTGCCGTGGCCGTTGCGGTCGCGCTGGTCGCGTTGTTTGGACTAACGTCGATCGCGAACCTGCCGATTCAGCTATTGCCAACGATTGAAGAACCACAGGTATCGGTGGCAAATTTCTGGCGCGCAGCGGCGCCCGAGGAAATGGAAGCCAACATCGTTGAGCCGCAGGAGAACGTGTTACGCAACACACCAGGGCTAACCGGTATCAATTCGTTTATCAGTCGCGGCGCCGGTTTCGTCAACCTGAGCTTCGCGATTGGCACCGATCTTCAGGAAGCCAAACTCGATGTCATTAATAACCTGTCGCAGGTACCGCAAGGACCGGCCGACGCCATCGAGCCGCAGGTATTCGCCGGTGGTGGTCAGCAAACACCCGGCGCAGCGTCGTTACTGATTCGGGTATTACCCGACAATCCGGTGAAAGATCTGGCGCAATACCAGGGACTCATCGAAGAGTATGTTGAACCACGATTAGCGCGCATACCGGGGGTATCGCGCGTTGACCTGCAGGGTGAGCAACCGCGCGAAGTTCGAATCTCTTTTGATACATATCGCGCGGCTGCGCTCGGTATTCAAGTCGGCGACATTATCTCCGTGGTATCCCGTGCCACTGATACATCCGGCGGCTTCGCCGACGTCGGCCGCCGTCAATACACAGTGCGTTTTGTCGGCCAGTTCGAACCTGAGGAACTGAACAAGCTGATCGTCGGCTGGAGTAATGAGCGGCCCATCAGCCTTAGCGAGGTCGCCGATGTCGAGATCGTGCCGCGCCGAGCCGACGGCTTTACGCTGCGCAATGGTTACCCGGCCTACTACATCACGGTGCAGCGCGAGTACGATGCAAATACCGTTGAGATCCTTGATGGCGTCAACGAGGCCATCGCCGAACTCAACGCCGGACCGCTTGCACAGGCCCAGCTGGAAATGGACCTGAGTTTCGACGCGTCGATTCATATTCGTCGCGCTATCCAGCTCGTCCAGAACAACCTCGGTATTGGACTTTTACTGGCAGTAGGTATCTTGTACTTCTTGATGCGCAGCCGGCGCGCAACGTTTTTGATCACCGCGACAGTCCCGCTATCGTTGCTGGTCGCATTCGTCGCACTACGCATGTTCGACAAGACGCTCAACGTCATTTCACTGGCCGGCCTCGCCTTCGCCGTCGGCTTGGTGATGGATGCCGCGATCGTCACCTTGGAAAACATCGTCCGCTGCCGGCAAAACGGTATGAGCATGCGCGACGCCGCCGCAAAAGGCACAAAGCAAATCACCGGCGCGTTGTTCGCATCGACGGTCACTAGCGTTGCGATCTTTGTACCGGTTCTATTTATGGATGGTATGGAAGGCCAGCTCTTTCAGGATCTCGCCTTGACTATCGCCGTGGCTGTCACAGCATCTTTCCTAATCGCGATCACGGTGCTGCCGGTGGCCGCCTCTTTCTTGGTCAAAGAAAGCCGCGACCCCTGCAAACACTGGTGGCAGACGATCACCGACTGGGTCATGCGGCTTACACGCACGACCGCGGCGTGTCGCACTTGGCTGGTTGCCATCCTCGGTGGTTCATTGCTCGCGATCTTCCTGCTGGTGCCTAAAGCGAACCTATTACCGCAGGCGCCGTCGGATTCGCTGAACGCTTTCTTTGCTATGCCGCCGGGCGGCAACGTCGACATGCTACGCAATGAGATTGCACAGCCGATCGTCGATCGACTACGTCCTTACACGGAACATGAAAAGCAGCCTTACATCCGTGGCTATAACCTGTCTGCGTTCGGCACGTTCAACGCGTTGTTCATTTATCCGCAGGACCCGACGCGCATTGAGGAGATGATCACGATCGTCCGCGATGAAGTACTCATCGACCTACCGGACACACAGGCGTTCGTGCAACGCTCGTCGTTGCTCAACTTTGGCTTTGACGGTGGTCGCTCGATCAACGTCGATATCTCTGGCAACGACATTAACGATTTATCGTCCGTAGCAATGCAGGGCATGGGAATCATCAGTGAGGTAATGCCAGGTTCGCAGGTGCGCCCGTTCCCGAGTGCCGCGATCGCCGAACCCGAATTACAGCTGGTACCGGATGATCGCCGCATTACTGCCGCCGGCCTCGATCGCGCGACCCTGGCGAACATCGTAAGAGCACTGACCAGCGGCGCGTATGTCGGCGAGTATTTTGACGGCAACGATCGCATGGACATGATTTTGCGCGGTCCGACTTGGGATTCACCGGAAGCGCTCGCCTCGACGCCGATTGCGACACCGCTCGCGGGCATTCAAACGATCGGCGAGCTTGCCGAAGTTCGCCGCACCGTCGGACCGACACAACTACGGCGCGTTGATGGCCAACGCACCATGACCTTGAGCGTCACACCGCCCGACGAGATGACTGTGCAGGAAGCGCTAGAGCAGTTGCGTGATGTGGCCGGCCCGCGGTTGAAAGAGATCACGCCGGCGGGAGTCACCTTACAATACCGCGGTACGGCAGACCGTCTCGAAGCGGCGCTGTCGACCATGACATTAAATCTAGCCGTGGCAGCTTTGGTGCTGATGCTGATTCTCGCGGCGATGTTCCGCTCCTTTCGTGATGCGGCGCTGGTGTTCTTATCAGTTCCACTGGCCATCGCCGGCGGCATTATTTCGCTGCGCATCATGAATCTGTTCACCAACCAGGCAATGGATCTTTTGACGACGATCGGTTTCGTCATCCTGCTTGGGCTGGTCGTGAACAATGCCATCTTGCTGGTCATGCAGACGCGCACCGGTCAGAAACAAGGTTTGGATCGCACCGAAGCCGTTCGACAAGCGGTCATGACGCGCGCAAGACCGATCTATATGAGCACGCTTACCAGTATCTTTGGCATGTTGCCGCTCATGCTGGTACCCGGTGTTGGCTCGCAAATTTACCGCGGCCTGGCCACGGTCATCGTTGGCGGCATGATTGTCAGCGCGCTGTTTACTCTTATTCTCTTGCCGAGCGCTCTGCGCTTGCCACGCTGGAGTTTCAATTTCCGTTCTCGGGCACGCTCACTCAAGGAGGTCCCGGCTGATGCGTAAAGCAATTTCATTACTCGCCGTTCTTGTTATCGGCGCACCCGCCGCCGCGCAAAACGGTCCGGCAGCACCGGTTGTTCAGGTCGCTTACGTTGCCAAAGCCGAGGTCGCTCCGACGGTTGCGGTACCTGGCACCATCAACAGCCGCAATGACATGCAGGTGACTGCTGGGGTCGCCGGACAACTGACGATGGTCGCCGAGCCTGGCACCTACGTGCGCGCTGGCGATGCGATCGCAAGAATCGACAAGACGCCACTCCAGTTGCAACGCGCCGAACAAGAGGTGTTGCTGCAACGCGCTGAAATTAACGTTCGCCAGCTTAATAGCCAGTTGCGCCGGCAACGCGAACTTCAAGGGTCAAATCTGGTTTCGGAGTTCGAGCTGGAACAGACCGAGGCGAATCGTGACCTCGCCGAAGCGGACGCACAACTGACACGGGTGCGGCTGCGGCAGATCGATGATCAGATTCGCCGCGCCGACGTACGTGCACCCTTTGCCGGCGTGGTGATTGAGAGAACACGACGTGCGGGCGAAGACGTAGCACGCGGAGAAGCGCTCGGTCAGCTGACCGATATACGCAACATGGAGGTGCGGGCCTACGTTCCATTGAAGCACCTGCCACGCGTGTCGGCGGGTGAGACTATTTCTGTTTTCGCCAGTGAAGATGTCTCACACACGGGCACGATTCGATCATTGGTACCAACCGGGGATATCCGGTCGCAAACGTTTGAAGCACGCATAGAATTGCCCGCTGCGGCGAGCGACGACTGGACCGTTGGTCAACTGGTCAGTGTCGGAATTCCAATTCGCAGCGGTCGACCGACGTTGACGGTGCCTCGCGACGCCTTAGTTTTGCGACAGGATGGTGCGTTCGTATTTCGTATCAATGATGACAACACTGCTGAGCGCATTGCGGTCAACGTGGGCGACTCAGATGGCGATCGGATCGGCGTTGCCGGAGAGCTCGCGCCGGGCGATCGCGTGGCAATTCGGGGTGCCGAGAACTTGCAGCCGGGCGCCGAAGTTCGCGTCATGTTATCCGGCTCAACGGTAACGACTGGATCGGCCGATAGCTAAGCGACTCGCGCCCCAACCACTGTCCACCCGATCACAACTGATTGATCACTTTGGGCGCGCAATACTGCGGGCTCGTCGCATTTGACCCCAACGTCACTCAGTGTTTGCACCAGGTTACCGACCGCATGATCATCGAGCGCAGCTTCTTCTAACATCTGCAGTCGATCCCGATCGGCCGCCAACCGCAGCTGCATTACCGTTGCTAGCTGACGTGCCCTGTCGCGATCTCCACCTTTAATGAGTTCGATCACCTGATTGACACCCGCGAACACCTGTCCGGTGACCTGCCCGGTGCGCTCAATCGCACTCGACAGGTGTGCTTCGCCGGCCGCCTCGAGATCGGCCGCCGTGCCACCCCCCGCGGCGTAGGCAATAAGTCGGTCAACCACTCCATCCGCCACTAACAGCGCAGTCATTTCTGCGCGTCGCGGTGCCGCCGGACCCACCACACTGCTGTCACTATGATGCATCAACAAAGCGAGCCGACCGCCCGGCTGCAACACGCGAACCGCTTCGCCAGCGGCATCATCGAGAGGCGCATATTCGATTCCAAACTGGCTGGTGACCGCGCCAAACGTGCCGCTCTCGAACGGCAGCTGCGTGATATCAACACCGCCATTAAACTCAACGTTGGCTAGACCGCCGGAATCCTCTACGTGTTTCAGCGGATCAATGGCAGCACGATCGACCCCGGTGACCAAGAGGCTGGCGTTTGCGTCGAGTAACATCGCTGGCACCGTACCGTTGCCGGTCGCAAGATCGAGTAGTCGGCTTTCTGCGTCGAGCGTCGCGGCAATTCTTGCCCAAAACTCCGCGATGACTTGAACATCGTCTTTGGACTGCGTCGCAATGCAGCTGTGCGCATGGCCGGATTGCCAATACAGTGTCCAGGGATCGGCGGTCATTAGATAGCTGGGTCGTCCGAGATCGACTGCAGACTACAGCTGCTCTACCTGTTGGCAGAAGCAGGTGCCATAGTCTTTGTTAATGCGCGACCCTGATTTCTCGGGACAAACCAATAATTCATTCATCGCACAGTCGGTCGCTTCGGCCAGTTCACCGGGAGGCGGCGCCCCTGAGGATACGCAAGAAGAGACGGCGAAAAGCGCGGCCAATACCAGGCCGCACCGATACCATGCAGACACGCGTTGATGTTGACTCATAGTCGCATCATACATCGCGTCACCATATCGGTGAAGGAACTGCCGACGGCGAGATTCGCTGCCGCGCCCCTTTGGCGAATCACCCTTTATCCCCGTTGTTGTTCTTGCCAAAAAAATCTAGTGGCAGGAACACGTGTCCATATTGGTCCGCTCCGGCGTACGCATACCACCGCCGAGCGTTTCGGTGCACACTCTTATCGTGCCGTCCGTGCACAGTGCTTCTTCAACTCTTTCCCCGGGTGGCGGAGCGCCCGCTGTGGTGCAGCCCGCCGCAAGGATGATGATCGCTGCTATTGCTGTTGTTTTGATCTTCATCACCACGTTTTGACCTCATCATCGATCGTCGGTTCCATCATAGCCGACGAACGTGCATTGTGTGCGCGACTCGATATTTTCACCACACGACACAATTTCATCTGCAACAAAAAAAGGCGGCCCTCAAAGAGGACCGCCCATTTGGTTCCATTCGTTACGAATGGTAAGTCAGTATCGACTTACTCGAACCGGTAGCTGCCGCTAACGAATACACGCGGGCCGATGATGTCAAACGACTCGGTCCAGGTGTTAGCTTCGTTTTGCTCGTCTCCGAGGAAGTTCGGCACTTCGTCGAATACGTTTTTGATACCTACGTTCAAACGGAAAGCTTCCGAGAACTCGTAGGCAGCAGCGATGTCGACGTAGTTTTGCTCGTCCGTGCTCGGCGTTGCCAGCGTGTTACGTGCGACTCCGTCGTTCTCGATTACGTCGAGATCGGTCGAGTCGATGTAACGCCACAACATTGACAGGCTAAGCGGACCAGTGGTCCACGTTACACGCGTGTTGACCTGCAACTCAGGCAGCGGAGTACCGCACTTACCACTGGTGTTACCGAAGTTTCCGGCACACTTGTTGACAAGCGGAAGCTCAGCAACCGGCTGGATGTCGAACGTGTCAAGAACCGTGCTGCGCACGTTAAATGACAGCGTTGAACCACCGCCGAACAGACCTGCGTCCATGTCCATCGCGTAGTTAACGTTGATGTCGTAACCCTTCGTGCTCAGCTCGCCGATGTTAGAGTTCAAAACGCTAACAACGTCTACGTTGCCGTCCGGACGACGAGAAATAGCCTGACAGAACGGTGAGGTCAGGTTCTGGATCTGGTTGTAGCAGATGTCCAAAACGTTACTTACCGAACCACCCAGAATCGAGATTGAGTCTTCAACGGTAATGTCGAAGTAGTCAACCGTGATGTCGAGGTTGTCAGTCGGCTGAATTACAGCACCGAAGGTGAAGGTGTCCGAAGTCTCTTCGAAGAGATCCGGGTTACCACCGAACAGACCTTCAATCTGTACGTTAGCCTGGGTGAATACACCGATGTTGGCAGCCGGTACGCCAGATGCCAGGCAGAGGTCATAGACCGCGTTGCCCGGACCCGTGCCCGCAGCTGTACCAGCAACCGAACAAGGGTCGGTCGCGCCCGGGAAGCCATTTGACTGGCCACCGAACAATTCAGCAACGTTCGGAGCACGTACTGCTTGCTGGAAACCTGCGCGGAGGCTGAGAGACTCGATTGGAGCCCAAGTCAAAGCCGTAGCGTATGAGGTTACCGTGCTATCGATGTTCGAGTAATCCGAAGAACGGACAGCAGCCCAGAAGCTGAGGTTTTCAGCACCTGCAACGCCTGCCAGCAACGGAACGTCGATTTCAGCGAAGATGTCAGTTACGTCGTAACCACCAATCGTCTGTTCACCCGCGTTGAAGCCGAGTACGTCACCTGAAGCGAGGAACTCGTCAGGACGGAACTCAGACGAATCGTCACGGCGTTCTACACCGAACGCTACGCCGATATCGCCAGCTTCAAAGCCGTTGAATGAGCCGTTAATGACACCGGTGATGATTTCGTAGTCGATCGACGTTACGTTTGCAGCGCCAACGTTTACGAAGTCAATAGCAGCATCAGAGATGTTGCCCGGGCCGAAGACGTTCAACGGTGCACAGCCACCGGTGGTGACCTGGCAAGACAGACCATCGTCGGTTACCAAAACAGCCTGGCGGAAGCGCGTGTCAGACACGTCGTTGTTCAGCAGGTTGTCTTCGGTCAGACGTGAACGGTTGTAAGAAACGTCCCATCCCCAACGATCATTGATGTCACCCTTCGCACCAACCACGATGCGGAACGCATTACGGTTGTTGAGAGCCTGACGAGAACCGTTTTCGACCATACGACGACCGATGAACGGCAGGAACGCGTTGTCCGTGCCATCAACGATGCCGTCGCCATTCGTGTCCGTACGAATGCCGTCAAGTGCAGTCTGCACAGACGGAGCGAAGAACGGGCTGTCCGGGTTAACTTCCAGCGTGCCAAGGAATGCCGGCGTCGGAGCAAGCTCCTGCGGGACCTTGTTGGAAGCGTAGGTGATTTCTGCGTAACCGGTAACAGTATCGGTCATCTCGTAGTGGCCCATGGCCGAAACGAGGTAACGATCCTGCGGCAGTTGCAGATAGTTATCCGGCGCGTAGTTAAAGCGTGACGTCGGCTCAACCCATGGCAAAGCGCCACCGGCTGCGTCGAACGTACCCAGCGCGAACTCGTCGCCAGAGCCTGGGATGCCATCCGGATCAATCGTCGGGCCGCCAAATACGCGAGTACCCGGAACACCCGAAGAACCACCTGCAGCCAGCGGACCGCCAACACCCGTGTTCGGATCCTGACCCGGCGTGCCAGCTGGGGCAACGTCAGTCAGAGCGAACTGCGAGAATTTACGATCGCCCTGGAACAGAGCTTCACGAGCAGAGTAAGAAGCGTAGACAACCGCGTTACCCTTACCATCGGCAAAGTTACCACCCATCGTGATGTCGAAGTTGTACTTCTCTGCATCACCTTCGGTCGTAATGTCGTACAAGCCGGTGATTTCAACGCCTTCGAAGTCGTCAACCATTTGGAAGTTAACAACGCCAGCAAGAGCGTCAGAACCGTATACAGCAGATGCGCCACCAGTGATGATGTCTACCTGCTTAACCAGCGTGCCAGGAATCGTGTTCAAGTCGACGATACCGGTCTGAGTGGACGGAATGTAACGACGGCCATTCACGAGTACCAAGGTACGTGCAGTACCAAGGCCGCGAAGGTCGACGCGAGCCGTACCATCACCCGGGTTGTTCGAGCTCGGTCCAAACGACGGAACGATTGACGGCAGTTCGTTAAGCTTCTGCTCAACGTTGAGAATGCCGGAAATGACAAACTCTTCGTCGTCAACGATCTGCAGCGGACTGACAGACTCGAGGTCGGTGCGAACAATACGTGAACCGGTCGTTACGATCTCATCGATCGGCTCATTGCCTGCATCCTGGGCTAAAGCAGGTGATGCGACTGCAGTCGCTCCTGCCGAGATCATCGCAAGCTTTACAGCCCGCGACAGCGTAGTGTTATCCATCTAGGGTACCCCCATAGCATTTAGTTTCAGTTGCGAGATTTCTAACTTCGTGCTGTTGGCAGCCACAAGAAATCTCGCGTAACTGCCGCACGTTGGACGACACTCTAGAGATAACCCTTTCTAAAGTCAAAAAATCTGTTGCTTAATTGACACGAATGGCGGCCCAGATTTTTTTTGCGCAGCCGGCAGTGCAATTACGCATCGACACTTAGAGATTATCGTCATCACGCCACGAGAAACAAATTAACCCATTGTTTTTAATGGTTTTATTGCGCGACCTTTTGGTGCGTCAAAGATCCCGACATGGCGACGTCGCGCCCCCTTGTTGCCCGTTAACAACACCGATCAAGATTGGTAACCTGTTGTTGTTTTTTGGTCACAAATGTTTTCATCCGTGCCGAATCTGGACCATATTCCCAAACGTCATTGGTCGGCCATACCAGTATTTTCTCTTTTTTTTCAGAGGCTTGTGGTAAGTCCTTGTTTGTTGGTTGATGGTCGCAATAGATGAAAACCGCATAATCACTGAACAGGTTGAATTTGCTGGTGATTTCGGCGATTCGGGCGTTCCACTGCGCGATCTTTGGGTATACTTCCGGCCCGCTCCAATAAGCCGATGTATCTCGACCAAAACCCATGCTGAATACCGCGCTGGATATTGACGACCTTGCGAGCCAGTACGCCGCGGACGACCGCGTACGCATCCAGAATCTCCTTCAGGTGGATTTTGCCGAGCGCGTTCATGCGGCGTGTCGCAATGACATCACTTATGAGTACCTGTGCCACGTCGATGGGCAAAACCTGGTGCTATCCGAGTCCGATCTGGCGTCTTTATCGCCGCAACAGTTTGCGGAGCTACAACAGAAAGTCACCACCGGTGCCGGCAATGGCGTGGGCTTCTTTTACGGCGGCTACCAAATGAATCGCGCCTCGGCAGCGACGGATGCAAAACAGCAATTCGTGCATAGCCTGTTCGACTTTATGAATAGCGACGCTGTGCTGACATTTATTAATCGGCTCACCGGCCGTAATGACATCGTCAGCGCGGATGCACAATTTACGCGTTATACACCAGGCCACTTTTTGACACGCCATAAAGATGACATCACGCGAGAACGTCGCGAGATTGCCTATGTATTGGGCTTTTCACGTCGCTGGCACCCAGACTGGGGTGGCTTGCTCCACTTTTACGAAGATGAGGGCACCCCGCGCGACGCCTGGATACCCGAGTTCAACACACTATCGCTGTTCGATGTTCGGCACGTGCATTCCGTGTCGTATGTCACGCCGTTTGCTCAGGAGCCGCGCCTGTCACTAACCGGCTGGTTTCAAAGTTAAGCGAATGTCTGCCGATAACGAAGCCATACTGACGCAGGCACAAGATCTGCATCGCGCCGGTGAACTGGAAAACGCCGCTGCGAAATATGCCGAATTGCTCGAAATAAATTCGGACGATGCCGACGCGTGTTACGGGCTCGGTACGGTGCACCTGCAACAAGGCAACTACGTTGACGCGGACCCGTTATTAGCTCGCGCCGCACAGCTAGGCCCGAACGTACCCGAGTTCGTCTTTAATCATGCCTGCATGTTGCAGCTGACACAGAAACCCGCCGCGGCGGCAACGGCGTTTATGAAAGCTGCACAGCTGGCCGCTTATGACGCCACCATGACGGTGGAAATCTGCCAGCGACTGGGCTTGATGGGCCATCACTTCGCGACCGTCAACATCCTTGCCCAGGCTGCGGCGCGACACACCGGTGTTCGCGATGTCTGGATGAGTTATGCGACCGCACTCTCGCGTATTCGCGATTACAAACTGGCGAAACTGGCATACGACAAAGCGTTCGCACTCGCACCGGCGAACGATGCCGAACGCTTCGCATTCGCCGAAATGCTTTTTATGGGCAAACAGCCGCAGGCGGCCACTGAAGCGCTAGAACCTCTGACGGCCGATGTAGATCCGAAGGTTTTGTACCTTCGTGCGCGTTGCGCTCGGTTCTCCGGCGATGACGAAGCCGCGCACGACTATCTCCGGCAGGCGATCGCAATACAGCCAACCTATGGCGACGCCTGGCAAATGCTGGTTGATGGTGCCGAGGACAACGAACGCGAAACGATCGCTTCGACCTGTATCGAACATGCTGCATCGATGGATGTCGCAACGCAGGACTACGTCTCTCTGCTATTCGCGGCCGGCAGCGCACTGAACCATATCGGCCGATACAGCGAAGCGTTTGGACTGTTTGACCGCGCTAATGCCGCTCAACAAGATCTGGCCTCGGCCCGCGGTGGCACATACGGCACCGCCACTGCGGAGATGTTTGTCACCAGCATGCGCGAGAATTTTGCGACACCGGCCGCGCGTGAACCCGGTGGAGCGCCTGCGCCGATCTTTGTGGTCGGGTTGCCGCGTTCCGGCACCACGCTCATCGAGCGCATATTGGCTGGTCTCGACGGCGTCGTCGCGGGCGGCGAAAGCGAGGCACTTGAGCAGGTCGCCAGTCATTACTATTGGGCGATTTCGCAAGGTCACGCACCGCCGATCATGCAACTCGATGACGCCGGCGTGCGGGCACTCGCCGGACAGTATTGGCGCTTGCAAACCGAAGCCGCAGACGCCAACCACCGCATCGTCGATAAAATGCCGACCAACTATCGACATATCGGCATGATTGCGCATCTGTTTCCAAATGCGCACGTCATCTATATGCATCGCGACCCGCGTGACGTGGCGCTGTCTATTTATTCGCGGCGCTTCCCTGCCGGACACGCCTACGCCACGGACCTTGCCAACATCGCACATTGCTACAAGATGTCGCTTGAACTGATGGCGCATTGGCAAACGGTAGCAGCCGGTCAAATCTTGCATGTCGAGTACGAAACCTTGATTGCCAATCCAGAAAGCGAAACACAACGTCTTGCCGAATTTTGCGAGCTTGCGTGGCGTGCCGAATGCCTGGATTTTCATCAGCGCCGCGACGCCAGCTATACGTTTAGCGAAATGCAGGTTCGCGAACCACTCAGCGATCGTGGAATCGGTCGCTGGCGACACGTCGCGGATCAGATGCAACCGTTCATCGACGCCTGCGCAAAACTAGACCTGCAATTAGCACAGTAATTCGCGGATAATTAGCCGGCGAACACGGAACCCCCATGGCACGATCAATCGACAAATTGCAGACCGCGGCGACGCACTATCAGGCGGGCCGGATCGACGAAGCGGAAAAAGCGTTACACGCCGCGCTGAAGATCGAACCGACCATGGTCGACGGCCTGCACCTGCAGGCACTGATCCATCGCCAGCGCGGTTTGCTCGATGATGCCGCAAAAGTGTTTCGCCGTTGTTTGAAGTTGGCGCCCGAACGTGCCGACATTCATGCCAACCACGGCAACCTGTTGCGTGCACAGGGCAAAGTTGAAGAAGCCATCGGTGAGTACGAAACCGCCCTGCAGCATGACAGTGGTTTTCGTCCGGCGCGACTGGCACTGGCACAGACGTTGAATTCTCAACGCCGTCACGCAGAAGCGGCACAGCACGCGCGACGCGTGATTCGCGATAACGCCGACGACGCGCAGGCATGGGTGGCACTCGGCCAGTCTGAACGAGGCCTCGATAACCCCGAGTCAGCCGAGGCCGCGTATCGACAAGCCATTCAACTACAACCCGGGTACGGCACAGCGCATCATGACCTCGGCGCCCTGCTTGCCAGTCAAAGCCGCCACGAAGAGGCGCACGATTCATTGTTTGTTGCCATGCAAAGCGGCGTTCAGGGTCCGGAAATTGCGTATAACCTGGCGACCACGCTAGCGGGACTCAATCAGTTCGCGCAGGCCGAAGATTTATTGAACAAAGCGACCGAAGCATTTCCCGAAGGTGTCGAGCTGCATCGGTTGCTGGCGCGTTTGCGCTATATGCGCGGCGAAGAGGCCTTCGACGGTGTCATTCGCAGTGCGGTTAACAAGCGACCCGACTATGCGCCACTCGTGATTGCTCATGCGCAGCTGCTGCGCGCCGCCGAACGTTTTGACGAAGCACTGGACGCCCTGAAAACGTTGTCCAATGACAGCGAACACCGCAGAGCCATCGATGCTGAAGTGTCTGGCATTTGCCAGGACGCCGGCCGTTACGACGAGGCACTGGCCGCCGCTGAGCAAGTCGCCGGTGATAACGAAGGCTATGGCGCGCACGTTGACTTGTTAATCGACCCGCTGATGTGCCTAGGCCGCGCCGATCAAGCCATGCCATGGATCGAGTTAGCTCGACAGTCAGCACCACTGAATCAGTGGTATATCGCAATGGAAGCCACCGCCGCTCGATTACTCGGCGATGAACGTTATGAGCAGCTGTATGACTATGAACGTTTCGTTCAGCCGTACGCGGTCGAAGCGCCGGAGGGCTGGTCGTCTACCGAAGAATTTCGCCGCGACCTGAATGCGGCGCTCATCGCACGCCATCAATTCAACGCTCAGCCGCTCGACCAAAGTTTACGCAACGGCACGCAAACACCGCGCGGCATGCTCGGTGATCCCGATCCCGTTATCCAAGGATTCCTCAAGGCCATTCTCGAACCTATTCAGGCGTATCGACAACACATTGGTGCCGCCGACGATCACCCTATGACCGCTCGCAATCACGGCGAATTGCGTATGACCGGATGCTGGTCGGTTCGTTTGCATAGAGATGGCTTTCATGTGAATCACGTGCATTCGGAAGGTTGGATGAGCTCGGCGTACTACGCCGAGGTTCCAGACGAAGTCGACGACGGCACCCATAGCGGCTGGATCCAGTTTGGCGAACCGCGATTCCCGGTACCGGGAGCAACACCGGCAAAGTTTGTGAAACCGGAGCCCGGCACCTTAGTGCTATTTCCATCATCGATGTGGCACGGAACCTTACCGCTCACCGGCGACAGTGCACGTATGACGATTGCTTTCGATGCAATCTGTCGCACTGACGGCGGCAACGCACCGTCGTGACTCGACAGCCGCAATGAACGCCGAACATCTGACGCGCTTGCGACATGACGCCGTCAACGGCAACCCCTTCGCGGAGCGACTGTTACTCCTACACTGGCTGCAATCGGATCAGCCCGACGCGATCGAGACGTATCTCGACGACCGAAATAACGCCACGCATCGATCCTACGTAATTGCTGAACTCACCTGCTTTCATGGCTGGCCGTCATCGTCATCGTGGCCGGACTTGTTGCAAGAATGCGCCGAAAAAGGTCACAGCGAAGCCGGCCAGGTGGTGCGTCTTTATCACGATTGGGCACGGCATAGCGGCCAGCTACCCGTTGATCACGACAACTACGATTGCAGCGACCCTAACTGGCATGCCTGGCAACCACCTGCCTGGACAACCGCCGCCTACGGCAACGATGTTTCCGTAGAAACCAGTGCCGCGTTCATACCGCGCAGCCTGATCGCTTACGTGCGCGCTTTGCTCTCACCACAACTCAAGCCAAGCGTCGTTGTCGATCCGGAGACGGGCCAAGCTATTGCTCACCCGGTACGCATCAATCGAGCGGCGCAATGGTTTCCAGAGGCGCTCGGCTGGATCGGAAAATTGTTTGAGTGCCGGCTTGCGATCACCGGCGGCTACGCCGTCGAGAATGCCGAAGTATCTAGCCTGTTGCACTACACGCCGGGCCAGCGCTACAAGGCGCACTATGACTGCATCCCACTCAAGCAACTTGAGGCAGAGAACGGCAACGAACAAGGTGGGCAGCGGACACAGACTCTGCTTTTGGCACTTGGCGACGATCGATATCAGGGTGGCGAAACCGCCTTTCCCCATCTCGGCGCCCGCGTGCGCACGCAAGTCGGTGAGCTGATGCGTTTCAATAACACCGACAAGACGGGTGAACCCAATCGTGCTTCGTTACACGAAGGCACACCGGTAACCGCCGGTGAAAAGTGGCTATTGAGTAAGTGGGTACGCGAAGCGCCGACACCCTACGGGCGCGAACTGAATCTGCGTTGCGACGCGACTAGCTAAGACCAAGCAGCTGGTTGCGACGATGAATCAGCCAGTTCCAGTTCTCTAATGAAAACGCCATCGCGAAGATCGCGGCCAATGAACCGTCCTGGTGCAGCTTCTGCAGCGTGTCTCTATCCAGTGAATGCAGTTTATTGGTGTCGATCGTAACGTAGTCGATCAGCTTTTCTTCTTTACCGTCCGACAACGTCTGATTCACACGCTGAGCACCGAGCAGATCCAGATCACGAACCGTGGCGCAAAACTCCTGCGTACGCATTTGCTGTTGCCGAAAGTGGCCGCATAAATCAACACGTGCCTGTGTTTCCGCTGTCAACTCACCATTATCATCAAAGAACGGCGCATCCGGCTGATTGGAAATCGACGTCGACGATTCATCGATAATGACGATGTAATCATCGGTTTCGTTCGCCGCCAACGCGAATGGATGACTACGCACATAAGACGGAACATACGTATTCGCATCCCAGTTGCCGTCATCGTCAACAAACAGATTACGTTCCTCAACGATGCCAACCACCGCCACCAAAGTCGGATTTTCAATGTCTGAAAACACCACCGGATAGTGCTTTTGTACCGACTGGATCTCGGTGCTAACGATAGGCAAACCGCGGATATCACGCGCAAACCCGTACAATGGTCCGCTGAGCGACAATCCCATACCGTCGTGTTCTTCCTTGCTCAGCAGCGCCGGCTTATCATAGAGGAACATGCTGCCTTCAAATCGGGGCGCTGTGCTGTTCTCACTCATTGCGAATTCCGTCAGTTGTCGGTCGATTCAGAGGGGCGGCATTATAGCCAGCCTGAGGCGGCAAATCACAAGGTTTACCGAGAATTACCGTGGAAGATACCCAGCTCGCCCAGAATCGACTATCGACCATGGCGCTCAATGCCGAGACGCATGGAGACCTAGAGAAAGCCGCCATGCTGTATCGCCAGGCAATCGACCTGGACCCGGCAAACCCGCTGCCGTACCTATTTTTCGGCCACGCCCTATTACTCGGCGGCAACGAGACGGCCGCCACCGAAGTCTGGTCGTTAGGCTCGGACATCGATCCGCGATTGACACAAACCTGGCGGTCGGAGGCGGCCGCACCCGAGGTCCGGCAGCGCTCGCATGCGGCGGACATAACGCTGCGCCGAGTCTTAACGCAGCAACACCACGACTTCATTGAGTCGCAGCGGGCGGTCTCGTCTGCAGACAGCCTGGACGTGATCGCCGATGCGATTTGGTGCCAAACGCACGACACCGCGTTTGAATACCGTGATCCCGAGCAACGCCCGCATCTGATGCTGGTGCCATCGCTGCAACCGATCCCGGTGTATTCCAAAGATCAGCTGCCCTGGCTGACCAAGCTGGAAGCCGCCGCATCATTGATTCGCGATGAGTATCTCGCCGCACGTGAGGCAGCACAGGATCAGCAGGCACCGTACGTCGAAGCACACATGGCAGCGCTCGGCGACGAGTGGCAGCCGTTAGCCAATTCGATGAACTGGGGATCCCTACACTTATATAAGAGAGGCAAAGAAAACCCGGCGCTAACAGCACTGTTTCCAGAAACGCTGCAGATACTGGAGCAGTTACCGCTGGTGCGTACGCCAACCGGGCCGAGTGAAGTACTGTTTTCCGTTCTCGAAGCGGGGCAAAGAATCCCGCCACACTACGGCGTATCGAATACCGACGTGACCGTGCATCTACCGATTGTGACCGTCGATGATGCGGCCATCAAAGTGCGTGAAGAATCCTTCCCCTGGCAGGACGGCACGGCATTTGCTTTTGATGACGCCTATCTGCACGAGAGCTGGAATCACTCCGACGAACCCCGAGTGAACCTATTGTTCGAGGCCTGGCACCCGGATTTGAACGCCGAAGAACAGGCCGCACTGACCGCCGCGATTGCGACACGAGCCAATTGGAATGCGGCACGCAGCCTCGATCACGGGCTTACCGACACCTGACGGCCTTGTAAATCGCCCCATTGCGCCTATTATTATCGGCCAACGACGTGAGCCCGATGGTCTGAGTCATGGGAATTGAAAAGTATAAAGTCGAGCCGCTATTCGCCGAGCCGATCTTCCGCGCCGACATCTCGCACGCTATTTCGGATGAGCAGGTTGCCTACATCCAGAATCTGCAGATGGTGCAAAACCGCGAGAATCTGATCTCCGAAAACCTGTACATTTTCAATGAGCCGGAGCTGAAGAGCATCAGCGACGCCGTACAGGAATCGCTGGATCTATTTGCCAGCGAGGTGATGGGGCTCAGCAATCAAATTTATGTGACGCAAAGCTGGTCGCTGGTCAATCAGCCGCAAATCGGTATGCACGGCCACTCACATTCCAATTCGGTCGTATCCGGTTCACTGTATTACACCGATTTGCCGCTGCCGGTTGCGGGCATGATTTTCGACAAGAATCGCACCTACCAGCAGCTTGAGTTGACGCCGGAGCCGAACAAGCAAAATATCTTTAACACGCCGCTCAACATCATCAAGCCGAAAAAAGGCGAGGTAGTGCTATTTTCATCGAGCCTGCAGCACTACGTCGAGTCCAATGCCGGCACCGAGCCACGTCACTCGATCGCGTTTAATACGTTTATTCGCGGCAAACTCGGTAATTACCGCGACGTCTCCGAACTCACGCTCTAGCCTCTGAGCTCACGATCTAAAGGAAATCATGAAAAGACTTTTGCTCCTGCTGGCCGCCGGAATGCTCGGCGCGTGCCAGCCCGCCGATATGCCCGAAACCACCGTCGTAACGACGGACTCGATTACGCGACCCAAGTTCGAACTTGCCACTGACGAGGCCTACGACTTCGATCAGATTACCCCATACGTCGGCGCTCACCAGGCGGTATACGATCACATCGACGCCAACCTTGATGCCCACATTGCGGAGATTCAACGTTGGTTACGGCAACCGTCCATCTCTGCACAGGACGTCGGCATCGACGACATGGCGGAAATGGTTCGTGCCGATTTCGAAGCGATGGGATTCGCCGAAGCCGAGATTGTGCCGACCGACGGCCATCCGGGTGTCTGGGGTTACTACGATGCCGGCGCCGACAAAACGCTAGCGGTTTACATGATGTACGACGTGCAGCCGGTGGTCGAAGACGACTGGGCGCGCCCGCCGTTTGATGCGGAAATCGTCGATGCGTTCTTCGGCAAGGCGATCATGGCCCGCGGCGCCACCAACCAAAAGGGTCCTCAACGCGCGTTTCTAAACGCGCTGGCCTCCATCATTGCGGTGGACGGCACTTTACCGGTCAACATCATGGTGACGGCTGAGGGTGAAGAGGAACTCGGCTCACCCAATTACCCGCAAATCGTGGACGCGTATGAGGACCGACTGAAAACCGCCGAAAGCGTGCTGTTTCCGTTCAACTCGCAGCGGCCGGACGGCACCGTCAACGTCATTCTCGGCGTTAAGGGCATCAACTATTTTGAAATGAGCGTGCAAGGCGGTGAATGGGGCGGCCCGGCGAATGCCGAAATTCACGGCTCGTACAAAGCCATTGTCGATTCGCCGGTTTGGAAGCTGGTGCAGGCGCTCGGCTCGATGGTGTCAGAAGACGGCAATACGATTCTGGTACCCGGCTATTACGACGGCATTGTTCCGCCGTCGGTTGAGGAATCCATGCTGATTAACGCCGGTGTCGAGCACTGGTCGGACCAGCAAATGCAAAGCGTGTTTGGCGTCAACCAGTGGATCGACAGCATGACCGGGCAAGATGCTGCGGTTGAACTACTGTACTCGACAACGTTAAACATCGACGGTATCTGGGGCGGCTACACCGGCGAAGGCACCAAAACGATCTTGCCGCACGTCGCCACCGCGAAAGTCGATTCGCGTTTGCCGCCGGGGATCGATCCCGATGAGGCAATGGCCAAAATCCGCGCACACCTAGATGCCAATGGTTTTGAAGAGGTCGAGATCAATCGACTCGGCGGCTACCCGGCGGCGCAAACCTCCATCGAAGCTGACGCGGTGCAGGCCGCACTATCGGTGTTCAAAAAGTACTCGAACAACATTGCGGTACAACCACGAATTGCTGGCAGCGCGCCGTTTTACCAATTCACCGAGCGATTGAACTTACCGCTGGTTCCATCGGGCTTGGGGTTTGGTACCGGAGCGCACGCGCCGAACGAAATCATGCTGATTGAGCCGAACAAAGGTTCCGGCACCGCAGGTCTCGCCGAAATCGAAAAAGCGTATGTCGATTTCATCTACGCCTTAGCCGAGTAATCACAAAGGACGACGTTCGATGCAAGTCACCACGACCATTAATCGGATGGATATCGTCTGGCTAAATGTCTCGCAGACTTTTCGGATGCGTTCGAATTGGTACTTCTTCGCGTTTTTCTTCGCCGTCTGCATTTTCGCGCTGTGGGACGTCGTCTCAGACCCCGACCTCACGGTGTCGTGGTGGATCATTGTCATCCTGGCCTTGGTCCTTGCATCGGTGGCATTCCTATTCTTCGGTGTTTTTTGCACGCTGTGGAATGTCTTCAGCGCAACCGCGAAGTCTGGCCTGATCGGTGAGCACGTCTATGCAATAGAAGACGAAGGCATACGCGCGAAATCTCACGCGGGTGAATCGATTCGAAACTGGGATTCTCTGGAAAGCGTCTCTGCGAATAAACGAGCCATCCTAATTCAAATCGTTCCCGGCATGTTCTATATCATTCCGCGCCGCGCGTTTAAAAGTTCGTCAGACTTCGAAAACTTCTACGCACAGCTGACCGAAACCTATGAACGTCACTCAGCACAGTCACGCGAGTGACGATCGTTCTGACGTGAACATTCGACCGGCGAGACCTGAAGAAGCGGAGCACCTCTCCGAACTCGCACTCCGATCGAAAGGTCACTGGGGCTACTCAGCGGAATTTCTTGAATCGTGTCGTGATGAACTACGCGTTGATGCCGATCGTCTAGGCTCCAACGACTACCCGTGCTTTGTTGCCGAAACCAACGACGGAGTGCTTGGCTACTACACGCTAGAACGTGAGGACGCGAGTACCGTGGAGCTTGGCGCTTTGTTCATTGAGCCTGTGCAGATCGGCAAAGGTGTCGGCCGCCAGCTAATGCAGCACGCAATTGCTACCGCTTCGTCGATCGGCGCAGAGCGCCTGGTAATCCAGGGCGACCCCAACGCCGAGAGTTTCTACCAAGCCGCCGGAGCCGTAAAAACCGGCACGCGGGAGTCAGGCAGCATCCCGGGTCGCCACCTGCCGCTGTTTGAAATTCGATTGGCCGACAACGTTGGTAACAAATCGTGATAGCGTCCGGTCGTATAGCTAACAATGCACCGACAACAAACGAGATAGCACAATGAAATGGTTAATCCGACTCGCGACACACGGCGTCGCTCTGGCTCTGGGCTTTGCACTGGGCATTTACTACCTGCCGATCTTGACGGCACCCGACGGCCCGACTGAGGCACAGGTCCAATCCGCTGTCAGCGCGGCGCAATATACCGCCGAGGTACGACGCGACCTCGCCGACAGCGACGCACTCCATTGGGGCGAAGGCACCCTGTTTGTCGACAGCAATGTCATCACTTTCGAAGGTGAGCTCGCGCCGGGCCCAGACTATCGGCTGTACCTGTCACCTAAGTTTGTCGAAACCGAAGCCGAATTTGGCCAGCTAAAGAGCCAAATGATCGAAGTCGGTGCCGTTAACACGTTCGAAAACTTTATGGTGTCGGTTCCTGACGGCGTTGATCCTACGCAATACTCAGCCGCGATCGTGTGGTGCGAAGCGTTTGGTCAGTTCATTACCGCAGGTGAGTATCAGTAACGCCTTGAGTTCTTTGCACCAACGACTAACATTATTGGTGTGGCGGGCCTCGACGATCGATCTTTTGCGAAATTAACCGACTATTTGTCGGGCATCCCTTCTATCTCGGGATCGATAGGTACGGGGTCAAGCGATCAAAGTTGGTGGGTTAAGTTTGTCATCGACATAGATAGCCCAATCGCCTGGCAGACAGTTCAGGAGCTTGGTTTTGTCTTGAACTACCTGTCGCTCAACGAACGTCTTCCGACAACATTCCAGCCAGTATCACCACCACCTTACTTAAACGGTGGCCCTCGATACTGTCTGTCTTGGGTGATCGAATGTGAGGACTTGAATTTCCGTCCTGGCACCGTGGCCGATTGGCTGGAGGGCCGGCTGCCTCGGCCTGTCGAAGACTTATCGCAATGGAACGATCTGGAGTGATTGATGCTCGGGGATCTGAGCTACAATGAGGTAACCAATGGCGGGAATTTCGCGAAAGGACTTCGGTTCGATTCGCACTGATGGAGCCTGCCATGAAGATCTTCCCCCTCGCTTTTGCACTGATTGCTATAGCAGCCGCGCACGACGCCACCGCGCAAGATTCCGAGTTCACCTGTCCGGTGTCGATTCCCAAAGCCCAAATCATGGGACAGAAAACACCAGCGTCGGGCTATTGGTTTGGCTCAGATTCGCTTGCCGCTTTGATTCCACAGGATGGCCGGTGGCACGGTGTCGGGCCAGAACGCAACTTCGGCAACAAACTCTTTTGGATCGCGGCCGGCTTTAAGCCCGGCATGGAGGCCGAGTTTGATGTCACCGGACGTTTACTCGATAGGAAGTCGTCACTTGAGCCTATGTTCGATGACGCAACCAACGCCCGTCACGATTCATTCGGTGGATGGGCGGTCCTGACGTGGCTGGGCTTCCCTTCAACAGGGTGCTGGGAAGTTACCGGTTCATTCAAGAACTACGAACTCACGTTCGTCGTCGAGGTTGTCGATGAGCCTTAGATAGGCAGCACGTTAGTGTGTTTGATATCCGACAGCACAATCGACGAGTTCACCTCCTGGATTCCGGGGAGCTGTGACAGCTTCTCAAAGAAGAACTGCTCATAGGCTTTGATGTCCTCGGTAACGATACGCAACAAGAAGTCGACGTTACCGAGGACCACATAGCAGTCGAGCACCTCAGAAAACTCCTGCACGGCGTCCGAAAACTCTGCCAAGTTACTTCTTCCATGCGACGTCAATTTGACATGGGCGAAGACCATTGTATTGAGACCGACCTTCTCGCGATCGATCTTGACCGGCTGGTCGCGTATCACGCCCTGCTCGCGAAGACTCTGCATGCGGCGCCAAACGGCAGACTGCGAAAGACCGATTTTCTCGCCTAATTCGGTGGCGTTAATGCCCGGCGCTGTCTGCAGCACTTCGAGGATTTTTCGATCGGTAGTATCGAGGCGGACTGTCTGCATATTTCATGCTCTATCGTATTTCTATCTGCATAATTTATGCGGTATTTAGTCACTTAGCAAATGATTTAGCATGATTTTCGTCGTTTTAGACCTATATCATATCCGGTCATTCCCCCGGCACGGAGCCCCCGATGAGCGTATTCGGTCATCCCGAATTTGACAGTCATGAATGCCTTCAATTTGTTCACGATGAAGCCTCAGGACTACGCGCCATCATTGCCATTCACTCCACCGCACTAGGGCCTGCCGCTGGCGGCTGTCGCCGCTGGGTGTACACCGACGACAACGCCGCCATCACCGATGTACTGCGTCTGTCTCGCGGCATGACCTACAAGAACGCAGTCGCTGGGCTGAAATTTGGCGGCGGTAAGGCCGTAATCCTGGCGGATGCGAACACGCCGAAATCACCGCAGCTCTTCCGTGCGTTTGGCCGCGCCGTAGATTCGTTATCTGGCCGATACATCACAGCAGAAGATGTTGGCTGTTCGGTTGAAGACATGCGCCACGTCAACGAAGAAACCGAGTACGTTTCCGGTTTGCCGAAATCGGGCGATGCGGCCGGAGGTGATCCGTCACCGTTAACGGCGCTCGGCGTATTTCTTGGCATCCAATCCGCCGCACGCGCGCGCCTGGGCACCGACTCATTCGCCGGCCTGCGCGTCGCTGTTCAAGGTGTCGGTCATGTCGGTCTTAACCTCTGCCGACTGCTGCATGAGGCCGGCGCTAAGCTGGTGGTCGCTGACGTTAGTCGCGATAACTTAAAGCTGGCGGTCGATGAACTGGGAGTCGATGTCGTCGCACCCAACGAAGTGTTGTTCAGCGACGTCGATATTCTCGCGCCCTGCGCACTCGGCAACATCTTAACGGCACATACTATTCCGGATATACGGGCAAAAATTGTTGCCGGCGCGGCGAATAACCAACTGTCCACGGAAACCGATGGCGCCTTGCTCGCCGAGCGCGGCATTTTGTACGCGCCGGACTACGTCGTGAATGCCGGCGGCATTATCAACGTGTATCACGAGTACTACGGCAATAGCTCCGAGGAACGTGTCAAAGCCGATATCGAGGGTATCCCGCAACGACTCGACGCCATTTTTGCGGAGGCTAAACAAACCGGTGAAGCGACTAACGTTATCGCCGATCGCATGGCGCGACGAATTGTTGCCGGAGGCGACGACTCACCGTCGCAGGCCGCATAACGATGGCGAAGAAATCCAGACTGCACCTACCAACACCGACGGCACGCCCCGGTGATGAACCCGACTTCAGCTATCTCGATTTGCAACCCGCTGGTGAAGTGGATAAGCCGTCCATCGATGCGCGCACACGTGACGTTGAGTACATGGCGAACGGTTTGGTCCGCGTTCTTGACGACAACTTTGAAGCGGTTGGCCCGTGGGACCCGCAACTGGATGCGAAAGACCTGCAGGTAGCGCTGCGTTGGATGTTGTTGAATCGCGTCTTTGATCGACGCATGTGGCAGATCCAGCGCCAGGGACGCATTTCGTTTTACATGGAAGCGTTCGGCGAAGAGGCCGTGTCAGTGGCCGGTGCGATGGCATTGCGACCCGGTGACATGTGCTTTCCCTCGTATCGTAACCAGGGCTTGTACATGTACCGCGGCGTAAAGCTGGTCGACATGATGTGCCAGTGTTTATCCAACACGCGCGATATGTGTAAAGGCCGCCAGCTGCCGATCATGTATCACTCCAGCGAAGCGAACGTATTCTCGATTTCCGGCAATCTCGGCACGCAATATCCACAAGCGGTCGGTTGGGCGATGGCGTCGGCGATTAAAGGCGAAGACCACATCGCCGCCTCCTGGCTGGGTGATGGCAGTACCGCTGAAGCCGATTTCCACTATGCGCTGACGTTTGCTGCGGTGTATCAGGCGCCGGTTATCTTGAACGTGGTGAATAACCAATGGGCGATCTCAACCTTCCAGGGTGTTGCCGGCGGCGAACGCCGCCCCTTCGCAGCACGCGGTTTAGGTCTTGGTATTCCCGGCATCCGTGTGGATGGTAACGACCTGTTGGCGGTATACGCGACAACGCTATGGGCCGCTGAGCGCGCCCGCCGCGGCAAGGGCCCGACGGTCATTGAGCTGGTCACGTATCGTGCCGGTGCGCATTCCACCAGTGATGACCCGTCGAAGTACCGACCCAAGAACGAGCACCTGTCGTTCCCGCTCGGCGATCCGATCGAACGCCTTAAGAACCACTTGATTTCGCTCGGCCACTGGTCGGACGAAAAGCACGCTGCGCTTGAAGAAGAACTGACCACTGACGTCACCGCTGCATGGAAAGAGGCCCAGAAGCACGGCACGATGACCGAAGGTCCGTTCCTCGATCCGGCATCCATGTTTGACGACATTTATGCTGAAACACCAGGCCATTTGGAAGGTCAGCGTCGCTACATGCTTGAGTTAGAGGGCAAGTAGATGGCGCAGATGAACATGATCGAAGCGATTCGCTCCGGGCTTGACGTTCTCATGGACAAAGACCCGAGTGTGGTCATTCTTGGCGAAGATGTCGGCTATTTTGGCGGCGTATTCCGCTGCACTGATGGTCTGCAACGCAAATACGGTGAGCATCGGGTGATTGACGCACCGATTGCCGAAGGTGGCATCGTCGCCACAGCCATCGGCATGGGCGTAAACGGGCTCCGCCCGGTGGCCGAAATTCAGTTTGCTGATTATATCTATCCGGGCTTCGACCAAATCGTGTCGGAACTCGCGCGTCTTCGCTATCGCAGCGCTGGCGAGTTTTTCTCACCGGTCACGATCCGCACGCCCTGTGGTGGTGGTATTCGCGGAGGCCAAACGCATTCACAAAGTCCAGAAGCGTTGTTTGCGCATGTTGCTGGTATTCGTACCGTGATGCCGTCGAACCCGTACGACGCGAAAGGCCTCTTGATTAGCTCGATCGAGTCGGATGATCCGGTCGTGTTCTTCGAACCGAAACGAATATACAACGGACCGTTCGATGGCGATCCCGAAAAGCCGGCCGTATCGTGGGCGTCGCACCCCAAAGGCGAAGTGCCGGAAGGGTATTACACGGTACCGCTCGACAAAGCAGAGATCGTTAAGCCGGGATCAGAACTGACAATCATCAGTTACGGCACGATTGTGCATGTCGCCAAGGCCGCCGCTGAGGCCGTCGGTGTTGACGCTGAAATTATCGATGTGCGCAGCATCTCACCGCTCGACACCAAAACACTAAAAGACTCGGTTAACAAAACCGGTCGCTGCCTGGTGGCACATGAAGCCACCCGATTTGCTGGCTACGGCGCCGAGATCGCGGCGCGCGTACAAAAGGACTGCTTCTATAATCTCGAAGCGCCGGTGGGTCGCGTTGCCGGCTGGGACACACCGTATCCACACGCCTTCGAGTGGCAGTACTTCCCGGGCAAGAAACGCCTGATCGATGCAATCGAAAAAATGATGGCGGAAGGATGAGCGAATACGTATTCAAATTGCCGGACCTCGGTGAGGGCACGGTCGAATCCGAAATTGGTGAGTGGTTTATCAAGGTCGGCGACCTGGTGTCCGAAGAGGATGTGGTTGGAACCATGATGACCGATAAAGCGGCGGTCGAATTGTCGTCGCCGGTGACCGGCACCGTGGTCAAGTTAGCCGGCGAACCCGGTGACATCGTCGCTGTCGGTGCGGCATTGGTGGTTTTTGAAACCGATGGCAATGTCGCCGCCGCCGAACCGCAGGTAGACGAACCGGTTATTGAAGATCAGGTTTCAGAACCTGCCGCTCCTGCTCCCGCCGTCCCAGACGTCGAAGCGGTTGCCGACCGCAAGCGCGTGATGACGTCACCGGCAATACGCCGCCGCGCCAAAGAAGCCGGCATTGATTTACACAGCATTCCCGGTACCGGCCCCGGCGGACGAGTCACACGCAAAGACTATGACGCCTTCGTCGGCAACGGCGCTTCGCCGGCTGCCAAACCGCCCGCACCGATGCCTTCGATGCCGGCGGGCGAAACGAAGGAGATCAAAGTCATCGGCCTTCGTCGCATGATTGCCGAACGCATGACGACAGCGACACAGGAAATCCCGCATTTCACGTATGTCGAAGAAATCGATATCACTGAAGTAGAGTCGCTGCGTAAACACTTGAACAGCAAGATTAGCGATGGCTCGCCGCGACTGACGCCGCTACCCTTTCTGGGCCTGGCACTAATGCGAGCGCTGCGAGAATTCCCGCAGTGCAATGCAACGTATGACAAGAACCGCAACGTCATCATTCAGCATGGCCCGATCCACTTAGGCATCGCAACGCAGACTCCGGACGGACTCAAAGTGCCGGTGGTACACAATGCCGATCAGTTGGGCGTAGACCAACTCGCTGCCGAAATTCGTCGCGTGTCTGAAGCCGCACGCAACAACAGCATTCGTAAAGATGAGCTGTCAGGCTCGACGATCACGATCACCAGCCTCGGCAAACTCGGCGGCATCGTCTCAACACCGGTCATCAACATGCCCGAAGTCGGCATCATTGGTGTGAATCGCGCGATCGATAAGCCGGTCGTGGTTGATGGTCAGGTGACAGTTCGAACCATCATGAACCTGTCGTCATCGTTCGACCATCGTTTTGTCGATGGCTATGACGCCGCAGCCATGATTCAGCGCATTAAAGAGATGCTCGAGCACCCGGCAACGATTTTTCTACCTTAGCTCGTCTTACGAGTCGACATTCTGTCTGCCGGAATTCGGCAATATGTGCCCCGCCTCGACCTCATGATCGCAGGTCTCGCAATAGTGGGCATAGTCCATGTAGTAAGGCTTCCGCGGCGGCTTGCGCTTTACGCGATACATCAAGTCACCGCACTCCGGACAATACTGTGCGCTGGCACCTGTCTGCACGGCAATGCCGAACAACTCAAGTACACCATTGATCAGCCAGCCTAGCCCGTTAAATTCCGCCACAGAATCTTTTATTGAACATGTATTTGACTTGGCGTGGAAAATCGATAGGTAATGCCATCCACAAAAATCTCCGTTGGCAATCCCTCCGTCAGGTCCACATGCTCGGCGAAACCATCGCCCTTCCACACTAGCGAATCCCCTTCAATCGAAGGTTTTATCATCGGCAGTCCACCGTACTGACCGATGGGCCAGTAATCTTCGTCAAAAAAGACAACACGTACAGTCGCACGGCATGCGGCACCCCATGTCGTGACCAGATAGCCAACGTACTTGGTTGAGCGCTTACTCAGCAACGTACCAATATAATCGAACCGTTCAGTGTGAAATGTTCCGTCTCGCCAAGCGCCCGACTCAATATTTTGCAAATTTTGGTACAACCGAGATGCGATAGGTTGCGCGCCAATGACTGTTCGGGTCGACGCGTTGTCGCCGCAGTCAGGAACATCCGACCAAGCAAGAAGCCCAAGCAGCGCGACGACGGCGGGCGTCATTTTGACGGTACACCCAACGTCTGCTGGCGCACATCGATCAGCGCCTGTACTTTTTCGTACTGCTCCAACAGCCCCTGGGTCGACCGGATTCTTCCGTCTGCGATTTCGGCGCGATACAACACCAAGTTCTTCAATTTTCGCGACCTCAACACGTCGTTTGATACACCAGCCCCTTCGACCCTTTCAATCCATGGCATATGGCCGGGTTGTCCGACGTAACCACTCATCAACAGGTTGTCGACGTTTGCTTCCTCAATCAGAAAGGGATCGGTATACAAAAACGTGATCTGGAAGTCCTCCTCCTGCCTGGACACTGCAGACGTCAGCAGTGCATCAAGCGCCTGAAGTTCAGCGATTAGTTCCGGCTCACCGATCACAGAGTAGCCGCCTGCACCTTTCAAACCGTCAAACCCCGCCTGGTTCACTCGGATACGCTGAATGTTAAACAATGCCCCTTGAAGTAAATCGTCTATCTCTTTGGGTGATGCTGCTGCATCCGGATCCCGGTTGATCTCATAGAGTCGCTGGCGCGCGGACTGCTGTTTGTTTAACTCCACCAGCATGCTCTCAAGACTCTCGGTCGACAACGCAATATCGTTCTCAAGCGCGCGAAGATGCCCCGCCTCGGTGTCACGCAGCAACCTCGCTTCGTTCCAGTTGGCAACCTGAATACCCATAAAGACACCGATCACAACGATCACCAGATCGATAAACACCGCGGTCCAATTTTGATCGTTAACGTGCTTCAGTACGCGCCGAAACAGCATAGTGCTTCCCTCGAAAATAGGGTTATCGCGTCAGTGACCATCGCAAGAAAATTCTTTTTCTGCTCTTGATCAACCTCCGCGGATACTCTTTTACATCGTAAACACGGCATCCGCCAGATCTCGCCACCATTGCCAATCGCCGGCGATCATGGGTAACACCATCACCAAAACGCCGATAGCGGCAGCCATATACGCCGGATGAGCGCGACGCTCGCGAATCATGATCAAAGCCAAGACTATCGTACAAATCACACCGGACGCGCCAAGCGCAACCGGAATCAGCGCTGCCGGGTTGTCTCCACCAAACACGAATACCGGCACTAACAGCAATCGAAACAGGCCCGGTGGAAGCGCCCAAAACGCGGTGGAAATCATCCAGCGCGCGTGATCCGAAAGGCGCTTGGACGTTTTGATGGCCATAACAACAGCTAAGGTAAATCCGCCGACCAGCACGACGTCCACCAGTGCCAGCCCGTAGCCGGCGGTTTCCGGAAGCTGTTCATTCACCAGGTTATGCGGAATGATGTTAAGACCCGAGAGCACCACTCCACCCGCCAACACTAGACCCACCATGCCAACCCGGCGATGGCTCTGAACGTTGCCGCGCGTGATTAGATACGGCTGCACGACTAAGAAAACGAACCACGCGGTCGCCGTCAGCCCATGCAGGTGCAGGCGCCATGGCATCTCTGTGAATCTCAGCCAATAACTCGGAAAGAATCCGATTACCACGAGAAGCACCGGAATCAACAACCACCAGTGTGCGTTCTTATAGTTATCCAACGGTACCCCCTACCGCGTCTTATTTTATTGTTCTTGTTTTGAGACCTCGACACACAACGAACTCAACCGCAGCTCGCTAGTGTCTCGCAGTTCGAGATGTGCGTATCTTGCCTTCAACTCCGCCTCGTTGTTCAAGACCCACAACTCGGGACGCTCATGATACAGACTACAAAAACCGAGCAAGGTCTCGCGCATGTGTTTGTATAGCCAGCCATCGAAGTGATTCACATTGAGGGCCTCGTCCCAATAGTCGTTCACATGGTCGGCCCAATCAAACTCTCGTTGAATCACCCAACCTTTATCTTCCCACCTCAGAATCGCCGGCTTGCCCGGGATGATGCTGTCTTCAAATAAGCTGCGATAGAAACGGTGGCCTTCGTAGTTCGACACCAAATCCGCATTAGAGAAGGTGCCGGTCGTTAGCTGTCCGAATATGGCGCGTTCAGTGTAATGCGATTGCTGAGCGGCATCGGATTCTGACTGTGACTTGCGCCAGCGTTTGTAGTACTTGCGTCCTTGCGACAGAAAGTGACCGATCTTGTCGGTGCCCATGTGCACGCCGTTGAGCTTGATCGTGCGTCCAACGCCGAACAAGGCAATGACGCGCTTAGCGTAGATCGGTGCCGACGAATAGATACTGTCGTAGCGCTCGTTCGGGTGCTTGTCGACGCGGTCGGATTTCATCGCCCAGCGTTCCAGTATGTCGACCCAGTGGCGACCGCCAATCGTCGTGTAGATGCGATATACCACCGCCAGTTCATCGGCATGGTCCTTGTTCCACTCGTTGACGACTTTCTGGATGGCCCGATTGACCTCACCGTTGAGCACATCGCGTGAGTCTGCGATCTCTACATCACGGTGGCTAAACTGATCGGTTTCGTACGCGTACGCATTGGTGGCAGCGATCAATACGATCGCCCCACAAACCCAAACTGTTACAAACGGCTTTTGCAGCGTGCTAACGCTCAAAACCGATAGGTAATATTCGCTAACGCGGTCTGACGCTTGTCAAAGCCCACCTCGACGGTGGCTTCCCAGTTTTCATTGAACAGCGTATGCATGCCAACGCTCGGATTGAAATCTTCGTCCTGTGAAAGCTCAACATCAAACATCATGTCCTGCGCATCCACTGGCAACATACCGCCAACCAAACCCAAATCGAGACTCACCAATCCGCGGTGCTCTTCCTCAGCATCAATGATGTAGCCGCCGATCCACACCTCAGTGTGTTCCTCGAATCGCAATCCAATGCGCGGTTGAATCGTAGTCGTACTGACTGACGAATTGAAGTCGCCACTCAAACTGGTATCGGTAAAGGTCGTGGTGACCGATCCAAACCATTGGTCGCCGCCGAACGCCAGTACCAATCCGCCGCCAAACACCTCACCATCGTAATCGATGGTCAGCGAGTTAGTCGCCGGCGGCAAGGGCAGCCCAAGTACACCCAGGTTGACGTTGGTCTCACCATCGATCTGCCCGTAAATACCAAACACGTTCAGAAACGGAAACAGCCATACATCAACTTTGATATCAAAGTTGGTGATGTCATTGTCGATCGGCAGAACCGACGGATCAGGAGCCAAAATTGCCCCGACATCGAATGGCACCGGCCCTGCCGGCGTATCCAGAGTGTCGACAAGTGTCAGACCATCGATTTGGTAGGGCTGGCTCATATCAAAGTAGTCGATGCCAATGCCCCAGGTTTTTGGCAGCTTACGATCGCCCGCCATGTCGTTGCCCCACAGCGCTTGAGCGCCCGATACAGTGGGCAGAATCAAAAACCCCAACAGTACGAAAATTTTTTGCCGCATTTTCACCCCCCCTCTGGCCCCCGCCAGTTATGGTTTCCCACGTCGTAACTGCCCTGAAATATACCATTTGAGGCCAGGGCCGAGGATAATCGAATCCGAGATGATGCAAGTTCGGCTAAAAACTCCCTACCTGATTTTCCTCGGCGATGTCGGCGACGATGGTCATGCCAAGACCGGGCGCGGTATTGCCGTCTGGCGCCCCGAATTATGCGCAGGTCAGATGCGTTTGACCGGCTGCGAGGATGATCTTGGGCTACCCGAGCTGGATACGGCGGGCGCTGTTGATGCCGGTATCGGTACCGTTATTGTTGGCATCGCCTCGACCGGCGGCGTGTTGTTGGATCATTGGATTCCAGCGTTGTGCGATTTAGCCCGTGCAGGTATGGATATAGCCGCTGGGACGCACGCCAAACTCAATGACAACAACGACCTGGCCGCAGCCGCTAAAGAAGGAAACGCACGACTCATTGACGTGAGGATTCCACCACACGACATTGAGGTCGGTGATGGTCGTCCGCGCACCGGCAAACGTGTCTTAATGGTCGGCACCGATTGCGCCGTTGGAAAAAAGTACACGGCGCTAGCATTGCACCGCGAACTTGAGTCTCGCGGCGTCAAAGCAACGTTTCGCGCCACCGGGCAGACCGGCATTATGATCGCTGGAGAAGGCATTCCCATGGACGCGGTAGTCTCCGATTTTTTGTCCGGCGCCGCCGAAGCATTAACACCGGATAACGATGACGATCATTGGGATGTCATCGAAGGCCAAGGGTGTATCGTTCATCCCGGTTACGCTGCGGTGACAGTCGGCTTATTGCACGGCTCGCAACCGGATGCCGTGGTGCTGTGTCACGACCCAACTCGCGACTGGATGATCGGCCTAGAAGACCAGGTCGCTATTCCTTCGATCGATGACACGATTGCCGCGGTCCTATCAGCCGCCCGCGCAACCAGTGATTCGTGTGTTTGGGCAGGGATTAGCGTAAACACGTCTTCGTTTACGCCAACAGATCGCGCTGACTATTTGTCGAGAACAGCAGACCGATATGAGGTGCCGTGTGTCGATCCAATTGCCACCGGTATTGGTGACATTGCCGACTTTCTCACCGAGCACGTCAAATGAAGCGGCGGGTTGCAACGCATACAGAAAGTTGGCTCGCGAAAATTCCATTTCGCATTTCGCGAAACACCTGGGACGACTTTCCTTGCGTCGTCTGTGAAATCGAACAAGACGGATTGATTGGCCGCGGCGAAGCGCTGGGTGTGTATTACCTGGGCGAAACCGAGCGCGTGATGCTTGATCAGATCGAATCGATCACGAGTGATCTAGCGAAGGGTGCCGATCGTCAGACCCTCCAAGCACTGTTGCCGCCCGGCGGCGCACGCGCGGCCGTCGACGCGGCACTGTGGGATCTCGACGCTCAGCTGAATAACACCTCGGTATGGTCGATGGCGGGTGTTGAAGCAGGACCGATCGAAACCGTGTTTACGATTAGCTTGGAAGATGAGCCCGAGCAAATGGGCGAACGTGCCGCAGCGGCAACCGACCTGAGTCTGTTTAAAGTAAAGCTCAACAATGACCGTCCCATCGAACGAATCGCAGCGATTCGTGACGCACGACCGGAGTCGCGATTGGTCGTCGATGTCAATGAAGGTTGGGACTATGCGCAGCTGGTCGATGTCGCACCGGCGCTGGCGGAGCTCGGCGTGAGCATGATCGAACAGCCATTGCCGCGCGGCGAGGATGCTCAATTGGACGACTACGAATCACCGTTGCCGCTTTGCGCGGATGAGTCGTGTCTGCATAGCGGCGAACTGGACGATGTCGCATCACGCTATCAGATGATTAACATCAAACTCGATAAGTGCGGTGGATTGACCCATGGTCTCGAACTGGCCGCCGCCGCGCGCGAACGCAACCTCGGCATCATGGTCGGCTGCATGGGCGGCACATCGCTGTGCATGGGGCCGATGCACGTATTGGCGCATTTTGCCGATTTTGTCGATATCGACGGGCCGCTGCTGCTGAAGAATGATCGGCCGGGGGGCTTTGTATACGCCAATGGCATCGTCACATTGCCGGAGAAGCCATTCTGGGGCCTGCCGCGGTAAAGCTATTCGCCGTCTTTTTTGGGATTTCGCCGCAAATCGACGATTTTAGGGTGATTTTCCTACAACTTCGCTGATTTTAGTCGAACGTGGCCACTACCAGCGGCGATCCGCTGACTTTCGCCGCACGCTTCATGCCGTCGGAGTTGTAGTCCATCACGATCTCACCGCCAGAGGTCACCGCGATCACGCCAGCATCGCCGCCGAGCCGCTCAATTTCTGCCAGCATTTCGGCGACCGCGGCCGCGGCCGGCTTGCCCGCTTTCACTTTTTCAGCCACCGAAAGTGCTCCACCAGATCGAATGATATGTTCGCCGATACCCGTACAGGACACCGCAATCGTATCGTCCGCCCAGGTGCCAGGACCAATCAGCGGGGTATCACCAATGCGGCCTTCGAGCTTCATGAACGTGCCACCGGTGGACGTCGCTGCGGCCAATTCGCCGTGTGTGTCGAGTGCGACCGCTCCGACAGTGCCGTGCTTCTGTTCGGAAATGTCGCCTTCAGTGACACCGACAGGTAAGACGTAATAGGTATCCGGATCGTCGACCAAGTCGAATCCGTGCTGGCTAGCGAACGCTCGCGCACCCTCTCCTCCGAGCAGGACATGCGGGGTTTCCTCCATAACGCCACGCGCCACAGCAACCGGATTAACCACATCGCGGATAATCGCAACGCTGCCTGCGTTGCGAGTTGGACCATGCATGATGGATGCGTCGAGCTCGACGTAACCGGCGGAGTTCGGTGCCGAGCCGCGGCCCGCCACATACAAACCGCAATTCTCAAGTTCCTTCACGGCGACTTCCACAACATCGAGCGCACTCGCGCCACCCTCTAGCATCGTTTCGCAAGATGCTGCGAGCACTTCTAGGTGCGCTTCGGTCTGTGAATAGTCACGGCCGAGTACCGGTCCGGCGCCACCGTGCAATGCGAATGCGTAACTCTTAATGAGAGAACTCCTAGTGCTGTTTTGCCGCAACCATGCGCTGCAACTTCCACGCAGCAATCGCGCCGAGCACGCCAAATACAACAATCCCGGTGAAGTAAATATCGTAGCCAAGTTTACCGGGGTATCGCGTTACCAATGCGCCATTGATGAGCGGCAGGTAGATGTCCGGCGAATAACCGATGAATGACACAATACCAATCGCGAGACCCTTAATTCGATTGTCGATATTGCAGCTATCCAACGTTGCCCAGAAAATGCCGCGAACTGCATACGTCAGAAAACCGATCAATAACACGATACCGAGCAGTGCAGTGGTTCCCGCGGTCGTTGGCATCATCACCATTCCACCCAGCGCAATTGCAGCAGTGAGCAGCAACCATCCGAGCACCCGCTCGCGACCGAGAAAATCACCCACGAAACCAGCTGCCGCAGCGCCGATCGGCCGCATCCACAATTTGGCCACGGTTATCGTGCCGACAGCCACTGCGGTTAATCCGTAATTCGTTTCCATGTACGCAGAAAACGAATAGGTCGCCCAAAACAACTGATAACCGGTCAGTATGCAAAATCCACACAGCCAGACCTCTGGTTTACTCAAAATCGTTCTTAGATCGACCCAGAGATTGATGTCTGCAGTCTGTGACCCTATTTTTGCGGTCGAGCTCTCTTTGAGCATGAAGAACACGATTGGTGACAGCACTAACATGCAGGTCACGTAAATCCATATCACCCGATTAAGCGCCGTCGCGTTCGATTCACCCAATGAATTGATGGCATAGGCGAAGACGCCGACGACAATCGTCGCCAAAATCGCTTCGTACAATCCTCGGCCCGCATCCAACGTGCCGAGAAAGCGGCCCTGCTCCTCACGCCGCGCTAACAGCATGGTCGCCTTTAAGTGCGCCACCCAGAACGTGAGTCCAGTAGCGATGCCCCAGCCGACGAAAATCCAGCGCAATGCCGAGAAATCCGGAACACTCGCAAACCACACACCGAGTAAACCGGCGAGCGCCAGCGAGAATGCCATCAGGATGCTGGGTTTAACGCGGTCCGCCAGCCAGCCGCTGGGAATGTACGTGGCAACGAAGATCACACCAAGCAGTGAATAACACTGGCCGAGTTGGAACGCGTCGATTCCATACGTCTCCAGTATCGTAATTTCAAAGTTTTGTCGCAGATAGATCAGCGGATAGATTGCGCCAGCCGCAATAATAATGACCGCGAGGCGCAGATAGCGCTGCAGCGTGTTCAACTCAGCGTTGTTGTTCACGGTAGTCCTTTGCTCGAAACACAGCCGCATCACTGGGCGGCAACGGTGTTGCGCCCTTAATGGCATCGGCCATTTTTTCTGCGATCATAATCGTCGGCGCATTGAGATTGCCGCTGGCAATCAGCGGCATAATCGATGAATCCACGACGCGCAGACCATCGACACCATGTACGCGACCCGCATGATCCACCACTGCATCGTCGCCACTCCCCATCTTGCAAGTTCCGCTGGGATGATACGACGACTCCACCGCGTTCTTTAAATACGCGTCGATGTCCGCATCACTTTGCACAGCTGGCCCGGGGGAAATCTCTTCACCAGCAAACGGCTTCATCGCATCCTGTTGCAGAATTTCACGCGTCAATCGAATGCTGTCACGAAACTCCTGCCAATCATCCGGATGACTCATATAATTGAACCGCACCCGCATTGGGTCGAGCGGGTCGGCAGATCTTAGTCGAACCCAGCCGCGACTCTTCGAGCGCATCGGTCCCACATGTGCCTGAAACCCGTGCGACTTTGTCGGGCTCTGACCGTCGTACCGTACCGCCATCGGGAAGAAGTGATACTGCAAATCCGGATATTCAACGCCGGTGCGACTGCGAATAAAACCACCGACTTCAAACTGATTCGTAGTGCCGATACCACGGCGGGCAAATAACCAATTAGCCCCGACCCAGGCCTTGCCGAGCAAGTTGTAATACTTGTATATCGATACCGGTTGCAAGCACTCAACCTGCAAGGTGATCTCGAGATGATCCTGCAGATTTTCACCAACACCGGGCAAATCCTGCACCACGTCGACACCGAATTCACGTAGTTCATCAGCGGGCCCAATGCCAGCGAGCTTCAACAGCTGCGGCGAGTTGATCGGCCCACCGCAGAGAACGACTTCACCGGCTTCGACATGCTCATCAACACCGCGATGACGATACGTCAATCCGGTCACGCGATTGCCGCTCATCGACAAGCCCATTACCTGCGACCGCGTCATCAGGGTTAAATTGTCTCGCTTCATTGCCGGTCGCAGATAGGCCAACGAGGTTGACCAACGAATGCCTTTGCGCGTGGTGCGGTCCATCGGACCGACACCCTCCTGCTTGTAGCCGTTAAGGTCCTCGGTCGGCGAATAGCCTGCTTCACCGGCTGCATCGACGAATGCTTTGAACAGCGGTCCGATGTGATCGCCGCGCGTCACGTATAGCGGTCCATCGTCTCCGTGGTACTCGTCGCCGCCGCCCTCACGCGTTTCGGCTTTGCGAAAGTACGGCAAACAGTGCGCGTAGTCCCAGTCCTTCAGCGACGCGTCGGCCTCTGCCCAGCCATCGTAATCCAACGCGTTGCCGCGAATGTAAACCATGCCGTTGATGGACGACGAACCACCCAGCACGCGACCGCGTGGACAGTGCAGTTTTCGGCCATCCAGATGCGGCTCCGGTTCGGTCTCGTAGTTCCAGCTATAGGTCGTACCGTTCATCGGATAGGCGAGCGCCGCCGGCATGCGGATGCGCCAGTCCCACCAGGGATCGTTGCCACCCGCTTCGAGCAATAACACCGATACCCCGGAGTACTCCGTCAGTCGGTTCGCCAATACGCAGCCCGCAGAGCCCGCGCCGACGATGACATAGTCGAATTTCTGAGCCACTCGATTTACTCCTGCAACACCTCGGGCATACTAGCAGCCTGTTGACCGGAGTATTAGGAGCCCCCGTCCAATGCAGCGCATCACGGAAGCTTCCCGTCGTATTGACGTCATTCTCGAAACCGACGTATTGGTCGTCGGTAGCGGCCCCGGTGGACTTGCCGCCGCACTGGCCTCGGCGCGGGCTGGAGCCGACACTACCCTGATCGATCGTTTCGGCTGTTTTGGCGGCAACATCACGCAGGTCGGTGTCGAAGGTTTCGCCTGGTATCGACACAAAGATACTGTGGACAGCGAAGGTATCGGCATCGAGTTTGAAGAGCGCGCCAAAGCCATGCACGCCGCGCAACCCGAGCCGCAGTCCGACAGCCATGCGATCGACGGCGAAGCATTTAAGTATGTCGCCGACGTGTTGGTCGAAGAAGCCGGCATTCGGCCGATGCTGCACCGAATGTTTGTAGCGCCGATCATTGAAGGCAACACGCTGCGCGGCATCATCACAGAGAGTAAATCCGGCCGCGAGGCGATTCTCGCCAAACGCATCGTCGATGCGACCGGCGATGCCGACGTTGCGGCACGTGCGGGCGCAGCGGTGTTTAAGACGCCGCGTGAAGACATGATGGCCGCGTCCGTGATGTTCTCGATGAGCGGCGTCGACAAAGCGAAGTTCATTGATGCAGTCAAAGCCGATCCGCAAACCTACAAAGACTGGGAAGGCGGGGAATGGACGATCGAAACCTCCGGCAAGGAGGACCAGATGTTCTCGCCGTTCTTACGCAAGCCATTTCAACAGGCCATTGAAGCCGGAATGATTCCTGAGCATCTGCAAACGATTTGTGGGACCTGGGGTGCCGTCAGTGATCAGGGTGACCTTACCTATTTGAATCTGGTGCATTTGGCCGAATGTGACGGCACCGATGCGAACGATTTATCGGTGAATGAAATTGAAGGTCGGCGCCAGGCCATGATGGCAATTAACGCGCTGCGTGAGTACACACCGGGCTGCGAAAACGCCAAGCTACGCAATTTTGGCATGACGATTGGCATTCGCGACACGCGCAAGATCGACGCGCACTACAACCTCACTGCGAATGACGTTCGCGAGCAGGGCCGGTTTGAGGACAGCATCGGCATTTTCCCCGAGTTCATCGACGGCTACGGCATCTTGATTCTGCCGACAACCGGACGGTATTTTCAGGTGCCGTATCGCGCAATGCTGCCGAAAAATATCGAAAATCTCATCGTCACCGGACGAAACTTGGGTGGCGATCGCGATTCCCATGCGGCGGTTCGTAACATGATGTGTTGTGCGGTCAGCGGCCAAGGCGCGGGAACGGCTGCAGCGATTTCATTAAAGACCAACACTTCGTTTTCTGGCGTCGATATTTCCCAAGTACAAACGGAGTTGAAGCGACAAGGCGCTCGCATCAACTAGCCGAGTTGCAAAAATACTTGCTAGCCTATTCCACTGTGAACAATCTCAGTGACAACGAGCTGGTTGCACTGTGCAACGACGGCGATGCGGCAGACGCACAGCGGGCCTTTGAGACGCTGTATGCACGTCATAAAGATTATGTGGTCAGAATTGCGTTGCGCTTTGGCGCTGACCACGCGGGCGCGCTCGACGTTCTGCAAGAAACCTTCCTCTACCTGCTGCGCAAATTTCCGCCACCCGGCGACGGCATAACGTTATCGGCCAAGCTCACAACCTTGCTATACCCGGTGGCGAAAAATCTCACGCTAACGCAAACCGCGAAGGCTAGTCGCTACTCGGGCGACGACATTGACCCGGACTCACTGGAAGCTAACGACGGCAATGGCAATGACGTCGAAGGCCTGTTCGCGGGGCTCACCGCCGAGCGCCGCGAGGTGCTGATGCTGCGTTTTGTCGATGGCCTGTCACTCGAGGAAATCGCCACGGTGTTGGATATCCCCAAGGGAACGGTTAAATCCCGCCTGCATTCCTCCGTTCAGCAGCTGCGTAACTCACCGAAAACGAAAGACTTTTTCGATTAATGAACCTTTTTCGGCCGTGCTGCGCTTAATGGGCATGGACGAGGAAAACACACTCCCCGAATCGCTGGTCGAAAAGCTTCGCGCGACCGATCAGGACACGTCGATGATAACGGCGCGCGTCGATCGGGAAATCTCGGAAACGGCCGCTGCTCAGTTTAAGGGCCGCGTGCGTCGTCGCCGATCTCTCCCTGTCTGGCTTGCGACGGCCGCGTCGGTCCTGCTTGCGGTGTTCCTGGTGACTAACCCATTCCAAGACCCTCTTCCCACGTTCAGTGATCACGACGGGTCCGGCGCTGTCGATATTGCGGACGTGATGGCGTTGGCGCGTCGTGGTGACACCGCGCAGGCCGACCTTGACGCGTTTGCCTTACAGATCGTCGCGCTCGGAGATTCAGAGTGAAACGTCTGACTTTAATTTTTCTCACTGCGCTGGCTGCCTTTGCGAGTGAGGTTCATGCAGAAGATGCGGCGCCACGATTCGTTGCCGTCGACGTCGTTCTCATCAGTGACGCGCCGGTGGCCGCCTGGCAGTTCGAATTCGGCGGCTCCAGTGACGCCGTACGAATCGTCGGCGTTGAACAAGGTGAGAGTAAGGCCTTCGGTGATGCCCCCTACTACGACCGCGAAGCGATTCGGCTGGGCACCGCAGACCGCATCGTGGTTGCCGACTATTCAACCGCCGATTCGTCGTACCTGCCACGCGGTGCGGTTCGTATCGCCACGTTGCATTTGATGATCACCGGACATTCGAACGAAGCAATTGACATCACGCTTGTCACGGCCGTGGATGCCGATGGCGAGCGCATCGAGGCGTCGATTTCTGCGACGCCACAAACAGGAAGTGAATCATGACCAAGAGACTCACAATCTTCGCCTCAATAATCGCGCTCACGATGGCTGGCTGTGCCGCGGACATGGCAGCTGATCCAAGCACCGGTGGTGCGGGATCACAAAGCGCCGAACCGCAACTCCCCGAATCGGTGAGCTTACCTCCCCCACCACCGGCGCAATCCAGTACGTCTGAATACGGTGGGTTTGCCGATATCGGCGGCGACGGCGACGGCGAAATCATCGTCACCGGTGCTCGTATTGGCGACGACAACAACGAACATCCGAATGATCGTCATGCTAACCGCCGGCAGGATTATCACGATCGCGAGAAACTCGCCGAAGAAGAGGAGGCAAGACGCGCGGCCATTTCAGCGGAGCTAGACGGCCGCGAGACGGAGCGGCAACGACGTCGTTCGGAAATCCTGGGCCTTGATACTCAGCAGCGACTGCTATCAGAGAATCTCTATCGTGACAGTCTCGCCAAAAACATGGCCAGCGGCAGCATCGGTCACTCGTTACCCGCATTGGCTTCGGACGAAGAGCTCTGGATTATTTCGCAACCGGCCGACGCATCCGCTGACCTTCGTGACGCGGCGGGCCCGGGCACCGGCTCGTTGATTGTCGAAACACCTTCTCGCGATAGAAATCGCCCGCCGGAAATTGTGCCGCTGCCGCTGAAACATACCGCGGTGAATGCGACGATCGACGGGTACATCAGCAGCGTCGATGTTCGACAGCAGTTTCACAATCCCTTCGACACCAAGATTGAAGCCAAGTACCTGTTTCCACTGCCCGAAAAATCGGCGATCAGCGGCTTCACGATGATTATTGGCGACCGCAAGATTCGCGGCATCCTGCGTGAGAAAGAAGAAGCTGAAGCGATTTATGATGCCGCGCGAGCGCAGGGCTACCGCGCCAGCCTGCTGGTGCAACACCGCCCGAATATCTTCGAACAGAAAGTCGCCAACATCGAACCGGGCAAACAGATCGATGTTGAGATTCGCTACTTTCATACGCTGAAGTACGAAGACGGCTGGTATTCGTTTGTCTTTCCGACCGTCGTTGGCCCGCGCTACAACCCACCGGGCCACGCCGACCCGATCGTGCCCGCCGCCCAGGGCCGCAGCGCCGCGTCTTCGGCAGCAACAACCGTTGAATATCTGCGTCCGGGCCAGCGCTCTGGCCACGACATCAGTATCGCGGTGGACATTGAAGCCGGTGTCAGCATCGAAGAGATCGAAGCCACACACCCAATCGAGACCGTCAGCGTGACCCAGTCCGGCGCCGTCGTGATGCTCGCGGATGAGGACGTCATCCCGAACCAGGATTTCGTGCTGCGCTTTCAGGTTGCCGGCGAACAAATGAAGTCCAACCTCCTGACCTACGTAGACCCCGAGACGGAACAGGGTTATTTCACGATGATGCTGCACCCGCCTGCCGGCACTGTCGATTTGGAACGCCAACCGATGGAAATGGTGTTTGTCATCGATGCCTCGGGTTCGATGCGCGGTACGCCTCTGGATCAGGCCAAAGACGCAATCCGCGCAGCGCTCGACCAACTGCAACCCTACGACACATTTCAGATTATTCGCTTCTCCGACAACGCCAGTCAGTTCGGCAATGCCCCGGTGCCAGCATCGCCAGCCAATATCGCGCTGGCCAAACAATACCTGCAGGGCGTTAATAGTTCCGGTGGCACTCGTATGGTCGAAGGCGTTGCTGCCGCACTGCAGTTTCCGCACGACCCGGCGCGCCTGCGTTTTGTTTCGTTTATGACCGATGGCTACATCGGCAACGAATTCGAAATTCTCGGCGCGATCAGTCAACACATCGGTGACAGTCGCATCTTCAGCTTTGGCATCGGCTCGTCCACCAACCGCTTCTTGCTGGAGCGCATGGCGGTCGCCGGGCGCGGCGCGGCAGCGTTCCTCGGCCCGATGGATTCCGGCTACGACCTGATGAGCGCTTTCTTTAATCGCATCAGCCATCCGGCACTCCGCGACGTCGCTGTTGACTGGGGCTCTATGGCCGTTTCAGATGTGTACCCCTCAAACCTCCCCGACGTTTTCGTCGGTCGGCCCGTGATCGTGACCGGCAAATTTCTTGGTCCCGCTGGTAACGTCACGATCAAGGGCCGATCCGGCACCCAAGTGGCGACGATCGAAATCGAACCGGCAGCGGACGAACGGGCGAGACCGATGCTCGCCAAGATTTGGGCTCGGCAACGCATCGCCGACCTGGTCGACCTACGCGCGATGGGCGGCTACACCAATGACCCGTACTTCGAAGTCATGATTCGTACTACCGCCCTGACGCATCAACTGGTTTCTGACTACACCTCGTTCGTCGCGGTGGACGCCTCAGAACAGACCGCAGGCACCTACGGTGTCACCGTGCCACAGGCCGTGCCTGTACCGGCCGGCGTGCGTTACGACACCACCGTACCCGAATAGTCACTACTACGAGTAACTCCAATGCAACGAATTCTTCTGGCGTGCGTATCGACGGTGTTGTTGGCCGGCTGTGCCGGTTCCTATGTGACCCCGCCGAGCGGGGTCACGATGGCCGAGTTGACCGATTCGACCGACCGCAATCTGCGCAGGTACTACAACACGCAACCGGCGAGCCCGTTCCCTGCAAACATTGCGGTGGTCCGAGTTCAGGATCACAACTATTACACTCGCAGTGCACGCGGTGTCGGCGATGGCCGGTACTCAGTCGTTGTAACGCGTGATATTGAGTCGGACGATGCGGTCGAAAAGTTTCGCGAACTGCCGTTGGTCTCGCGCATTGCACCGATCGGCAAGATTCTGCTGCCACCGCAAACCAACACTCTTCGTGACTTACGCGTACCGGCGGCGAAGCTGCATGCCGACCTGTTGTTAGTATATTCGGTGGATACCGCGTTTCACGTCGAAGGCAAGTCACTCGGCCCGCTATCCACAATTTCACTGGGACTGATACGCAACAAGAAAGCGCATGTCTCATCGACCGTCGCCGGCGTATTGGTCGACGTACGCACGGGCTACATCTATGGCACCACCGAAGCGACCGCCACCGAGACTCAAAAGGCCAGCATTTGGTCAGAAGAGCATGCGATTGATACGGCAAGGCTTCGTGCCGAAAAAATCGCATTTAGCGATTTCGTGGATGAGTTCGGCAGCCTGTGGAAAGGTGTTGTCGATGTCTACGCCGCCAGCCCGGGCCGTGTCGCAACCGTTCCACCGCGGCCGGTCGAGCCAGCAACCCTGCCACGCAACGGTTACTGGACCGACGGCACTCACTGAGCGCTGTGTCTTCGCTTACTCGGGTATAGCACCAAACCGCGCGTGCGGACGCATAATCAGCATTTGCACATCACCGATGGCGCGCTCCAGAAAAGCACCCTCGCAAAACGATAGGTAGAAATCCCACATCCGGATGAAATCATCCGAGTAACCTTGCGACCGCACCGTGTCGATATGCGCGAAGAACCGATCACGCCAGCAACGCAACGTCTTGGCGTAGTGCAAACCAATATCTTCAATATCCACCGTGCGCAGATCGGTACGGCGCGTCATCACGCGACACATGTCGGTGACCGACGTTAGACAACCGCCCGGGAAGATGTAGCGACGAATGAAGTCGACGCCGCGTTTGTAGCGGCCGTAGCGTTGATCGGCAATGGTAATCGCCTGCAACAACATCAAGCCGTCCGGCTTTAGCAGCTGGCAACACTTACTGAAGAAGTTGTTGTGATACTGATGACCGACTGCTTCGATCATCTCGATTGACACCAGCTTGTCGTACTGGCCTTCGAGCTCACGATAGTCTTTTTGCAGCAGCGTAATTTGATCCTGAAGTCCGGCTGCGGCTATGCGAGCCTCGGCCATGGCGAACTGCTCTTTCGAAATCGTCGTGGTCGTTACGCGACAACCGTAATTTTGCGCCGCAAAAATCGCGAAACCGCCCCACCCCGAGCCAATCTCGATGACATGATCGCCCGGCTTCAGCTCGAGCTTGTCGCAGATTCGCTGCAATTTGGCGGTGGCCGCCTCGCCGAGCGAAGACTCTTCACTTTCGAAAAACGCGCTGGAGTACATCATGCGCTCATCCAGCCACAGCTGGTAGAACTCGTTGCCGAGATCGTAGTGCGCCGCGATATTTTTTCGGCTGCCTTTGCGCGTGTTGCGGTTCAGCCAATGCAACGCCAGCTGCGCCGACTTGGCAATCCATGCCCAACCCGAATCGACCGACGCTAAAACATCGCGGTTTTGCAACAGCAGACGAACGACAAGATCCGGTGCAGGGCTGGTCCAATCGCCGCGAATATAAGCTTCGCCCGCACCGATCGATCCGCCAAAAGCGACGTCGCTGTAAAACTGTGGATGATGCACCGTAATCAGTGCCTGCAGCTCCGCATCCGTTTGTCCCATGACCTGTTTGTGACCGCCTTCATCGATCGTCAGGCAGCCGTGCGTAACCCGCTGTAAACGGCTCAGCAGCAATTTCTTGGCAAGGGTGTCCAGCCGTGTCGGCGTTGCTGGTTGTAGTACATCTGTGGTCATTGAGTCGGTACCGTGTCGGCTTTCTTCTTCGCCGGGTGGATGTAAATGGGGCAGCGCTTGAGCCATAGGCGTAGCGCATGATAATGGATTCCAAACGTGACGCGCAGCGACTGAAACGGATAGCGCAGCAACACACCGGCTAATGAGGCCGTTGAAATCTCGCGCCGCTCCAGCGACAGCCCAGCGTGAAAGATTTGCTGGCCGTTAATGCGGTTTCCCATGTGTACCGACACGCTGTCATCCGGTTGCGTCATGGCCATGTTGTAGTCGAGCGTCATCGGCATGAACGGCGATACGTGGAATTTTTTGGAGGGCGCAAAGCGCTTGAAGCGTTTGTCCGACTGTTGGCGACAATCCAGTATGTAGCTGTCTTGCTCGCCCCAGGGCGTATTGTTGACCTCGACCACGATCGCCTCGAGGGCTTCGCCAGCATCGTCAAAACAATAATAAAAGCTGACCGGATTAAACCAGTAACCAAAATAGCTGAGATTGGTGAGCAAGCGGATCGGCCCAGTGACGGCGCGTCCAATTTCCGCGGCAACACGGGAACGTACGACATCGATCAACGACTTGGCTTCGTCGCCCATGTGGCGCTTGCGCTCGAAGCGGGCCAACGCCGGTCGGCGTGATGACCAAAACCAGCGATCCTTGAATAACTCAGGCAGTTCCTCGAGATCGAGGTACATCATGAACACGCGGTAACGAAACCGATGGAACGCCGGTTTCGTTCGGGTATGCCTAACTCGCCCGACGTAGATGCAGCTGTGCATCGGAATGATCCCCGTTGAAGTGCTCAATCGCGTTTAACGCACTCACAACACCGTCCTCGTGAAATCCGTTTCGCCAATATGCACCACAATAATACGTTCGCCCGGTATTTATTTCTGCCTGACGCGCCTGCGCTGCCACCGATTCGGCCGTGTACATGGGGTGCGCGTAGTCGAATCGACCGAGTATTTTCGATTCATCGATCTGCGCAGCACTATTCAACGTCACACAGTACGTTTCCGCGGCCTCGAGCCGTTGCAAGATGTTCATATTATAAGTGACCGTCACCTGGGCGCCGGCGTGACTCGGAATTTGATAATTCCAGGCCGCCCAGGAGCGTTCGCGAGATGGTAGTAATCGCGTATCGGTATGCAAAATCGCTTCGTTGGATTGATAGCGAATGGCGCTTAATACCTCGCGCTCGGCATCCGTCTCATCGGAGAGGATTTCCAGCGCCTGATCGCTATGACAGGCAAAGAAGACGGCATCAAATTTCTCCCGACCGTACTCGTCGGTGTGGATATGCACACCATCGGACACCCTTGAGACCAAGCGCACCGGACAGCGAAGGCGAATTCGATCGCGATGTCCCGCCACCAGTTTTTCGACGTAGGCTTGCGAACCACCTTCGATGACACGCCACTGGGGACGATTGCGAAGTTGCATTAAGCCGTGATTGTCAAAAAATCGCAGAATAAATTCGGCAGGTATCTCCAGAACCTGGGACGGCTCCGCCGACCAGATCGCTGCTGTCATCGGCACCAGGTAATGATCGATAAACCCGCGGCTGTAGCGGTTGTCGACCAAATAGCTGCCGAGACTTGCATCAGCCTTACCCTGCCGAAGATTCGGCAGCGCATCACGATTAAATCGCATGATGTCGGTCAGCATGCGATAGAACGAGGGTCGAAAGAAGTTGCGTCGCTGGGTAAACAGGCCGTTTGCCGAACGACCGTTATATTCCAGCTCGCCATCGGCGGTGTGTACGCTAAAGCTCATCTCGCTAGCGATCGACCTCTGTCCGATTTCTTCCATCAATTCGATGAAATTCGGATACGTACGATCGTTAAAAACGATAAAGCCGGTGTCTACAGGCAGCGGACCATTGGGGGTCGAGACATTGATCGTGTTGGTATGGCCGCCGACGTAGTTGGCAGCCTCGAATACCGTAATCTCATGCTCATCGCGAAGCTTGTACGCCGCCACATTACCAGCGATGCCACTACCGATGATCGCAATTTTCATTGCTGATCCCACTTCTGTGGCACGCGCTGTACTTTGGTGATGTCATAGCCCATCGCTTCGATCCGGTTCACCAGCTCGAAGTATTTGTCATCTGGGATGGTCGGCGTGCGCGCCATCAACCATACAAAATCGCGCTTTTGACGACCGATGATGGTGATCGAATAATCTGACTCAACATACACGACTCGGTAATCGGCCTTGATTGGCCAGATAAATCGCATACCCCACAGCGCATTCGACTGCGTATCTTTGATAAAGCCACGTGGGTTGTGTTCCTTCAGCTTGCCGTCGAAGCTACCGTCACGATATTTGAACGTCGTAGCAATAGTGCCGTCGTCGTCCAGCGCATAAGTTTCGATCGCGTTGTGCGCACCTTTTTCGAGAAAGGTCGGAATATTCGCGATGACATACCAGTCGCCCATGAACCGGTCGAGGTCGACGTAATCGACGGTCGCCAACTCGGGTGGCTCGGCGGCACAACCTGACAATAAGAATGAGCTCATCAGCACTGCGCCTAGCCGTTGTATGTTTCTAAGGAAGCTCATAACGAATAACATGTCCCGTTTTCGCAATAGACTCCAACGCCAACCACTCGTCGTCGTCCGAATACCACAACTTAATGTCGATGTTACGCGCCTTCAACTGGTATCGAACGGCATCCACCGGCTCGCCACGGACTTCGAGTTGCTCTTCGCCGACGCGCTCCACGGATACATCCAGATATTCACCATTCTGCGGATTTAGCAGCTTGTCCTGGGCCAGGAAATCGGCGTTCCAGTACGCAAACGTCATCACACACTCAGGAAGCTCAACCGCTTCTTCTGGTCGCGAGACGGTGAAACCGCTCTCGGTGCGCTCACCGGACACTGCGATTGTTTCATCGTTGTATTCCGTGTTGGCGGCAAACTCAACTAGGCAATCATCGGCCCAGCGCTCGGAATTGGTGTGGAAGTACGTGTAGGCGGTGAAAATCAGGAACTTCACTTTGAAATCCGCTTCACTGCGAACGACTCGCTGCTCACCAAGATCCGTGACCTCAAAATCGTGCGTGCCGACACGCTTGTCATCGATGTAAACATCGAACGACCAGGAATCAATCTGCTCGCTCGGGATGTCGGTGGCGGCAGCACTGACTGTGAACAATAGCGACAATAGGCAAATTAACTTTTTCATCATTCCAACCTCGCTGCTACGCAGAGCCGGTCCGTTCTAGCAACGGCATACGCGGTCGCGGCAAATCACCGAATCCATCAAAGGTTTCCGACATTCTGAGAAGTATTGGCATCATCACGGCCCAACCAATGCCGAGCGTCAGGAGCGCGGCGACCGGATCGATAAGCTCGATACCACCAATCTTCTGTCCCGCAATGTAGGCAAGCGGCCCACCAATAAACCCGAACACCGCCGCCAGCGCTTCACGGCCCCTCAGCCAACGCATCGATACGTTTAGCGTGGTCGCAAACAGCATCCACATCGAAATGATCCAGTACGGCGCCATTGTTTCGAACAGCATGCCGGACGGATACGCGACCCAGCCAGTAACGACCAAGATGCTGTCGAATACCGTGCCCATAGCGGCACAGCCAATCACCAGCCAGACTTCGCGAAGCGGACGACGCGCAAAATAGAAGTGCAGCACCAGCGCAATCATCACAATTGCCGGACCTAACCATGGCATTTGCTTGGCACCGCCGAAGACCGATGAAAACCAGCCGATTTGAAAGGCGATAAAATTCAGTATGTAAAGCACGTTATTGCTCCTCAGACGAGAAGAGATAGTGACCGACGTACCACTCACGGCCGTCGTCGTAAGCAAACAGCTCCGCACACGCCATAAAGAAGATGCGCCAACGCTGCCACCAAATAGCGGCCTCATCGCCATAACACTCTTCTAAGATCGGCATGATTGTCCTTTTGTTGCTGTCCATTTTGTCGAGCCATGCATTACAGGTTTTCTCGTAATGTTGGCCGTTCCAATGCCATCGTTTCTCGATGTTAAGTGGGTTCATAAATCTGAGCGGAAGGTCCGCGCTTGGCATGATTCCGCCGGTGAAAAAGTGTCGACTCATCCAGTCGCCGGGCCCTTTATCGATGAACTCGTAGGGTGTCGTACGGTGACAAAAAATGTGCATGAAGAATTTGCCGCCAGGCTTAAGCCACGAATCAATCGAACTAAACAGACGTCGGTAGTTACGCATGTGTTCGAACATCTCGACCGACACCACGCGATCAAATCGCTTATCGATTGCAAAGTTGTTCATATCGCAAACCTGAACTTCGAGATTGTCGAGCTCAAATGCTTTTGCCTGCGATTGGATGTAGGCCTGCTGTGATGTTGAGTTGGACACCGCGTGTACCTGGCACTGCGGGAAATTGCGTGCGATGTACAACGATAACGAGCCCCAGCCACAGCCCATGTCTAACACCTGCATACCATCTTCGATACCGGCACGCTCAACTGTCTTGGCCAGCGCTGCCGCTTCGGCTGAGGTCAGATCTTGAACACCCTCTGACCAGAGACAGCAACTGTATTTCCGATAGTCACCCATGACTTCGCCGAAGAAATCGGCCGGCACTTCATAGTGCTGCTCGTTGGCGGTGTCCGGTACTAACGCGATGGGCGATTCATCCATCATCTTGACGAACGCATTCAACGTATCAGCGGCAAACTCCACGTCACCGGAACGTATCTCGCGGCGCTTATTTTCCAATAGGCGGCGAATGCCGGCTCGAATGACAGAATCCGGCACCAACCCGGTTTCTGTCCAACCGACTGCCTTTGCAGCCATACCTGTCATGAGCGTGTCCTCGTGTTCATGAGGATCACTATAGGAAGGGGCTTCGAGGCAAACAATGGCCGCCGCGGCATTGTTACACTCGTTTACATTCAAACTCGCGACTAGGCGGTCGGAATCCTCACAACGAAGCGGGCTCCAGCCTCGCCGGGATTGGATAACGCGAGTTTTCCGCCGTGTGCATTCGCCACTAAGGTCGCAAGATACAGGCCAAGCCCGGTGCCGCCGGAGGCTCTGGCGCGCGACGGATCGCCGCGATAGAAAGCCTCGCCGATGTGGTCGGCATCGGCGGCCGAAATTCCCGGACCATGATCGTGCACGACGAACTTAAGACACTCGTCACTGTGGGTAAATTCCAGTAGCAGAGGCCCGGACTCCGGTGGCGAGTAGCGCAGTGCGTTACTCAAAAGGTTTTTCAGCATTAGCGTAATGCGCGCTTGATCGATGTTGGCTCGAATCGATGCTTTCGGTCCCTGCACTTCGATACGGTCACGCTCACGGCTAAAGAAGTCGTCCAGCAGTTCCTCGACCAGGGCCGCAACATCCACTTCCTGACGTGCTAGCTTGGCATGACGATCATTCAATCGCTCCGCCTCTAGTAAAGAGGCAACGATTTTCTCCATCTCAACGATTTCCGCGCGCAGACTCTCAACCTGTTCGGGATCATCAATAAACTCGGTCGTCAGGCGCATCCGTGACAGCGGCGTACGCAGCTCATGGCTGATACCAAGAAGCAGGCCGCGTTTGGCATTCAACATGTTTTCGACGTCGCCCGCGAGCGTGTTGATGTCTTCGGCCAAATCACCGAGTTGATCACGCCTGACCTTGGAAATTCGATAGTCGAAATTGCCACGACCGATATGTGCTGCACCGTCGCGAATTCCCCGAATCGGACGAAACAGCCATTGCACGGCGAAATAACCGATTAAGAGAAATGTCAGACCCAAAACGAGTATTTGCAGGATAAGGTCCGGACCGGTGGAAACATCAGCCATTCGTGGCGTTGAAACGACGATGTCGTAGCCACCCTGCTGCATCTTTAAGAATCGATGATCACCGAGCTGCGCAAACTCAACTCCCTGTAGTTCATTAACCCAGGCATCCGGGTCATCACTAAATTTGGGGCTGTCGCCAAAATCGAGATCAGCAATAGTGGGAAAGTTGGCATCCGATGACCAATCGATGTCCGGCCCTTCAATACGAATATCAACCGGCACGCTCTCGGTAATTGCTAATGCACGATCGATTCGCGGCGGCGTACCGATATCCTCCCGCACATAGTTGACGTGCAATGACAGATGACCGCTGATCAGGCCGCGAATATCATCGCTGTTATAGAAGCGCTGAATCGCCTTGAACGTACCGAAAACAAACAGACTGCCGAGTAACAGGAAAATCGCCAGCAGGCGAAAGGATAACGAGCGCGATAGCCGCTTAAGCATCCGCCTGCGGAGTTCCTATAAAAGAATATCCTCGGCCCCACACGGTCTGAATAAAACGTGGTGGTTTGCTGGAATCGCCGATCTTGCCGCGCAAGCGGCTGACCATGATATCCACCGACCGGGTCAGAATCGCCGCATCAATGCCGCGCAGCTCGCTGAGGATTTCATCACGGGACATTTTCTTACCGTGGCGCCGCGCCAATATAAGGAGTAACTCATACTCCATCGATGTCAGTTCGACGGTTGCGTCATCAACGATGACCGAACGCGATTCGGTGTCGATCACCAAACCCTCAAAATTCAGCCGACCGGTCGACGGACCTCCGCCTTCAAGGCGACGCAGGATCGCCTGCACTCTGGCCACCAACTCGCGTGGCTCAAACGGCTTGCCGATGTAGTCGTCAGCGCCAAGCTCCAATCCCGAAACGCGATCTATCACGTCGCCACGCGCGGTCAGCATAATAATAGGAATACTCGACGTCTTGCGGACATCCCGGCAGATCTCAAAGCCGTCTTTGCCAGGCAACATCACGTCCAGCAATAACAGATCGGGCTCTTCCTGCGCCAGCTTGCGCATCCCCTCAACGGAATCTTTCGCGCACACCAAATTGATGCCAAAACGCTTGAAATAAGCGGTCAGCAAACTCGAGTGTTTCTCGTCGTCGTCAATAATTAAGACTTTAGCCATACGCCAATCATACCGCTTGTGGATGCCTCGCTGCCTGTCGATCTGACGTCGAGAAACAATCAGAAACATTTTGATACGAGCTTGAAACCCTGTTTGTTGCCCGATTTGAAAAACTCTGCTGCAGTTTCCACTCGCCTACAGAGGATTACCATGTTTAAGAAACTTCTTATTGCGTTCGGCGCAATGCTCGTCGTCGCCGGTTGCGATTCCGACTCTGGCAATCGCGTCCAACCGAACCCGCCACCTCCGCCGCCGCCGGAAACCTTTGCATTGCAGATTCTGCACGCATCGCCGGATGCGCCTGCCGTTAACGTTCTGGCTGACGGCAATGAAGTTGTCGCCGGTTTGGACTACAAGTCGGGCACCGCCGCGCTGGAATTGGAAGTTGGTACCTACTCCATTCAGGTCGACGGTATTTTGCCGAACGGCACTACCACCGTAATCGGTCCGGTTGACCTGACGTTTGACGCAGATACCACGTATACCGTGGTCGCCGCCAATGACGTTGCCAACATCGAAGCGATTGTTGCATCTCAGGACCGCGCCGCACCGGCTGCGGGCAACGCCAAACTGTTTGTGATTCACGGCGCCTCTGCAGCTCCTCAGGTTGACGTCTACGTCACCGCGCCTGGCGCCGATCTAACCGCGAGCGCGCCTGTCGGCACGTTCTCGTTTGGCGAAACCATTGGCCCGGCTGAAGTAGCCGCGGGCGATTATCAAGTGCGCGTTACTGCGGCCGGCGACCCTGCCGCGGTGGTCTTCGACACCGGCACCATCACACTTAACGATCAGGATGATCTGGCACTAACGGCTGTCGCAAACACGGCAGGCGGTGCTGCTCCGATCTCACTGGTTGGCCTAAGCGGCGCTGGCTCCTTGGAAATTTTGGATGCAGCGACGCCAGCCGGTCTGCGCGTTGGTCACTTGTCACCGGACACTCCGAACGTTGACGTTGTCGTTGACGGCGGTGTGTACCTCGCCGACGTACCATTCCCGGCGGTCACCGCATTCGACTCGCTGCCCGCAGCGACCTACAACGTTGCCGTGCAAGCAGCGGGTAACCCGGGTGTTGTTCCCATTGGCCCGGTGGACCTGACGTTGGATGCCGGCACCTGGACATCGGTACTTGCGGTCAACACGTTCAGCAACATCGAACCGCTGATTCTGGTCGACTCACCTCGCCCGATCGCAACCAACGCACAAGTGCGCATTATCCATGCATCGCCCACCGCAGCTACGGTCGACATTTATGTCACCGGTGTTGGCGTAGATATCAACACGGTTGATCCGCTGTTGCCATCGGTGGAGTTCAAAGACTTTACCGACTACCTGGGATTGGATGCCGGCGACTATGACGTCACGGTTACCCCGGCCGGCACGAAGACCGCCGCTATTGGCCCGGCAACGATTTCGGTAAGTGCCGGTGGCGTATATACAGCCATTGCTCGCGACCCTCTGCCCGGCGCCATGGAGTTTGGTTTGATCGTTCTTGACGACCTCGACGACTAAACCACCTTCGCGTTCACCCGGTGCAGGGAAGCACCTCCCCATAGAGCCCCGCCTTGGCGGGGCTCTTCTATTTGCACCCACCTCGCCTCGGCGACGGTCTCGATTCTCGGATCCTCGCCCCGGCAGGGGCTTCTATTGCAACTCGCGCTTACGCCGCTCGACATAGTCGACCAACGCCTCGTCGATACCAGGATCCAACGGTGGTTGCTCATACTCAGCCAGCAGCTGCTTCCAAATCGAATTGGCACGAGCGGCCGTATCGATGCGTCCCGCCTCATTCCATGCTTCAAAATTTTGGCGTACCGAAAGAATCGGCTGGTAGAACGCCGATTCGTAGCGCTCCAGAGTGTGCCCGGTGCCGAAGTGATGCCCACCTGGTCCGACTTCGGCAATAGCATCCAATGCCATCTCGTCGTCGTTCACCTCGATCGGCCGAAGGTACTCAGCGATCATCTGCAGCATTTCAGCATCGACGATCAGTTTTTCGAACGATGCCGTCAGTCCACCTTCCAGCCAACCGGCGGCGTGATTCACCAGGTTGGCGTGACCCATTACCGAACCCCACAGTGACATCTCACTTTCGAATGCCGATTGTGCATCGACACAGTTCGACACGGTGGTGTTGCTGGAACGAAATGGTAACCCCAACCGACGTGCGATCTGGCCGCTGGCCTGCGCGGCTTTGGTGTACTCGGGCGTGCCTAGAGCCGGAGCGCCGCTTTGCATATCTACATTCGATGCAAAGCTTCCATACATGATGGGACAGCCTGGGCTCACCACCTGCGACAACGTGGCGACTGCCAACACTTCTGCCGTCTGTTGCATCAGCGTACCCGCTAATGTTGCCGGGCTCATCGAACCCGCCAAGGTAAACGGCGTGATACATGCAACTTGGTGAGCTTCAGCCAGCTCGACGACTGCTTCGGCCATCGGTACATCGAACAGCATCGGCGAATTGGTATTGATAATGGCCAGAATCGCGGGGCGTTTAGCCAGTGTTTCTCGATCGCAGCCCAGCGTGATACAGGCCATCTCAATGGCGTCGACGGTTCGTTCACGACCCAAGGCGTACGCCTGGCAGTTTTTATCGAGATATCGAGCTTGCGCCAGATACAAATCCAAATGCCGCGTCTCAGCCGGCAGGTCCATTGCTTCAAAGGGACTGCCACCTTCCTGATGGATAATGTTAAGACTTTGTGCGACGCGGAAGAAATCACACATATCGTCATAAGTACCCGGGCGACGGCCGTTATCGAGATCACTGACAAATGCCGGTCCACCCACCGAAGAAAATACGATGTGGTTTTCACCGAAGGTCAGATCATGTTCCGGATTGCGCGCCCGTAATTCAAATGTTGGCGGCGCATGATCGATGTACTCAGCCACCATGGCTGGGTCAAATCGAACCGTCTTTGCCGCATCGTCTACGTCAGCGCCGGCCCGTGCCAATCGTTGCCGGGCATCATCATCGAGAAACCGCATTCCCTGCGTCGCCAGTAGCTCTTTGGACGTCGCGATGATCGTATCGACCTGATCGTCGCTGAGTATGCGAATCGGTGGCAGCGGATTGATCAACGCCTGCCACGGCAGTTGCCGTATCGCGTTAGCCGTGCGCTTCTTACGTTGACTACGTCGTGCCATGTCTCAAGAGTAGCCCGAGTCTACTCCCGACGCCATGGCATCGATGCTCAGCTAGTCGAAATCCGTCTGAGCCATGGCCACCCAAGCGTCATCCTGCTCCGGCACACCATCAATCGCCCGAACCTCAACGCTGATCATCGTATCCAATTGCGTCGCACTCACCATCGATTCAGTAGCAATGTTATCGATCCGACTTGTGTTGGCGCAGCCCGTACTGAGCAGCGCCGCCAGAATAAGCACGGTCCATTTAGCAAGAATTTCCGTTTTCATCGTGAACCTCCCTGGTTCTGCTGATCTGCACAGTGATTTCATTGCACTGTGAACATGAGTAAATAAGAACGCATGTCGATATGACGCGTTGACACAAAACCGAGAAATCTGTCGTCAAATTGCGACTAAATCGACGCAATTCCGGGCAATTGAGAACAAGGTCACATTTTTGGATGCCGCAGGGTTTAGACTGAATAAATTGTCAAATAGCCATGATGACTATGAGCAGACGGTCTCACCAAAAGACACGTGCCTGGCGCCAGATTATTCCGCTGGCGCTCATATCTATGTTGGTTGTGGCTGGCTGCGAATCGTCGTTCGACGAGGCGGTCGACGACTTCGAAAACAACAACGGTGGTGGTGGTAACCCACCTCCACCTCCGCCGCCACCTCCGCCACCTCCCCCGACCGGCGGTGGCTTTAATCCAGTCTTCTCTGAAGTGCAGTCCAACGTATTCACGCCATCGTGCGCGACGTCCGGATGCCATTCAGGCGCCAATCCGCCGCAGGGTCTTAATCTGGAAGCGGCAAACAGTTACGCCATGTTGGTCGGCATTGCGAGCACCCAAGACGGCAACATACAGCGCGTTAATCCGGGTGATCCGAATAACAGTTATCTGATCCAGAAAATGGAAGGCACGGCTGCCTCAGGTGGCGTCATGCCGCCGAGCGGTGGATTGCCGCAAGCGGATATTGATGTCATTCGACAGTGGATTACCGATGGCGCGTTAGACGATACCGCACCTCCACCGGCTGCTCCGATTCGAGTTGCGTCGTTATCGGTTGCACCGGGCAGCGTACAGACGGCCGCACCGACGCAAATTGTTGCCGGCTTCGATCGTCCGTTGGATGTATCCACCGTCAACGCGAACACGTTCCTGTTGAGTGGCAGTGGTGGTGACGGCGTGTTTGGAAACGGTAACGATGTCAGCATTACCGCCGCATCGATTGCGGTACCAGGCGGAAATCCGCAGTCGGCCGTATTTGATTTGACCGGTGTCGCCCTTGGCGACGACACCTATCAGATTCGCCTGCTGGGTAACGGCGCGTCGGTCATCATGGACTTGGATGCCAACGCCTTGGATGGCGAATTTGGTGGCAACTTCCCATCGGGTAACGGTGTCGCGGGCGGCGATTTCGTCGCACAGTTCACGCTGCAAATTCCGATGATGTTCGGCCCAACTTTAAATGAGATCCAGGCCGCCGTGTTTACTCCGGACTGTGCAACCGCCGGTTGCCATGACAACGTCTCGCAGGCCGCGGGTCTGGCTTTGGGTGACGCAGATACGAGCTTCTTAGAGCTGGTTGGCCAGTTCAGCAACCAGAATGGCCAATCGAACGTACAACTGGTGGCCGCCGGCGATCCGAATGGCAGTTACCTGATACGCAAACTGGAAAATACGCCGGGCATTACCGGCTCGAGAATGCCGCTTGGGGCAGCGGCCCTACCCCAAGCGGAAATCGATATTATTCGTCAGTGGATCACCGACGGCGCATTGCGCTAGTCGCTCTCGCTTACTGCCACTCGGCCCGATCGAAAACCATGATGGCGTCAGCCTGATGCTTACCGAGCATCGAGGCATTGAGCTCATCTTCACGAAACTCACCTAGGGCTTCGACCGCTGATGCCGGCGCAACCCCGGCGACGGCAGGATACTCATTGTTGCCGTTCGCGAAGTACGCCTGCGCTTCGTCGCTGGTCAGGTACTCGAGGAACTTGATCGCGTTGTCGCGGTTCGGCGCCGTCTGCACGACACCGGCACCACTGATATTAACGTGCGTTCCATTCGAATCCTGGTTCGGGAAGATCACGCCAACCGCCGCTGCGACAGCCTGGTCCGCAGCGTCCTCTGATGACGCCAGTCGAGCCAGATAGTAGGTGTTTACGACAGCGATGCCGCACTCACCACTAGCGACGGCGCGAATCTGTCCGGTGTCATTGCTTTGCGGAGGACGGGCGAAATTCGCCACCACGCCGCGTGCCCATTCTTCTGCGGCTTCGGCACCTTCATTCGCAACGATGCTGGCCAACAACGAAATGTTGTAGATGTTGCCCGAGGAGCGGATACACACTTTGCCCTGATGCACCGGATTCGCAAGATCCGAATACGACGTCAGCGATTCGGGCATTCCCGCTTCGCGGTTATACACGATCACGCGCGCACGCTTTGACAAACCCACCCACAAACCGTCGGGGTGGCGAAGGTTGGACGGAATTCGCGTATTGAGAACCTCGGAGTCAACGGCGCCAAAAATACCGGCTTCTTCAGCACGCCACAGACGACCCGCATCGACGGTAACCAACAGGTCGGCCGGACTGGCGTCACCATCAGCGACGATACGCTCGATGAGCTCATCGGCACCTGCCTCAATCAAATTAACTTTGATTCCGGTTTGCGCCGTAAAACCTTCATACATGGCGAGATCGGTATCGTAGTGACGGGAAGAGTAGAGATTGATCTCTCCGGGATCTTGGACCTCTTCGACAGTCGGTGCGTCATCGCTACCGCAGCCGCTAACGAGGACCGTCGCCAGTATTACGCTGGCTGCTCGGGTGATTCGCATAGTAAGAAACCTAATGTTTAAGGGGGCTAGAGACTCTAATGAGAATTATTCTTATTTGCAAGCTAGGCCGGCGCCGTGAATACAGACCCAGAAAGTGGCTCCACAATCACCACGTCACCGGTGGCAAAATTGGACCGGACACCGCCGGCAAGTCGTAGCCGCAGACGTAGCTCGCTATCGGGTGATCGTAACCAGATATCATCGGCACCACCAGCGGCCCGCACCTCATTAATCGCGAGGCCATCATCGGCTGCGCGCAATTCGAGTTGATCCGCACGAATGACCGCCGACACGGCGCCATCCTCGACATCCGAATTGGCAAGACAGTCACGTGACCAAAGCCCGAACGGTGTCTGCAAACCGTCTTTACTAAGCGTCGCGCTCAGCGTTTGCGAGTCTCCGAACAGTTCGGCAACGCGCAACGTTTGCGGCGCGTCGTACAAATCCTGAGGCAAGCCGCGTTGCTCAACGAGACCTTGATCGAGCACCACGACATGATCGGCGATTGCCATGACTTCGTCCGGATCATGGGTGACAAAGATGCCGATCATCTGATTATCACGAATCATGCGGCGCGCGTCTTCACGCAGACTACGCCGACGCTGCACATCAAGATTGGCGTAGGGCTCATCGAATAGCAGCACCTTGGGACCCGGCGCGATGGCGCGAATCAGGGCCACGCGTTGGCGCTGTCCACCGGAAAGCGAGTCCGGATAACGACCCGCATAGTCCTGCAACCCCACTTGTTCGAGTAGTTCTGGAACGCGCGTCTTACGCTCCTCGCTACGCAATCCAAATCCAACATTTTGCGCGACGGTCATGTGCGGAAACAGCGCGCCCTCCTGAAAAACGAGCCCGACCGGACGCTTCTCGGGAGACATCATTTGCTCTGGACTGGCCAGCGCATTGCCCTCCAGTTCGATCGACCCGGAATGCGGCTGAATAAGCCCCGCAACTAGGCGTAATAGGGTAGTTTTGCCACATCCTGAGGGGCCAATGAGACAGGTAATCTCACCTTCGGCGCACTCAAACGTCACATCTCGGAGTGCCAATTGCCGCTCGTAGGAATACGAAATAGAGTTAATGGTTAGCACAGGACACGCTACAGTTAATCCGATGACACGCCGAGCTCCAGTGTATGCGTAATCCCCGGGCGCAATCTAGTCTGCGCTGGACGATACCGTCCGCTTTGATGGCGGCCGTGTTACTGGTGCCGATAGCGACAGTACTCTATGCGCTGGTGGAGCCTTCCGGCCCTGCCTGGGAGCATCTCAAGTCCACCGTTCTTGCGGATTATGTCGTTAACTCAGTTTTGCTGATGCTGCTAACCGCAGCGCTGTCGTTCGTTATCGGCGTGTCTACCGCATGGCTCGTCGCCTGTTGCCAATTCCCCGGTCGTGCGACGTTCAGCTGGCTCCTGATGCTGCCACTCGCCGCTCCCGCCTACGTGATTGCCTACACCTATACCGATTTGCTGGATGTGTCCGGCCCAATCCAAATGACCCTGGTCGGGTGGCTGTCACTATCGCCGGGTGACCTACCGTTACCGGCCGTGCGCACATTGCCTGGCGCCGCCGTGCTGCTGTCACTGGTGCTGTATCCGTACGTCTATCTATTGGCGCGAAACAGTTTTGCGAATCGTTCTGCTCTGCAGTTTGATGCAGCACGATCGCTGGGCCGCGGTCCGTACTACGCGTTCTTTCGGGTCGCCCTGCCGGGTGCTCGCCCCGCGATCGCCGGGGGCCTTGCTCTGGTGATGATGGAAACGCTGGCGGATTTTGGTGTGGTCGACTATTTCTCCGTACCGACGCTATCGACTGGCATTTACCGAACCTGGATCGGTTTGGGTGACAAGGCGGCCGCCCTAAAACTCGCGGCGTTGATGCTGCTGTTTGTTTTCGTACTACTAATGATGGAGCGAGCCAGTCGAAAAGGTGGCGTCGATCGTGGCGATGTGTCGCGGGCGGCGCCAATACAACTTCGCGGCCGCAAAGCGTTTGCGGCGATTCTGGTCTGCGTTTTGCCGGTGTTATTGGGTTTCGCCATTCCTGCTATAACACTCTTAATAATGGCGGTCACCGATGGCGATCCGCTTCTCGGCCGAAGCTTTGGGCAGTACGTCAATAACAGTGTCACGGTTTCGATACTCGCCGCAGTCATTGCGACGATGATGGCGTTGATGTTGGCGTATGCACAACGGCAAAATCCGAGCCGACTGAACAGCTCGTTAATTCGACTGGCGACCTTAGGCTATGCATTGCCGGGCATCTTGCTTGCCGTCGCACTGATTTCGCCGGTCGCGGCGCTGGATCGCTGGTTTGTGAGTATTGGCATCAGTGAGGGCGGGATAAATAGCATTCTTGCGGGCACTATCTTCGCACTGATGTACGCCTACGTTTGCCGTTTCCTGACCGTGGCGTACCAATCAGTGGATGCCGGTCTGGCGGGAATCTCGAGCGATATTGACGCGGCGGCGCGAACGCTGAACGCGTCGTCACTGAAAATCATGGGACGCATTCACCTGCCGATGTTGCGTCCGAGTCTGCTCGCTGCGGCGATGCTGGTGTTCGTCGATGTAATGCGCGAATTGCCGGCGACGTTAATTTTACGACCCTTTAATTTCGACACACTGGCAACACGCGTCTATCGACTCGCCAGTGACGAAAAGCTGGCCGACGCCTCGACCGCCGCGCTGTGCATCGTCGCCGTCGGCGTCATTCCCGTCTTGATCCTGAACTGGCTCGGGTCTAGGAAACGTTAATACTTAGCGTGCGGCCCGAGATCGCTGCGCCGCCCAATAAGCACCGACGATCAAGGCGATCAGTGATAACACCGATCGAAACATGACGTAACCGATCAGTTGAGTGCTAAGCGCCATCGCGACACCCACCACCAGCACAGCGACCGACAGCGGGCCGAGAAACACCAGCACGTTGAATCTAAAAGACCAGTCACGACGGAAGACCCACTGTGCGGTAGCGGCACCGAGCAAACTGAATCCGCCGGCGAATAAGAAAAAATAAATACTGCGAATGACTGCCAGGCTCGGCGCATTCTCAGTGGCAGCGAGCGTCGCTACCGATTGGCGAGCAACATAGTTATCCCACAAGCTGACGGATACCCAACCGATCAGCGTCGTCGCGATCACCAACAGTACCGTGCGAACGGCGCCGCCTCGGAGCTGCCAACCCAGCAGCGGTAGCAGCGATAGCAACGCCTGACGCCAATACCAAATTTTTGCTGCGGAGCGCGATCGCTCACTCAGGACTGCGAACTCCTGCGCCAAATCGCCGAGCAGCGCCTCGCGGTATGGCCGTGGCGTTGTAAAGATCAGCAGCCGCAGTGCCAGCATCGGCGGAGACGCATCGCGGGTCGACATGGAGTCGCCGGTCACAAGCTGACGCCGTCCAGCATGCGATTGATTGCGGTAACCGACTTATCGAGCTGTGTCCGTCCGAGTGCCGTGATTTTGAAATACCGTTTCGCGCGACCACCCCGTTGCGGTGTCGCCTCACCGACTCGCGAAAACACGTACTTTTTGTCTTCGAGCCGAGCCAGCGTGGCGTATAAGGCACCAACGGTTACCGAACGCTTGGCACGTGATTCGATTTCGGCACGAATCGTCGCACCGTACGCATCTTTGCCCAGACGGATCATCGCCGTCATCACCAGTAGTTCGAACTCACCCAGAAAACGATTCTTCGCCATAACCTTTACAAAGTAGACTAAATTAATATACTACATTGCAGAGTATATCGCAGTCCACCGCGCGGGTGTTGCCGGATTACGCCTATGGAGGAGAATTTGATGAAGAAACGCGTTCGAATTTCACAGCTGGCTTTGGTATTGGCAGCCAGCAACGCCGTTGCCGACGTGACGCACTACACGATCGATAACGATCACACCCACGTTGTCTGGGAAGTCGATCGATTCGGCTTTACCAAAACGATTGGCACCTTTGCTGAAGTCAGCGGCACGCTCGTCTGGAACCCGAGTGACATCACCGCCAGCCACGTGACGGTGTCGATTCCACTCTCGGGGCTGCGGTCTGACTTACCACTTCGCGAAGATATCGTTCGCAGTTCGTTCTGGTTGGACTCTGGAGAATTTCCAGAAATCACATTTGAATCCAACTCCGTTGTTCCCAGTGAGCTCGCCCGCTGCGCGACGACGTGTTTCGAGGTTGGCGGAAACTTAACGATTAAAGGTGTGAGCAAATCGGTCACCTTGCAGGTTGCGCTCAACAAGGCCGGAACCGATCCTGTGTCGCAAAAACAAGCGGTCGGTTTTACCGCGCACGGCTCGTTTCAGCGTACGGATTTTGACATCAACACGGCGGTCGGGCCGATCGGCGACGAGGTGCGTTTTCGGATAGAAGTACTCGCTATCGAGAGCGAATAGCGAAGATCGTGACTTACTGACCCTCGACGCTGGGATCGACTTTGGGCGGCATCGCCTTAACCGTTCTAACTATTAGCAACGAAGCAATCAGGCCCACTGCACAAATTCCGGCCACGGTCAGGAAGAAATATCGATAACCCTCTGCACCGGGGTAATTATCGATCAATGTGCCGCCGAGCAACGGCATAAAGATGTCTGGTGTAAACCCGACCATCGATACCATGCCAGCGGCCGTGCCGGTCACGGCAAGCGGAATACGGCCTTCGTCCAACAGTGCAAAATAGATGCCGCGCAGGGCAAATACGGCGAGTGACACGACTGCGACATTAATGATCATTACCCGTAGCAATCCGGCTTCACCGGGTAGAAAGGCGAATAACGTGAAGCTGGCAATAAGGATCACGAACAAGACCGCGACGGTCTTAGCGATCCCGAAACGGTCGGACGCAAACCCTGCGATAAACGCAGCAATCGGTTTGGCCCACATTTTACCCACCGCAATGACGCCCGCTATCGTCGCGCTTAGCGAGAAGATATCGGTGGAATACCCGGTCAGGCGGAACGTGCCCCAGTACGCACAATACGCGGCCAAAATGACAATCGCGATGTACCAAATCACGGGCATTTTCAACAGGACGAGGAAATCTTTGAGTCGAATCTTCTCGTCCTCCGCCCCCTCCTCAACGGCTACAGTGTCCTCGATGAAAATCCACGACATCACACCGAGGAACAGAATGAGTGCAGAGAATCTATTCACTACGGCCGACAATGCACTATCGCCACTACCTAAAGACGCGAACAGGGCGAGAAGCGCCATTGAACTGAGAATTTCACCAAAGCCGCGTCCGGTTTCGAGAATGCCAAACGCCGCGCCACATTCACCCGGTCGCGCCCAGGCGCGTGTCGCACGAATCATTGCACCCCAGAACAATAAGGTAATGGTGACGCCCCAGAGTGCGTGTATCGCGAGACTCATCTCATAGCTTGGAAAGGTCGAAAAATAGAGGCCAGCGCCGCCGGTAAGCACGAGCGATGAGGTCAAAAGCTTGCGCGGTGATACCTTGTCCGCCAGCCATCCGCCGGGAATGTATGACAACATCGCCGTCACACCGAACACGCTCAGCAGCGAACCGACCTGAGTGTTGTTCAGATTAAGCGCCACCTTAAGGGGTTCGTAATAGACCTCTTGCAAGAACGGCAACAAAAAGATGATGCCGCCGGAGAAGCTAAGCACGGTCATAATGACCCAGCGCCGAATCGTTGCGCTGCTCATGATCGTGTATGCCCCGCACGAATGGACGCGCCGATAAAGTTACAAATTAGACGCTCAGCGTTGAGCATGGTGGTTCGTCCCACATCGTGCGACGGTGCGATCTCGACAATGTCCATGCCCACGACCTTACCCTTTTTGACCAGGCCGTGTACCAGGGCATGAAGCTGAATCCAGTCCAGTCCACCCGGCGTCGGCGCGAGTACCGCCGGCATCACCGATGGATCCACACCGTCCGCATCAATCGTCAGATAGTAGGATTTACCCTCGGGAATTCGCTCCAGGACCGCGTCCATACCGATTCGGTGCATCTCGTAGGCATCGATAATCTCGCAACCGTAAGCGCGCGCATCATCGACTTCGCCCTGTCTGGCACTACCAACACCTCGCAGACCGATCTGAACGATTTGATCAATCCAATCCATTTCCGCGGCACGCCGAATGGGGCTCGAATAGCCTTCGGTTTCGCCGTTGACCTCGTGACGCCAATCGAGGTGCGCATCCACGTGCACTAGAGTAATCGTCTCGTCGAGCACATCGAGCGCCCGCATTACCGGAATCGGTACACCGTGATCACCGCCGATGACAATCGGTATCGCACCACTCGCAAAAATCTGTCGTGATACCGCTTCGGCGCGCCGATAGTGCTCGGCTGGGTCGCTCAGATCGGCCGTGACGTTACCGCAGTCGACAATTCGAATAGACTTGTTGTCGAGCAAATGCCCACCTAAGTCCCAGTCGAAATGCTGCACGTTACATAGAATGTCTTCCTCGTTCGGCGATCGGCGAAGCGCATCAGGTGCCTTACTCTGATCGTTGGGCCAAGTATCGAGGTTGTACGGCATGCCATAGGGAATACCGAGAATGGCGAAGTCCGCATCAAGGTTGCTGAGATCATCCGCGAACGGGAAATCGAGGAAGGTGCGAACACCCTGCGTCGGTTCTTGGGCCAGCACGTTATTCATTAACTTATAAACACCTCGCACGTATCATTCTAAGCAAAGTTCCTCTTGATCGATAGCTGCGTGCTGCAGATAGCTAAGAATTTGGCCTCTCAAGGACTAAAGGCTAGAATTCGGCATCGAAACGCTCAGTTGAGTATGAATGGAGCACTCCCAAGCATCGGCACCCGAAATTCGCTCTGATCTTCAGATTGCCGTCATCATTCCCTGTCGTAACGAGGCGGCCGCCATCGCCAGCGTTGTCAGCAATTTTCGTTCGGCATTACCCACCGCCTCAATCTTCGTTTACGACAACAATTCTGAAGACGATACTGCCGATGTTGCTCGCGAAGCTGGCGCAATCGTTCGGCGCGAGCAGCTTCCTGGCAAGGGCAACGTGGTGCGACGGATGTTTGCCGATATCGATGCCGACGTTTACGTCTTGGTGGATGGCGATGATACCTACGATGCGGCCAGCGCCGGCAGGCTAGTCGCTCATCTAGAAGACAATATCTTGGATATGGTGACCGGCGTTCGAGTACCGGTCGATGATGATTCCTATCGTCCCGGCCACAAATTCGGCAACTTTTTTCTCACACGCATCGTATCGATGGTGTTCGGCAGTCGATCCACGGACCTGTTGTCCGGCTATCGCATATTTTCGCGTCGCTTCGTCAAGTCGTTTCCAGCCCTTACCAGCGGGTTTGAAATCGAAACGGAGCTCACCGTCCACGCCTTAGAACTGCGCATGCCCATCGGAGAGGTCGATACTCCCTATAGTTCTCGACCCGACGGTTCGGAAAGCAATCTCCGCACAGTTCATGACGGCTTACGAATTTTGCGGACCATAGGCTGGTTGGCAAAGTCCGAAAAGCCGCTGCCATTCTTCGGCTTGATCTTCGCCATTTTCGCGACCGCAGCACTGGTCCTGGCCTGGCCGGTGTTTACCACTTACCTCGAGACCGGCTTGGTGCCAAGGTTCCCAACCGCGATTTTGTCAACCGGGCTCATGCTGCTGGCCTTCTTGAGTATTGCCTGCGGCATCATTCTAGACACTGTGACCCGCGGCCGTCAGGAATTGAAACGATTGCACTATCTGAGTATTGCGCGTCATCGTCGCGGATCGCGTGACTAACTCACACCAACGATTTCTCGGTTTCGCGTTCGTTGGCGCCATCGGTTTTGTCGTTGACGCGACAATCCTTACGGTGTTGATGAAAGGTTTCGGCTTCGGCCCTTACGCGGCGCGGGCCATCTCTTTCGGTGCCGCCGTCACCGTCACCTGGTACCTAAATCGACGTTGGGTATTCGACCATCAAGCTATGCCGATGAGTCGGCGCGAGTATGGATCGTACGTTGTGGTGCAAACCATCGGCGCCCTTATCAATCTGGGCGTCTTTGTGCTCGTTATTCGCGCCCTGCCAAACCTGATCGACATCCCGGTAATTCCACTTGCTATCGGCTCCGGTGTTGCCATGCTATTTAACTTCGTTGCATCCGGTCGATGGGTGTTCGCATCTCCCAAAAACAGAGGAACCGATGGCTGAACTCAACACCCTACGGACTACTAACTGGCCAGCACTGATTCTGTGGGCATTAGCGACCGCGATTGGCGTTTTCTTCGCGATGCTGGTGTTCGACTCGGCCTTTGTTGACGGCGAATACATTCCGATGGGTAATGATTCGTTCTATCACGCCCGGCGGATGCTCGACACCGCGGTCGGTGATCGCGGTTTCTTTCAGTTTGATGAGCGCATTCACATGCCAGAGGGTAACTGGGTCGCCTGGCCATGGCCTTACGATTACCTTATGGGCAAGGCTGCAGCGCTCGCCGTGTGGCTTAGTCCCACCACCGACCCGCTCGGTTTTCTCAGCTATGTACCGGTCGTTTGGCTGGGCATAAACGCAGCTCTTTTCTTGGCGGCGGCGCGACAAGCCGGCCTGCAGACCGCTTTTTGCGCCATCGCAATGCTCGCCTTTGCTTTATCGCCGTTTGTTCAGCTGATGCACATGTTTGGCAAAGTCGACCATCACTTCGTCGAATTCACATTTGTGCTGCTGGTCGCCTGGCTCGGCATGCGGTGGCTACACAACACCCGCGACCGCGCCGCGGCCATCGGCCTCGGCATCACATTAGGGCTTGCGCCGGGATTCCATATTGGGATGTTCATTTTGCAGATTCCGGTGTTGGTGACGCTGGGACTGCTCTGGTTGCGGAGCGATCTGCCGGAGCAACGCGATCTGGTGGCTCTGGCTGTTGCGCTGATCGGAGCAACACTGCTCATTCTGATTCCGTCTGCCACGTTCCGCGCCGGCCTGTTCGATTTCGGCGTACTGTCGTGGTTTCACCTGTATGTCGCCGTCTGCAGCGCCATCGTATTCATCTTCTTGGCCTATCGTGAGTTTGCGAAAAAAACGCTCTGGCTGTTGATCGGTGTTTGTATTGTCCTGGCCGCTCCGCTGATCGGTCAGGTCTTACACGGCGCCGCATTCCTATCGCAAAACCTCACCATTCTTGACGGCGTGTTGGAAGCGATGAGCCCGTACAAATTGCTCTTCCACGAATTCGGAGTCCAACGTACGGTCGCGCATTACAGTTGGCTGCTGATACTGGCTCCCGTCGTACTTCTCTACTACCTGTGGCGATCGACGCAGGATCGAGCACCTCGCAAGCTGTTCTTCGCGATCATGAGTGTGTTCGGCCTAGCGATGCTGCTGACGCAGTTTCGATTCAATTACTACGGTCTGTTCGCGCTTATCGTTGGTCTGCCACTCGCGATCCAGCATCTCACCGAACGCTACCAATGGAATAGCGGCATGGTTCTGGTTGGTCTGTTAGCGGGTGTACTGGTCGCTTATCAGCCGCCGCTGCGGCAGCATCTCTTTGCCGTATACGCACTTGGCGCGGCGCCACTGTATGAGCGCGCGCGGCCACTATTCTTAGAACTCGGCGAACGTTGCGAAGCCGACCCAGGCCTGGTGCTCGCTAACGCAAACGACGGCAATTACATTTTGTTTCACACTGAATGTAGCTTGATCAGCAATAACTTTCGGGTCAACGCGGCCGACGAAAAGAAGATCAACGAAATCGCCGCCATGATGAAACTACCACCCGCCGATCTGCGCAAGTACCAACCGAGTGTGAAGTACCTATTGCTACGTACAAGTGATTTCACGGTGGTTCGAGATGGCCAGCGTCGCGTCGATACGAGCATCCCATTGGCGAGGATGTTGGTCTCGGATTCTCCACCGCCTGAGGGATACGAGCTACTTCAGTCGGTTACGCTAGAACGAAATGGTCGTTCGGAGGTGTATGCGAAGGCGTACGCAGTCCGTTAATTCTTCCATATTACCGGGCGTGATGATGCTGACGCGCCGATCTACCGACGCGATTAGTCGGCAGCAGGGCTGGGCAGAAGTTGTCGCTGGGGAGGCAATAGCGCTAGCCAGTCTCGACTGCGCGTTCCGCCAAGATCGCCGAGACTTACCGTGCCGCGCAATGACCGACTGACGGCCGCAGCGTACAGTCGCGGGTAGTAGGGCAGCTTTGCCAGATAATTGGGCAGAATGGCCTCCAGCGTTTGCTCTGTTTCCAGATGTTCAACAAACGCGTCGTAGTGCTCGCTAACCGCAACGGACACCGCGCTTTCTTCATGCAAAGCTTCCGCCGGGTCAATCGTCCAGGTCATATCTTCTTGCAAGACGCAGGCACCGGCGTAGCCGTTCTGGCGCTCCTTCGACCATTCGTAGGGTGCTATCAGGCTCAGCGACCACTGTTCATCAACCCAATACAAGTAATATTCAACGCCGATCGCCGGGCGAAACTTAAAACCCGCCGATAACACCAGCATAGACGTGAAGTACTCCGCCAAGACTTGTCGCGATGGCTTCGCAACCACGCCGACGGGGCGGCTCTGATTCCAGTCCAGCAGAAAACCGTTAAGCCCCTTGCCCTCGGGATTGCCGTCACCCTTTCGAGCGACGTCCGGCAGCATAGAATTTTTGTCGTGACGATCAGACATAGTGAAAACCCGCGTCGAGGCGATAAGAATACACCAGCGTCGGTGAAATGCTGTGACCCAGCCAGGACAATTACAACTTGTTACAGACGCGGACGTGCCGCAGAGCTTCTAACGAATGGCCGTAATGGGTGCCTCAGGAACCGCAGGACTTATTGGTCAAGCTCGGTGACGTCGCCGGTTTCCAGATTGATCTTTATCACTGTTGACGGACCGTCATCGGCATCATTGTCGTCCACGCCGGCATCATCGTCATTGGCGGCTTGCGACCCCTCTTCTTCCTCGTCCGGCTCCGGGCGAAACTTCTCGACATTCTCCAACCTGGCATCAACCGCATCGGCCAGATACAAGGTTTCCAGCGGCGGAAATTCTACCTCTAGATGCTTACGGAGAAATTCATCCAGCGCGATGAGAAAAATGGCTTCGTCGCTAATCTTGTTAAATCCATGCCCCGCGCCCTCGATCACCAAGTACTCCGCATCTTTCTGGAAGTACTCAAGGACCAGCTTCATGCGCGAGTAATGCTCGAAATCAACGCGCTCGTCGTCAGTTCCATGCGCCAGTAAGATCGGCATGTTCATTCGCTCAGCCATGTATACCGGCGAATACTCCATAAGAATCTCTTTTTCGCGCTCCGGGTCACCTACAATGTCGATCAGCGCCTCGCGCAGCCCCTCATGGAGTTCCAGATTGAAATTGTGAAACCGCAGGATCAAGTCCGTGACTCCGGCGAGTGATGCCGCGCATTGATACAGATCCGGCCTGCGCACCGAACTCACTAACGCCGAGTAACCACCGTAGCTCGCACCGTAAATACAAATTCTCTCTCGGTCGACCAACCCTTGCTCGATCACCACCTCTACGGCTGACTCAATGTCATCTTCGATGAGTCGACCCCACTGACCTTCGCCTGCCTCGAGGAAGTCTTTGCCATAGCCAAACGACCCTCGGTAGTTGGTTTGCAATACGGCATAACCAAGCACGGCGAGATACTGGACGTACTCATTAAAATGTCGCGTATCAGTCACCGATATCGGGCCGCCATGCGGCATCACGACTAACGGTGGCGCAGCGGCAAGCTCACGTTGTGGCAGGGTCAGATAGGACTCGACCACCTCACCGTCGGTCGAAACCGATCGCACCAACTGACTCTTTCCAAGTTGGTAGTCATTGAGCCACGGCCGCGAATACCCCACGAAATAATCAGCGCCGGAATCCGCATCCACAATACGAACCTCACCGGGATCGTCGGTATCGTCGGTGACGATGAGCAGCGTCTTTTCATCGATGCTGCGATCAACAACATACGCATTGGTTCTCTCGTTGGTCAGCTCGACGGTAGACTCGACGACATCCCCGAGCGTTTCCAGGTAGTCGAACTGCATGACGCCGTCTTGAAAATACCCGATTCGCACGATTTTCGTTTTGTCCGGATTGGGAACCGCTAACACCACATCGGCACCTGGCACCGAGTAGAGCGTTTCCGTGATCGCACGACTGGCAATATCGAAACGGGCCAATACTTGGTAGTCGGTGTGCTGATCGGTGATCACAAACAACGATTTCTCGTCAGGCGTTAGCATCACTGGTTGGAAATCGGTCTCAGCCGAGAACTCACCCAAATCAAACCACTGCTTCGCACTCTTGTCCCAGAAAAAGGTGTTGCGCACTTCGGTCTTCGGATCCACACGAAGTATCAAGCGCACGTCACCGTTGGCATCGAACAACCACGCGACGCTGTCCTCCAACATTTTGCGGACGCGCCGCGGCCATCGGTAGTCATCACTGTCGAACGGGTCGGTCAGATCGACAACGCGTAACTCACGTTCCGCTTCATCGTTCTTTTCGATAGGCCCAAATACGACCGCTAATTTGTCGATCTCTGGGAGTGAGTCCATGATCCGGAGACTCGGGCCGATCGGTTTGTTGAAAGCGTCGACAAGCATTCCATCTTCGAATTGCAACGTCGACATGGACAGGTACGTCGTTCGAAAAATCTCGAAACGATAAGCGATACGTTCGTTATCGATCCAGTGCAAACTGAGAAAGCGAATGTCCTGCTGACCCTCGTTTTCCTCGACCCTGAGAATCAGTTTTCGGCGCTGCTCCTTGTGCAGAACTACTAGGCGACGCGTCGAGTCATCATTCAACTCAAAGTACGCCAGCTTTTTGCCATCCGGACTTAGACTCGCATCTCGAATCTTGTGTCGCCTGAACAGCGACTCAACAAGATCCAGACGAATCATTTCTTGTGTCGGCGATTCTTGCACGTCCTTTTGCGGCAGCTGCTCCAGCAACTCACCGACACTCATATTGCTGACCTCCGACAGGTCGTCGATAGTTTGTGCCACAACCAGTGGCGCACACAGCAACATCGCTATCGCTATGCCGGCACTACGCAACTGAATCACGGCTCAGTAATTCCGTAGTTCGGCAACGTCGCCAAATAGTCCAGGAACGGGTCACCGCCACCGCGTGCATACACCAACGGCAAGTCACCGAGGAGATGCTGGCAGCACTCACTTAAATATTCAACGGCACTCGTTGCCCGATTCGCCATCCGAATATCGGAGCTTCCCCATCGCCAGTTGATGAAAATATCACCGCCGTAATTGATCTTCCCCGGCTCCACTTTCATTTCGAATATTTCTCGATCCAGAATCAGCCGATAGCGAAAATTGCCCATCAATCGCCGCCAATAATACGTACCGGCCGGCAATTTGATGATTCGGTAATTCATACCGCGGCTCATCGTTTCGGATTTGAACTTGTGTGAGAAGCCGATACTGCCGCGCTTATCGATCGCCAGGTAGTCATACGACATACCGGAAATGTCGATGCCGACGACCAGATAACCATCGTTGCTCCCGAGCGTTTCGAATTCGTCTTGGGCGGGCGCCGTCAGCGGCAGCAGCAGAACGATGATTGCGGCGACGTAAATGGTTATTTTTGCGCGCATACCGTCAGCTTAGCGCATCCGCGTCGACTGATCTTGCGTATTGGACGATAAGCGGCTTTTACGCCGTTCGGCCACGACACTCAGCGGGTCTTGGTTTCAAGAAATTCCTCAGCCGCCGCGAAGATGCGGTCGCGGCGGGCCGCATCCAACCGATCCAGCGCTTTCGGCATCAACGAGAGTCGGTGATTCGCTTCAAAAAATGCCCGATGCTTGTCGATAAAGCGCCAATACAGACCGTCTACGACATCACACCAGGGGCCCTTACCGTAATCGCTCATTTTGAGCAGATAATTGGACCCGCAGATGTAGGGCTTGGTAGCGAACACACCACCGTCGCTAAACAACGCCATACCGTACACATTCGGCCCCATCACCCACTCCGACGCATCGACATACATCTCCAAAAACCACTGATGCGCGTGGCGAGGTTGAATCTCGCACAGCGTCATGAGGTTGCCGAGCACCATCAGACGGACAATGTGATGGGTCCAACCCAGTTTTTGCGTGGTCTTTATCGCGTCGTCCAGCGGAGGAATTCCGGTGGTACCGTCATACCAAGCATTGGTCAGCAATCGCTGATGCGACCAAAAATTGCTCGAGGATTGCTGCTCACCAAACTCTCGATAGACACCGCGCACGAACTCTCGCCAACCGATCACCTGCCGGACGAATCCTTCCAGGCTTTGAGTCGGTGCCGTATCCACGCGGGTCATCACCGCATCCAAGATTTCATCCGGCGTCAGCAATCCAATATTCATCATTGGACTGAGCAAACTGTGGAAGACGGTTGCTGATCGGGTTGAAATCGCATCTTCATACGGGCCAAACGGGTCAAGACGGGCGTCGATGAAGTCGTTGAGCCAATGCCGTGACGCGGCGCGCGTTGCCGGCCAGCAAAAATCTGAGGCGCAACCTGGATGGTCGGCGAATTCGCGTTCCACCAGTTCGATAACCGTCTGCGTATGTTGCGTCGGTGCTTCCCAGGGTATCGGCGGCGGCGCAGTCGTTTTTGGCAACTTCTTCCGATTTTCTGCATCGAAGCTCCAGCGCCCGCCGGACGGGTTGCCATCGCTATCAAGCAACAGGCCCAAGCGTCGTCGTTGTTGCTTGTAGAAATCACCCATAAGCAAGCGCGCTTTATCGCCAGCGAATTCGCGAAACTGCTCGCGTGTGCAGGTAAACATGGGCGACGGCAGTTCTTGTCTCTCAATGCGATTCGCTTCGGCAAAAGCAACCAGCCGGTGCTCCATCGGCTTGTCTTCAATCTCAAAATGCACGATTACACTATCGCCGCACTCCTGCAGCGCAGACATCAGTTTTTCCTCATACGGCCTGCGATCATCGGCGTCGAGCGATTCGTACTGCACCGTATACCCGGCATCTGTCAGTTCATCGGCGTACTCGCGCAGGGCGGCGAGAAACAAAACGAGTTTTTGCTGATGATGTTTGTCGTTTGAACAGAACGCCCTATCCTCACAGATAAATACGCTGTGCGCCTGCGGCGACGGCAAGTATTTCGGCTCGAACAGTTGGTTGTGAAGAATTACGAGCACGGCAGTGGCTCACGCTGACAACTCGGGCAGGTAAACAAATTGCGACTACCCATGGTGCGTCGCTGGATTCGGGTTTGGCAGCGATGACACGCCTCGCCATCACGACCAAACACATAGAAGCGGTATTTTGAACGCGTTAGCCCCTTCGCTTTGAGATCCGCCGCCAGTGACGGTACTACCGTAATACCGCCGGTTCGATACGATCGCCAGGCGATCCGCAATGTATGATGCGCCAGCGCCACCTGCTCTTCGGTGCTCAATGACTTCGGTTTTCGCGACGGTTCGATTCCGGCCGCCCACAGAATCTCGGAGCGCAAGTAGTTACCGTTGCCCGCCAAAAACGATTGATCCAGATACAGGCTGCCGAGAGAACGGCCACTAAAGCGTTTATCGTTGAGACGCTCGACAATTTTTGTCTGCGTCAGCTGACGATTGAGTATGTCCGGTCCAATACGCGCTAAGAACGGGTGGCTTTGAAGACCCTTTTCGTCCAACACCGCAATATCTGACGCGCTATACAGCAGCGCACGATGCGTATCGGTCTGTAGAAAAATTCGCAGCTGCCGATTCGTTTTCGGCATGCGGGGACGGCGCGTCGTGTACCAACGACCATACAGCTGGTTGTGGCTATAAATCGTCAGCCCGTTATCAAAACGGGTTAGTAGAGCTTTGCCGCGAGTTTCAACAGCCGTCACAGTGTGGCCAGACAACTGTGCAGCGTAGGATTGCAGCTCACTGAGTCCAAATTCCACATCGCGCACAACGCGACCCAGCAACACGCGCTCGACTTTGTCGGCGGCACGGCGTATCTCAGGACCTTCAGGCATTCAGCGTTGGCTGCGACAACGTTTGGAACAGTACTTCACATCGAACTAAACGTGTTTCCATTTTCGTCACCAGGTGAATGGCCGATCGTAAACCGGACATATCTTGGTCGGTAGATTGGGCTTTGCATGCATCCGCGGATGTTACCAGTGCCCGGTTCCAGGCTCGCCTTTGAACGGCCCGACGATCTCTGACGTAATCCAACCACCATAGAATGGACCGGCCTGCGGGATAACGCGCTCACCTCCGAGAAAGCAATCAACGCGATTCGGATAAAAGGCAATATAGTCTTTGAGCATTTGAAAACGTGACTGCGGCTGCTCGTAACTCCAAGCGATCGGCTCTGCGACTGATCGCTCCAACGCCCAGTACGACGCAGCACCCTTAAACTCGCAGTATGTTTGGTGCTCACTCCGCGTTAACAGTCCGAGTTTTACATTCACTCGCGGCAGATAAAACGTCGGCGGGCTTGCCGTTTCCATGACCTTGAACGAGGTGTTTGACCAGGCGATCACGGTATCGCCATCGCGAACCTCAATCACGCGTCGATCTTCGCGGATCTCGGGCGGCCGCGGATAGTCCCAAACCGATTCCTGATTGGGCTGCGGGTCAAGCGCAAATTTCGGACGTTTTCCAGCCATAGCGCGCCCACTTTACGCCAAGCACATTCCCGCCTGGTGACTCCGTTACAAAACGAAACGATTCAGCGAGTATTCACGCCGTTAGGAAACTTCCCGCATTCGCATGACGCCAGTGTTTGCTGGCGTTATCCTGACACTAGCGCAACCCACAGCGACATAACGGACACTGCATATGCGACCCACCACCGATTTATACGACGACCACGAGTCATCGGTCACCACCTGTTCGCTTCAATTTCGAGATTTTGGCGGCCACCAGCAATTCTTCGGACCCATCCGAACCGTGCGCTGCCATCACGACAACGTCTTGTTTCGCGAGTTGCTCAAGACCCCGGGTGATGGCGGTGTGATTGTCGTCGATGGCGGCGGCTCAACCGTAGTCGCGCTGATGGGCGACATGTTGGCTGCGCGGGGTGCCGAAAACGGCTGGGCCGGCATAATCATCAATGGTGCGGTGCGCGATGTTGCCGATCTTGGCAAGGTGGCGATCGGCATCAAAGCACTCGGTTCGAACCCCGCGAAGAGCTTGAAGACCGGCGCCGGCGACGTCGACGTTACGGTCGAATTCGGCGGCGCGCAGTTTGCACCGGGCCAGTGGGTTTACTGTGATGAAAATGGTGTACTTATTGCTAACGAAGAACTCACATAAGTTCGGAGTGAGCGGGAAATGCCACTGCAACACCATTGGCGCCTCCTGTTCCAGAGCGCCACGGGCGTACATCGGCGAATCCAAGTCGTGGGTGCCCTGATGATCCACTGTCGCCAAATCACCGAACTGCGAGGCGGCGACATACCGGCATGAACATCGGCATTATTGGCTGCGGGCCTGCGGGTCTTGCTGTGGCGCTGTTTCTCAAACGCGCTGGGCATGACGTTGAATTGCTGGAGCGCTTTAGCACACCGCACGCAGTCGGCTCCGGTTTCATCTTGCAGCCGACCGGTCTGGCGGTGCTTGCCGAACTCGGTTTATCGAAGGCGATCAGTAAAAAAGGCCAGCGCCTCGATCGCATTTATGGGCTAACCGAGCCTTCCGGGCGAGTCGTTCTCGATGTCGACTACAGCGCATTGGGTAAGGGCTTCCACGGCATCGGCGTGCATCGCGCATCGCTGTTTGAACACCTCTTCGAGGCGGTCACGGAATGTGCGATTACAATCCGTACTGACATCGACGTGACGCGCGTCGAATCATCGCCGGATATCGCTCGCGTATTCGACCAACATGGCCAGCACTACGGTGACTATGATCTGGTCATCGACGCTAGTGGTGCGAGTTCCTCACTGCGGCAATTCTCGTTGCGCACACCAGCATCTCGTACGCTCGATTACGGCGCGCTGTGGGGCTCGTTCCGTTGGCCCGGCGCACCCTTCGCGAAGGGCATGCTGGAACAGCGTTACGTCGGTGCCCACACAATGATCGGCGTTTTGCCAATCGGTCGACACTCGGGTGTAGACCACGACTTGGTGGCCTTTTTTTGGAGCCTGAAGACCACCGATTTTTCGCGCTGGCTCGAAGCAGGACTGGACGTCTGGAAACAGCAGGTTCGACGCATTTGGCCAGCGACGGATAGCATTCTTGATCAAATCCACGAACCCGCTGATATGACGCTGGCCAAGTATGGGCACAGTACGATGACCAAACCCTTCGGCGACAAACTGGCATTTATTGGCGACGCCGCGCATTCGACCAGCCCGCAACTCGGTCAAGGTGCGAACATGGCGCTGTTGGACGCATGGTCGCTAGCGCAGGCCCTTGCGGGGCCGGGCGCGCTGGATGAACGATTGCGAACGTATGCCAAGACACGACGGTGGCACATTCGCGCGTTTCAGTGGTCCAGCCTCGCCATGACCCCGTTCTACCAATCCGACAGTCGCGTATTGGCCGCCCTACGTGACCGGCTGTTCAATCCGGTTTCAAAATTGCCGATCGCAAGGCGTATCGTCGCCGGTCTTATTTCGGGTATGTTGGCCGGGCCGCCTAAAGACCTCGATTACTCAGCAGGTATGCACGTACCGGAAGAATGAGACGGCGTGACACACTGAAGGTGTTGACGCGAATCGTTCAATCTTTGCGGCGGCTTCGCTTTTATTCGTGGACTCGTATTGCGATCACGGCGTTGTCGAATCCGGTTGGGATCAATACCAGTCCGAGCGACTCCGCGTAACCGTGGTTGGCACTGCTGACGCCCTCGCCGGAATACATCTCAACATCCTCAGCCAATCGTATCAGCGGCCCGCCAACCGGCGTTACCTGTAACGTACCGTCACGCTCCATCTCAATTCCATCGATATCGGTGAGCCACTCCGGACCGATAACCCCAACCGAGTCATCGGCGAGATCGACACGCCATAGCGTTTCACCCCCCACATAAAGCTCATCACCATAAATATGGATTCCGTTAGCGCCAGCGAAGCCGCCTGTGTTTTCCAACAAAGTGTGCTCTTGCGATGGTGATACTCTGGCGACTTCACCGCGGGATGTGTCAGTGATGTACATCGTCCCATCGTCGGCAACCGCGATATCGTTGGCGACCGCGGTTTGTAACGCCACGGTGGACTGCTGTTGATAAGACGGCCAGTGAAAGATTTTGACAGTGTTGTTGTCGACCACGTATAGCTTATCGTCGACCAACGTCATACCTAATGGCGAATCAAGTCCGTCCACTCGACGCGCTTCGATGACGTCGCCGTTCGCCGCCAGTAACGTCAGATAGCCGTCACCTTCAGTGCGAAAATCGCACACGTTCGATACCAGCAGCGTGTCATCGGGCAGCGGCAGCACTGTTTCAGGCTCACAGAATTCATTCTCCGCGATCCACGCAATATCGGCCGACAACTGTTGCGGAGTATCGACAGATAGATCTCCGGCTAGGGCGAAAAAAAGAGCGCTGATCATGGCTCGAGTCTACCAAAACCCATCCTCTGGCAAGATAACCCGTCGCCATAAGCGTAGTACGGCCGAACGTTGCCGAAACGATGGTTGATCAGCCGCTGCTAGCCACCACCAACAGCGGTCCTTCGGATACCACCACGCCACCGGGCTTCTCGAGGGTAATCGCGAACGCGGCGGGATTCGACACCGCTAACTTGGCGTCGATAGGCACCACAACATCGGTCGACCCGGTCGGTATATCGAACACCCCGCCATCGACCGGATAGCTGTCGCGAGTCGCGTCCACCAGCCACAACTGATACTGCTCGCGTTGTGGGTCATTCACCGGCATACCACGAAACACCATGTAACCTTGTTGTAGCTCATCGTTCCAAACCACATCGCCAGTCACGTTTGCAAAACGCAAATCCTCCGGCCGGGCCCATTCGAACCGCTCGGTATCCGGATAATCGGACAACAACTGTGCGCGCGCCTCACTGAGGTCAAGCGCCGGGGCGCCAGGGCCAGTCGGCTGATTGATCAACAACGCAACCAACAAGCACGCGGCAGCCGCCCAACCGATAAACGCGGCCAGCGATGGTTGACGTCGCGACGACAACGCGACCACATTGCTATCGGGGAAATCAAAAAAAACGTCGGCATCGGTCAGCAGTCGTGCTTTCAGATCATCCGGTGCAGCCTCGTTTTCTTGCCGATGCCGCAATGCCCATGCATTAGTTGCGGCGGCGGCGGCCAAGTCATAGTCATCCGTATCCGGGATATCGTATTCGGCGAGCAGCTCTGCCAATCGCTCGGCATCGGCATCGTCGAGCCCTTCGGTCGCTCTCGCTACCAGCAGGTCGCGGATTTCTGTTTGATGATTTGTCATGCTGCTGCCTCTGGATCGGGTTCGGCCTCGCCGAGGACATCACGAATGGTGGCAAGGCCACGCGCGATGTGACTTTTCACAGTGCCTAAAGGAATCCCGGTTTGCTCAGCGATCGCAACGTGCGACATACCCAGCCAGGACGCCATATTAATAACTTCTTGTTGCTCTGCCTTTAGTGTTCTCAAGACATCCACAACGTTTTGAACTTCGGCCGACGCTTCGAGCACGGCGTCCGCGTTTTCGCATAGCGCTTCATCTCGTTCGTCTAGCGACTCGATGCGCGGTTGGCGATCCAGCTTGCGCCGCCGGTCGATCAACCGACGGCGCGCAATCATGGAAACGAACGTGACCTCTGCAGCAACTTGCCGGTCGAATCGACTAGCGTTCTCCCAAAGATCCATAAAGACCTCTTGAACCGCTTCCTCCGCATCGGCCTGATTGTCGAAGAACCGGCGCGACAACGACCACACCAGCCCGCTGTATTCATCAATGCACTGGGCGACCGCTTTGCGGTCGCCTTCGGCAATGCGTTCCAGCGTGGTTTTCATCGCATAGTGCTCCTACCAGTTGCAGCGGTATCAGCAACCAGGGGTACGGTTACCAACACCGCTGCGGTGCGTCGCAGTAAACTGTCTTACCGCGACATCTGCTGCCTCGCCTGCAGCATTTCGCCGTTGTGCAGTGATTCAGAAACATCATCGAGTGCATAACGAAGCTGCCAGGCTCCGGAGCGTGCGCTACGGCTGTCTTCGGCTTCACGCACACCAATCGCCAATCGGTTGCGCTCTTCCGTCGTGAGATTTCCTTCACGCATCAACTGCTCGGAAACCGCCATGTAAACGGCCATCGTTGCCTGTGGGTTGCCGTGGTTAAACATCGGCACACCGCGCTCAATGGCTCGCTCGATCGCGCGAGCCGAATCACTTCGTGACATTTGCTTGGTCGGCAGAATGACACGATCAATGACGTGAATGACGCCGTTGGACGTATCAATATCCGTCTTGACGATACGTGCGTTCTCAATATTAAAGCCTTGCTCGGTCTGACTGATAACGGCATCCACACCTGCCAACGTCTCCAGGCGCGCGCCATCCGCAAGCGCACCCGAGCCGACCTTACCTGCAATCACGTGATACTTGAGGATTTCAGCAAGCTGGTCCTTGTTTTCGGGCTCCAGCAATGACGCGATGGTCCCGGCGGGCAAGGCACCAAATGCCTCGTCGGTAGGCGCGAAAACGGTCAGCGGGCCGTCGCCTTTGAGTGCGCCGGCAAGACCAGCAGCTTTCGCCGCAGCGATGAGCGTCTCAAACTGACCAGCGGAGGCGGCCGTGTCGACGATATCCATCGATTTCTTATGTCCGCCGGCCAACGCCGGTGCGGCCAAGGATAAGGTCACCAGTGTGACCCACAACGTAGTTAACGGTTTCATATTCATCTCCAGTCGTATCGTGTGCCGCTTCTGGCGGCTTAACTGTGAATTCGGTTTCTACGACTATTTGGATGCAGCAGAAGCCCTCAGGGATGGCATTAAAATGTAACAAGATGTTACTGCGCGCCTGACGCCAGCAATGGTACCGGTCCCGCGTGCACGTAACGTCACGAAGATCGACCTCTATTCGCGGCACCCCTTAAGATTTGGGGGTTCCCGCCGATACATTTACAAGAGGCTCCGCTACCTGGATACGTCCGGCTATTCGTAGCCCGAACTTCTTTGGGTATCGACGGAGAGACCGTCCCGGATGTATTGGCGCTGCCTTAACACTCTAATTGTCACCATCGTCTTATCGGTCTTGCCGAGCCCTGCGGTAGCGATCGATTTGACTGACGAGGAACGCGAATTCATCGCCAATAACCCACGCATCATCGTCGGCGGCGAGATGGATTGGGCACCTATGGATTTCGCCGTGGATGGCAAACACACCGGTGCCGCAGCAGACTACTTACGAGAAATCTCGTCGATTACCGGTATCGAGTTCGAAGTCATCGTCGGCTTCACCTGGAGCGAACTGCTGGCGATGCTGCGTTCCCGACAGGTCGACATGCTGCCAATGGTGTACTGGACGGAAGACCGCGGCCGCGAATTCAATCTGACCAACCCGTACATCACGGTTCGGCACTATGTGTTCACCAAAGGTCGGCAGCCAGAGCTGAAAAGCTTCCAGAACTTGTATGGCAAAACCATGGCAATTCCGACCGACTACGCTTATGTCGAGTACTTCCAGAAAAACCATCCAGAGATCAAGATCCTTGAAGTCGATACGATGATTGACGCACTGGATGCGGTGCTGATTGGCACCGCCGACGCAGTCATCGAAAACACCGCAAGCGTAGCCCACCACACTCAACAACAGAACATTCTCGGTCTTGAACCAGCGTTTCCCGTAAAGTTCGAGGTCAACAATGTGCACATGGCGATTCGCAGCGATGAGCCGATCTTGCGAGATATCGTACAAAAGGCGCTGGATGACATTTCAACGGAAACGTCGACGCAGATTTTGCAGAAGTGGACCGGTAGCGAAGCAGCAGCGAGAACGTTCTTAACCACCCAAGCCGAGTTCACGCCTGCTGAGCAAGCCTATCTGCGGCGCAGTCAATCGATTACCGTTTGCGCAGCCGCGAATCGAATGCCGATCGAGGCGGTGCGCAACAATCGATACGAAGGAATGACCTCCGACTATCTCGCGATCCTCGGCGATACGTTCAAAGTCACGATAGGACAGCGTGCAACGCCAACCTGGCGAGACGCGCGCGAGCAGCTGGTTGCTGGCGAATGCGACGTGGTAACACTGGCCGTCAAAAACGACTTCGATGCCAACATGATCTCATTTTCGCAGCCGTACATTCTCGAGCGATTGGCGTTGGCGACGGCGCCGGATGAACGGTTTTACGAAGATCTTAACGAACTATCTGGCGTCAAGATCGGTGTCGTTAATGGTTATGTCGATATCGAAAAACTGCGTACGACCTTCCCGGACATCGAGCTGGTCGCATTCGCGACGGTTGACGAAGCCTTGGCACAAGTTGCCGACGAGAACATGTTTGGCGTGCTCGACTATGTGCCAACGCTCAGTCATGCGATTCGTAGCGGCTATGAGCGCAGCGTTAAGATTAGCGGCGACTTTGACGACGTATCGGCCGGCTTCAGTATGGCGGTGCGCGCGGAGGATCCACAGCTGGTATCGGCAATCGACAAAGTTCTTACGGCCATGCCCGATGCACAGCGTCAGAACATTCATTCAAAGTGGGTGGCCGTCTCGATCGAAAAGCAGACCGACTATCGAATACTCATACAGGTCTTGATCGGTACTGGCGTTCTATTGATCTTCTTCATTTTCCGGCTCGGCGAAGTGCGCAAGCACGAGCGTGAAATTGAAGTCAAAAACCAGCAGCTAAGATCGGCCAACTCCAAACTCGAGCTGCAGGCCGACTCGGCGATGCACATGGCGCACCACGATCAGCTGACCGGTCTGCCGAATCGCGCCAAGCTGCTCGAAGACCTCGACCACTCCATCAAACTGTCGAACCGCACCGGATCCAAACTAGCTGTACTTTTCCTGGACCTGGACCGATTCAAGTACGTCAACGACTCGCTGGGTCATGACGTTGGCGACCAACTGCTCAAACTCGTTGCCGAACGCATCAATGAACTCCTGCGTGAGACCGATACGCTGTGTCGACTCGGCGGTGACGAGTTTGTGGTACTCCTAGAAGCGATCTCAGACTCTTACTCACCGTCCATTGTCGCGCAACGAATCGTCGGCGCGCTGGAAATGCCGTTTCAGATCGACGAACACACGGTGAATATCGGCACCAGCATTGGTATTGCGGTCTGCCCCGATGACACCGACGAACTGAACTCACTGGTGAAGTATGCCGATAGCGCGATGTATGCCGCCAAAGAAGGCGGGCGCAATGGCTATCGCTACTACCATGACGATCTGTCACTACAGGCGTCGCGACGCGTCATCATGGAGACGGCGTTGCGCCACTCACTGCGTAACGATGACTTCACGTTGGCGATACAGCCGATCATCGACCTTTCAAGCAACACCGTGATTGGCGGTGAGGCGCTGATTCGCTGGGAACACCCCGAGCTAGGCCGAGTCTCGCCCGACGAATTTATTCCGATTGCTGAGGAAGTGGGACTCATCGTCGATATTGGCGAGTTTGTATTGCGCAAAACCTGCGAAGCCATCCAAATGTTGGACGCCAGCAACTGCAAAGTTGCCACACTCTCCATCAACACCTCGACCGTTGAGTTTCTCAAAGGCGACATCTCGCTAAGATTCTCAAACATACTTCGCGATTACGATGTCAGCGCCAACCGAATCAACATCGAAATCACCGAGCGCTACATGCTGGAACATGACCCGATTGCCGTCGCCGAACTTAAGGAGCTGCGACAAATGGGCCATAAGATCAGCGTCGACGATTTTGGTACGGGTTACTCGTCGTTGAGCTATATGAAGCGTTTGCCGTTAAACGTGATCAAGATCGATCGATCGTTCATTCAGAGCATCCCATTCGACCAGAACGATGTCGCGATATCGCAGGCAATAATCTCGTTGTCGCATGCGCTCGACTATGAAGTGGTCGCCGAAGGTGTGGAAACACCAGAGCAGCTCGATTTCCTGCTTAAGAACAACTGCAATTTTGCGCAGGGGTATTTCTTCAGTCCACCGGTGCCGGTCGAGCAGTTTCCTGCGGTGGTGGATGAAATAAACAGCCGGCAGAAAGCCGACCTGGGCTGGACGCAAAAACTCCGGATCCTTCGCTCTTAGATCGATTCGCGAAGCCGGGCGCTCAGGTCGCTGGCGCTGGTGTACGCCGCCTCAATCCGCCCGCGAACGAACCAGTCGCCGGCCGCCGCCACCTGCAACTCCGTATCAAGAAACGAAGTCGGTTCGCCGTGCTTACCGATATTCGCGTACCGCCACCGATGCAAAGCCTGGTGCGAAGCCCTCGCCACCCGGTCGCCAGCCACATCGGCCAACTCGCCCATTAGGTAATGAATCACCGACTCCGGCTCAGCGTCGAGATTCGCATCGGCCCAGGCATTGGTGGAATGCACCAACAATGTATGCGCATCGCCACGACCGGGCTTACTGCTGTTTACCGACACCCAGCTGATATCGGCGTTAGCTACCAATGCCGCATCCCAGCCTAGATCGAATGGCTGCTCAAATCCGAGCATCAGCGAATAACACCCCGACATGGTCCGCTCCTGACAGAGCGTCACCAGCTGCGGCACCATCTCCGCCAGCGTCGCAGTCTGCGGTGGCGGCGCGGTCAATACTAACCAGTCGTATTCGCCGAGAGAGTGATTCGCTTGGTCGAACAGAACCCAACGCCCGGATTCTCGAGCGATTCTTTTGACCTCGGTTTCGAAACTAATATTTAGACCGTCCGCAAGGTGTTTGCCGATAACGTTCATCCTCGGCACACCCACGTAATGCGGATAATCCAGAGTCCAGTCGCGCTGCGCCTTCACTTCGTTGCGATTCAACTCGGCAAATCGAGCTGGCCAGTTGGCGACGATGCCCTGCTCAATCATCGGATCGAGAAACCGCGCAAACTCCTGGGTATGTGCGGTGAAAAACTGCGCCCCGTGATCAAACTCGAAATCACCGGCATACCGGGTTGCGATACGGCCACCGGCTCCTCGGGACTTCTCGAAAATTCGAACATTGGCATGCGCTCGCAAGCGCCTCGCAATCACCAGGCCAGCCAACCCTGCGCCTATTATGGCAACGGAACTCATTGATTCCGCCGGTTGGTGGGGCAGCTACAGATCATATGACTATTCATTGATACAAATTGTTACCACTACACGCTAGCACTTCACCCGCGCGGCCGGCAGGCTAGGTTATTGTGCGTCGCAGAGCTTACCGCTCTCAACCCCAGGAGTAACCCACATGCGTCCCTTCATCGGTATTGTACTCGTCATGGTCACCTCATTCTCAATCGCTTCCCAAAACACTGTGCTGGATCAAGATTTTCGTCGGCTCGCCTCCGATGAAGTGATCAACCTCAACGATGAATATGCCGGCAAAGTGGTATTGGTCGTCAATACTGCATCCAAGTGCGGTAACACGTATCAGTACGATGGTCTGGAGAAGCTCTATCAGGAATATGGAGACGCGGGCTTGGTGGTGCTCGGTTTTCCCTCGAACGATTTCCTCGGCCAAGAACCAGGAACGGAAGAGGAGATCCAATCGTTTTGTCGTCTTACCTACAAAGTCCAGTTTCCCATGTTCGAAAAGACCTCGGTGAAAAAAGGCAATGCGCACCCGCTGTTTGACCGCCTAGCCGCGGACGCCGGCACCTACCCGACCTGGAACTTCCACAAATATCTGATTGGTCGCGATGGTGCGGTGATTCGCGAATTCAGTCCACGTACCGAACCGTATGATGAGGCGCTCGTTGCCGAAATCGAAACGGCACTAGGGAAATAAACGCGGCGACGTGACGACCCACCCGCTTTCCGTTTGGCTGGTGCTGCTCGGCGCGCTGCCGTTTGTAGCATGTGCGCTACTGCCGATTTTCGGCTGGACTCAGGTACCAGTACTCGGTTCGACTGACCTCATCGCCGCCTCCTACGGGCTTGCTATTGCAAGTTTTGTCGCCGGTACCCATTGGGGCATCGCCGTGCAAACCGACAACAGTGTGCCAATAAACTTATTTGTTTCGAGCAACGTTGCGCTGTTGGCCGCGTGGTTTGCGTTCATCGGTGCAAGCACGAATTGGCAGCTGGTAGCGCAAATTATTGTGTTTGCGTTTCTCTGGATGATTGATCGGCGCCTGCGACAGGCCGAGCTTATCTCGGCCGATTACTATCGATTACGAAGCATTGCGACGACGATCGTCTGTGCATCGCTCAGCGTTACGGTTGCGGTTCCGTAAGTAACCTCATCGTTTGACCTGTTTCGCTATTCTTTAAGAGCCGAATCTAGGGACAAAGATATCGCCTGATGTTCATGATTGAGCTGGATCACCGCATCGGCCACCGCTGGGAGCTCTTTAAGATTTCGCCGCGTAATTCGCTCAAAATACTGAATGAAGTCGAGAACGGCCGCTTCACTCATGACGCCGGGCGCATCGTTGCCAGCACGTTGTCGAAGCTTGTGCTCTTGCTTCAATCGCCAGTCGCTTATCGCATCAAAGCTCGGCGCCTGTATCACGAGTAACGCGTCGATGAGCTCAAAAAGTGAACCATAGTCGACACGCAACGCGTCATTGACAAACCGCCGCCATGCACCGGTCGCATCATGCTCCGACTCCAGCGCATTTATCGGCTCGTCAAGTTCGTCATCGCCGCCCGGTGGCGAGCTGATACACCAGCCTTCGAGAATCACTAAGTCGATCGGACCCGTAGCGTTCGGCCATTGATCGCGGGGCAATCGGTCGTCCTGAGCTTTATCAAAGCGCGGCAACGTCATCGATTCACCCACTTCGAGCGCCTGCAGCCGCTGAATCACATCCACACCGAGATTGACGGCGTGGGTTCCAGGCACGCCGCGAGTCGCCAGCAACGGGTGTACGTCGGTCGCTCGTCGCTGTCGCTCCGCCTGCGTTAAATAAAGGTCGTCAAGCGAAATCACCGCGACGTGTCGTGCGAACTCCGTGGTCAAAACGTGGCGCAAGAAGTCTGCTACGGTCGATTTCCCAGTGCCCTGTGCACCGTTAATGCCAAGAACCATCGTTCGCGACGATTGCGCCGCAACGCGCTGTTCTAACCAATTCGCAAACGGCAGAAAACAGCGATCAATGGACTCGGCAAATGCCGGCGGCAAACCATGATCGTCGATAAAGGAACCAAAGTTTACTGATTGGTTAGCCAAAACGTTTGATACGGCGCTAATTCAATGGAGTCCGCGCCTGGTTCGATCGGATTTCCACTGATCAAGTCTCGCCAGTTATCGGTGCTAACCAGATTGACGTTGGCTAGCTCCAAGGACTGTGACTCTGCCGTGACGTTGCTGATACTGAACACATCCTGGCGCCGATCGATAGATTGCCGCCAAATGCCGAACAACGACAGACCCAGCTGCATTGTGAACTGAATCGCGTTCGGATGAAACGCGGACTGCTCACGCCGGAGTCGGATCAAGTGACCTAAGCGCGATAAAACCGTCGCATGCACGCTGTTGGCGTCTGCCAATTGTTCTTCGAGCTCATCAAGCTCCCAAGTGCGCCGATTGATCGAGCGGTATCGACCGGTGCGCGCCAGACCTTGGTAGTCGTTCGACGTGCCCAATAGGCTGTGTATGTAGATGCCGGGAATACCCTCCAATGCCAGCATGATCGCGTGTGCGCATAAGAAGCGGTCAATCTGGTGCTCATCGGGGCCCGCTTCGGTACCGGCAAACGCATCAAATAAGCTGATGTTGATTTCGTACGGTCTCGCTGCTCCATCAGGCCCGGTTCGCATGGAAATACGCCCGCCAAATCCGGTTAAGGTATCGAGTAATCGCGACTGCTCCGCCGCCGAGAGCAATCCGCTTAGGGGTCGCAGTCCAATGCCGTCGTGCGAGGCAATAAAATTAAAGTAGGTTGTGCCACCGCGTGCTGGCGGCATACTCATCACCCACGTTTTGAGATGCCGACAATCGCCGGTTAACAGCGCATGAATCAGTAGCGGCGGCAGCGAGAAATTGTAAATCGCATGCGCTTCATTTGAGTTACCAAAATACGTGAGGTTGTCTCGATTCGGCACGTTCGTTTCGGTAATCAACATGACAGACGGATCGTAAAAGTCGATTAACGTTCGCAACAGCTTGATGATTTCATGCGTGCGCTGATCGTGCAGCGAGTTCGTCCCCGGCTCCTTCCATAGAAATGCAACCGCATCGAGACGGAAAACGCGAACGCCTTGATCCAGATATGAACGAATGATCTCGACGAATCGAATCAGCACCTCGGGATTGCCGAAATCGAGATCAACTTGATCAGGCCCAAACGTACACCAAACCCAGCGCTTGCCATCGCGAGTTTCCACTTCGGTTCGCAGCGGTGTAGATCGCGGCCGCACTACCAAGCTCAAATCCTCATCGGGGTGGGTCTCTTTAAAATAATCTTTGCCGGGATCTTCTCTCGATAGAAAATTTTGGAACCAAATGGACTCGCTAGATGCGTGGTTAATCACCAAGTCCGCCATCAAGCGATAGTCGTCGGCGATCGCGGTAACATCGTCCCAGCTGCCAGCCGCCGCGTCGACAGACAGATAATCTTTCACGGCAAAACCATCGTCAGAACTGAACGGGTAGAAAGGCAGGATGTGCAGGCCGTTAATCGTCTTAGCAAGATGCCGGTCGCAAAAAGCGCGTAGCGTACGCAGACCGGGTTCACCCGCATTATGAATGGAGGTCGCATACGTGAGCATCCAGCAATCGGACTCATTCCAGTAGTTTTGATAGGGCACCGGTTCGGTGACCGTTGCCGGATACCGCATCGCATTGATGATCGCATCGGCGAGCTCGTCCACCGAGCCTCCATAGATAAACTTGAGATGTGCTTGTAAACGGGCGTTGAGACGCGGCTCCCCCGCCGATGCATTCTCCGAGGTCAACTCGAGTACTCCTCCATATCTAGCTCAACCGCATCTCGCAGCTGTTCCAGCACGCTCGGTACCGCCGCGACGACACGGTTCCAGGGTGCCAAGAACGGATTGTCCATCGGATTTTCGCGAAATAGATCGCCCGCCTTAACGACGTTCGCCGCAAACATCTCGACCGCTTTTTCCTCTGAGTGGCGGTCGTACTTCAGGCCATTGATCACCGCATCTGCCTCAAACAACTCGATAAAGTCGAGAGCGGTTCGGTAGTACGTCGCCTTCACGGTACGAATGCGATTTGGCGAGAAAGTTTCGCCCTGAATTGCCAGCTTTCGAAACAGTGCTTTCGCGATGTCGATGCTCATTCGTGACAAGCCGCTGGTCGCATCATCCTCACTGAGACTTTGGTGCTTGTGATCATAGGTATCGGCAATATCCACTTGGCACAGGCGCTTCATCGCATGATTGCGATGCATTTCACTGAGCACACCGACTTCCAAACCCCAATCGGTGGGAATACGCAACGTATCGATAACCTCCCGCCGTATCGCAAATTCGCCGGCGAGTGGATATCGAAAGCTGTGAAGATAATCGAGATATTCGCTGCGGCCACAGACAACCTGCAGCGCCAGTATCAACGGCGTTACCAATAGTCGAGAAACACGGCCGCCCAATGACGAGCCATCGGATCGCGAGTAATATCCCTTGCTGAATACGTAGCTAAAGTTGGGATTCGCGACCGGGTAGATGAGTCGGCCGAGAAGCTCTCGGGAATAGGTTTTGATATCGGCATCGTGCAAGGCGATTGTTGAGGCGCGCGAGGTCGCCAACGAATAGCCGTAGCAAAACCAGACGTTTCGACCTTTTCCAGGCTCCGTCGGCGAAAGGCCCTGCTCGCGCAACAGTTCATCAATGGCGCGAAGCCGTGGCCCGTCGTTCCACAAAACTCGATAATGCTGTGGCAGACGATCAAAAAACTCGAGCGCATGTCGGTACTCATCTTCGCTCGCCCGATCGAGACCGATGATAATCTCATTCAAATAAGGCACGCGAGCCAGTTCGCGCACAATGCCATCCAGAGCGGGTGTCTCAAGTTCTGAATACAAAGACGGTATCACCAAACCCATTGGCCGGTATCGGGAAAACTCAATTAGTTCTCTTTCAAGATCATCGACGTTCCGATCGCCCAAGTTATGCAACGTTGCGATGTCGCCGCTTTGATGAAAGTCGCCCATATTCGTGTTCTCTCTGTTGTAAGGTGTGAGTTGGGATTTACAGCTCTGCCAACAATGTCAAAATCGCCTCATTCCAACCGCTAGGGCCAGAACGTGCGGGCCGAACGACTCGATTCCCGGCGTCCAGGACCATCGAGTGTACGTGGTGACCCGGAATCATCACCGCGACATCGGTCGACGCCAACATATCCAAGTCGTTTGGCGCATCGCCGCAGGCAACAGAGACCAGAGTCTTCGCGGTCACGATCTGTTGGTAGGCGGCTATCAATCGGCGGACGGCTTCACCTTTACTGGTGTTACTCATCACGTGAAGAAAGCGACCTCCATGTACACACCTCAAGCCACGCGTGGTCAATTGGTCGATAAAAACACGTGCATTGTCCTCACTATCGAGCCACAAGATTGGCTCCGACGCACTGCGGCGATTGGCAAGCGTTGCTTGCGCTAGCGACAATCCGGTGTGTTCGGCGATGATCTGCGGACCCATTTCGAAGAATGCCTGACACTGATAGTTTCCATCAGCTTTAACGGCGCTATATGCCGTTTGAATATCGGCGCGAGGAACCGACGGCTTAACGGCAATCTGCTCAACGCCGAAATAGTTTTCGGGAACATCCACGATTGCACCGTTTTCGGCAACCACCGGATGCGGTAGGTCGAGCCGCTCGCGCAGCGATTGTAATTCGGCGATCGTCTTGCTGCTGACCAACACGACAGGGATATCTCGCTCTCTGAGCGCCCGCAACGCGGGTTCAGCGGCGGCCCAACTGTACGACTGGTCGTCGAGCAAGGTGCCGTCAAGGTCTGTGAAAACGACCATCGAGGCGTTTGCCGAAATGTTCACGGTGGTTGCGATGTCTAGACCTAAGAAAAGGCAGCGATCATCATGCCGCAACCGCTATTGCCATTCAAAGTAGCCGAAATATCGACTCTGATGTAGCGGCCAAAAAACGCACCACTTAGGTGCGCGCATCCAATGGGCCAGACGACTGGCGGTTTCACAGCAGCTAAGCAAATAGTGACTATGCATAGGCCCCACCACTCGAGAGCGTCGCAATACCGTGACGAAGCATCATTCGCGAACAGTTCATTACGAGCGCGAAACTGCGGTGTTACGTCGGCATAAACTACCAAGCACGCCCTGATCCGGCTGAATACGTCCCGCAGAATGTGCGAGTGACGCGCTCGTTGGCGGCGGGAGCCTTAGTGTACTTGGCAAGATCAGTATGGGCGATATACGGCTGAGCGAGTACCGTGTTTAGATCGTTGAAGATTGTGAGATCACCATGCACAGCGCCGGTAATCGCCCGCTCAATGCGATGATTTCTCGGTATGAAAAGCGGATTCGCAGAATTCATTAATGCCGCTACTTCAGCAGACGCTTTCGCCTGACCTGTGGCGCGTTGCCGCCATTTGGGCTCCAACGGACCGAACTCCGCGTCGTCCAGCGCATCAATTCGTTGTGCCAGATTTCGAAAGCTTTAGGCGCGAAAAATGTACCAGTCAATCTATTTATCACCAGCAACATTGCACTATTGACCGCCTGGTTCGCGTTCATCGGTGCGAGTGTGGATTGGCAATTGATCGTGCAGATCTTCGTGTTCGCGTTTCTTTGGCTTGTCGATCACCGGCTTTGGCGAGCCGATGTCATTTCGACGCAGTACTTTAAACTGCACACGACTGCGACGCTTATCGTCGGCACTTCCTTACTGATCACGATTGTCGTAAGTTAACCAACCCAATCGGTTTCGGCAGTCCATCCTTCGTTCGCATGCCCAATGTTTGGGTAGGCTGCAATACGAAATCTCCCGGAGCAAACGAGCGGGCCAGATACCTATCTGCCATACAGTACGGTCGTTGAAAATTAGGAGCGGCGACGATGACGATCGCGTTAGAAACCAAAAATTTGGTCAAGCAATATCCCGGCGTGCTCGCCGTTGATGGCGTGAGCATCGACGTGCGCGAAGGTATCTGCTTCGGCTTGCTCGGTCCTAACGGCGCCGGTAAGACCACCACGGTGGAGATGATCGAGGGCGTAACACCACCGACCAGCGGCGAAATTTTCTACTTTGGCGAACCCGCGGGCGCGAAGTTTCGCGAGGAATCGGGAATTCAGTTTCAGAACACCGCGCTGCAAGACTTCCTGACGGTGGGCGAAACCATCAAAATGTTTCACCAGCTCTATGATCGACGCGCAAATTTGGACCGCATCATTGAGGACTGTTCGCTTGGCGACTTACTGGATCGAGACAATCGCAAATTGTCCGGCGGCCAACGGCAACGATTGTTGCTCGCCGTCGCGCTGGTCAATCAGCCGCGTTTGGTCTTCCTCGATGAGCCGACCACCGGCCTTGATCCGCAGGCGCGACGTAACTTTTGGGATCTGGTCACCCGCATTCGCGAGAACGGCACGACCATTATTCTGACGACCCACTACATGGACGAAGCACAAATTCTCTGCGATGAAATCGCAATTATGGACCAGGGCAAAGTCATTGCACGTGGCAGTCCCGACGAGCTACTGCGCCAACAATACAAGAACGTCATCATCGAGCTACCGGTTGAGGATGTCGCCGGCAAACTCGCTGGAGTCGAACATCGCGTATTGGAAAACCGCGGTATTGTTGAAATCCCCACCGACGACGTTGAAGGCAGCCTCAGCAAACTGCAAGAGAGCGCTACCGGACTCAATCGGATGAAAATTCGCCAACCCAATCTGGAAGATCTGTTTTTAGATCTGACCGGACACTCACTGCGTGCTTAAGGAACGATGCTAAACCGAATCTACGCAATATTTAAGGCGCGGAATATCGAGTTTCTCCGCGACCGCAGCTCATTAAGTTGGAACATCGCGTTGCCGGTGCTGTTGATGTTCGGCCTGTCATTCATTTTTTCCGGAGGTGACCGGGCTCAGTACACCGTCGGTGTGCTGCAAGATGGCCCCGTCATTGATGTCACCGAACACACGTTCTTTGAGACACGCTATATCGATTTTGTCGTCCTACAAGATGAAGACGAAGCGTTCGACAAGGTAGCCCGGCACCAGCTCGACTTGCTCGTGGATCTCAACCCGCCGGGTCGTTATTGGGTCAACCCTGACTCACCTACCGGCTATTACGCCGAACTCGCGTTGTTGCACGCAGACCCCGAAGGGTCGATTACCAAACAACAGATTTCCGGTGAGTCCATTCGCTACGTCGACTGGGTGTTACCCGGGATTCTCGGCATGAACATGATGTTCAGCTGTCTGTTCGGGGTCGGCTATGTGGTCGTTCGATATCGAAAGAATGGATTCCTAAAACGTCTGCGAGCAACGCCACTTCGATCGATAGAGTTTGTTGCTGCTCAGATTGCGTCGCGTCTGTTGTTGGTTCTGGTAATCACCACCTTCGTTTTTCTTGGTACCAGCTTCTTTCTCGACATACGCATGGAGGGCAGCCATTGGGCTTTGTTTGTTGTGGCCGGAACCGGCGCCATTAGCTTAATTTCGCTTGGCCTAATGGTGGCCGCACGCGTCACCAGCGAAGAACTCGCCGGCGGCCTACTCAATCTCGCCACCTGGCCGATGATGTTGTTATCGGGCGTGTGGTTTTCGCTGGAGTCTGCCAGCGACTGGGTACAGCAATTAGCCAACGTGTTCCCATTGACGCACGTGTTACAGGCGGCGCGTGCCATCATGATCGACGGCGCGACCTTGGTCGATGTATTGCCTCAGATGATGATCTTGCTGACGATGGCGGCGGTGTTCCTAGTGTTAGGTGCAACACTGTTCCGTTGGCGGCCGAACTAATGCACTCGTGCACATCGCGTTTTGACAGCTACATCACGAATCCAGAATAGCCGCTGCGCCGAATGTATTGGCCGCGACCTTTTCGACCCATGGTTTCGTGATTCCGAACGATCACTTCTCCACGCGATATAACGGTCTCCGGATAGCCGTGCACTTCGAATCCTTCGTAGGTGCAATAGTCAACATTCATGTGGTGCGTAATTCTGTTGTCAATTGACAACGTCTGTTTGCTATTCGGATCGAAGATAACGATGTCCGCATCGGAACCCACCGCGATCGTCCCCTTCTTCGGAAACATGCCGAAAATTTTCGCGGCGTTGGTCGAAGTCAGCGCGACGAATCGATTGAGATCGATGCGGCCTTCCACCACGCCGCCGTTATAGATAAGAGCCATGCGGTTTTCGATACCGGGCGCGCCGTTCGGAATTTGGGCGAACGAATCGCGCCCAAGCTCTTTCTGATCTTTATAACAGAACGGACAGTGGTCGGTAGAAATCGCCTGCAGATCGTTGAACTTCAATCCGCGCCAGAGGTGCGGCTGATTGCACTTATCACGCAGTGCCGGTGTCATGACGTACTTGGCGCCTTCGAATCCCTCGTGCTCGTAATAGCTGTCATCGAGGAACAAATACTGCGGACACGTTTCGCCGTATGCGTGCACGCCACGCGAGCGCGCCCAGTTAACCTGCTCGAGCGCATCCGCCGAGGATAAATGCACGATGTACACCGGCACCTCCGCACACTCTGCGATCGCTATCGCCCGGTGCACGCCCTCCGCCTCCATGCGCGTCGGTCGGGTCAACGCGTGATATTTTGGCGCAGCCTTCCCTTCGGCAATCGCACGCTTAACGATCTCGTCGATCACGATGCCATTCTCGGCATGCATACAAATTAGTGTGCCGTCTTCACCGGCCTGGCGCATGGCGCGGAATAGCGTGCCATCATCGACGTAGAAAACACCCGGATACGCCATGAACATCTTGTAGGAGGTAACGCCTTCGCCGGCAAGCTGGGTCATTTCTTTGAGCCGGTCATCTTCCATGTCGGTAACGATCATGTGGAAACCGTAATCAATCAGCGTTTTGCCCTCAGCTTTCTCGTGCCAGGTATCCAACGCCTTGATGGTCGACTCGCCTTTTTGCTGAATGGCAAAGTCAATAATTGTCGTCGTACCACCGTGTGCGGCCGCCCTGGTACCGGTTTCGAAGTCGTCGGCCGAATAGGTGCCACCAAATGGCATATCCAGATGCGTGTGCGGATCGATGCCGCCAGGAATGACTAACCGATCAGTAGCGTCAATTACCTCATCCGCTTCGATGTCTAGCTGAGTGCCAATCAGCGAGATCGTCTCACCCTCAACAAATACATCGGCATGATAGTCATCGACCGCGGTGACTACACGGCCATTCTTAATCAATAATGACATGGACAATCTCCCGGTTGGCATCGTTGTTATGACCGTCTGTAGGATAGCAGGTGTTCGGCGCTCGATGTGTCGGAAGTCGGTGCGGCATAGGCATTATGAAGAGCAATGACTGACAACCTACAAAAACTCACCATGCTGGTCGCAGAAGTCGATTCAGTAACCGTGCTAACCGGCGCAGGTGTCAGCACCGGCTCAGGGATTCCGGACTATCGGGATCGAAACGGTGAGTGGAAGCAGGCGCCGCCCATGCAGTTTGGCGAGTTTGCGAACAGTGGCGAGGCTCGACAGCGATACTGGGCACGCAGTTACGTCGGCTGGAAACGATTTGGGAAAGCCGAACCCAACGCCGCGCATCATGCGTTAGTGCGCATGGAGTCCGCCGGCAAAATCGACACGGTCATTACGCAAAACGTAGACCGACTTCATTCGCATGCGGGCAGTGAGCGCGTTATCGATTTACACGGCGACCTCAGCAAAGTTCGCTGTATCGACTGCAACGAAACCGCTTCTCGAGCCGCGTTTCAACATGCAATGAAACAAAGCAATCCGGATTGGCATGCGCGCGTTTTTCGCTATCGGCCCGATGGCGATGCGGAACTTGGCTCGGACTCACACCTCAATTTCAAAGTACCGCCCTGTCTAGCTTGCGGCGGTCGACTCAAACCCGATGTGGTGATGTTCGGCGAGTCCGTGCCTAAGGAGCGCGTTGAAGCGGCAATGGCGGCCGTCGATCGTGCCGACGCGCTACTGATTGCCGGTTCGTCACTGATGGTATTTTCAGGTTTTCGTTTTGCCAGGCGCGCGCATGAACTGGGCACGCCGATCGCGGTCGTCAACCGTGGCAAGACCCGCGCCGACGACATCGCAACGTTGAAGGTCGATGCCGACTGCGGCGAAGTTCTGTCAATGCTGCCCTGATTTCAGCGCGGACATAAAAAAACGGCCGCAATAGCGGCCGTTTTCGTCTGGCAGGCGATTAGCCCACCGCAATCATCATATTCAGTGCCTCACCTCTTAATCGGCACCGAATGGTCCAAACTCAATCTGCACGCCAACGATCCGCGGTTTGTTGATTCGAACAAACGGGTTATCAAATGCCGTTCTGGTCGAGTCCGCATTGATGTTGACGTAATTCGACTCGGTTTGTGCACGGTCGTCGAATAGATTGTTCGCATACACGAACACCCGGTACTTCTCGGCGCCATAACCGATGCGAACGTTGGTGATGAACTGCGAGTCGAACGCGTCTTCATCCAAGTTGAATACATCTGAGTAGCCGTCGTCGGTATAGCTCAGGGTGACATCGCCAAACCAACCTTCGTCGTTGCGGTAGTAGGCACCAACAGAGCCCGTCGTGGCGGGAGCATTCTGGAACTCGTTCCCGGCCAGGTTAGCGAACTGTGGATCCGCCGGATCCACGGGGTCGCCATTAGGATCAACCGCATACGGAAACTCAAGAAACTCGGTGTCGGCAAGACCCAGCGTACCGAACAACTCAAGATTGTCATTGGCGAACCAGCGTGCCTCCACTTCTAACCCCCTGAGTCGAGACTCACCGGCGTTCAAGGTGCGGCTGTCATTGATACCGGTGGGACCCTGGATCGTCACTTGCTGATCTGTCCACTCCGACCAGTAGAGGTTGGCATTCACTAGGAGTCTTTGATCCAACCACTCCGAGCGAAGCGCCAACTCATAGTTGGTTATGAACTCAGGATCAAAATTCTCCAGTGTCGGCGGCGATCCAGCCGGATCGTCCGGATCGAGAAAGAGGAACGAACCGCCGGCGCGGTAACCACGCTGAATAGAAAATGAAAGCGATCGGTAGTCGTCAAACCGGTAGGTAGCAGCAGCGCGCGGAAGCCAGGCATCGAAGTCGGCTGCAACCAAACCATCGTCGGTGGGCGCGGGCAGCAATGCGGCGCAGGGCAGGCCGCCGAGACCCGGTACGAAATCGGCGATCGTGCAGGTTACCGGATCGACCACCACAGTACCGCGTACACCGGGATTCAGGTTTTCCTCTTCGTCATAGCGCACTCCAAAGTCGAACGCCCATCGTTCATTCGGTTCGTAGCGCCATTCGGTAAAGAACGCCTGGTTCTCTGACGCCAGGGCAAAGATAGCCTCGACGGAACCGATACTCTCAGGAGGATCCACGGGTATGAAACTACCGAGGTTGATAAAGCCGGTCACAACATTGGTGTTGTCTTCGTCGAAGTAGTAAACGCCAACTCGGCCACTGACTTTCTCGCCGCTGTATTCGAGTCGAATTTCACCAGAGACCGTGTCCGTGTTGGTATCGAAGAACGCATTGTTCGCGTCCGGAAACTGGGTTAGGTCATCTGGATTACCGAAAACACGATCGTTGAACGTATCTTCGTAAGTGCCGATCACGACCAAACTGTACTGATCGTTAAAGTCGTAATTGGCTTCGAGAATAATTCGATCAATCTCATAATCGAATTCCTGCGGCACCTGGTAACCAACACCATCGAACGGATCAAACGCTTGCTGTTCGGGCGTGCCGAACGCTCCCGGTGACGATTTGGTGGCCTGATCGCGGTTATACGTTTCGATACGTTCTGCGATTAGCAACAAGTCCAGAGCGTCGCTCGGCTCAAACAACAACGAACCTCGGAACGTCGTGCCTTCGAGTCGATGGGCGAATTCGTTGGTGCTGGCATAGCGCACTTCACCGTCGTACTCCTGCCGATCGACGGTAATACGCCCGGCCAAGGTATCGTCGATGAGACCGCCACCGACCGCAAGCGAGTATTGCCGCGTACCCAACTCAGCGGCGCGCAAGCGGAATCGGTTATCCCACTCATACGTGGGGCGCTTGGTTCTGATCGCGATTGCACCGGCAAGCGAGTTTCGACCCTGCACCGTCGACTGCGGCCCGCGCAGAATCTCGACCTGCTCAACATCCCACAAGCTCTCGATCCCGCCGGTGGCTTGATCCGAAATCGGCGCTCCGTTTAAGTAGATGTTGGACGTGTTACCGGTGCCTGAGAAACCGACACCGTTTCTAGCAACGCCGCGAATAGAGACACCGCTGGTGAATCCGGGCGAGGATACATTCGCTGCACGAAGAAAAATGTCATCCAGCTCAAACACCAGTTCACGGTCGATACGCTCCGTGTCGTAGACCGATACCGACGTGACCGTATCCTGAAGTGACAGACCCTGCTTGGTGCCGGTAACAATAATTTCGTCAACGCCTTCATCCGAATCGGTCTGCGCGAAAACGGCTCCGGCCGGGACGACTAATAACCCGATACTTATTAAATATAGTTTGATATTCATGATTTCTGATTTGCTCCCTCGCCCAGCCCTTGACCCGATCGAAAGGTCTTACTTACGCCGAGATTGAATCGGCGCTATTGCGGACGTCTTGTATTGCAGGTTGTGCCCTCGTTTCATCGAGCGGCACTATTGAATGCGAATCATTCTCATTTCTGATGCCTGCATTGTCAACGGGCACAGACCAATTGGGGACACCGCCAGGACACGCCAGTTACCGGCCTATCGGGGCGGATAGACGTCGACCGCGGAGATCAGGGATCGACACCACAAAGGACCGCCAGATGGGGCAAAAGCGAGCGCAATAGCGTGGGGAAACACCCTGCTTAAGTACCCCCGCCGCCCGCCGATAACTTGGTTAGTCGTCCGTAACCCGATGTACCTTGCCCGTGACCAAGATCGCTGCCCGCAGCACGCTTCAAAAAGCGCTCGATATTAATGTCGATGCCTCGCGCTATGGCACGTTCGCCGAAATCGGTGCGGGCCAGGAGGTTGTGCGGTGGTTTTTCCAGGCAGGCGGTGCGGCTGGCACGATATCAAAGAGTATCTCGGCCTATGACATGCAGGTCAGCGACGCAATTTACGGCGGATGCCAGCGGTATGTGAGTCGGCAGCGACTTGAAGCCATGCTGGCCTACGAGCAACAGCTGAACCGTGACCGTCTGGCCGCCGAGCGAGGTTCAACAACCAGCTTCTTCACCTTCGCCGACACTGTGTCGGCTCGCAACTATCAGGGAACGAACGACTGTCATGCTTGGCTAGGCGTACTGTTTCAGCATGAGCCCAATGCCGACGATAGTCAGGTCGTCGTGCATGTTCGTATGCTTGACGACACCAACGCTGAACAACAACATGCGTTGGGTATCGTTGGCGTCAACCTGATCTACGGTGCGCTGAATTTCGCCGATAACCCGCACGTGATGCTGCAGTCACTAGTCGACGGACTATCGCCCGGGCGCATTGAGATCGATTTGGTTGACGTAAAGGGACCGGCGTTTGACGGTGTCGACAATCGCGTACTGTCTTTGTATCTGGTTGAACTCGGGCTCACCGGCGCGGCGTTGTTCGATGCCGACGGGCGTGTTCTACAAAGCACAGAGGTGTTGCGCAAACGACCATTGCTCATTCAACGCGGGCGATTTCGGCCACTAACTCACGTCAACATGGACCTATTGACGTCAGCACAAGCTAAGTTCGAAAGCATGCCGGACGTGGACAGCGAGCGCGTCTTGCCGATTATGGAAATGTCGATGCACGATCTCGCACTTGACGATGAGGTGTGCGTTTCCGACTTTGTTAGTCGAGCCGAAGTCGTGGCCACCTCCGGATGCATCGTTATGGTGTCGGACTTCGTCGAGTATCACCGACTTGCGAGTTTCTTGTTCTCGCAGACCGACCAGGCCATCGGCTTGGCGCTCGGGTTGCAAACCCTGCGCGAACTGTTCAAAGACGAATACTACGCCAATCTTGATGGCGGTCTGCTGGAGAGCTTTGGCCGGCTGTTCAAACGCAAGCTCAATTTGCTGGTGTATCCCTACCAGTCGGACAACTCCCTGGTGACGCTCGACGAGCTCAAGCTTCCTCCGTCCCAACAGCACCTGCTCGAGTACCTGCGCGAGCTGGGTTATGTACACAGCATCGATGATGTCGCGCGCCAACATTTGAGCATCCACTCACCGGACGTGCTCAATATGATCCAATGCGGCGATGAACGTTGGGTCGAGTGCGTACCGTCCGCCGTCGCGGAGCGAATTAAGGCGAAGAAATTATTCGGCTACGGTGAACGCAGGAAGAAAAAAGTCGCAGGAGAGACGCCAGCCGCCGCGAGGCGACGGTAAAAAAATTGCCTCTGGCGTGTATAGCCTAGGCGAGAGGCCGACACGTCTGGTGGAAGACGCGGCTTACGGTTGAATAGCCTCGACGGTACCTTCGCGACGCTTATCCGCTGCGCCATCGAGACCGTCTTCACCAATGACAATAATGTGCAGACCGGAATTTTCACCATCCCGCTCCTGCACGTTATAGCCGCGAGCGGACAGGTCGTCGGCTATCGCCTGGCCCAGTTCAACTGAGATTTCGACTCGGACGTTTTCGCCGCGAGCAACCAGATTCGGATGGTCGACGGCCTCCTGAGCCGACAAACCCCAATCAAGTACGCCCACAATGGTCTTTGACACATAGGCCGGAATGGAGTTGCCGCCGGGTGAACCCGTTATCATCATCAGGTCACCCTTGCTGTCGAATATCATTGACGGTGACATTGATGATCGCGGACGGCGGTTCGGTGCGATCGCGTTGGCAGGACGACTGCCATCAGCTGGTACCTCGCGCGCAAAGTCGGTCAATTCGTTATTGAGAACAAAGCCGGCCGCCCAACGCTGCGTGCCGAACGGCGCTTCTACGGTCGCGGTCATCGATACCGCATTGCCGTCTTTATCAATAATGGAAAGGTGGGTCGTTCCGGCCGCTTCTTCGGTTGTATCCGCACTGAACAGTGAGGCCGTCGGTTCACCACGAAGCACCATGCCGGGATCCCCTGGCGTGGGGGCAGCGCCTGGATCAAATCGTTCCGTGGCACGATATTCAAGATAGGCGGGATCCAATAGATCCTGCAGCGGCACGTCGACTTCATCAGGATCGCCGAAATAGTGATCACGATCCGCATAGGCGAGTCGCTGTGCATCGACCCAGGCGGCGATTTGGTCGGATCGGCTTTCGGCATCGGCCGACAAGTGGTCATAGAGCGCCGCGATCATGATCTGCGCGCCACCGGATGACGGTGGCGACGGCGTACAAATGTTCATATCCCGGAACTGTCCGCAAATGACGTCTCTGGTCCGGGCCTCATAGTTGCCGAAGTCCTCGACCGTCAAACTACCCGGGTTGGGTTCCGCATGGGCGGCGGCAACAATGGCCTCAGCAATCTCTCCGCTGTAGAACGCACTCGGCCCTTCGTTAGCGACCCGTGTCAGCGTTGCCGCATATTCCGGATTCTTCAATAGATCGCCGACTTGCAACGCCTCACCGCCCGGGTAGAAATACTCGGCGGAGCCCGGCGCCTCATCGAGACGACTCAGTTCCGCCATTCTCGGCAAGAAGTTCGCGAGTCGAGGTGAGACCTCAAAGCCATCGGTTGCGAGTCGAATCGCTGGCTGAAAAACATCGGCCCAGGGCAGCTTGCCGTGCTGATCATGAGCCAGCTTGTATAAGGCAATCGCTCCGGGCACGCCGATCGCTTTACCGCTTTGCCACGCCTCGAAGAAATCCATCACCTCGCCATCGCGCATGAACATGTCGACAGTGGCACTGGCAGGCGCCATCTCCCGACCGTCGTAAAACTTCAGGCTGCCGTCGTTGTGCTCATACACCAACATGAAACCGCCACCACCGATACCCGAACTCTGCGGCTCCACCAGACCGAGCACCGCATGTGCTGCGATGGCCGCGTCGACCGCATGTCCACCTTTTTTGAGCATTTCGACAGCGGCTGCGGTGGCGTGAGGATTAGCAGCCGTTGCCATCGCTCCGAGGCTCCAATCATTGGCACCAGCATCAACCGTTGTCGTTGATGGTGCCGGGTCGCTGCCTTTGGAACAGGCGCAGAGAAAAAGTGCGAGGAGAATAGACAGTTGCAACCGCATTTCGACGGGTCCATTTAGGGTTGGTTACGACACCTTAATATACGCAATTGATGACCGGCGTTCATAACCATCGTCGCGGAGCTCAAGAGATCTCATCATCTTAAGAATCCCGCTACACGTCTGCATGCGCACTCCACAGCAGAACGAAACGCGTTCGCAGGTGTTTTTCGCGACGGCGTTTCTATTCGTGAGAGGGTTTATCCACGCGTAAGTAGTCGATGAATTTTCGCGTCAATGGGTTCAACGTCGCATTCTTAGGCCATGTCAGGTTGATCGGTAGAGTCTTCTCTTCCCAATCGGGCAGAACCTGACGAAGTCTGCCGGCCTCAATGTCTGCCTGCACGCTATGAAACGGTAATGCAGCGATGCCGAGTCCGGCCGCTGCGAGTTCTCGCGCGGTCTCCGCGGAGTCGGCGACGACCACCGTTTCTCCCCAAACTTCAACCCGCCGTTTACCGGCACATTTCAATTCAATGCGGTCGGGGACGAGAGAAAAACTGACGAAACTGTGCTTTCGCAAGTCGGAAGGCGTTTGGATCGAATCGTGTTCGGCCAGGTAGGCGGGTGCTGCGACGATCAAACGATGCTCATTGCCAATTCGACGAGTTTTGAGATCGGAATCCTTAAAGAAGCCCATCCGGACCGCAACGTCGAAACCTTCACGCTGCAGATCTGCTTGGCGATCCGAACTGTGTAAGTGAATGAGCGTACCAGGATGGGATCGCGCGAAACTCGCAATACGATTGACGATCGGGTGGCAGTTCATCGTCGCCGGGATGGCGACACGAAGTTTGGTCAGCTTGGCGTCCGCAACGTCGGAAAACTGATCCAAACCCTGACGAGCGTTGCGCACGAGTGCGCTAGCTTGCGGGTACAAGCGCTCGCCATTCTCAGTGAGTGACAGAGATCGTGTCGACCGGTACAGCAGTGCAACGCCGAGCTCTCGTTCTAGATGGCTGACATGATCACTGACCACGGATGGTGACAAACCGAGTCTCGACGCGGCGCCGCGGAAAGAACCGACTTCGACCACCGATGCAAAGATCGCCATCGACTTCAGATATTCGATCATCATCTTATTGTACGATTTTTCGAACAGTGTATTCCCTATTTCCGAATACTAAAAGGCATCGAGGTAGGCTAATTTGAGCAAAACACAACGTTAGGAACCCGCATGATCAAATTACTTAAGAACCCTGTATTGGCGTTGGCGTTGGCAACACTCGCCGCCTGTACGTCGACCACAGGCGATTCACGCGTACAAGGCCAACCTCGCGACGTTACCAACGTCGAAAAGGTGACCGCCCTTCTCAACAGCTTTAATACTGGCGACACCTCGCCAATCGCCTATATCAACCCCGACAAATATATTCAGCATAATCTCGACGTTGCCGATGGCCTGGCTGGGTTTGGCGAAGTCATGCAAAACGCTCCGCCACAAGGCTTCAGCGCAAACGTCAAACGCGTATTCGCGGACGGAGACTTTGTCGTAGCGCATACCGAATACGATTTTTTTGGTCCGAAAGCGGGATTTGATGTCTTCCGTTTTGAAAACGGCCTGATCGTTGAGCACTGGGACAACCTGAGTCCGGTAACGCCGCCCAACCCGAGTGGACGCACGCAGTTCGACGGCACTATGACCATTAACGACCGCGATCAGACCGAAGCCAATAAGGTGATCGTACGACGTTTTATTGATGACATATTGATCAATGGCAAAACCGACTTGATCACGGACTATGTCAGCACCGAAACCTATATCCAGCACAACAGCGCTGTCGCAGACGGGCTCGACGGACTGGGCGCGGCACTCGCCTACTTTGCAGAAAATGACATGGTGATGATCTACGACCAGACACATAACGTCTTGGGCGAAGGTAATTTCGTACTCGCGATGAGCGAAGGGAAGTTTGGACCTGCCCCCGGGCAACACGTTGCCTACTACGACTTATTTCGCCTGGACGACGGCAAGATCGTTGAACACTGGGATGTGATTCAAAACATTCCACCGAGTGAGTCGTGGAAGAACGACAACGGCAAATTTTAGAGGCGAACCAAATGAAGAACATTATTCTTGCAGTATCAATCGCAATTCTTTGCGCGGCGTGTAACGCCACTGCCGACAGTGCGTCAGACGTTCAGGACGCGACCGTCATTGAAATCGCAACCTTTAAGCTCAAAGACGGCGTGGATCACGCTACCTTCGCACCGCTGGATAAAGCGGTCGAAGTCAACCACGTTTCGCAGCAACCCGGTTTCGTATCACGCGAGACAGGCTACACCGAGCAGGGTGATTGGCTGGTCATTGTCCATTGGTCTAGCCTGGAGGCAGCAGACGCATCGATGAACTCGTTCTCAAGCGCACCGGCCGCCGCCGAATTCATGAACCATTTAGAAATGTCGACCATGACGATGACGCGATACGCGATCAACGATTAGTGCCTAACTAACCTCCAACCGGACAATTTTCAAAATTGCCGGAACTTGGAAGCCACAAAAAGGGCCCATCAGGGCCCTTTTTGTTTGGCGCGCGACGTGCAAGAAGCACTAGTAATGCCGACCCACACACCCAGGGTCACTAGATCTTTGCGTTAGGCATCGCAACAATGACCTGTAGTCCCGGAGGCTCTATGTTGTGCAAAGAAAGTCGACCACCGTGTGCTTCGACAATCTCCCGGCATAACGGCAACCCCAGGCCCGTCCCCGTCTTTTTCGTTGAATAAAACGGCAGCAAGGCACTTTGTAGAACTTCATCGCTTAGTCCGCCTCCGGCGTCCGAGACTGTAAAAAGCACGCGGTCACCCCGCACCTCAACATCGAGGACAATCTTGTCGGCATCCGATCCGGATTCGTGCGCGTTCTTCAGTAGATTAATCAAGACCTGCTCAAACTGTGTTGCGTCTGCCTGGCAGTCAATATCCGGCAGCTCTTCTGCCATCGTAAACGGAACGGTTTGTTGCAGACGCACGAGAAAGCTTGGCCAATCGACGGGCGCGAGCTGTGGCGTGGGCAGTCGCGCGAATTTTGCGTAGCTCTCGATAAAGTTCTTCAAGTGGCTCGATCGGTCTTCAATCGTTGCAAAGATCGTATCGAGGCGATCGTCAGTATTACCATTGCCCTGCAGCATTCGACCTGAATGTGCGAGCGACGAAATCGGCGCAAGGGAGTTGTTTAACTCATGGCTAATCACGCGAATGACCTTTTTCCAGGTCGCGACTTCCTGCCTGCCCAACTCCTGGGTTAATTGCTTAAACAAGAACAGCTTGTGTGGCTGAGCATTGAGAGCAAACTCGTTGATCGACAGATGATAAGTCTGCGGATCATCTTCATCGAAAGTGAATAATCCATCCGCGTCGTGTGCCACCGCATCGACAAACGCCCGCGGCATTGATTTAAGGAGTTCATCAAACGACAGGCCATTGATTGGTCGCCCCTGATTGAGTAGCTGGCGGCCTGCCGCATTTGAGTAGACGATTTTTCCATTCGAGTTCGTCAGCACCAGTGAGATATCTGTCGTCTGAATAACGGTATCGAGCAACAACTCGCGTTGAAAAAGCGTCTGCCGCTCCTGGCGAAACACATCACCGAGCTCATTGTGAGCTGAAACCAGGGCACCGAGTTCGTCGGCACGGTCACTCGTGATGCTGACGCTAAAATCTTTGTCCTTGAAGCTCTCCGCGCTGTCGGCCAGGGCATGTATGGTATCGACCATCGGCGCGAGCAGCCGGTGAAGACCAAACCACAGCAACGGAAGCGTAACCAGCAGCGGCAGCGACCAGGCCAACCACCACGGCTCCAGCGCACGACCAAGAAGCGCCCCGGCACCAACGGTAACGACAAGTAGCAGCGACAGTAGCGCTGCAATACGGCCAATCAAGGAAAATCGTACGCTCAAAAGAAGGACCTGCCCGAACGGCAACTTGAGACCAGTGTAACCAGCCGCGTTACTTCTGAATACCGAATTTGTCCATGCGCCGGTAGAAGGCCTGACGACTCATACCCAGATCGCGTGCTGCTCGCGCTACCACGCCGTTCGCTCGTTGCAGCGCGGCACGCAGTGTGTCCGCATCGGGTTCAACAAGCTTTCGGAAGCGCCCGGTCGCCGACGGCTCCGGCAGGCTGAAATCCTGCGGCTCGAGCACGTCGCCGCTGGCCATTAACGATGCGCGTCGCACCGTGTTCTGCAACTCTCGCACGTTCCCCGACCAATCGTGACGCATGAGTGCATCCTCAGCCGCAGCGCTAAACGACTTGTCCGGCGGTAGAAAATGGTAAGCCAATGGCAGAATGTCATCGCGTCGGTCGTTTAACGGCGGCACGGCAATCTCGATGACATTGAGGCGGTAATACAGATCTTCGCGGAATCGACCGGCGGCGACCTCGGCCCGGAGGTCCACATTAGTTGCGCTAACGACACGCACATTGACCGTGCTGGTCGTACTGCTGCCTAGGCGCTCATATTCTCCCGTCTGCAGGACTCGCAAGAGCTTGGCCTGCCCATCCAGGCTCAGGTTGCCGATTTCATCAAGAAACAATGTGCCATTGTCGGCCGCTTCGAAACGCCCTTGTCGCGCTTTGTCAGCACCGGTATACGCACCGGCTTCAGCTCCAAACAGCTCCGCTTCCATAAGGTTTTCGGGAAGCGCCCCAACATTGACGCTGACAAAAGGCCCGCTGCTGACACTCGAATTCGCCTGAATGATCTCGGCAATTTTTTCCTTGCCGGCGCCGTTCGGGCCGGTTATGAGAATCGGCACATCGGCCGGTGCAACCCGCGTCGCAACAGCGATGATTTCCTGCATCGCCACACTTTCGTAGACGGTGCCGCACAAATCGTAGCGCGATGCGAGTCGTTCCCGATCCTGCCGGCGACTTTGCGATGCATGACGACGATGCTCGGTGGCTTCGTTGAGCTCGAGAAGATTCCTCGCGGTCGCGATCAGCTTGTTGTCGTCCCACGGTTTGGCCAGATAGTCCGCCGCACCAGCACGTACCAGTTCGACGGCGGATTCCAGGTGCGTCCAGGCTGTTAACAAGATCACCGGCAAGTCGGGGTAACGTTCCCGAATCGTATGAAACAGCTGCTCGCCTTCTTTGCCGGATGTCGTATCTTCGCTGAAGTTCATGTCCTGAATGACAAGGCCGACGGAGTTCGCGTCCAACGCTGCCAACCCTTCCTCCACTGTTGCCGCGGTTAGGCATGGCAACTCGTGCAAAGAAAAAAGGATCGACAGCGCGGTGCGAACGCCTTCGTTGTCATCGATGACAAGAACGTATGGACTCATACAGTACGAGTCGCAATCGCCGGTGAAATCTTGGACGCGCGACGCGCAGGTTCCGCTACTGCAAGGAATCCGAGCACCCAAAGCGCAAACACACCACCGACCAGGTAGGTGATATCCAGGCGTTCAATACTGAACTGGGCCGCCAGGAAGTAGTTCAGACCAATTGTCAGAAACGTTCCGATAGTTAATCCGATCGTGGTCATCAACCAATTCTCAGTCAGGAAGTAGCGAATGATATCGCGTTTCCTCGCGCCGATAGCGCGACGCGTACCGATTTGCTTGGTCCGTTGTCGCACCGCAAAGCTGGCCAACCCAACGATACCCAACCCGGTAATTACGAATAGCATGACAACAGCGACAAACAGCACGACAGCGATAGCACGGTCACCGGCGTAGCTACCGGCGATCGCATCCTGCATCGATCGCACATTGCGCACCAAGCGATTTCGGTTTGAGTCCGCCAGCGTTTTTTCGATCACGGGCATCAGCGAATCAAGCTGTCCGGGCTCGGCGCGCACTAGATACCGCACGGCAGGGCCCGTCGGTCGGCGCGGGAACCACAACACCTGACTCAAGCCACTCCAACTTACCCACGCACCGAACATGTGCTCGACGACGCCGACAACTTCACCGGACTCCCCGAGGCCATCATAGACACGCTGACCGATAGCCGACTCATCGCCGAACAATTTCTCAGCATAGGCCTGCGTGATAATGACCTGCTCCGTCATATCGCCATTACTGGAACCCGCATCAAGAATCTCGTAGTCGTGAAACGGCCTTCCTTCGATCATATTGACGCCGAGTGTTTCAACCGCATGTTCATCGAGGACGTAGTAGTTGGCCGTTTCGCGAGGCGCATCCTCTTCAAGGCCGGCACGAAAACCGGTCGCGCTCCCGGAGCCGCTCATCGGGATACTATTAACGCTGGATGCGGACACGACGCCAGGAATCGCCCGCAACAATCGCAGGTCTTCCACAATAGTCGGTCCATGCTCGTACGCCAGCCCAAAACCCAGGCTTTGTACGGTAATGATGTTTTCAACATCCATGCCTGACGGGCGCGCAATGAAATCAATACGTGACTTCGCCATGAACATGCAGTTGGTTACGATCGCCAGTGTCAGCGCGACCTGAATGGCCACAAGAATGGAGCCGGTTCGGTTTCGCCACATGGCGCTAAGAATGGGTCGAATCTCCATCGTTGCTCCTATTGAGTCTTGAGGTAGTTTGCGGGCGCCAACTGGCATACCCGCCATGTCGGATAGAGCCCTGCGATGAGCGCGCTAACGATAGCGACGAGAATGGTGAGCACCACCATCGGAATGCTGAGCTGCGCCAGATCGGTAAAGTCGCGAATGAGTGAGCGAACACCCATCAGCCCAAGATAAGCCAACAACAATCCAAATAGACCGCCCGCGAACCCGACCAATCCGACTTCCACGAGATGCTGACGAAATATCGTCGCCTTGTTAGCACCTAATGCGCGACGCAACCCGATGACGGGTGCCTTCGCAACGAATCGAGCCAGAATCAGACCGACGGTGTTGGACAAGCAGGCTACGAGGAACAGAATACCGATGCTAACCACGACCAGAATGCTGTCATCAACAACCTGCCGTATCTGCAGCCACTCGTTAACGTCGCTCAGCAAATTGTTCGTCGGTCGCTCAAATCGACCCAACGTTTTCTGATCGTTAGTGTATTGGTCTAGCCAGCTTTGGTACTCAGCACGTTGTGCGGGTGTCTCAAGTTCAGCCCAAAACTGCACATAGACGCACTCACTTTGCAATAGATCGAAGTAGGTTTCGATTTGCTCGTCTTTCCAGCAGCTCGTGTTACCCGAACCGTCAATCTCCCTAACATCCGTGATCTTGAACGGCATGAAGACATGTTCAACGTCGTTCGTCGCGCCGTTGTTCACGTCGTAATAGAGAATCGGCAAATCCCAGGTATCGAGAACACCGACGACGCGGAAGGTTTCGTCGCCAAATCGCGCTTCACGACCGACACTATTCTCACCGCCAAACAGATTGTCATTCGTTTCTCGAGAGAGGACGACGACATTTTCTGCGTTCTCGTCAGCACGCTCGTCCCAGCCGCCGCCGTACAGGAACGGCACGCTAAACATCTCGAAGAAATCACCACTGGTCATTCTCGAAACCGTCAAAAATGGAGCCAGGTCTACGTTATCGGGAACTGCGGTATAGACAGCCTTTCTCATTGCCGCATGACGCGTTGGCACTGGCGACTCGAGCAACGCCATCGCGTCGGTATGCGTCAGCTGCCACGGCGCCTGCGTCGGCAAGTCGCCGTCGAAAGGTTCATCTGGCGACCAACTATCGAGCCGAACCGCAAACAGCCGATCGCTCTTCTCCGGAATTGGATCGCTCGACATGGTGAAGAACAGGGTCAGCACCGTCATGCAGGCACCGACGCCAACGCCAATGGCGGCAATCATCAAGGTCGTTAGCAGCGGCTGCTTCATCAGGCTCAGCCGCGCCATCCTCAGGTTATAAGCAAACATGGCTCCCCCTACGCTACCGGCTGTGCTGCTGCAGAGTCCGCCGCCCCGGACTGGGGGAACGGCGCCGGATTGGCAAGCTGTCCGTCGAGCAACTGAACATTGCGGTGCGCGCGGCGCGCCAGCTCCGGATCATGCGTCACCATGACGATCGTCGTTCCGGCCTGATTAATTTCTTCCAACAGGTCCATCACCTGCCGCGCCATGAGCGAGTCCAGATTACCGGTCGGCTCGTCGGCCAGCAGAAAAACCGGTCCACCCGCGAGCGCTCTGGCAATGGCGGCACGTTGCTGCTGACCACCGGACATTTGCGATGGCAGGTGTTTCATACGTGATGCCAGACCAACCTGTTGCAACGCGCTTTCGATTCGATCCTGGCGTTCACTGGCGTTAAACCCGCGATAGCGAAGCGGTACGTCGACATTGTCAAAAATATTGAGATCGGGGATCAGGTTAAAACTCTGGAAGATAAAGCCGATCTTTTCATTACGAATCATCGAACGGCGATTGTCCCCAAGCTTGCTGACATCCTCACCGTCCAGAAAGTACTCGCCGCTGGTTGCCGATTCGAGCAGGCCGGCAATATTGAGGAACGTTGTCTTACCCGATCCTGATGGTCCGGTGACCGCAACGAATTCTCCGGCATCGACTGTCAGACTGAGGCTGCGAAGTGCGTGCGTCTCTACCAGATCTGTGCGGTAGACACGACTTATGTCTTTCATCTCTAACATGCTATTGCCTTTTCAGTGTTAAGCGACTTGCTTAGTCGCGAAGTAAGACCCGATCCGATCCGCGGAACCGATCAATTTCAGAAACAATCACCACATCGCCCTCCTCAACACCGTCGAGAATTTCGATCTGGGAAATACTGGTTGAACCCGTCGAGATATCAACGCGCTGGGCGACATCACCGTCGACGCGATAGATGACTCGACCGCCGCCCGAGTCGTAGAACGGTCCGCGATCAACCACCAACGTGTTCGGTATTGACTCAAGCACGATGCGCCCAGACACCCGTTGGTTCTGACGCAGGCCGGCCGGCTGTTCGCCATCGAATCGCACGCGTCCACTGACCGTGCTGTTGACCACTTCCGGGGAAACGGAGACCAGAATCGCGTTGTGCTCTGCACCGCCAAACTTCACGCTCACGTTTGACCCGAGTGCCAGATCGTCGGCATAGCTGTCCGATACGGCGATTTCGACTTCCAGTGCGGTGAGGTCAACAACCGTTGCGACTTCCGCATTGGCTGCGACTGCGGCGCGACGATCGACCGCAAGATTGCCGATGATTCCGTCGACGGGCGCACGAAGCTCAAGTTCTGAGACGCGACGTTGCAGGTTCTCGACGGCGAGTTGCTGCCGATCTCGCTCCAATCGCAGCGTCTGCAAATCAAAATCCAGGCTCTCTTTGTTGAGTGCCGCATCTTCTTCAGCGTGCTGCAGACCGATTCGCGCCCGGTCCACGTCATCCTGCGCTTTCTCCAAATCTTGTTTGCTAATGACCTGGTAATCCCAGGATTGCTCGGCACGGCGCAATTCGCGCTCGGAGGCGACCAGTTCGACGCGCGCCAGATCAACGACTTGTTGCGCACGCAGGTCGGTCTTTTTGTTTTCGATCGCTTGTCGCTGAAGGTTGGTTTGCAGGCTATCAAGCGTCGCCTGTTCGCGGTCCAATTCGTTCGTCAGTTCTGGGCTATCAATCGTGGCGATGAGATCACCCTCGGAAACCTGATCGCCGGCATTCTTATGTACGGTGACCACGCCGGCACTGGAGGCATATAACGTCGGGCTTACCGCGGCGACCACCACGCCTTGTGCGCTGATGTCGCGAGTAAAGGTGTCGCGCGTGACCGTCGAGAAGCGAAGTTGCGAGCGAATTGCGCTTCGATCCGTACCCATCCATTGGACCAGAGCCGGTACGACGAAAATGCCAACCAACACCAACACCGCAAGCCCGGCGCCCCAGACTCGCCACCGCTTCATCGGGTTTCGCTCGATTTTGACATCCTGGTCGGACGTGCCGCGGATACCCTCAGGTTTGGTCTCGACATTGAGATGATTCACGGTGGCGCGCTCTGGCATGTTGGTCTCCAAACTTCTTAGCAATAGAAATTGCAGGAAGCGTGCCAACTTTTTCGCGGGATAAGTTATTGATTGATATAGCCCAGCGCAGCCGCAAAAGTGTCCGACCTGTCCGTTGCGGACAGATTGCGGACGAACTCAATCCGCCCACATCGTTTCGATAGACGTATCCGGCAGACTGCGGATTGATCTTAAGCTCCTATCAGCTGCTGTTGTTGCTATTTTTCTTGGCTATGGTGCAACTGCGGCAGCGGAAGTTTGTCTAGCCTGGCCAGGCGGTGCGACTATCACAATTACGTGTGAAAACATGTGCGTCGTCATTGAAAATCCTGACGGCTCCACTTCAGTTAGGGATTGCTGTGGTGGCAGGGTGTGGTTCACGCACAATTCTGACTCTGACGCTTATTGTGACGTTTAGTACGTCCAAGTCTGTTATACAGGGCTCTAAACTAATGCCCTCCGACAAATTTTGTCGGAGGGATTTCGAATTCTGGAGTTGATATGAAATCAAGACAAATCGGAATAGTCTTAGGCGTCGTGGTCATCGTTGCAGCTATCGTTACAGTGGCAAGGAACAATAATGATGATGTTTCTAATGCCGGCCACAACGCTGCAGCACAGCCAGCTGCGCTGTCGACCGATAATGAGATTTCTTTTGGTCAGAGTTCACCGCAAAATTCCGAGGTTTCATCGGTTGAGCTGGACGCTCAACCCGATACTGGTGAACAAATCGCAGCTGGCGTCAATGGTAGTCAACTCAGCCAGTTAGAAAAGAAGTATCTCTATAATCAATCTTTCGACATTCAGTCAATGGACGACCTCAGGCAAGACACAGAATTCCAATCTCTTGTTGCAAACATGCAGCAACAAACAGATCCAGTTGCCTCCGAGATGCGACGAACATATGAAGGTTTGTTTTACTCGCTTGGGCCGATTATGGACGGCCGAGTTTCCCTAGACGTTTTAGAATGTGGTGTCCAACTCTGTGCTAGCGAATTTAGGTCAAGTGACCCATCGGCTATAGACCAGTTTGTTCAGGATGCAACGAAGTCTGACGACTTCGGGTCAAAAGCTGTTATGCACCTTACTGGAGTTGGACCAAGCGGTCAGTCGCATCGGCTGCTGTTCGCACACGATCCCTCAATTGAGGGGCTCACTCTCCCTGCTGATTTGTTGTTTCAACAAGCCACTTCCAAATAGTCTTAGCTTATGCCTGTCCTATCTGTTGTGTCGATTTTTATGAACTGCGTTCAAGAGCTGCCGACCCTATCATTTAACGAGGTCCGACACCGATGCAGCACACAAGCAAACTAAAAGGGCCCGCAAGGGGCCCTTCTAGTTTGCTGGCGCGCCCGACAGGATTGATCAAAACAGCCTTGTTGGCTGTTTTGCCCCTTCGGGCTTCGCGGCGTTGCCGCTCGTCGTCAATCGCTAACGCGATTGATCGAACGAAGCTCTCATCATGGCGGCAGACCCACCAATACGAGAACGGGCCCCACAAGGGGACCCGTTTTCGTATTGGCGCGCCCGACAAGATTCGAACTTGTGACCCCTGCCTTCGGAGGACTCCGGTTAACCATGGAGACCTCGTAGTTCCTTGCTATTCATCGCCTTCACCGGTAGTTATTGGCCCCAGTTGAGATAACACCGCCACTCCGGCGGAACTCTTGTAGGGGAATCAAATGTCACTCTGGACAATAGCGGTAATTGGCTTCGGTGTCGCAGTCTTGTACTTCTTGGGCAGCGCCGCTGCTCTGCTTTCACAGATCCAATTACACCTGAAGCACATTTCGGAGTCTACGAAGTACCAAACCGAGCATGTTCTCAAGGTGCTGGATAGCATTGAGTCGAGGGTTCATGACTGCAGTAATGATCTTGTAGACCTAAAAAGGGACTCGGGCGACATACGTGACAGCGTTAGCAACATAGACCTAAGCCGCCCGTAATGGCCAAGCAGATCACCGAACACAAGGTTCGGAGCCTCGCTGGCCGAGAGACCCGCTACCGCATCACTGAGGACAACCTTCAAGTCGAAGTGCAGCCGTCGGGCCTGAAGTCCTGGTATTGCCAAGGCAGAGCAGACGGCAAGCGTTTCAGAAAGAAGCTCGGCGAGTATCCCGCTATGTCCGTCAAGGAAGCTCGGGAAGCTGTACGGAAAGTTCTCCACGAGCGAGACGAGGGTATCCGCATTATCGAAGACCCTTCGTCATTCGCAGCGTTCGTGGAGGGCCCATTTCGCGACTGGTGCGAGTCGTCCCGAAAGCAGGGCGTCGAGACCATGAAGCGAATCCGGTTTTCGCACCTGCCTGTCTTCGGAGACAAGAAACTGCGCTCCGTGACACAACGAGACATTGAACTCCATAAAGCCCGACTGCTCCGCACGAAAGCTAACGCCACCGTCAAGCGGGAGCTTGGTGACCTCCGCCGAGTATTCTCTAAGGCGGTCGAGTGGAAGATGCTTAGGGAGAATCCGGCGGATCACGTTAGCGATCCTAAGGTGGAGCGGGCAGAGAAACTCTACCTTTCTGACGATGAGGTCGACCGGCTACACGAGGCGCTCGACGAATGGAAGCAAAAAGCCGACGCCGAGTGGCGCTCCAAAGGCTTGCCCGTCGGGAAACGCGCCGGTATTCGCTACTCTCACAACCCCGACCTCGCGCCCTTGATTCGTTTATTGATGAACACCGGTCTACGGAGGTCCGAGGCGCTGTCATTACGATGGTCAGACCTGTCTATCGACAATGGCCACGCGACCCTGACGGTTCGACCGGAGATTGCCAAGAGCGGTCGCAGGCGAGTCATCCCTGTGAACACGAAGCTCGTGGACGTGCTAATGCCGTCTATGGGGTTGTCGGACGAAGACGCAAAAGACTTCTGGAGAAAGCAACTACGCGCTCGCGGCAACGACCAGATTTTCGCCGCGCTCCAGAACCCGGAGAAGGCGTGGCAGCGGCTGCGTAAGTCCGCCGGCCTCGATCATGTCACCCTGCACACGCTTCGGCATCACTTTGCATCCCAGCTTGTGCTTCGCGGAGTGGCTCTTCATGTCGTTTCGAAGCTGCTTGGTCATTCCTCACTTGAGGTTACTCAGATTTACCTAAGTGTGCGGCGTGACGATGAGATTGAAGCTGTAGAACTACTCTGAATGGCCACGACGGGGAAGTTCGATGCGCCAATTAGCAGTCCTCTATTGTACGTAATATTTATTGCACTCCTTACAGTTCCACTTGTTGACAGGCCCATTGCGGGACGATGTCTGTACCGAAACCAAACGTACCGGACGACCATCCACATCAAAGCATCGCTGACAGAATGGTCCATCCCGGTCGCCGTCCGTCAGCGCTCGCCAGTAGACCTCTCCCTTAAACTCCATCTCCTGACTCTCGTTAGCTTCCCTTTCCAACTGGGACACGCGCTGACGCAGCTCGAGATTCTCTTCCTGTATCTCCAGCGCTTCTGCTCGAAGCTGCATTAGCTGCTCTTGGAGCTCAATTGTGGCTCCCTTCGAAAGTAGCTCATAAAGGTCCTTGGCGGTATCTACTATCGACATTTGCGGGCTCGTCTCGGTGATTGATCAAGTAGCAACAGTGTACACCGCGGAATTGAATGCTACGCCCGATTGCTGAGCATGTACGCACCGTACGCCGCAGACATGTAAAGGCCGCCTATGACCTCCGCGCCAACGATGATTCCGCCAGCTCCTATTAGGAAAAAGACTCCTGAGAAGATGAACGCGACCATTCCGGAAAAAGTTCGGCTTCGCTTTTGGTCTTGTGACATTTCGCACTCCGAGTATATTTATTGCTGCGTCCTATCCAGTCTATTGGCCGACCGAAATTTTTCTGAGAAAAAATCCGTGAGGGTGATTGAAACTCGAAGGTCGCCAATGCCCCCCATGGCCCCCTCGGGATTCCTTGCGACAGGCCGCTCTGCTCGCGTGTTGCTGCCACCGATGCTACGGAAGGGGATTCCTACTCCCCTTGCGATCCAGTATCTGTGGGGCCTGTAGCTTTGTTTGGGCCGCCCCTGTGCCACTCCAGGGTGGAACTCTGCACTACTACTGGGCCGGCTGAGGCCTTACAGAGCAACGCATACAGTCAGTAAGGCTCGTGCCTACGAAAGGCAAGATCGACATAAGAATGGGCGCGCTGCGACCCAGAAATCATGCAAACACCTGTCCGGAAGGGCAGACTGAATACCCATTGGCCATACTCGGCTGAGGCGGAATGCCTGTCCGCCAAGCTGCTTGGAATTCCTGGCCGCGTCCGTACGTCAATCTGTATTTTTTTTGGCCAGAGAGAATAGGACTATGGATTTACTTACCACGAAGCAAGCCGCGAAATTTCTTGGTGTCAGCATGGCGTTCTTGGAACGCGACCGATGGGCCGGCGCAACAATTCCCTTTGTGAAGGTTGGAAGCCGAAGCGTTAGATACTTGAAGTCTGACCTTGAAGATTACATACGAGAGCACCGAGTGGCTGCGCGACGGTGATCTACCCCAGAAAAGCTCCTAATACATTGAACTTATTAGGATTTTCTCGGTCTTACACTACAAACCAAACAACGCTTCAAGGAGCTTTTCAACGATGAAACACAGAAACCAAAGTAGAACCGGGCGGTTCTTGAAGAATTTGCGGAACCGTTTGACTAAGCGTCGATCATCAGTAGTCGAACGCTTCGACACTCGTCTTCGAGAATGGACAATGAACTTGTCGAAGCGTTCGACTACTGATGAGCCACTTTAGTTCCCCGCAACCTGAAGTTTTTGCGACTCTCCCGACGATTCCCTACAGGAGAGCCTCAAGTTCTTTCCAAGCACCGCCGTATTCGCGGTCGAGTTCGTAAATGATGTCGTGGCGCTCCTCTTCGGGTAGCAGCGCGAGTTCGTACGCGAGCTTTCCCCTGATGCGCCTTATGACCACATCAAGATCATCCTTCGTCTCCCTTGAGGCCGTCTCTGGGAGTACCTGAGCTGTGCGGCGTATGGCTACGAGGTCATCGTAAAGAGTGATTACATCTTGCATGTTGTTCTCCTTCTATCTGGTTAGACAAAGGAGGGCCAGAACAGAAAGTCTCCATTTGGTCCACTTTCTCGGCCTCGCGCATCATACACACCAAGCCCATGGATACAACCATACCCGCCAATTGGTGATTATCTTAGGAGACTTTTGATTGAACTGCTTACTGATCGAAACCCAAGTTGATGTCGTCAGCAGCCACTCCAATCGCATTGAATAGATCCCGTTGGAGTTCATCAACAAGATGCCCGAAACTATCGCGGGACGCTGCTGAGTAGACTGGCGGATCAAACGGAGAAACCAACTGACCCGCAGCGTCGATCGCCGGCTCCCTGGCACCGTATCTGAGTAGTTGAAGTGGTCGGTGCGCCTGCAATCCAAACTTAAAAGCGTACTCTGCATCAGGTTGTCCGCCGACACCTCGTACGCGATCTATCGTATTCAGAGCATTCGCAGCGTGCGCTACGACCCAACCTGGATACAAGACCCGATTGTCATCTCGCTCCGGTACGTCGAATCGAGCCACAACGCTGCCATCCCAGTAGACGTCATACGTTAGAAGTGGATGTCTGCGCCCATCCTCCCATCGCCAGCCACGAAGAACTGGCCGTGGCGGATTGAATCCCTGAACCGGAACAGAATGTTCGATCTGATCTTCATGACTTCTATACTGGCGGAGAACAGGGGTAATACCTGCAAGCTCAGTGTTCCAGGGCAGGCTGATTTTGGCAGTAGTAGGAGTGGCAACAATGTGCATTCGCAGCCAAACCCGCCTTTCTTCATGCACCCCGTCGACAAGCTCTTGCAAACGAGCATTGGCTCGCTCTGTCCCGCGAAGCCGATCTATCGTCAAGTCTTGAATCTCTCTCATAGTCATCTTCTCTGAGCGATCTGCCCTGCGAATAAAGCAATGGCGTTCACCCGCCTCAAGTCTATGAGGTGCCAATGGCGACTCATGAACGTCAATTACAACACAACCGTCCGTCTCACCCTCTGCGCTCACTCCGACAACGGATAGGAGCGGAATCTGTGGCGAAACAACATCACGGGCCGCATGCGCAAGTCGTTCTGCCAAGTCGTGACAGTTCGGTAATGCAGTAATCTCATTCGCCCGCGGCGGAAGGTCGTCCGTTTGGGATAGTCCGATGATGACCCGGCCACCATGCGCGTTTGCGAATGCAATGACCTCCTCGAGTATTCTGTTCCGCGCTCGGTCTACGAGTTGTGCATTGTCGGCCCATCTGTCCGCGCCACCTGCGGGAAGCGTTTGCTTGAACTCTATTGACTCGCTTTCCGGCACTCCGTCACGACATAGTCCGTCAATGTCATCGAGAGTGACTGCTGCGACTGGTATAGCATTAAAGGTCATACCGCTTAGCCCGTCGCATGTTGATAGACGCTGCCGCCGTCACCGAAATACGAATCGTATACGTGCCGGTATGTCTGATCGCATTTGTCGGCAAATACTGTCTCGTCATATCTCTCGGGAAGCTTGTCGAGGTGAACCTCAATGGCTTGACGCACCCGCGCCCTGTTGCGTTGCGTCGCCCGCCAGTTCAGCACGAGTTGCTGGCGCTTGAGCGCTTCGAGCAGCTCCTTACAGACCTTCTTAACGTCAGCCTCTTCCTTCGCCGATAAATTCGGCCCTGGTCGGGTGAGAATGTCGAAGAGAGCCAGCTCCTCTTCGGAGAGTCCCTCACGGACTCCGCGTTGCTCTTCTTCATTAAGGCTTTGAGCAAAGTCGAGAAGCTCCTGGAAAAACGCCTCAACGTTCTTACTTCCGGCATTGTACTCGTCGATCATCTCTTGGAACTTCTCCAAATAGTCGACGCGTGAACGATTGCGGACGACCATTTGCTGGAGTTGACTCTCGATCATTGCACGGAGCTTCTCCGCTTCCGTTCGCTTCCGGCCGCTCTCAAACTGTTCCTTCAGTTTCTCAAAGTCGACTTGGCTCAGATCGATAAGTTGCTCTCTGCCGGTCGCCTGAGGCGGCAGCTCATAGCCCTCAGCGGCAATAGATCTGTCAAGCAGCTCCTCAACATCTCCCATAATCTCCGAGATGTCTGGCGGCGGCGTCAGCGATCTGATCTTCTGCGCAAGGACCGAAATCAGAACAGTGTCGGCGGCGAAGGCGGTGGCCTCTTTGTCGGGAAGCACGGCTCGGTAAATTCGATTCACTTTCGACGCCCGGCTGAGGAAATCCTTCTTAGTCTCATCTGTCTCTATTAGAGCCTCGACGGCATCGTCGAGGAACCGAACTCGCTCAAAACCCGACGCGTCCTGGATAGCCTTCGTGTCTATGCTCTTGTCGTGGAGGAATGCCAATACTTCGGCAATGAGCAGCTTGAGGTATTCGACAAGCTCCTCCTTGTTCTTGATTGGGGTCTCGCCAATCGCGCCACCCGTAGCGCCGCCGTAGATTGCCAATGCCTTCTGCAGATTCCGAAAGACACCAACGTAGTCAACAATCAATCCCGCTTCCTTCGACCCATGCCGCCGATTGGCACGGGCAATTGTCTGCATAAGGGTGTGGTTACGCATTGGTTTGTCGAGGTAGATCGTCGAACATGACGGGACGTCGAATCCAGTGATCCACATTGCACAGACAAAGACGAGACGCAGAGGGTCCTCCGGGTCCCTGAATTTCTCATCCAGGTCTTCTTCGACAAGTCGTTTACGGTGCGGCACGATGTCCACACCTTTTTCCGCCATCTGCGGAATCTCGTTCTGCGCCTGAGACACGACAACGGCCATGTCGGTCGCCTCAAGCTCCTTAATCTCTTCCTTTAAGGCATCGAGTTGCGCACCGGTAGCTGACGCGGCCTTTGCTTTGAGCGCGTCAATCTTCTGCGCCCATTGCACCTTGACCTTGTCATACATTTTGACGGCGGTCGCCTTGTCGATGGCGATGAACATCCCCTTGCCCCGGTGCCCGCGTCCGGTGAAGTGATCAACAACATCCGCCGCAACCTTGTCGAGACGTTCGTCTCTGGTGACTAAGTGGTATTCGCGCCCAAATTCGCGCTGGACCTTGCGCTCCTGATCGTCATCAAGTTCAGCGCTGTCCAGCAAGTCCTGAAGATCTTCGTCGAGGTTTTCGTTGGTGAGCTGCAGCTCGGGGATGCGATTTTCGTAGTAGAGGGGGACCGTCGCTCCATCCGCTACCGATTGAGAGAAGTTGTAAACAGAGACATAGTCACCGAAGACTTCTCGTGTGCGCTCCTCCTCTCCGCTTATCAGAGGCGTACCGGTGAATCCCAAGAACGCCGCCTTCGGCAGAGCGTTCCGCATGTTGAGCGCGAGGGTGTCGTACTGACTTCGATGGGCCTCGTCCGTAATGACGATGATGTCATCGCGATCAGACAGCTCTGGGTACTCGCTACCGTCTCGTGTCTGGAATTTCTGAATGAGTGTGAAGACGTATCTGTGGTTTTCGCTGAGGAGTTCTTGGAGGTGTTGGCCACTCGTCGCTTGCGCTTTGTCCTCAGTTACGGCTCCGGTAGCCGCAAACGTACCGTATATTTGGTTGTCCAGCTCCTCTCTATCGGTGACAATTGCAAAGGTCCAGTTTCCTGGAATTGTCCGTAGAACTTTCTGCGTGAAGAACACCATGGATAGCGACTTCCCGCTACCCTGTGTGTGCCAAAAGACACCAAGGCGCCCCTGGTTCTCTCTGACGCCCTGTACCTGCTTGATTGACTGATTCACGCCAAGGTACTGATGATTCTTGGCCAGTTTCTTGATTAGTCCGCCGCGTTCGTCTTCGTAGACGATGAAGTTTTCGATTAGGTCGAGCAACCGATCTTTCTCGCAGGTGCCGCGGATAGCGGTCTCAAGGGAGACCACACCCTGCTCGCCCTCATCGTTGATTCGCTTCCACTCGTAGAAGTGTTCCCACGGAGCGAACGAACTGCCGATCTTCGTGGCGCTTCCGTTGGAGAGAATGATGAAGCCATTGGGAATGAACAGCTGGGGTACTGCAGCCCGGTAGTCGGTCAGGTTTCCGTCGTACGCCTGTTTGAGGTTCTGATGGCTCGCCTTCAACTCGAAGAGTACAAGCGGAATACCGTTCACAAATCCAATGAGGTCGGTTCTCCGGCGGTACATGTCGCCAGCGATCCAGAACTGAGAGGCAACCAAGAAGTCGTTGGCCTCAGGGTCTCGCCAGTCGATGACGCGGACGGAGACCGTATCGTCTCCGCCCTGGCCGTCCGGAACCTTAACCTTGACTCCATCCTTGAGCAGCTTGTATAGCTCACTGTTGGCGTTAACGGGCAGGAGATTGGAGCGGTCTGTGGTTACCGCCTCTACAGCTTTTTCAATGCCTTCCTGCGGAACGTTCGGGTTGAGGCGTTCCAGAGCCGTCGTAAGGCGAGGCACCAGAACAACATCGTGCTCTGATTGGCGGCCCTCAGACGAGCTGCCTGATGCCCACTCTTGGTACAGGTTTGCGGTGTCCCAACCGAGGGTCGAAAGCAGCTCGAGACTTGGCTGCTCCACGGATGCATCCTCGGAATATCCATGAGGAGGCATAGCCAATCTCACTTACACTTACGCGACATTTGAACGATCATTTTTCAGCTCGCTCGCCTTGACGTCACCGCTGAGAAGGGCCGGAGCTAATAGGTCGCGCAGCTCAGCTAACTTATCGTTGCGGCGGAGGTTTACCATAATGAGATCTTCGTAGCTGGACAACACACTGGCGATCTCAATTTGCTCATCCATAGGCCTCCAAAGAATCTTACTCGCCTTTAAGAACTTGAAGTGGCGCTGATAACCAAATTGCTCAAGCGGAACGTTCCGCAGAGCAAAGTACAAATAGCGAATGTCGAATTCTTCTTCGTCCTTCGGACGTATCAACTGTGTTCCATCTGCGCCGACAGCGAATCGAAAATCGACGAATTTGTATACGCAAGTATGGTCGCCAAAGATGATCACCGGTAGCGGCCCGTCGTAAGCCTTTTCTTCGTCATCTGTGTAGCCGGCAATAAATGACCGGCTCTGGTCAATTATTGGGATGCTTCCCTGACTTTCATACTCACTGGTTTTAAATTTGTACCGTCTACGCATTGTCTTAATTGCGTCGGCTACGGCGACCTGTCGAGATTCATTAGAAGACACGATAACTCCCTTAGAAACTTTGACCTTGTTCCCGAACTTTCGCCTCAAGCAACTCCGCCTGGTCGTTCAATAGTTCGAGCTCCCCCTGAACACTTAGGAAGTGATCACGCAAGTCTTCACTGGACGATGAGTCAGAATCGAAAGCGCCGACGTAGTGAACTGGGTTCAAGGACCAGCCAGCAGCTTCTATTTCCGCAGAACTTGCTCTGTAGCATAGTCCTGGCGTGTCAGCGTAGGTTAGATCGGGAAATACCCTGCGAGTAGCTGCAACTCCAGCTTCACCGCCCTTCACGTCCCTCTTCTCACTCAACCGAAATATGTTTGACAACAATGCAATATGCTCTGGGAGGAAATCTCGATGAGCGCGGTCGATTTGCCGGTGAATCCTGCGGGCATCAACGAACAACACTGAAGTCTCGCCTTCCAAGCTCTCATCAAAATTTTTGTTCAAGAACCACAGCATGCAAGACTGTCCCACGGTGTAGAAGAACTTCGTCCCTATCGAGATGATTGCCTTAACACACCCATCTTCGACTAATCGTTGGCGAGTTAGTTGATCGGAACCGCGAGAGTCGGCTGCTGAGTCGGCCATTACAAATCCAGCACGACCCCGCCGATTAAGTGCAGAGTAAAACATCTGAATCCAGATGTAATTTGCGTTGTCAGCTCTTGGCATTCCAAAAGGAAACCGCGGGTCTCCCTCGAGTCTATCCTTATCCACGCCCGAAACGTTGAATGGCGGGTTGGCCATAACAAAGTCGAATCTACCAGCCTGCTCGAACGGATCTTCATAGTAGGAGTTTGCAACCCGAACGTCGCCAGATAGACCATGCACGGCCAGGTTCATCTTGTTCAGATTGACAGTCGTGGCGTCCTTCTCCAGCCCGTAGATACTGATTTCCTTAGTTGGGTCCTTCTTGTGGCGTTCCACAAAGTCGGCGCTGTGAACAAACATGCCGCCTGAGCCGCACGCCGGATCATAGATGCGTCCGTGGTACGGTTCGATAATCTCTACGATGAGCTTCACGATTGACTCTGGCGTGTAGAAAACGCCGCCCTTCTGCCCTTCCTTCATTGCGAATTTGCCGAGGAAGTACTCATAGACTTTGCCGAACGCGTCGCCCGACAAGTCGATGGGTGCGAGGACACGAAGCAACTCGATAAGAACTCGGTCCTCAATCTCCGTATACGTCCTTGGCAGTGCCCCGCGAAGATCGGTGTTCTCGTCCTCGATTGCCTTCATAGCATCGTTGAGCGCCTTCCCGAGGTTTTCTTCTTCAGGAAGGTCCTGAAGGTATGAGAAGCGAGCGGTATCTGGCATGAAAATCACGCCTTCGGCGATGTAATCGTTCTTACTGACTTTCCGACGGCCGCCCGAGCCGACTGGTCCAATCTTCTCTTCAGCCTCGGCGTAGGTCTTCTCTGCGTATCGCAGGAAGATAAGCCCCAGCACTGGCACTGAAAACTGCGACGGCCTCAGTCCCGTATTTGCCCAAAGCTGGTCTGCTGCTGACCACAATCGTTGCTCTACTTCTCCGTTCACACAGTCACTCCCGACTACTCCTCATGTGGTCCTGATGGTTCAACCTCAGCCTATAAGCTATTCCGTTTTCGATCAACGACATACATGACCTGCTGCCCAGGTTTCGTGATCGGTGCGGTCCTATCGGTGATTTACTGCGACCCCACGGAGAGCCGCCAGCTGCTCTCCAAGCTGAGAACCAAGTATCAAGCACTTAGATTTAGGGTGACCCCACGGAGAGCCTCGACCGCTCTCCAAGCCAAGAACAGAGTATCAAACACTTAGACTTACGTTGCCCCCACGGAGAGCCTCCAGCTGCTCTCCAGGCTGACAACAAAGAATCAAATACTTGGAATATTCCCAACCCCACGGAGAGCCTCAGCGCCTCCATAAGAGTGAAGGAAGTATTTATCCCTCCCCCACGGAGAGCCTCGGAGCCTCCATGTTGAGAACAAGGTATTTAGGGACACCCCACGAACAGCCCCCTCGCGGCAACTGTTCCCCCCACGAAGAAGCCCCCGGGCAACTATCCACCCCACGGAGTCCCTCAACGGACTCCCAGCAGAGAACGAAGTCTCTGCACCCCCACATTCATAATCCAAGGACTTAACAAAATGAGAGAAGAATTCGCACCGCAACCCACCGTCGAGGAGAAAAACCTCGGCATGCTTAAAGACGCCCGTGACGCAGACCTTGCGTCGGCTGTACGCCGAGAGCAGGCAGCCTCAGCACGTAAGGGCTTCCCGCTGACACCTGCCGAGGCCAAGAACCAGGTTCTCGAGCGGATCGGTACTGAAGGGCTCGCCGGCATCCTGCCGAACTACGCTCGCATCCGTACCCGCATAGGTATTAGCCATGACGTGGACCTTGGCGACGAGAACCGTCCGGTAAAGGTCCACACAGTGTCTCAGTTCGAAGCTCCGCCAGAGGCAACCACACCTGACATCACCACCCTTGAAGCAACTATCCAGCAAGCAATAGCTGCCGGCGAAGACGCCAGCGACTCCATCGCGCTGCTCCGCCACCTACAAGCCAACCTCTAAGCCCTATTCCACTCCTTCCTATCTCTTATTGGGTAGGTAGGGGTGGGTATGTCCCTCTGAGTAGTCCCTTTACCCACCCCCATAAAGGGGACCCATAAGAATCACCCGCAACACCAGTAAGTCCGCCATGGGACCCATAAGGCGGGCCCCTATCCCTTGAGCAAAGGAAGAACCCAATGAAATCCCCGACCCGAGCAGGGCCGAGTGTACATTTCCAAATCCAGCGAGATTCGTACGCGTGGCTGAACGCTCACCGATGTGCGGCCACCGCCGACATGAAACGACTATGTGCAGACACCGCCACACTAATCGAGAACTATGAGACATCACCCGTAGCCGAACCTAAGCTCCGTCGTAAGCGTCGTCGACGCAATTCATCATCGAAGCCCGACGCAACGAAGTTCAGATTACTTGTTGAAGGTCTCGTGTGCGACCTCGCGCATCGCAATGCCCTGGAACCGGACGGATGGCTGGTTGTGTCGCGACGTAACGACGACATTGCCGGACGATCACGATACAAGCCGGAGTATCTGGGCAAGCCACTACCCCACCTTCTCGACACTCTTGCAACGCCGGAGATTGGGTTTATCGAGCAACGACTCGGTAAGCACGTTCGCGGCACGACTTTCGGAAATTCAACCATGATTCGACCCACCAAACGCCTGCGGGACCGCTTCGAGCAGCACGACGCCGGTCTCGATTCGGTAAAGCTCCGACACGGAGAAGAGGTTGTCGTCCTTCGCGGAAACCGCGACGACGACTTCGGCAATCCCCGCGAATGGCTGGAGTATCCCGACGACGCTCAGACTGAGAAGCTCAGAGCTGACCTGCGCCGGATCAACAACTACCTGGAAGCCGAGTTTGAAACCAATGCCGACGGCACAGTTGATACCTTCGCGTCCGACGGCCTACCCATTGGTGTGGATCCTACGGCTGTGCGAATGCGCCGGTTCTTTACGCACGGATCGTTTACCACTGGCGGTCGCTTGTATCACGGATTCTGGCAGCGGCTCACCCGCGATCAGAGGGCCTCGCTGCTGACCATCCAGAACGAGTCGACAGTCACGCTCGACTATTCTCAGGCAGCCTTACGAATCGCTTACGGAGTTGCTGGCGCACCTCTTCCAGATGGTGACGGGTATGCCATAACAAGACTTGAAGGCTATCGGACAGCAACGAAACGGCTCGTAAATTCAATGCTTTTTCCGAGGCAGCCGCATTGGAAGCTGCTAATCCCGAAGACCATCAAGAAGAAACTCCCGGACCTCCCGGAGATAGACATCGTTGAGGCCGTCAAGGCTCACCACCCGGCGCTTGCCGACTATTGGTGGACTGACATAGGACATCGCATCCAACGGATCGAGTCCGACATCATCGTTGAGTGTCTGCTGCAGTGTATCGACCGAGACATCGTCGCACTGCAAGTTCATGACGCATTGATCATCCCAAGGTCTGCCGAGGCGACCGTGCGGAAAATCATGGTCGAGACATTCGAACGAATTGCCGGCGTCCCTGCTGGCGTCACTACCGAGTAACCACTAGGAGACAACTATGAGCAAACCAGCAGCAGTCATCCCTTTCGAATACCGCGACATCAATCCCGACAAAGAACGCCACGGGGGCATTGTGAACCGCACTGAGCGGAACCCGGAGGGGAAGATGCAGGCCCAGTATGTGGGCACCCCTGTGAAAACGGAGCAGGAGCTGAAGGATGACAAGATCATCCGACAGAACATCGAGACCAAGATGCGAGGAACGTCTATCTCGCAGAAGATTTCGACGTTACTCGACCAACGACGGGACCCAGCCCTTGTTGAGGAGTTTGAAAAGCTCTACGCACAGGTGACCTCGTGAGTCTCCCTGAGCATCTGAGAGCGGCCATTGAGTCGCCTGAGTGTCCTCCGGGCCTATCCTCCTTCGAGAAGGTGGTATGGGCCGCAGAGCGGCGCAAGATGTACGAAGACTCTGACGTTCGTCCTGTTCAACCTCGTACCGTAAAGGACCCGAACCTGGCATCTTCCGAGGAAGAGCAGCAGTAGGACACTCCCGTATAGTGCGACGCCCGCCACGGCGCATCGTGGAAGGCTTACCGCCGAACCTCACCCTAACTATTCACTTCATGGAGACGCCAATCATGGCAGACCTAATCTATCGCGACGCAGAAGGAGCGTTGAAGATCGGCTCTGACTCAAACTCAGAGCAGCTGACCAGCGCAATCTACCGCAGTACCGCCAATAAGGAACTCGTCGACGAAGACGGCACCTTTGTTGAGCGCGACCTCAACGGCCCAGGTTCACGCATCCTGTTCCCCGCCGAGCGCTAATCAACCTGCGTGTCTTGGCCGCAGACGCTAAGCGCGGCACCTAATCACCTCTCCAAGTGATAGACGCACCGCTGACTGGTCAGTCATGTGCGTCGCCTTGTTTTCACTCTCACATGGAGGTATCGCCCATGACCTACTACAACGGCGAAACCGTGTCCTGCACGCTGTGCAGTGTTCACTACAAGATGACCAGACAGAGTCATGAATCCTTCTGTCAGAAATGTATGGACAAGCTGCGAGCCGACGAGGCGTCAGCCGCCGTCCATGTTCAAAGAATTGACGCTGGAGACATGCGGGTACAGCCCGCCAATGACCGTGAACGTATCACTCGCGATGCGGCGCGTCGTCGACAACTACACCACCTATTCTGACCTCCAATTCTCCGAGGAGAACACTATGTGCAGTCTCAAAGATTCCAATGGCAAGAATCTCACCACTCTCGGCTGCGGCCGATGCTCAGCATGCAATACGCTGCAGCCGCGTGATAATTTCTATGCCGATAGACACCGCTCCACCGGTATTTCGTCTCGCTGCAAAGCGTGCGACCGGAAGCGGCTTCGAAATATTCCTGAGCGATCCCTCGCGAAGGATCTCAAGGAACTCATAAGGCGTCACCCGACGTATCGTTCAATTATAGAAGACGTAGCAGACCGACTTGCTGCGTAACCCTATGTAGGCCCCGCATCAGATTCCGATCCTCATTTCGGTTTCCACGAAGCTCACCGTGACGCTGTCCTTGGCGGACGTGGGGCTGCATGCCGCCAGCCTCCCTCGTTGCCCTTCCTTAGAGTAGGGGGAATCTTTCTTGCGAGGTCGAGGCTGGCACCATTCTCTCAATAGTTGGAGAACAAAGATGCTACTCACCGATCACGAACATACGGTGCTAACCACTTACCAGGGTAGTGCGCTGGAGTGCCAAGAGATTCAGGCGCGACTGTTTGCGGGTGGCGCGCGTTGGTGTACTGCCTGCGATAATGTACTTCCCACTTCAGCATTCGCTCCAAACAAGAAGATGACGCTCGGTCTCGAGCCTCGCTGTCGTTCCTGTGTGGACGCTCGTCGCACTCGATCCTTCGTGAAGCTTGATGCACCAACGCGACGCGCACGCTTTTTTCAGCGTCACCCCAACAAGCGTCCTTCGTCAACTCGTGGGCCTTACGCGAAGACTCGCGAAAAGAGAGCGACGGATACTTATATAAACGATCCGCTTCAGTCCGACCTTTGGCTGGCCGAGCTTCCTTAGACGAGATACCAATGAAGCTCGATTCAACTGTGCAAGAGTTGGCTGCTCAGAGTTGCGCGAATTGTGAGTGGAATGGAGATTTCATGTACTTCGCCACTCCTGCCGCCACTCGGGAACGGATAACCCCAACGGCCTCAAGCAAAAATAGCTGAAACCGTTGGGGCTATTGGCTTTGATTGGCGCGCCCGAGAGGATTCGAACCTCTGACCCCTGCCTTCGGAGGGCAGTACTCTATCCAGCTGAGCTACGGGCGCTTAGTTTGGTGATACTGATTGTACTGCGTGTTATCCGTGCGCAGCAGTACCTGCGCGGGGCGCCATTCTACTTGCCCAACGCCGAAGAGCAACGCGTTATTCGCATTCGATTCCTGGCTGCAAGCACCCTCCATCACCAGGTACGGCTCCAAATTCTCCGGATTGATCAATCTGTAGAAGCTTAAGTCGCTGTTTTTTAAAGGGTTAATAAGAACCTATTCCACATTGATGAATCTGGAAGCCAGGGCCTCGACCCGCCGCATAACCTCTCTTCAACGATTACGGGAGAGAATCATGACTCAGCATTGCGACGACTACTCGAACCCTCGAGTTGAATTTCCTGGTGCGACCGGTGACGCCGTTAGCGGCGTTGTTCGAGCAGACCCAAAAAAGATCTTGTGGCTCGCCCCGATGTACCTTTTCGGTACGGTCGGCAGTGCGTCGACCGCAACCCCCGGCGCCATTGCACTGTTCCTCTTATTTACGGGGCTGACGCTGTGCCTCGGCCATTCGCTCGGTATGCACCGTAGACTCATTCACCGCGCCTTCGATTGCCCGAAGTGGCTCGAGTACACAATGATTCACCTTGGCACGATTGTCGGCATATCCGGTCCATTGACGCTGTTAAGAACGCACGACACTCGCGACTGGGCCCAACGACAGAGTCAGTGCCACGACTACTTCGCGAGCACACCGCCTTGGTACCGAGATTTCTGGTGGCAAGTTTTCTGCTCGCTTGAATTACGCGACCCACCCGAGGTTCGCATTGAAAAAGAGATAGAAGACGACGCGTTCATTCAATTCATGGAACGTACCTGGATGTGGCAGCAACTGCCCTGGGCAGTCCTGTTCTTTGCCATCGGCGGCTGGGGATGGGTCTTTTGGGGCATCTGCAGTCGCGTTGCGATCTCCGTATTCGGCCACTGGATCATCGGCTATTTCGCACACAACACCGGTGACCAACACTGGCATGTTGATGGTGCTGCCGTTCAGGGCTTCAACGTACCCTTTACCGCGTTGCTCACCATGGGCGAGTGTTGGCATAACAACCATCACGCCTATCCCGGCTCGGCGAAATTGGGCATCCACAAAGGCGAGTGGGATCCCGGTTGGTGGGTACTCATGGTTTGGCAACGTCTCGGCCTCGCCTCGAATTTCAATGAGCCCGACAACATGCCGCTACGGCGCGAGCTGATAATGCTTAGCGACGTAGAGGATGAGCAAAATCGGGCCCACGGACATCACTAGCCTGCGATGGCGGTAGAATCGGTACACTATGAACCGACCCCTGTGTATGTCGGGAACTCCAAGGTGTTTTTGCGGACCAAAGAGTGGCCTGACTACCGAAAGCGCGGAGAAAATAATGAACAAGATCGTTGTCGCCTTCACCATGATGAGTCTGTCACTCGGTGTCGCAAGTGCCCAAACGAACCTACCCTTTGACGTCGAAGCGATTACCGATTTTGACGAACCTTGGGCGATGGCCTTCATGCCTGATGGCAACCTCTTGGTCGCCGAGAAAAAGGGCAACTTGCTCATCGTCGGTCAGGACGGCAGCAAACGACCGATTCGCTGGATTCCCGACGTCGACTATGGAGGTCAAGGTGGTTTTGGCGATGTCGCTTTGCATCCCGACTTCAGCGACAACGGCATGATCTATCTGAGCTATGTCGAATCCGGTATCGGCAATACCCGCGGCGCCGCGGTTGCTCGTGCGCAGTTAGAAATTGCTGAGCGCGGTGGTCGGCTTTCAAACGTCGAGGTCATTTGGCGCCAATACCCCAAGGTGGTTGGCTACGGTCATTATGGGCATCGTCTGCTTTTTGATGACGAGGGATACTTATATATCTCGTCCGGCGATCGACAAAAATTCACGCCCTCACAGGACATGCAATCCAATATCGGAAAAATTGTACGGCTCAATGACGACGGGTCGGTACCGGCCGATAACCCTTTTGTCGATTACTATAGCCAAGACGCGTTCGTCGATGATGAAGGTGTCTATCCGGAAATCTGGTCGATTGGTCACCGTAACCCGCTCGGAATGGCGCTCGATCTAGACGGCAACTTGTGGAACATCGAGATGGGCCCAGCACACGGCGACGAGCTGAACTTCGTGGTACGAGGCGGTAACTATGGCTACCCGGTTGTGTCCGATGGCGATCATTACGACGGCCGTGAAATTCCGGATCACGACACGCGCCCCGAGTTCGACGCACCGGCAGTCGCCTGGATACCGGCGATCTCACCGGGTGACCTGATGATCTATGGTGGCGAGCTGTTCGCGGATTGGAATGGCGACGCATTTGCCGCGGGCCTCGGCTCGCGAGCCATCGTGCGCATCGAGCTCGACGGTGATGAAGCCGCAGAAGCTGAACGCTATGACATGGGCGCACGCATTCGCAGCGTGGTGGAAGGGCCGAACGGCGCCATCTGGGTGCTCGAAGATGACCGCGGCACCAGCCAGGGACGTTTGCTCAAGCTCACGCCGAGAAATTAGCCCTGAAAACGTGAACTGACCGAGCGCAATTAGCGCCTATCTCCGCGACAATTTGGTGATCCCTATGATCGAGAGGGTTGCGCCATGTCATTGCGAAGCGTGTCTTTCATTTCCGCCGCACTACTGTTATTCGCAGCTGCGGGCGTCGTCGAGGCGTCTGCGTGGGAAAACCTCTTTAGCGGCAGCTCCGATGGTATCGAAGCAAAAATTGAGCTAAAGAAACGAACTATTCGTGTACGCGAGGTGCGCGGAGAAAAAATCGTCAGCGCGGTTATTCGCAGCTACTTCGACGATAGTGAAAATCGCACCACCGCGACCGGCGATTACGAAGTGTATTGTGCTGCGCGAAAGGTCTTTCGCTCAAACCTTACGATGGAAGTGATCGCATCGGACCGCACTAAGAGTACGATTGAAAGTGCACAACGTACCTTACTCGAAGGTCAGGAGCGACAAGACTTTGTCGCCATCATGGACATGCTCTGCACGCGATAACCCCCGGTCGTCAAGAACCGTAGTTAACGACACGCTAACGCGCGTTGTATTGCTGAACCGTCTGCCACGCCGCACTTTGCAAAAAAGCTGCAACGTCCGGATCAAGGTCGGCAACATAATTGTTGCCTTCCGGCGATTCGCCCCGTAACACCGCGACAAACACGCATGCGGCCAGATAGGTGCCCGCCAACGATGGGTGGCGACGGTCATCCGTCCTAAGCGCAATCTCGGGGCGGGCGTCGGTCACCGCAGCAAATGCCAGCCCCACCGGCGCCACTTTCGCACCAAGCTCCTCACCGAGACTTGAATAAATGGCATCGATTCGATCGGTCATTTCCGGGCGATCCGTATACGCCCAGGTCATGAACAACACTGGCTCGGCGCCCGCATCGCGAATCGACTCTGCGTAAGTTTCGGCCGCTGATCGCAAACCGGCTTCGGTGTCATCCTCCAGCGGCACCCGACTGTGGCCTTGCAGAATGACGATATCCCACGATTCGCCATCGAGCATGGACAGCAAACCCGCGCCATGTTCCGGTAATCTACCGCCCGATATCGTTTTCGCCCGCACGGTTCCGGGCTCTACCGGCTCGCTCAGGCCACGCAGCAGACGGCGATAGTGGTTGTGCAGACTATTGTTGTAGTAGGTGAAGCTGTTGCCGACAAACAAAATATCGTTGCCGGCCTCGGCGGCCGAGCTCGACTCCGTTTCATCGCAGCTAATGCAGCCGAGTAACGCGACGACCAGGGTTATCGCTCGCGGTGTGTAGGATCGATGTCGGCTCATGGGTTAAGTGTACTGTCGTAGCACCGTCGGTGTCATACCGATAAGAAAACGGCCGAACCTGCTGCTGCAAGTTCGGCCGTGATTTCTATACCGCTGGCGTACTGACTAGAAGCTCATCAACAAGTCGAGGTAGTAGTAAATACCCCAGTCGCGATGTGCGTCTTTAAAGAAGCCAAACGACTCGTCCGCGATCGGTGCACGCTCATCCGTGAGGTTGTTCACGCCGACGCGGATGCGTGAATCTACATCGGCAACTTCAAAGCGATAGTCCACCTTAGCGTTATACGTGGTCATCGATGGAATCTTGAACGCGTCCCCGTTCGAAAGAATTTCATCGAAGCTGCTGATGCGGAAGCCTTGTACACCGGCTGACCAGTTTTCATTCCGCCACGACACGCTCGCCGAATGACGATCTTCTTGGTTGCCATCGATACCCAGCAGGTCACCGAGGCCCTCAAGCGGATAGACAATTGTCGGGTCCGTCTGCTGGGCATTGATCACTGCAGTCGACAAGGCACCCGACGCCGTCTGTTCAAACTCGGTGTAGTAGGAACCGTTGTAGCTCATGCTCCACTCGCCCCACGACGTATCAAAGTCATAGTACAGACCGATGTCGTAGCCACGCAGTGTGCGCGTATCTAGGTTGGCGTAGCGATCTGCCACAAAGTCAACTTCACCAATCGGACACAGTCCGGCGGCCAGGAACCCATCAACCAGCGCCGTATCACTCGGGTCATGCGCCTGTCGATTGACCACCGGGTTACCGAGCGACGCCGGGTCGCTGCAATCCGCGGTGCCAGCTTCGAGACGCAGTACCAGGTCATACAGGATGTGGTTTTCTTCGCCGAACAGACCAATGGTGTCTTCTTTTTCGATCGACCAGAAGTCCACGGTCATGGTGAATCCATCCAGCGGCTGCAGCACGACGCCGATCGACGTGTTGGTCGATTGTTCGGGCTTCAGGTCGCGACTACCGGTTGCCTGACGCTGAATACCGTAGTCACAGCTGGAATAGGTACCCGGATCCACCGTACCCTGATCCACTCCGTAGAAGCAGCCCCAGTCGTTCAGCGTGTTGGAGCGCGCCACAAACTGCTCGTTGATCGTAATCAGGTTCGGTGCGCGGAACGCCTCGTTCCAGGAACCACGCAACAAGAACCAGTCGGTCGGACGCCAACCAAACGCGATCTTACCGACCGTCGTGTCGCCGACATCGTCAAAGTTTTCGTAACGAGCCGCGAGCTGCACATCCAGTGTTTCGGCCAGCGGAATCGCAAACTCCATAAACATGGAGTTGGTGGTGCGACTGCCGGAACCATCAGGCGTCGGGCTGGAGTTCACCACGTCCGACGTCAGCGGATAGGTGTCACCTTCGAAGTCGACGAAGTTAATCGTGCCATCCAAACGCGGATCGCGATTGTCGAGGTAGCTTTCGTAGCGATACTCGTAGCCGGCCACAAACCCGACCGGGCCTGCCGGCAGGTTGAACAACTCAACGTTGGAGAACTTGATATCCCACATTGAGAGATCCGTGACACCTTTGCGGAACACGCTAATCAGAGCGCGTTCAATATTGGTGTCCACACCGGCACTGAACGGGTTGTACGCTGCTGGCGTCGGATCGAACAGCGCCTCGGTAATCAGCGTATTGGATAGACGATTGCGGGTAATATCGGTGCGTCGCGCCTCCGATAATACAAACGCTGACTCCCAATCCCACTCACCGGCCTCGCCACGCAGCCCGTACAGGAAGCGCCACGCGCTACCGTCGTTATCGATAATCCGCGGCACCTCGGCAAAGCGGTAGAAGTCCATTCGCAGCTCAAGGCCTTCGGCCGGAACATCGGTACCGATAATCGAATCCGGCAGGCGGTTCGGCGAGCCGATCGGACCCAGCGGATTCCAGTAGTTTTGTGCACCGACTCGCAGCGTCACCGCGCTCAGATCCGTTGATGGTGTATTGATGCGATTCGTTTGCGAGTCGTACCAATAGAAGTCACCGAACATCTCCGTACCCGATTCCATTTCGTGGTTGAAATACACGTACACGGTAGAGCGCTTCAGGTCGGACAAAAGATCGCGGTTGTCATTGAGGTTGTAACGAATCTGACCCTGCCCATCCTCATGCAGGCAGGTGCCGTAACCGAGGTCGTAGACTGGCGCAGTTGCGTCCGGGTCGGTATTGGCACAGCGTGCATCGTTGATCGGATAAATCTCGAATTCACCCGATGAATCGACCACCTCATTGACGCGCAGGCTATGCGTGCTGCCCAACCCAGAGACCACATCGAACTGACCGAACAGTGAGTTGATACTGTCGTTGCGGAAGATCGTACTTCCTGATGCTTCGGAATAGGGCGAGCTGTCGGCAAAGCGATAGCGGAAATCGGCATTCGCCCAGCGCGACTCATCCTGACTGTTTACACGGTCGCGTTGATAGTGGCGTGCAAACACGCCCACATTGGTCGCACCGCCGTTGAAATTGCCACCCCACTCGAAGCCGTAGGACTGGTCGCTTCTTGGCAGATGATCAAAGTCGGTTTGCCGCAGCCGCAGCCGGAAACCCTCATAGTCATCTTTGAGGACGGTGTTCACCACGCCGGCGACCGCATCTGCACCGTAAATCGCTGATGCGCCATCTCGCAGCACTTCGATTCGATCTACGCCGAATACCGGAATGTGGTTTGAGTTAACCGAGTTCACCGGCACGAAACTGCCGCCGACGGTTTCCGTCTGGAAGGTTGCCATGTTGACGAGGCGGCGACCGTTTAGCAGCACCAGCGTGTTGCCGGTACCGAGGTTGCGCATATTAATCGCACCGACATCGCCACGCGCGGCATTCACACCACCGGCCGTGTCCGTCTCACTAAAAAAGTTCTGCCCCATCTCCGGGATCAAGTCGAGCAGCTCGTCGCCAGACTCAATGCCGAGAATTTCTATGTCTTCGGAACTCACCACCGACACGGCTAAGGCGTCGGATATGGCCGCGCCGCGAATTTGCGTACCGGTTACAGTGATTTCATCGACGGTTTCGTCTTCCTGCTCATCGTCCTGTGCGATCGCGTTGCCCCACAGGAACAGGCACGCCGCGCACGGAATCAGGCTCCAGCGATTTTGCCTACTCATTGACATCCCCCTGCCTTTTAATGATTTTTGAGTGATACAGCTGACACGCTAGCAACCCCCTAGCCCGTCGGCAAATAGATACGTTTCCGGCATCTATAACCGCAGTCTATGGGTTTGGTGAAAACTGTACGTGAGTACCAAATTCTGCCTGCGTTGGCGCGCCAGAGCCCAGTAGCCACGGGGTCTGCCACTCGATCCAGGCAAAATCGTCAAGCTCCACTAGTGCGCCGTCGCCGCTGGTGTCGCGAATGTCGATCAGTAGGCGCACACCGCGTGTTGAGAGCCGCGGTTGGTCGAAATCGATCGCAAAGTCTCGCCAGCCGCCCGCCTTCAATCGCGCACCACCGACATACCGGATCGAGCCGCGCTCGAGCGCCTCGCTGAATGGCTCGTCGGGGCGACGGCGTTGCAAGACCACTCGCACATTAACGTCTGCGTTGGTCTTGATTCGTCCCCGCAGCGTGGTCGCTGCGGAGGGAGTGAATACACGGTCAAACACCTTCATTCCGGTGCGCACTGTGTCACCTGCAGGTACGTTGACCTCCAGCAGTTGTGACGCCCCAGTCACGATCTCGGCACCGGTATCCGTGATCCAGGTGCGATCGTATGTACCGAATAAACCGACCGTTTCAAAATCGCCGCGCCGCAACATGTCGACACCGATACGATACATGTGCGTTTCGGATTTCACCGCGACCGACTCGGTTGGACGCAGCCCGAGGGCGCTCAAGTGCACTGGGTTCAGCGTCGGCTCGATGCCGCCGATATCCACCAGCTGCGATCGAGAACTGGCATCACTGGGGCACGGCTCGATGGTGGCATGTGCACCGTTGTCACGCAGGCACGTTCCGAATGGCCGAGACAAGCGCGCCAGTCGATTCAGTACCGTGTATGCGAATTGCCCGGTTGCCGGTGTCGGTACGTAGCCGTTAACGTCAACCGGCACCACTTCTGCACGGTGCAGGTGATCACCGTCCATCCATACGTACAGCAACATGCCCATCTGCGTACCGTAGATGTATTGGTCGAATAGGAAGTTGCCGAGCGAGTACGCGATGAGCCGACCGCGATAAATCTCAAACCCTTGCAATACGTGCGGGTGATGTCCTAACGCAATGTCGGCGCCGAAATCGATCGCCTGACGTAGTCGCAGACGTTCGCTCCCGGCCGGTCGCGCCGCGTATTCAATTCCACTGTGGTACTGCACTGTGCTGACAACATCAGCCGGAATTGCGCTCAGATCTTCGCGAAACTGTTGGCTGCCGCCCAACGCTGCGCCGCCTTTGTTACCATCAGCGACCTGCGACGGTTCGAAGGTTCCGGCCCAGCCAACGTAACTCAGAAAAGCGAACGGCGTGCCGTTAATGGCGACGTTTGCCGGCGCACGCGCACTGGCCTCGTCGAAGCCGGCGCCGGAATAATCCAGCCCCGCCGACTGCAGTGCTTTGAGCGTTGGATTTAGACCTTCGCGTTGATAGTCCCAGGTGTGATTATTACCCAACGCGGCGTAATCAAAACCCGCATCACGAAGCACATGAGCAAACTCCGGTGGTGAGTAAAACGCCACCGATTTCGGCAACTTGTCTTTGAGCGTGCCATCGGCCAGTTGAGTTTCGACATTCACCGACGCGTAGTCGGCAAGATCAATATAGGGCCGGATCGTCTTCAGCAGCGCCGCACCGTCTTCTAGCACTTTATCTTCACGCACTAATACCGGCTCACCGGCGCGCGGCGAAAAGTAGCGCCTTGCCAACATCGCGTCGCCGGCAAACACCAACAGACGTCGATCCGCTGTCCGTTCAACCAGCGTTATCCGCAGGTTGGAATCGCTTTCGAATCGCGATGCCAGAAACGTGTGGACCGCATCGTAGTAACCGCCCGCCGACGCTTGAACTTGAACAACACCGGACCGCAAAGACACATCAACGGATGCGGACTCGATCACCGCACCGGACTCGTCGACCACGACGACCACCGGTTCGGCCGCAAGAACGGCGGCCGCAGCGATCGGCAAGACGCAGATAATCAGTAATTGAATCGCTCTCATGACCGTATCATGCCATTGATTTTGCTCATCTTTCATTCGTTTGATGCCCAACGCTATAGCCTGTGGTTATACTCAAATCCTGGAGGGAGAATATGCGGCTACGGCAAATCGAAGTGTTTCATGCCATTTATTCGAGCGGGTCAATGACCAACGCTGCGGCGCTGCTCAACGTGTCGCAACCGTCGGTTTCTAAAGTGCTCGCCCATGCCGAGCAACAGCTTGGCTACCGACTGTTTGATCGTGTCAAAGGCAAGCTGATACCGACGCCCGAGGCGCACCAGCTGTTTACCCACGTCAAGACCGTTTACGAGGATGTTGACCGGCTACGCCACATCGCCACGAACATCAAAGCATCTAGTTCCGGTCGCATCCGTATCGCTGGCACGCCGGCGTTTGGCTTATCCGTGTTGCCGGAGTCCGTGGCGACATTCCGGCAACAGCACGACAGCGTGGTGTTTGAGATCGAAACCTTGCACCTTGATGAAATGATGGAAGCCTTATTGGAATCACGTGTCGACATCGGTCTCGCCTTTAACCCGGTTGCGCGGCCGGGAATCAAGGCGCAAACGCTGGCTCGCGGTCGTTTCGTCGTGCTAGCGCCAAGCGATAGTCGTTTTGAGGACGGCGAACCCGTTTCGATACGCGACATCGCCGAAGAGCCGTTTATTGCGCTCAACGGCCGCGGCCCACTCGGTCAGGCGTTATCCGACTACATGGCGCGCGCCAAGACAAAATTTGACGTTGTCGCCTGGACCGAAACCTATCATGTCGCCAAAGCGATGGTCGCCTGCGGGGTTGGCACGACGATCGCAGACGACATCACCGCGCGGTCGCTCGACACCGGTGACGTTAAACGACTGCCACTAACACCGGCGCTGCGGTTTGATGTTAAGGCGTTGCACGTTGCCAATGCGCCGTTATCCATTGCGGCAAGAAACTACATCAAACACTTAGGCACGCACGTCAAAGCCTTCTTAAACGCCGATTAAAGCAACACCATAGCTTGAAGTTATAACCTCTCGAACAATGTTCATTGGAGAGGCGCGGTTCGCGCTCAGTAGTATCTAGCGCAAGATTCACGAGAGAGTGAACATGCACGCACTGGTTCTTGGTGCCGGTGTCGTTGGCGTCACAACCGCCTATTATTTGTCGCAACAGGGATGGCGAACGACGGTGGTGGATCGCGCCGAAGACGTCGGCCATGCCGCGAGCTACGCGAATGGTGGTCAACTGTCTTACAGCTTCACCGACGCGCTGGCACGCCCCAACTTTGTACCCACTATCCCCGGTTTGTTACTCGGGCGGAGCCAGGGCACACGGATCAAGCTGGCACCAGGAATACTGCCTTGGGGCGCCCGGTTTCTCGCGCAGTGCACGACCGAGCGAGCGCGCCAAAACACGCTGGCGGTTTTGCATACGGCGGCACGATCGGCGGATCTGATGCAAACATTGCGCAATGAAGTGCCGATCGAGTTTTCTCACCGCAAAGCCGGCAAACTGGTTTTACTCTCCAATCAACAACAGCTCGCCGTCGCGCGCAGTAACAGCCAACTCAAGAGCGACAACGGCTGTCAGACGGTGGTGCTGACTCGCGACGAAGCCATCGAAATCGAACCCACGCTGCAATGGCTGACGGACGATTTCGTGGCTGCGGTGTATTCACGTGACGACGAAGTCGCCGACGCGTTGTCATTTACCAAAGGATTGCGGCAGTGGTTGGAAGAAAATGACAGAGCGGAGTTTCGCTTAGCTGCGACGGTTAAGGAGCTCATTTCATCGAATGGCGCAGTGCAAGCGGTGCGTGTCGACGATGAAGAATTGGAAGCGGATGCGGTGGTCGTTTGCATGGGCGCATGGAGCGACCAGCTACTCGGCTCGGTCGGCATCAAGACACACGTTTACCCGGTTCGCGGATATTCGGTCACGCTGCCGCCCGGCGAACACGCGCCACTAGCAAGCGTTACAGCACTCAAGCAACAAATCGTATTTAGCCGTATCAACGGCTTCGTGCGCATCGCGGGCTTCGCCGACTTCACCGGCTTCGACACTTCCGCAGATCGAGAGCGCGGCCGTGCCTTGCTCGAACTCGGACGCCGCATCGCGCCGACCCTAGCGGATTACTCGGTTGACGATGTGCAGCATTGGGGAGGGTATCGGCCCATGACGCCAGACGGCAGGCCACGGGTCGGGGCTACTCGATTAAAAAAACTGTTCGTCAATACCGGACATGGCATGCTGGGCTGGACGTTAGCGTGCGCATCCGCAGCCGACGCTGCGACCGCCGTTTCACAGTCCGCCTAGAGGAGTCAGCCGCCGATGAGGATATCGTACCTTGTGGCCATCTTTGCGACCGGTGTCGTAATTGCCGCATGTGCACAACTCAGCGCCGTGCCCGCCGGAACCGAGTGCGAAACAACGCAATTCTCGGTCGAGGATAATTTCAGCGGTGCGCGACGCGGGCGTTGTACGGTGCTCGCGGCCGACCACGTCGAGCTGCGAATTCGCCCTGAGGACGAGGGCCGAATCAACAACAGTCCTTGGTATGCATTTCGGTTACGACCTAACCATGCTGGAACCGCCAATGTGACGTTGCGCTACGAAGGTGGCAATCACCGCTATTGGCCCAAGACCAGCCGCGACGGCATGACCTGGACACGTCTCGACACATCGGCAGTGCGCGCCGATACCGATGGTGAGCACGCCCACTTCGCCATTGAGCTCGGTGATGAGCCGGTTTACGTCGCTGCGCAGGAATTGATAACACCGAAAGTCTACGACGTCTGGCGCGCCCGGATTGCGGCCCGCGATATTCCTGTTCGGGTGATCGGCGAATCGAAACGCGGGCTGCCGATTCACGCATTCGACAGCAATCCCGAATCAAAGAGTCTATTGCTGCTGATGGGGCGACAACACCCACCCGAGGTCTCGGGCGCGATCGCGATGCAGTCGTTTGTCGATACGGTGTTTTCGACAACCGACCTGGCGACGCGGTTTCGTGAACGGTTCCGCGTGGTCGCCGTCCCCCTGTTGAACCCGGACGGTGTTGTCGGTGGCAACTGGCGTCACAACCTGGGCAGCACCGATTTGAATCGCGACTGGGGAATGTTCCGCCAGCCCGAAACTCGCGCCGTCGCCACCTTGCTAGACGAATACGAAGCATCCGATGGCAAGCTGCGAATGGTGGTGGATTTTCATTCCACCAGTCGTAACGTTTTCTACGCACACTACGACGTTACCGACCCGCCCAATTTTACCGAGCGCTGGCTGAATCAATCGCGACCGCGTATCACTGACTACGAATTTGGCGTCAGCCGCAGCCCCATTCAAAATGCCGCGGTCGCCAAGAACTACTTTTATGAGCGCTACGGCATTCCGGCGATTACCTACGAAGTCGGCGACGAAACTGATCGGGCCGCTGCTCGCGCGGCAGCGATTGTATTTGCCGAAGAGTTGATGCGACTCATGCTCGAGCAGGACTACTAGTTTCGAGCCAGTACCTTTGCAGTAGAAACGGCCCGACAACTCCCGTTGCCGAGCCGAGTGCGTCGATCGTAGGCCAAGCGGCGCGTTTGCGAACTAAGTACTTGAACTGAGCTGCGGCAATTCGACGCGGCCGATATTCCAGTTCTTGTAGACGACATTCATGATGTAAGTCAGCTCACCCTGCGCATCGTAAAAACGCTGCCCGGTCAGGTTGCCGTTCTCGTCATAGTCAAACTCCGCAAAATTCTCGGGTGTGCCGTCGCCGTTGGTGTCACCGCTTGAGGTCAGAATCTGTTCGTTTGCGTTGTATGTGCTCAGCTCGATGTAGTCGGGGTTGCCGTCGTTGTTCGTATCACGCACGTAGCTCACCGTCTTTGCCAAGTATTCGCGTATGTCGTCTGTGAGCATGATCCGCGTATCGGTACGATCGATTGAACCATTGAGGTCAAGATCACGCTCTAGAAAGCGTGTAATCGTGCCGTCGGCATTATCGGTCCAAGTGACAAAGTGCTGTTCGTCGAACGAACCGTCGGCATTGCGATCCAGCTCATGCAGAATCTCCCGACGATTGCCCGGTGCGTAACTCACCGCCTCAAAGTAATTGAACACACCATCACCATTGTCATCGTAGTTGCGCGTCGCATACTGACCCGCCGATGCATACGTCACCAGACGTTCGCGATTGATCACGCCATCGCCGTTGAAATCGTAGGCCTCACGTGTGATGTCATTGTCAGCGCTGTAGGTGAAGTACGCGTAGTACGTGAAGGTGCCATCGGCGTTAGTGTCGTAGCGTCGTTCGATCACATTGCCGCGCTCATCGTTGGTCATTTCCATGATGAAGTACGCAACGTCATCGCTGTCAGTGGCCGAGGTTTCGCGCATAACAAAACCATTGTCGTCATAGTCATAGGTGACGGTGATGTCGTCATCACTCGGGTCAACGTAGTCGATCGCTTGGGTGATGAGTTGCCCGCTTTTGCGTGCGTACGTCAGCGTAGCGACCTGGTCAATCAGGCCGTCGCTGTTCCAATCCACTTCGACAGTGGCCGTTGCATCTTTCTTTGATCCGCTTTCACAGCCCGCAAAGAGCGCCGCGAAACCGACTACTACTAGAACTTGTTTTTTCATGACTGCTCCCTGAGTTGGTCAAGAGTTTTTCAAGATTCGTTGATACGTCGTTTGAAACTCACAGCCATTGAAGCCACGGTGCGAAATAGGCAACACCCCATGAGCTTGGGGTTCAGAAGAAAGTGTGACGGCGTACTGCCTTAGGAATCGAAAAACGTCGACCCGGTCACAAGGTGTCGGTAGTCGTGCCGGTCTAGGTAGGCTCGCTCTGCACGCGAACCAGACCCTCTTGCAGGCCCCGGTTGACGGCAGCGGCACGAGAATTCACCTGCAGTTTGCGATACAAATTTTTGACGTGGTCAGCAACGGTGTGTTGCGAGATTCCCAGTCGCCTCGCGGTGTCCTGGTAGGTGAGCCCGTCCGCGAACGATTGCAAAATCTCGCGCTCGCGTGGTGACAGACGAGTTGGCTCAGTATCACCACGACTATCTCCAACCGCACCGGTCAATCGACGCCAACTCGATACCAGGTGAGCGGCGACCGACGGGCTGAGTGACGAACCACCATTGATGGTGGCGACGATTGCCTGGCCGAGCGCGGGGTCATCTTTCAACAAATACCCATTGGCGCCGCGCGCCATGGCATCGATGACGTCGGGCTCATCGTCAAACACAGTCACCACGATGACCGACGTTGTCGCCGGAATCGTCCCTAGCAAGTCGACACCGCTGCCGTCCGGCAGACCAAGATCCAATAAGATCAGCCCAAATTCGGTGGCAGTAAGATACTCCCGCGCATCCGCCAGCGAACTCGCAATGCTGATTGTTTCGAACTCGGTGTCGTCCAGGACAATGCGATGGAGTAGCTCCGAAAAGTCCGGATCATCTTCGACAATGAGTGCGCGCAGCATAGGCATTGATCGTACGCCGTTCACGGTAGCTCGACACCCCCCATACTCATGGGGTGCTAGGTCGGAATCTGCATGCGGATCCTGGTGCCGCCCTGGTCCGACTCAACCAGCAGCGCCCCACCCAGCGATTCGAGCCGATTACGCATATTGCGCATTCCTCGGCCGGGCGATGCGGTCGAATCAATGCCAACACCATCATCCGCAACAATCAGCTCAATTCCATCGTTGAACGAATGAATGTGCACGTCGAGCGTATTCGCATCGGCATGCCGCAACACATTGTGGATCGCCTCTTGCAAACATCGATAGACCTGCAACGTTCGCTGCGGCCCCAAGGCAGGTGACTCGGCCAACGTGTCCCACCAACGCAGGATAACCCCATCGTCCTCGACAATAGGCGCAATCTGTTCGTGAAACGCCGCCAATGCAGCGCGAAAATCAGCGCCCAGCTCTTCATCTAAGGAGCCGATGACCAAACGCAAGTCCTGCAAACTATGCTGCAGTTCGTCGGTCAGCGTATCGCTCGCCGGCGGGCCGCGCCGTAACTTCTGAATCAGCACCGCTAGTCGGCCAGCCACACCATCGTGCATATCACGCATGATGCGCTGACGCTCATCACCGAGCACCTGCAAGCGGGCTTGTTCACTCTCTCGACGATGACTTTCGGCGAGTTCGTTTTCTCTGGCCGCGACTGCGTCTCGCAGTTCACGGTTGTGCGCTTGGATCGCCGCCAGGTGGCCCGCATAGCGAGACACCAGTATGACGCAGAAGCTTAGAACGATCGGTAGCCCCGCTAAATTGGATAGCGGAAAAATCAGCCGACGTGGCGGCCAGGTTTGCACGATGTCATGCAAAACCAGCACCAACCCGATCAACAACAGCGCAAAAATCACGTTATGCACCGCGATCGATAAGGAACGGGCATGCAACAGGAAACGCACCAAGGCGTAGGGCACCAAGACAATTCCGATGACCCGTATCGCGGTGTTGGCGTAAAACCAACTGGCGGCCAGATCAACAAACAAGCCGATAGCGATAAGCAGCGATGCGGGTATCCAAAACAAAACCAACCCGATATCCAGTCGCGTCTCTGTTCGTTGCGCAAATCGACTGACCAGACCGGATACCGTGAGTAACACGCCAAGCGTTGATGCGAGGTACATCCAATTGCGGATCGCGAGATTTGCCGGCCACTCCGGCCACAGAACGTTGAGGTTGCGCGTCGCGGAAAAGACCAATAACAACACGAACCATAGATACAGGCGATCGCGGTCGCCGGACACATATAACAGCAGCGCACAGAAACCTAACACCAAAAAAATGCCGTTGAATGCGGTCAGTACACCAACGGTAAGAAATGATGCAGTCGCATGCGCCGGCTCGAGTTCACTTAGCGGCGCAACATGGAAGGGAATTAATCGACCGCCACTCGGCACCTGCGCTGACACAACCACATCGATTACGTTCGGACCGGCGATCACCAAATCGCCTGGCACTCGATAAAGTGTTGGCTGATAGGTCATATCGGCAATCGGGTCTTGCATCGACCCACTAACGCCGATACTCCGGTCGTTGACCCACACGGCTGCCGCACCGTCAAACATGGGCAGGTATACCGCCAGCGAATAACCCGTCGGCACATCGACCATCGCTCGATAAATCTTAAATTGCGAGCGACATTCTGCCGAACATATTTTGTCGGGCAGGCGCAGCGGTTGCCATTCGGCCGGGTTGATCGACTCTAAGTCTGGTGCCGCCAACTCCTGAGCTAACACCGAACGGACGACCGGGAGCGCCGACTGTTGTTGGTAAAAGAGATGAATACCGCCTAGCAGAGTGAGTACGACCAGTGTGCTGGTCATCGCCAGTACACCCCAGCGCCGATACGCATCGGGAATCTGCACACTTGGCGAGGTCATTGCGACCGAATTGGCATTCATTTCACACGCAGCCCTGTCGGCGAGAAGTACTTCTGGCGATCAACCGGCGTTGGCAGATCGCCAACGAGAGACCGCTTTGGTTCCATTATAGAGTGACATCGCCGCCATCGGTCGGCGACATCCGTTATGCGGCAAACGTTAACAAGCCGGCGCGACGCAGGTGCCGCAAGACGCCTTGGAAAAAGGCCTCATCGAATCCGGTCTGCGACCGAATGACCTGCAAGATGGCGCGTCCCGTGCGCGAACCGTCGGCAAGCTGCAGGATCGGCCGAACCACGTCGGGAATTGCCGGTGAGTAGCGCCCCCATTCGGTGCTCACTTCCTGTCGGTTGCCAAGCGACGTCGCTTTGGGTCGTAAATCCAAAAAAGCCGTAAACGCGCTCGACCGACGCACCAGCGTCTCGCCTAAACAAACGTAGTCCAAATCCGTATGCAGCAGACACCACAACGCATCTTCGGGCGTCTCTACAATGGGTTCGCCCATCACGTTAAATGACGTGTTGACGATAATCGGTACTCCGGTACGCGCGAAGAAACCTTGCAATACGGCGTATAACCGTGGATTGGCATCGGCGCGCAGGGTCTGCAATCGCCCGGTGCCATCCTCATGCACGACCGCACCCACTTGCTCGAGCACGTCACGCTTAAACGGAAATGTTCGCAGCATTAATTCACTGGTTGCCGCGACCGCCGGCAGCTCAAACCAATTGCCGGCTTCTTCTTCAATAATCAGCGGTGCGAACGGACGGAACGCTTCGCGATGTTTCACCCGCGCGTTTAAGCGCGTCTTGGCCTCCACCGACCGTGGATCCGACAAAATGCTGCGCTGCCCCAATGCCCGCGGTCCGAGTTCCGAGCCACCGTCAAACCAACCGACGATCTGCCCGTCGCTTAGTAATTCGGCAACGGTTCCGACCACATCGTCGGTAGCCACAGACTCAATGTGCGGTGTCGACACCACGGCCGAATGGATTCGATCTGCGGCGTAGCAAACCCCGACACTATCGGTAACGGCGCGAGTGGTGGGACGAAATTCGCCCAGCTGCATCAACCCGTAGTAGGCAGCACCGATTGCCGTGCCGCTGTCTTCGGCCGCCGCCATAATGTAGACGTCATCAAAGTAGCGCCGCTGAATAATCTGTTCGTTGGTAACGACGTTCAACGCCACACCACCGGCGTAACACAAGTTGTGCGAATCGCCGAGGGAGCGAGCGCGCTCCACGAGGTGATGGATGCCACCCTCTAGTGCTACCTGCACCGACGCGGCGAGGTCTTTGTTCGCCACAGCGCCATCCGGCCAATGTGGCACGCCCGCGTAACGTTGCGGCACATCCGGTTTGAACACGAAGTGTCCGTCGTCAGCGATCTCGAAGAAGTCGTTCGGATCGATGGTTGGCTGTCCGAACGCCGCCAAACCCATCACCTTGCCAGCATCCATCGCTTCACCAAATATTTGATGCGATGCCGATGAGTACATGCCGCCGAGGCTGCCAAATGACTGCATCGGTTGGCCGCGCCGCAGCGATGCGAAATCCGGCATCCACTCACCGATGTGTTTTTCCAAACACGTAACGCCGGCATCGTCAAAACGATAGGTGGACATGATCTCCGCATAACGGCGAATCAGCGGCGCTTCGGCGCGAAGCGTATGCTGCCGCTCACTTGCCGGCAGCGCATCGGCCAAGCCTCCCTGTCCGTCTATAACCAAGGCGGTCGCTTCATCGAATCCGGAAAGCGCGAAGGCCCCCACCGCGTGGGCGAGATGGTGCGGCATCGTCAGATACTGACCCTGCCAATTATCACCGGCAATGCCGGGCCCCGAGACGGGATCGCCACTAAAGTAGGCGCCGACAATCATGTCGAGATCTTGGATGGTGATGCCCGCAGCGTTTAGACAGTAGTTAAGCGCAAGGCTGTCTTCAACGCGCCGAATACGCTCGCGTTTGATACCGGTAAGACGCTCTTCCTGAACCGCAGCAACGATTGTATCGCCGTGCAACAGACAGACAGCGCCATTGTGGGTAGCGCAGTAACCTAAGATCCAAGGTTTGCTCATTGATAGAACGGCGACAGTTGGGCTGCGCGTAGTTTACCGTCCTTTGGCGTAGAAAATCCGTCGCTTGGCCCCTTCAATTCAAACGCATCACGCTGCAAGGACATCTGGTTACTATCTCGGTAATCGCTACTACGACGCGGTCGCCTACACCGAGTTTTTGGCAGACGAGTACCGATCAGTGCTGGTCGAAACCAACGAGCAAGAAAAAGGGGCGCATCACGCGCCCCTCCGATTCTCGCGTCGTGGCCTTACAGGTTGGCCTCGAAAATCTCGGCATCCAGTGCTTCTTGCAGATCATCTGGCGTGCCTAAACGCGGGCTATGCGCGGCGAGAATGATTTTCGCGTCGATTCCCAGCTGCGCCAGCGACTTTGCAAACGTGCGGGTTGACGACACCGCCGGACCGATCGGCCCGACGCGCGGCAACGCAAAGTGGTCAGCCTCAAACAGAATGCCTTCTTCGGGAAGGTACGCCACCAATAGATGCTGGCTATGTGCGGTCGGTCCAATATCGATAATTTCGACGACCCTACGATCGGACTCTAACGTCATCCGTTCATCGACCAATTGCACATCCAAGCGTTCGGCGTCGTTTGCGGCATCCCTAACTATGCGCTCGTGGGCGGTCGCCGCGATAACGGTGGCGCCTTCCTCTTCATAGGCCGGCACACCGAGCACGTGATCAAAGTGATGGTGCGTCATCATGCCGTATCGAATCGGTTTGTCGCCGACCACCTCTCGCAGTAACTCGATGCGCTCCGGTATTCCCGCGGTGCCGCCAGCGGCAAACACGTAATCGTCCATATCAACGAACATTGCGTAGGTGCCGTTGCCGCCGATCAGCCAGACACCGTCTGCCACTTCCTGCCGCGCCAGCGCGTCCGGACCGATTGCCGGCACCTCAACCAACCCATCGGGCACGGCTAGATACGCATCAATTGCAACGTTCGCCTGCAGCGACTTATTGTCGCGCTCCAAATTGACGTCGCCATTGAGCAGCAGTGTGAACTTCTGGTTAAAAGGAATCGTGTTTTTGGTTTGGTAGTCGTCGAATCGATATTCCACCAGACCGAAGTTGGGCAACACACGCTCGCTCCGGCGCAATAGATTGGTATCTTTCTCAAAGTACAAACTGATCGCCGGCCCTACGGTCATCGAAAACCCGATGACGTTGTAATCAACCCCCTCCGCGGTCGTTTCGCCGAGGAAATGCGCATTATTCCTCCGGTCGTTGAGGGTTCGCATAAGCAGCGCTGGGGTGACGCGTACAAACGGTCCCGATGTCGCATCATAGTCGGGCTCGGCAATCTGCTGCACCGTGCCGGAGCGGTGGTTGATCTGATAGCTCTCCTCGCCATTAATGATGGTGCTGTTCGAGAATTCGAAACCGCCCCCCTCACCCCATGCTTTGGTGTAGAAAACACGATTTTCGAGATCGATCACCTCGATTCCGTTGTTCGCTGATCGGTCCCATGGCGCCTCGGTTCCCAGGCTTTGGCCCACCGAATGGTTGGTGGTGTGATTTTCGATAACCACCGTTTGCAGGTCATCCAACAGCGCGTCACCGCCGTGTGCTTCGATCGCCGCATCAATAATTGCCGCAGCTTTTTCCACATTGATCTCGGTAAAATTGCCGGCGCTCGCGGTACCAAAAGCCAGCAAGCCAACCAACGTCAGGCTGAGCGTACGTTTCATAATTATCCCCGTTAAGTGCCAGCGCACCTTTTTGGCGCGCGATTTGAGGGAGAATTAGGCCGCCCAGAACGACAAAAGTGCGGTGAGTAGGGCCTCAGAAGCCGTTTTTGGACCCATCGATTCGTTATATCGCCACCAAACTCGTGATTTCGAGCCCTTGCTCAACTCTTGTTATATAATCGCCCGCCACCGGCCGGAGTGGGCCGGGAGCAAACAGCAAGCTCCGTAGCAAACCATTGGAATGGGATAAAAATGAGTCGGGACCAGAAGTTTTTCGATTTGTACTCGCTTGTCATCGGCATCTTAGCCGCCGTTGGGCTTGGTATATGGGTACTCTCAATGAAAATGTCTGACCTAACGCAGGGCATCTACACGCGCGATGCCGCGGAGTACCAAGCGGCTGTCGAAGAGCGCATCAGACCGGTCGGCGCTGTGTACTTACCGGACGAAGAAATCATCACCGAACGTCCCGCTGCCGACATTCCCGATACGCCTGATCCGGTAGTCACCGTGATGACCGGGCCACAGGTTTACAATACCGCGTGCCTCGCCTGCCATGGAGCCGGGCTTGCCGGCGCGCCGGCCCTTGGCGACGCCGAAGCATGGGCACCGCGAATCGCCAAAGGCAATGACATGCTCAACAGCAACGCAATTAACGGTTTTACCGGTGTTGCGTACATGCCTCCGCGCGGCGGCAATCCCAACCTCAGCGATCAGGAAGTGATCGATGCGGTTGCCTACATGGTTAGCGAATCGCAATAGTTTCGTTTCGCCGCATGTTTGAAGCACCCCCTTCGCCGTATCTTGTGCCGTTTGACGGCACCTTTCGCTTAGCCGACGCCAGTACCACCCCGACTACCGACGGCCATTCACATAAGAAAAAACACAAGCGCCGCGCAGTGCGTCGATTGGATGAATTGCAGCGCGTATTAGCGGCAAGCAACCAACACTCTGTTTTGTTGGTTTTTCAGGCGATGGACGCGGCCGGCAAGGACAGCACGATTCGCTCGGTTTTGCAGGGCGTCGACCCGGCCGGCTGTCAGGTGTTTAGTTTTAAACGGCCGTCCAAGCTGGAGCTCGACCACGACTTCCTGTGGCGTACCACATGCCGATTGCCGGAGCGCGGCCGTATTGGGGTCTTTAACCGAAGCCACTACGAAGAAGTGTTGGTCGTGCGCGTCCATCCGAGCATTTTGAACTTCCAGCAGCTGCCCTATCCGGTGGATCTGAACACGGTATGGGATGATCGTTTACATTCTATTCGTGAACACGAAGCGCACGTTGCACGCAATGGCACGGTGATTCTCAAATTTTTTCTTAACGTGTCTCGCGAAGAGCAGAAGCGCCGATTCTTGTACCGACTGGATACACCGGAAAAGAACTGGAAATACGAACCCAACGATGTTCGGGAACGCGGCTATTGGGATGACTACATGAACGCATACGAAGCCGCGCTCAACGCAACCTCCACCTCGGCCGCGCCGTGGTATGCCATTCCAGCCGACGACAAACCGTACATGCGCGCACGCGTCGCGGAGATCGTGATCAATGCGTTACAAAGCTTGGATATGCGTTACCCGGAGCCTTCGGCCGAAGACTGGGTGGAATTTAACGAGTCGCGAGCGACGCTAGAGAACGAGTAGCTACCGCACGGTCGAACCGCTTCGACGTTACCGCTGAGACTGAACTAGAGGACAACGCCAGCGTGGCGGCGGAGCCGCCACGCATGAACGTTGCCTCTAATACATTTCAGTCACTGTGTAACCAACTACCAGCTAAAGCTTAGGTCGAGGGAAACACTGCGGCCCGGCTCTGAGAAGCGCTGGAACCCCGGCCCTGCAACCACCGGATCGGAGCCCGGTACTGGCGCAACACCCGAGAAGAAGCCGCCATTACCGATGCGCACGCTATTCGCCACTTCCCAGCGAAGGTAGTCTTCATCAAACACATTGCGAATACCGAGTGACAGACGCGCATTCGCCGCATCAAACTGGTAGTACGCGAACAAATCGAACGTGGTCCACGAATCGGTGAAAACCACCGGACCGCCGCCATTGTTCAACGACGTAATGCTCAGGTCGTCGGTAGGCGACACTTCGTCGGTCCAGACGAAGAAGCCCTCAGCGCCCCACTTACCAGACGGGGCACCGTAGTTAACGCCCAATACCGCCGAATCCGGTGAGTCTGACGCGAGCTGATCGCCCGAATCAAACTGGAACGGACTGCTGGATTTGTGGGTGGCGTCGACCGTCGCGTAGCCGAAACGCATGTTCCAGTCGTCGTTAAGACGGAAACGAGCATCAACTTCGAAACCATCGGCTTCTACTTTGCCAACGTTTTCTGCACGGGTGAACGAATCTTCTGACACCACTACCGTGTTGCAGCCGAATCGACCACACTGCAGGAAGCTGACGTCCTGACCGTACGGCGTCGAATCACTAACTGACTGAATCAGGTTGTCGTAATCGCTGCGGAACGCGGTTAGCGTCAACCGGGTCCGCTCACCGGAGAACGTGTAGCTCAACTCATAGTTGGTGGACTCTTCCGCTTCCAGGTTCGGGTTGGAAATCTCATCGTAGTCGGTGAACTGAGCACCGGTCGTAATGTCGGTGATAAATCCACTACCAACACCCAGATACAGGTCTTGTGCGGTCGGCGCTTTATAGCCTTGACCGAAAGACAGACCAAAGCGATGGCCTTGCACCGGTTCGAATGCGAAGCCGATTTCGCCTACGGTCGCGCCAAAGTCGCCACCCTGCACGGTATCGCCGGTCGGATCTTCGAAGAAGCTCGCGACTTGTGGATCGTACTCGGTGTTGTCATGACGCAAGCCGGCAACCATGGTCCATTTGTCGTTGAGTGCGATTTCATCGCGCACGTAGAACGTCAGCTGCTCGCTGTCCGTATCCGGCACCCAAGTGTCGTCGATGTTACGTGACCGAAGACCGGTGTCCATGGTCAAACCGTTGTAGCGAATGTCGTACAAGCGGTTGGTCATCGTGGCTTCTCGGTACTGCACACCATAGGCAAAGTTATGACCAACGCTGCCGGTCGTTACCGATTTGTTGAAGTCGATGCCGACCGTGTTGCTACGCTGACGGAAGGCGCGATCTTCGGTGCGTAGGTAGTCGTCGCTCGGGTCTGGCGTAAATGCACTGTAGCCAAAGCGAGTAATGCCACGCGTGATCAGCTCCTGATGATCGGCGGTGACCATCAGGCTGTCGAACAAACCAACACCCGCATCGGTCCACTCATAGGCGAGACCACCGCGAGCACGATCGTTGGTATCGTCCGCCACGAAGTCGAAGTAGTTGGTCGACTGACGTGACAGCGGCAATACATCTGCTTCGCGATCGGTGTCTTCGTAGACCAGACCAATACGTTGGTTGTCGGCAAAGTAATAGTCGATCTTTGCCATCAGCGTCCGTGCTTCGCGATCGACGGGGTCCGCCTGACCGCGATCCGGGCCTAAGATGTCTTCGCCACTGTCGTGCGCTTCGACTTCATTGCCATCACGCATCACGTACATAAACAGCGTCTCGAAATCACCAAATCGGTTGGCCATAGCTGCGGACAGCATGGTTTCATCCGAACGCGCGTCGTAACCACCTTTGGCCGCAAAGCTCAGATCGTCACCATCGACCAGATAGTCGCGAGGACCCTTGGTTTCGTAGGCGACCGTTCCGGCCAAAGAGCCGTTACCGTCACTGACCGAATTGGGTCCGCGTGAAATACGAATGGTCTTCACCGTTTCCACTTCGATGGCGCCGCGGCTGGAACCAAACATTCCATACGGTGCAAAAGAAGGCGGGTTCAGCGTTTCACCTTGATCGATTCCGTCGACCGTGACGGCAACAAAGTCACCCTCCAGGCCGCGGATGTTAAAACCGTCATCGTTAAAACGATTACCGGTGTCATTGACCTGCACGCCCGGGATGTAGCGGACCGTATCTTCGATCGAATCCGTCATTTCCCGAACTAAGTCATTTTCTGTCAACGTCGTCTGCCAATCGTTTTCGACGGTCTCTTCAGACCCGATCACGGTTTCTTCAAGACGATCCAAATCTTCTTGAGCATTTGCAGAAAACGACCCGCATAGCGCGATGGCAAATACCGTCGTCGTTATGTGTTTCATAGCTAACCTCCTGCTATCTGTCGCTCTTGTTTAATAAAACTATGACCAGTGAACTCACTGATCCTGAAAAAAATTGGTCGCGGCGACCGCACCCTGCGAACTCGGTGTGCTGTCACGTTCCCAGCGAATGGATATGTCACCAAACTCCCCCTCGGCGGCGAGGGACTCAGATGCCGGCGCCGAGAAATCAAGCTTGACGTTGGTATAGGTGTGCCCACCGTGTTCGCGAGCCGCCTCCATGTGGAGCCAGAACTGTTCGCCTTCGACGGGTCGTCCCTGATCGTCACGCCCGTCCCAGCTCACGGTATAGCTGCCCGGCCGACGCGTGGATCGTGCATAGCCGTCGAACAACACGCGATTGTCGCGCCCGACCGCGCGCCACCAGCGGCGGTTTTCCTGCGCCCAGCGTCGGCTTTCGCCGAGTAACAACAAGTTTCGAATCGGTTCCCGCTCACTATTCGTTATCCAGACGGCAACGTAAGGGCGTCGATACCGACCTTCTTCGATCTCCGGGATTTCGAAGCTGACCGTCATCAACGGTAACGGTGAGTCGTGGTCGAGCACCTCAAAGGAACGCCAGTTTTCCGAAGCGGCTTGGCGTCCGTCGGGCAACACCAGCAGGACCTCGGTAAGCGCTTGCCCAGATACCCAATCCAACGCGTCGGCGGAGTCGGCGCTTGCCGTCAGTGTCGCGGCAACATCGGCAGCCAGCGCCGAGGTGGCTAATACGTAGCTACTGTTTTTGTTGGGCGTTGGCCAACCATCACGAGCGGAAAGTATTTGGCTGTACTCGCGACGGCCAACAACATACGTTCGTGATTGGTGACCGCTGGCGGCTAAGGCAAGACCACGCAGCGCAACAACACCGTTTGGTGCCGATTCATCGGAGAATGTGTCCGATAGTCCGACCAGCCACGGCTCACCATCAATATTCGTTCCGTGGTAGCGAGCGTCACCACCGATGTCGACTTTGATCCCAACTGCGGTCGGCGCAGCCTGCTGCATCGCGGCAAGAACCTGATCGATGATAAAGCCCTTGGCGATACCGCCAAGATCGAGATTCACGTGCTGCGGCAACGTGTAAGTGTCGGTGTCAGCGTTCGGCAATTCGATGCTTCGTAATTGCCGTGCCAGCCCACGGAGTTCACGCCGATCGGGCAGTTCGCCGGATGTTTCTGCGGCGCGCCACCGATCGCGAATCTGGCCCATCTTGCAGCTAAATCGACCGCGCGTCTCGGACTCCCAATGACGACAATAATTGATTAGCTCGCGCAATTCGGTCGACACACTGGTAAGTGAGCGCTGCTGATTAAGTCGCGACACCTCACTGTCGGAACGATATTCGGAAAGCAGAACGTCTAAGCGTGATACTTCGGTAAGCGCGGCGTCGAACGCGGCCTCGGCAACGGCATCGTCAACGCCGGCAATGGACAGATCCATGCTCGTACCGAGCACGCCGTCGTAGTGCTGGCTAGCAACCTCCGCAAGCGCGTTTGGCGCTGCGATCGATGCACCGATCACTAGCGTAGCGGCAAGCAGGAATTGTTGGACGACCCGGGACATTAAATCGAGAGCTCAGTACGAAAGACAACGTTGTCGCCTAATCGACGTTAGCTGCGGCTACTTCCGGTTCGTTCGCGAGTTCTTCGAAGGGTCGCGGCAATGGGTCGTCGAATTTCACATAACCATCTTCCGTGACGTCGTACCGTGCGAATATCCGGTTACCGGATTCACGATATTCGGCGAAGGTCATCGCACCATCGTCATTGTTGTCGAGAGCTTCGAAGCGACGATGGCTCTGCTCTACCGACTCTGCGCGATATGTTTCGATAACCGGATCCATCCGGTCCTGAAACTCGTCGGCGTACTCGTCAGCATCCAGAGTGCCATTACCGTCGTAGTCGGTCGCGTCATAATCGGCGCGGCGTTTACCATCGAACTCATCACGCCCGACGCTGCCGTTCTCATCCAGGTCATAGCGCGCCATGACGCCTTCGAGCCGGTGCGTGGTTGGCATTTCAAAGGTGGAACGTGCCCAGGCCATTTTGCGTTCGTTACGCTGTGTCAGTTCCTCGGCGGTCATCTCGCTTTCTGCCTTCGGCGTCCAGCGGCTTTCGCGCGGTGGATCATTCGCGTCAATGACGTTGTCATCGTTGGTGTCCCAACCGGTGAAGATCCGGTCACCGGACGCGGCGTACTCGTCCCAGGACATGAACGCATCGTCGTCCTTGTCCATCGCCTCGAATCGGACGTAGGTTTGATTGACCCGACTTTCGCGATCATCTTCGATGCGCGCATCGAGACGATCTTCCCACTCGTACACGTATTCCTGTTGATCGACGATGCCATCGTCGTTGGTATCGGTGATGTCGAAACGATCGCGCCGTGATTGTTCGAACTCCATCGAACTCACGCGTGAATCACCATCGTGGTCATGATCGGCGACAAAGTTGAGTCGACGACCCTCTCGCTTCCACTGTTGCATGAGCACATCAAGTGGATCTTCGGCGGTTTTGGTTTTCGCACTATCGCCGGAGTGATGGTGGGCAAACGCAAGGCTGGTAGCGAGCAGGCAGCTCGCATAGATGACGGGTCGTAACATGTTGTTTCCTAGCCACAAGAGCCAATACTCAGAGAATTCTGGCACCAACATCTACTAAATGCAAATGATTCTCATTTGTATTATTATTTGCACTTAGGTAAATATTCCACTACTAAGTGGGTTTTTAACGACCAAATTCCTTTTCGCCGCGGCACCAAATGCCGTGCGCACGCCGTGTAGCACCAAACTTCATGAGAAATCTTCACTATTTAAAGGTCATGCGCCGAATGCCTGACCGCTTCACCGCGCCTGCCCGACGCTGGTCGAAATTATGGTTAGTCGCGATCGCAGCGCTAGCCGGAACCACCGCCCACGCCCAGGAACCTTGGCGCGAGGCCGACCGCTTGATCGAGCAGTGGAATTCGCTTGAGCGTCAAAACGCGACCTTGGAAGCGCGTTGGCGCGAGCGCCAATCCCTGCTTCAACTGCAGCTCGAGCTACTTGAACGAGAGCGCCAATCGCTGCGTGAGTTCATCACAACGCGTCGTACGAGTAGCGATGAAGTGGATCAGAAGCGCGTGCAACTCGCCGAAGATCAGGTGACCTATGAGGCCAACCAAGAATCGCTCGAAGAAGCCTTAGTCGGTGCCGAAGGCGCGCTTCAGTCGATGCTGCCGCGATTGCCGCCTCCCTTACAAGATATGTGGCGCGTCGAATTCAACAAAACGTCGGATGACGATTCGGCCACGCCCAGCCAGCGACTACAGTCCGTCGTGACGATGTTATCGGCCGCGATTGAATTCGACGGTCGCGTCACCGTGCATAACGCAATGATGGTCGACGCGGAAGATAACTCGGTGGAAGTCCGGCAACTCTATTTGGGCTTAGCGCAAGGCTGGTATGTCAGTTCGGATCAGCGCCTGGTCGGTTACGGCCGGGCAGGACCCGATGCTTGGCAATGGTCAGACTCGTTGGCCGCCCCGGCTGACATTGCCGAGGAACTGAATCGTGCCTTCGAGATGATTGAGAATCCGGCCAACGCCGCGCCGGTGTCGTTGCCCGTTTCGTTGGATCGCTCACAATGAGGCAATCGACTTTGAAAGCCTGCGCACTGGTACTACTGTTTGCGGGATTGGCGACACCGTTTGCAACCGCCGTTGCCAATACCAGTCAATTGCGCGCCGAAGTAGAGCAGTCACGTCAGCGCCTCGCGCAACAGGAACAGCGGATTGCCGCGGCTAGCGCACAGCTCAACCAGCGCATTCAGCGTGCGCAGCAGTCGGTGATCGAATTGAGACGAGAAGCGGCGACGCTGCAACGCAACAGCGATGATCAGACGCTGGCGTTAGAAGTGATAGAAGCTCGCCTGCAGCGGTGGTCTGAACAGGAAAACTATCAGCGCAACTTATTATTCGAATTCGCGCGGCGAACCAACGACGCTGTAATTACGGATGGCAGCTTTGATAGCGCGGTGTCGACATTGCGAACTGCGGCCCCCGATTTAGCACGGCGACTGGCGCCACAATTCGACACCGGCCTAGCCGTTATCGACTCCGGCGAGCAGGTCAGTGGACGCACGCTACGCATCGGACCCACCGCCTGGTTTGTGCACGAAACCGGCGGCGGGCTGCTCACCAAGAGTGAGCCGAACACGTTGCCGCGAATCGTCTGGCCGATGTCCGAGAATCGCATTGCTGAAATACACTCGCTCGGCGAAACCGGTGCCGCGACGCTCACATTCGACCCGACTCTGGGTCGCTATTTGGAAATGCAGGCATCCCGTCCGTCGTTGCTAGGTCACATCAGCGCCGGCGGCGTGTGGGTCATACCGATATTGGGCTTTGCATTATTGTCTCTGGCGATTGCCGCAGCGAAGACAATGCAATTCGCACGCCTACCAAAACTGGATCAAAAAATGCGTGCGAACGTAACCAACGCTTTGCGTAGCCAAGAAAGTCGCGACTTTGGGCAGTTCCCGGAACCGCTGTCGACACTCTTACGGACACTCAGAGCACCGGCAACACCACAAGCGCGCGAAGATCAATTGTTTGAGTTTCTGATCAACGAGCGCAACCGCTTGCAGCACTTTATTGGCGCCGTTGCGATTACCGCAACCGTTTCACCGTTGCTGGGCTTGCTCGGCACCGTGTCAGGAATGATCAATACGTTCCGTGCCATGACCGTGTTTGGGTCCGGTGACCCTTCGGTTGTCTCGGGCGGTATTTCAGAGGCCCTGGTCACCACCGAGCTCGGCCTGGTGGTCGCGGTTCCATCGCTCATTGCACACGCGCTATTGCGACGCAAAGCGGACAGCTATGCTGAACAACTCGAATCCGTCGCCGCGTCATTGAGCGAACCACAAAGTTGATCCCCCATGGCCGACCTGTTGCGACAACTCGACAACCCTGCCGTTTGGCTAATTCTGATCACCGCGGTCGTTGCCTACGGGCTACTTTTTGACTTGTGGTTGGATCGAAATTCGAGTGGCGACGTTAAGCGTCGCTTTCGACAGTGGGCGCCGGGCATTCGAACCTTGCTAGGAGCGCTACCGTTACTCGGTTTGTACGGCACGGTGGTGGGACTCATGCAAACGTTTCGACAGATGGCTGCCGAACTTGGCTTCAATCCCGAAACCCTCGCGACCGGTGGCATCGCCGCCGCTATGTACACAACCCAACTCGGCCTGATGCTGGTGATTCCAGGTTGGGTGATGCTCGCCGCCATCGGTAGCTCGATCAACAAGCAAGAGCAAAACCAATGATTCGCGAGCGCCTGCTACAGCATCACAAAGAAGAAGCCGAAACGCGGATCGAGCTGTCGCCGCTCATCGACGTTGTTTTTATCTTGCTGATCTTTTTCATTGTGTCGACGGTATTTGTCCGCGAATCCGGCATCCAGGTCGACAAACCTGAAGCCAGTTCAGCAACCACAGTCGACAAACACCTGATCATCCTCGCCGTTACCGCGCGCGGTGAAGTTGTGCATGCCGGTGCCAATATTGGCGTTTCCGGTATTCAACCCACGATTGAACCGCTGCTCGAATCGCCGACCGATCCGGTGGTGATCCAGGCGGATGCGGCAGTGACGACACAGCAGCTAGTGCGTGTCATTGACCAACTCAAAATCGCCGGCGCCGAGAACGTGTTGCTGGCGACGCGGGCCGAAGAATGAACGTAACTCGGTCGCTCAGCGCATCCGCCGCCAGCATCGCCTTTGTCGCGGCGTTGGTCATCGGCCTCGCATTGCTGCAGTACCTTAACGACCCGAGCGATGATATAGCGCCCTTGCAACGTATCGATATGGCCGCAACGGTACTGCCGCCGCCACCACCACCGTCGCAACGACAGCGAAAAACAGTCCGGGAATCGGTACAGCTCGAGTTAGGCCAGTCGAACTCGTCAGCGCTCAAACTGCCACCGGCCAGAGTGCAGCAAACGCTGTCGATCGAAGATTTGGAAGCGCCGCTGCCGAGCTTGCCGCCGCCCGACTTTGACATGAATTTAAACGCAACTATTCAGGAATTTGGTCTGGCTCAGCTGGACAATCGTCCGCGATTACTGACGACATTGTCGATACGTTTTCCTGAAAGCCTTCGTCGGCAAGGCGTCACCAGCGTGAGCATCCAGGCGCAGGTCGTCATTGACCAGAGTGGCACGGTCACGCTGCGTCGACTCATAGACAACCCCTACTCGGAACTCGAGCCGCAAATTCGTGACGTTATGCGTCGCGCGCGCTTCACTCCTCCTGAAAAAGACGGCCGCCGCGTGCGCGCGGCGTTTGTTTGGCCCCTCGTACTGCAATCCGAATGATGAAAAATATTCTACAAGCCGTTCCCTTATTAATAGTGCTGGCGGTGTCGACGTTCGCCGAGGCACGACCAACCATAACGGTGGCACCGCCACAGCTGGTCTTTAAACCGGTATCACCTGTTATATGGGAGACCGAACCGTCGATCACCGCCGATGAAATCGCATTAAGTCAGGAGCTTGGTTCGTTAGTTCGGCAACAGCAGTATCAGCAAACACTGGACCTGCTGGAAAACCATGACACCCCATTAAGCGCACCATTTGAACTGCTGCGCGCGCAGTTATACGCCACGCTAAACAACTATTCGGCAGCGATTCGTGCGTACGAAAAAGCGATCGAATTGGCACCGAACTTTACGCGCGCCCATGCGGGCCTCGGAACGCTGCAACTAATCCAGGGCAATCATCAAGCTGCGCACCGTCACCTTGCCGAAGCAGTGCGCTTGGGCGCTGGTGATGCCCAAAGCTTCGCGCAGCTAGGTTATCTCAATGTCAAACTCGGCAATCCTTGGGCGGCGGTCAGCGCTTATGAGCGTGCACTGATGCTCGAGCCCGACAATGAGCAATGGCGATACGCGTTGATGCTTGCGCTAACCGAGTCGGGCAACTATGGAACCGCGAGAAGCTTGTTAGAGAGTCTGTTAGCAAAGAACCCCGGCGACCCGATGCTCTGGCAACAGCGAGCCGATCTTGCGCTACGCGAAGAAAACCTCAGTAGCGCCATGGCCAGTCTAGAAATGAGTCTGCGGCTCGGCGATAACTCGACCGACAACCGACGCGCTGCCGCACAGCTCGCCGTGCAGCTCGGCAACGCCCATCGTGGTGCCGAACTCGCGACCGCAGCCGTGGTTTCTGGAAGCAATGACATGGAATTTGTTGGCCAACTTGCCGACTGGATGGTGCGCAACCGTCAAGAGAGGCACGCATCGACGATTCTGGCAGCGATGGCGAATCGTTTGAACAGCTATTCCGCCGTGCAACGCGGCCATTACTATTATCTGAAAGGTCGAATCGCCGAGCAGTCCGGCAATTTGGCTCAGGCACTTGCCGATTACCGACGCGCGGTCGAGCAGGACGGCAGCAATGGCTTGGCATTGGTCGCTTACGCGGAAACCGCTCTGACACAAAACGCATTGACCCGCGCCATGCTGACGTTTCAACGATTGGAGGCGTTACCCGCGTATCGCCAGCAGGGCTTGGTCGGTCAAGCCAAGACCATGATTGCGCAAAACGACTACGTTGGCGCGCTGCGTAAACTGCAGGACACGCTGGATGAATTTCCGGATGCTTTCGAGCTGAATGCGCCGATTCAATCGTTGACTGCCATCGTCAACACCATGCAGTCCAGCAATGTGCCGTGATGACTAAACAACGCTTCTACGCGTTGATGCGCACGATCCACCTGTACAGTTCCACAGCGCTGTTCGCATCCTTACTGTTCTTTTGCGTCACCGGTTTCACGCTCAGTCACGGCTGGTACCTCGACGATAGTGCGTCCAGCGAATCGATTGAACTCGACATTCCAACGCATCTCGCCGACAGCCTTGAGTACGACTCCTGGGATCCGGATCTCGATGCGCTGCAATCACTGGTCGAAACGCATACCGACCTCCGATCGCCGCAGAATATTCAGCTGGATCGCGACTACGGTGAGGTGACCTTGTCGTATTCCGCACCCGCCGGCGACGCCGAAGTCATTGCCAGCCTGGACGGCATTTACATCGACATTCAGAAAGGTTCCTGGCTGGCCGTATTGAATGACCTGCATAAGAATCGCGATGCCGGCAATGTTTGGTCGTTACTGATTGACGTCACCGCAATTGGCATGCTGCTGTTTGCGTTTACTGGATTGATTATCGTGTTTCAGAATCGGCGCAAGCGCAGTAGCTCACTCTGGGTAATCAGTCTCGGACTCGCGACACCGATAATTATTTTTCTCGCGTTCGTGCCGGCGGTCGGTTGACCGCAGCGCCAGCGGCGTGCCGCGGGCCCTGCCTAAGCAGCAGCGCTTCGGCGACGTGCGCCGATGAGATCGACGGTTCACCGGCCAGGTCGGCAATAGTTCGAGCGACACGCTGCACACGATGATACGCACGCACGGATAATCGAAACTGATCGACCGCCTGATCCAGCAATGACAGGCTGGCATCGTCCAATACGCAATACCGATCGATGGCCTGGGAATCCAGTTGCGAATTGGAACTCACGTTTCTCGCTTGTTGTGCTTTTCGCGCCGCCACCACTCGCTTGGCCACCTGCTGACTCGTCTCGCCGCAAGGACCGCGACGGCGCAGTACCTCGGTAGGCGGACGACCCACCGCAACTTGCAAATCGATGCGATCGAGCAGTGGTCCGGATATTTTGGCGCGATACGCATCGACGCGCAGGGCACTGCAGGAACAGTCGCCCGAAGAATCACCCAAATATCCGCAAGGACACGGGTTCATTGCGGCGATCAGTTGCACGGCCGCAGGAAACTCGAGTTGGTTTTCTGCACGCGCAATTGTGATGCTGCCAGTTTCCAGTGGCTCGCGTAACACTTCGAGTACGTTGCGATTGAATTCTGGAAGCTCATCGAGAAACAGTACGCCGTTATGCGCGCGAGAAACTTCGCCGGGTTGTGGCCCGGCGCCGCCGCCCACTAAGGCAGCGGCCGAAGCGGTATGGTGCGGCGCCCGAAACGGCCGCTGACGCCAAACTTCTGGGTTCAACGAATGCCCGAGCACCGAATTCACCGCTGCCGTTTGTAACGCTTCACGTTCCGACATCGCGGGAAGTAAGCCGGGCAAGCGGCGCGCCAGCATGCTTTTACCCGTGCCGGGCGGACCCACAAAAATTAGGTTGTGACCGCCGGCCGCAGCGATTTCCAAGGCGCGCTTCGCCAATGTCTGGCCTTTGACGTCGGCTAGTTCGACGGACGGAAGAACCGCCTCGGTAAAAGGCTGTCGTTCACTGACGGCGATTTCACTGACGCCATTGAGATGACCGGCCATTTGCGTGAGCGTAGCGGCGCCGCGAACGACGTTGTGCGTTAACGTCGCTTCGGCAACATTATCTGTGGCGACAAATAAATCGTGTCCAGCTTCGCGCGCTTTGATTGCAGCCGGTAACACACCGGGCACCGCACGCAGTTCACCGTTCAGCGCCAGTTCGCCGAAAAACTCCTGCTGTGCGAAACGGTGCGTTGGAATCTGTCGCGATGCGGCGAGGATGCCCAGCGCAATTGCCAGGTCGAACCGACCTCCGGTTTTGCGCATATCGGCGGGACCCAGACTGACCGTAATGCGTTCCTGCGGAAACTTGAATCCGGAGCTTAGGATGGCGCCGCGTACACGATCTTTGCTTTCGCGCACGGCCGTTTCCGGCATGCCCACAATGGAAAACGCTGGCAGCCCGCCAGAAAGAAACACTTCGATAGTAACCAGCGGCGCAGCGGTGCCAAGCTGCGCGCGACTTTGGAGAATTGCTAAACCCACACGCCCTCCGTGGCGAACAAAACGGTGTGGGCTAGGCGTCCTCTTCGAGCTCGCGGAGGCGTTCAGCAAGCGCCTCCAGCTTTTCGCGAGTGCGTGCAAGCACCGCCTGCTGAACCTCAAACTCTTCGCGCGTCACTAGTTCCAGCTTCTCGAAGCCTGCTGTCAGTACGCTCCGAAAATTGCCCTCGAGATCGTCCCGCATGGAACGCAGCCCGTCAGGGACCGCCGCCACCAGCTTCTCAACCAGCTCTTCTATCGGTGTTTTCGTCATTTCCGCTTGATACCGCAGGCGATCCGAAAACGCCAGCCCGGCGACCAGAATCACCCGATCGTTAGGAGTCGAAAAGGCCCGTATTTAGGCGTTTTGACCATAATTACCGGCTTGAGCCCCAAAATCCGCTGTGACCACAATCACATCAAAGTGCCATCTGCCATGGTTTAATAAACGGAAGATCCATCTTTGGAAACAGCCCGATGCTACGCAATACCGTTATTTTTCTTGGTTTCAGCGCCTTCCTGATCTCAGGAACCGCAATAGCGGGCGAAATATACAAATGGGTCGATGCGGACGGCAATGTCCACTACGAAGATCGACCGGTCGGGGAGAACGTAGAGCGAGTAGACATTGTTTCTCGCAGCACGGATAACTCTCAGGTCCAAGCAGCAACCCAAGCACGTCGCGATAACGAGGCGGCCCGCCTAGAGGCCCGCGCCGAGCGCGATAAAGCCGCTCAGGCGAAGCTCGAAGCCGAGCAAGAAACCGCGGAACGCGCTGCTAAGTGCCAGGAAAATCGCGCCAGGATGGAGTCTTTTATTGCGGCTCGCCGTTTGTACCAGGAAGACGACAACGGTGAACGAGTCTATCTCGACGAAGAAAAGACCTTGGCAGCGCACGAACAGGTGCGGGAACAAATCGAAAAATACTGCGACTAGGCCGCTCCAACCCCCTGAAATACCGCGATTTGTGCGCACTGCGCACGCCCTAGTATTGCCTGAATTGAGTACACTGGTGCCCGAAATCGTTTGGGAGCACGCGGTTTGGCACAGCGAGACACATCGCCAAACTCAGAAACACAGGCCTACCTGCCGGACTTCTGTTCGGCGGGCTCGGTATTCGTGGTGGTGTTGTTCTCTGAACTGGTCGCGATTGTCCTGACGCTCGCCGCTTACGACTCAGCGGAAACCTTCCTGGTGGAGCTGGCGCGCACCTCTCTGTTCGTCGTTTGGCTGGGATTGCTCAGCGCGATTGTCATGTGCGGATTTCGCGATCGTCTCGAAAGCGCCGGCAAAACCCAAGCGTTCGTATTGAGCTTTATCGTGTTACTGCTGATGTGCTTGCTGCTCGCTGAGGTTGCCTGGCAAATAACACGCAAGTGGGGTGAGTCGGTCATTATCGACGACAGTCACGGCGGTTTCTTGATGCGAACGTTCGCGATCAGCGCGATCGTCATAGCCTTGGCGATGCGCTACCTATATATCGCCAGCGAATGGCGCCGCAGCATTGTGCTGGAAGCACAAGCACGAATCAGCGCATTGCAGGCTTTGATTCGTCCGCACTTCTTATTCAATAGCATGAACACGATCGCTTCATTAACGCGTACCGATCCGCAACAGGCCGAAGAAGCGGTCGAAGACTTGTCCGACTTGCTGCGCGCAAATCTCGGCGGCTCGGGCAATCGCACCACGCTCAAAGAAGAGCTTGAGGTTGCAGCGATCTACCAACGTATCGAAAAACTTCGTCTCGGCGATCGGCTCAGCGTCCGCTGGAAAGTCGATGATCTGCCAATGCGCGCACTGATCCCGAGTCTGGTTATTCAGCCCTTGCTGGAAAACGCGATCTATCACGGCATCGAGTTATTGCCGGACGGTGGTGAAGTGGTGGTGACCGGCAGTCGTGATGATGACCATCTGGCGATAACGATCACCAATCCGGTCGCAGCGGGCAAAGCGCGCTCAAAAGACGGCAACAACATGGCGATGGCAAATATCCGCCAGCGATTTGAGCTTGCATACGAGGCGGGCGCGACGGTCGACGTCGACGATAGCAACAACCAGTTCACGGTGAGCTTGCGATTCCCGCACGAGGAGCGGCAGTCGTGAGAATTCTGATTGTCGATGACGAACAACCGGCACGCGATCGGCTGCGCCAGCTGGTCGGGGACTTCGGCGAACATGACGTCGTGGGCGAGGCCGGCAACGGCGAACAGGCCATCGCACTGGCTGATCAGCATCAGCCCGATGTTGTTCTGTTGGACATTCGAATGCCGGGCGTCGATGGCATTGAAACCGCGCATCACTTGAACAGCATGGACATGCCTCCTGCAGTGGTGTTTACCACTGCCTATGACGAGTACGCGATCGAAGCGTTCGAAGCGCAGGCGATAGGCTACGTATTGAAACCGGTTCGTCGCGAGCGCCTACAGAATGCGCTGCGGCAAGCCGCCCGCTTATCAGCGCCAGCGCTTGAAGAACTCAGTGGCGATAGCACGCTGAACACCCGACGACAGCACGTCTGCACACGCGTTAAGGGCGAGCTGCAGCTAATCGCAATCGACGACGTGTGGTGCTTTGTCGCCGATCAAAAGTACGTCACCGTCCATCATGCCGGCGGCAACAGCTTGATCGATGAATCATTGAAGTCGCTCGAAGCGGTGTTCGCCAAACAATTGGTTCGCATTCATCGCGGCGCTTTGGTTGCCGTGGATCAGATCGATCGATTGCAAAAAGGCGATGATGGTGCCGTGCGTGTCGAACTGCGAGAATCAACTCGCGAACCGGTTGACCTGGTCGTCAGCCGTCGTCACGTGGCCGACGTCAAACGGCGTCTTAAGGAGGCCTAAAGTGAAAATTCGCATCGCAACGCGCAAAAGCGAACTCGCCATGTGGCAGGCGCAGCACGTCGCCGAGCTTCTCAACGAACTCGACGACGTCGACTCGGTCGAACCGGTGCCGTTATCGACACGCGGCGACGAAGTCCTCGATCGCAGCCTGCAAAAGATCGGCGGCAAGGGCCTCTTTATCAAAGAACTTGAAGTCGCGATGCAAAACGGGGATGCCGACATCGCGGTTCACTCAATGAAAGATGTGCCGGTCGAAATGCCAGACGGTTTTTGTATTGCTGCCGTGCTACCACGTGGCAATGCGGCCGACGCCATGGTGGGACGCAAGCTCAATGAACTGCCGGACGGCGCTATCGTCGGCACCTCCAGTCTTCGTCGAGCCGCGCAACTGAAAATTCTGCGGCCCGACATTCGCATCGAACCGCTGCGCGGCAACGTCAATACGCGGATTGAGAAACTGGAGCGCGGTGAGTTTGACGCCATTGTATTGGCCGCAGCGGGACTGGAGCGACTGGGTCGTGAGCACTTAATCGCCGAGCAATTTGTGCCCGATGATATGTTGCCCGCCGTGGCACAAGGCGTGATCGGGATTGAATGTCTCACCGACAACGTCGATCTGCGCGCCCTGTTGGCCAAGCTCAACGACGCCACCACGTTACGCACAACACTGGCTGAACGAACCGTGGCGCGCGCACTTGGCGCGGACTGCCATGCGCCGGTGGCGGTGCACGGCGTGTCACTCGCCAGCGTATTGACGCTCAGTGCCTTGGTAGCGACGGCGGATGGCTCGCAGCACCTTAAGGAGACGCACGGCGGACCGTCCGAAGACGCCGAGAAGATTGCGACGGAAATCGCGCGCCGATTGCTTGATCAGGGCGCCGAGGAAATCTTGGCGGAAAGCACCGCGAGCAATGGTTGAACCGGTACTTGTTGGCGGCGGCGTTCTGGTCACGCGGCCGGAACATCAGGCCGGTCCTTTGCTGGATGCGATTCAAGCTGCAGGTGGTCGACCCTATTCACTACCGACGATCGAAATTGTTCCTCGCGACGACAACGATGTTGTCGCTGATGCGGCGCTGTTAGGTTCTCCGGATATTACGGTCTTTATCAGTTCGAATGCCGTACGGCTGGGTATTGGGTACACGAGCGGCGCACGCATAGCGGCGGTCGGGCCGTCTACCGCTAACGCGATTCGGGCGGCCGGGTACGATGTCGACATCGTGAGCGAAAGCGGCTTTGATAGCGAGCATTTATTGGCCACCCCTGCGTTTGCCAACGTTGATGGCCAGACCGTGCGTATAGTTCGCGGCCAAACGGGCCGCGAGTTACTAGGCGATACGCTTCGCGAACGCGGCGCCATTGTCGATTATCTGGCTGTCTACACACGGCAAAAACCGAAACTTTCGACGGAAATGCTAACGAAAATGGCGAATCTGTGGTCGGCCGACGACATAGACGCGGTAATCGCGCTCAGCGTCGAAACGTTGACGAATCTGATCGATTTGATTCCCGATGACGCACAACAAAAGCTGGCAACAACCCCTCTGGTTACGCACGCTGAACGTGTGATAATAGCGGCCTCGGAACGGTTCCCAGACATGCCGGTTGTACGCGCAACGTCACCGCACCCTGACGATCTTGTTTCGGCTTTAGCATCAATCCGCAACTGAGCATGAGCAACATGAGCGAAGAAGACATCGTTTCAACCGAACCCGAAGCCCCGAAGAAAAGCGGTGCGGGAATCGCCTGGCTAGCGATGCTGTTGGCGGTTATGGCGTTTGTGCTGGTCGGTTACCAGCAATGGCAGAACTGGCGGACCGCGAGCAGCGACAGTAATTCTTCGGCAGAGCTGGATTCTTCACTGGCGCGTTTGGAAACCAAGATTCAAACCAGCGCAGAGGCTCTGGCAGCATTGCAAAGCGAAGTGGAAACACTGCGTAGCGCTGACGGTTCGAATGCCAATGACATCGAGCAGTTACGCCGCTCTATCGCCGAACAGGTTCGGCAACTGGAAGCCTTGCCGTCACGCATCGGCGGCATTGAAGCATCGTTAACGACGTTACAAGGCATTTCCGTCGGCGCGCGTGACCGCTGGCTGCTCGGTGAAGCCGAGTACTACCTGCAACTTGCCAATGCGCAGCTGCAACTCGCAAATAATCCAAGTGTTGCTGCCGCCGCGCTAGAAATGGCCGACGGACGCATCGCCCAGCTCGGCAATCCGGCACTCACCGGCGTGCGTGCCGCCATCTCCGACGAACTCGCTGCGATCGACGCGATGGATAAACCGGACATCGAAGGCATGACGTTGTCACTCGCGAGTCTTGCTGGCGTCGTTGACGCGCTGCCGCTTCGCGACGTGGTTGCCGAGATGGCGGCAGCAGAAGAAGTTGAAATCGAGGTCGAAGCTGAAGAAGAAAGCGGCGTTGATCGTGCCTGGAGCTCGGTCAAAGGCGCGATGTCTGGTCTGATTCAGCATCGCGAAGTTGCCGAGAACAGCATTCCACTGATCGCTCCTGAGGCCGAGTATTTCTTGCGCACCAATCTCGCCTTGCAGCTCGAGACCGCACGCCTGGCGTTATTGCGTAACGAGCAGACAATTTACGAACAAAGCCTCACCGATGCCTCGAGTTGGCTTAGCACCTACTTCGATGGCTCAAGCGAACAAGTGCAAACCGCGCAACAATCGATTCGTGAGCTGCAACAGCGCGATTTCATTGTCGCGCCGCCGGATATTTCCGGCTCACTTCGTGCACTCCGCCAATTCAACGCATTAGCTGAAGCCGCCGAATGAAGTTCGCCGCGCTTTTCGTCGTTATTTTGGTGATTACCACGATCGCCGCAAACTTTTTGATGGGCGACCCTGGGCTGGTGTATATCGAGTTTCGCGGCAACGCGTTTCGTATGACGGTGCCGGTATTGGTGGGCGTTATCGGCGTCATCGTCGCACTCATTTGGTTTCTATGGTTTTTGTGGAAAGCACCACGCCGCCTCGGCGAAGCTGCCGGTCGCTATCGCGCCGGACGCGCCGGACAAAAACTCACCAACGGCATGATAGAAATTGCCGAAGGCAACTTTGCGCGTGGCGAAAAACTGTTAGCGCGCGCAGCCAGCACCAGTGACGCGCCGTTATTCAACTACTTGCAAGCAGCTCGCGCCGCTCATTTACAAGGCGAAGATGATCGCCGCGACGAATGGCTAAAGCTCGCCTATGAGCAAACGCCGGAGGCCTCTAACGCAGTACTGTTGACGCAGGCCGAACTGCAGATCGACCGCGAACAATACGAGCAAGCCTTAGCCACGTTGCGACGACTGGAAGAAAATTCCAAAGACCATAGTTATGCGCTGGCGTTGATGGGCCGGTTGTATTACCGACTAAACGATTGGCGCGCACTTGGCGACATTGTTCCTCGCCTAGAGAAACACGGCCGCTTAAAGCAGGAAACCATCGACGAGTGGACGGTGCGCGTCCACCAAGAACAACTCAACCTGGCCGGCGACGGCGACAGCGTGGCGCGCGAATGGAAAGCCGTGCCCAAACCGCTGCGCGGGCATATCGAACTGCTGCAGGCGTATTACCGTGCGCTGATGCGCGTCAACTTGCACGACAAAGCCGAGAAAGAACTGATCGCGGCTCTAAAGAATGACTGGCGACCACCTTTGGTGCGCCTGTTTGGTTTAGTGGAAAGCACCGACACCACCAAACAACTCAAACGTGCTGAAGATTGGCTGAGCCAACATGGCGATGATCCCGATTTACTGCTCGCTGCCGCTCGTCTGTGTTTGCGCAACGAGCTGTGGGGCAAAGCACGCAGTTATTTGGAGACCGTCATCGCGATTCGTCCCTCACCGGAAGCCTACCGCGTCTACGGACGACTGCTGAGCCAGTTGGGCGAAGGCGATGCGGCGGCCGATGCGTATCGCGAAGGCTTGGGTATGGTGACCGATGAGCCATTGCCGGCGATTCCCCATTTGGCCGCTGATGACGACGTCGAACTCACGGATGAACTGGCCGACGTCACCGGCGACGAACCGCCCCGCCACTAACTCGCGGGTTTAGATTAGTAGCTAAATTTCTGCTAGCAAGCTGAAAATGCTTCAGGCAATGCGAGACAAGGAAAAGTCGGCCGAGAAAGCGGAATGTACACGTTAAGTACCTGAGCATTTCGAGGCCGGGTTTGACGCGGTATCGCGCCGCCTGAGGCTTTTTCAGAGAAGCCCTAGGGTTGGGAGCGTTTGCTGCGTAGCCAACTGGTCAGCGGTTCCCACTCATCCCAATCCGGCCACGCCAGGTATTCCGGCAACTCGAAGATGCCCAATCCACGTGTGTAAGCCCGCACATAGTTTTGTGCTTCGCGTAACGCGGCGATGTACGGCACTTTGGCCTTGGTCAGATACTCATCAAGATCATCGAATATCAGCGTATTGTCCCGAACGCGATTCGCTAACGCGCCGATCTTGACCTCTTTACGCTCAACGCGACCCACTTTCTGCAACTCGGCAAGAAAATTGCTGGTCGCCTGCATATCGATGGTCGACGGTAACACCGGCACCACGATCGTTTCGGCGTGCTTCACCAGATTGGTGAGCTCGGCGCCATGCGAGCGAGCCGGTGCGTCACTCACAACGATATCGGCGCTGCGCGGCACGTGCCTGAGGCCCTCGTCATAGGCTGCCAATCCGACGATCTCGGGACGATTTTCGGGACGGCGTGCCAACCAATCCAGACTGGACCGTTGCGGGTCGTAATCAGCGAGCGCGACATTCTGCCCGATGCTCGCGAAATACGCCGCAATATTGGTGGCCAGCGTGCTCTTGCCGCAGCCGCCCTTCGCATTTAACACCATGATATGACGCATGTTTTTGACCTTCGGCGCGACCTTAGCGCGCTGTTTTGGGCACGGTTATATGCACCCGCAATGGATTAGGTAAACTACAGCCGCCCATCTCAAAAGTCCATTGAGCTCCGTGTCACTTCCGTATTTCAAAATGCAAGGCGCCGGCAATCGAATCGTCGTTGTCGATGCTCGCGAAAGCACCGCCGAACCTCCCAGCACGGCGGTTCTCACGCAGTTAGCCGATGAGTCGACCGGACCCGGCTTTGACCAACTGATGTGGCTGATGGCGGCGACCGATTCAGCGGCAACGGCGAGTTATCGAGTTTTCAACGCCGATGGCTCGGAAGTCGAGCAATGCGGCAATGGTATTCGCTGTATTGCAATTCTGCTCGCGGCGGAGGATCCACAATCAACGCAGTTCGTCCTGCAGAGCCCAGCCGGCGTCATCCGTACCGAGATCGTCGACGAGGGACAGGTCGCGGTCGACATGGGCCCGCCAGTTTTCGAACCCGACGATATTCCGTTTGTTGCCGATTCGATGGCCACCACCTATCCACTCGAAGCCGGCGAACAAACGCTTGAAATCGCGGCAGTATCGATGGGCAATCCGCATTGCGTGGTGCAGGTCGATGACGTGCATCGTGCCGACGTGGCGCAGCTTGGCCCATTGCTCGAACATCACGAGCGTTTTCCTCAACGTACCAACGTTGGTTTTCTAGCAATTCAGTCTCGCCACACGGTTGATTTGCGCGTGCACGAGCGAGGTACCGGTGAAACGCTGGCCTGCGGCACCGGCGCCTGTGCAGCGATGGTTGCCGCACATCGCCTGGGGCTGGTCGATGACGCGGTAACGGTGCGGGTGCCCGGCGGGCAACTCATGGTAAAGTGGCGCGGCGACGCCGATTCGGTGACTTTGATCGGCGACGCTTGCTTGGTCGCAGAGGGAAATATCGATTTATGAGCACTCAACGCAAACCGGAGTTTGTCGAAGACGAACTATCTGAAGACACCGTTCGCGAATATCTCGAAGCCAATCCAGACTTTTTTGAACGCAACAGCAGTCTGCTGCGAACGCTGCAGATTCCTCATAGCTCCGGCGACGCGGTCTCTTTGGTCGAGCGACAAGTGTCGATGCTGCGCCAAAAAGAAATCAAGCTCGAACGCCAACTTAAAGACCTCATCGAGGTCGCGCGCGACAACGATGTTCTGGTCGCCAAGATTCACGAACTCACGTTGCAACTGTTCGGCACCGAAACGCTGCACGAAACCATCAGCGCGGTGGAAGCCGCGATGCGCACCGGCTTTGGCGCCGACCAGTCGATCCTGGTGTTATTCGGTGATCCGGAACGGTTTGGCGACATTAAGGCTGGCCGATTCTTCCGCGTGATCGATCGCAGTGATGACGAATTGAAACCATTTTCAACGTTCTTAAATGGCAAAGGACCACGTTGTGGTCAGGTTCGCGATTCGCAACGCGAATTTTTGTTCCACGGTGACAGCGAAGAGATTGGCTCGGTGGCGCTGGTGCCGCTCGGTCGCGATGCGGAACTCGGTTTCATGGCAATCGGCAGCGTCGACGCCGACCGATTCCACCCCGGCATGAGCATCGATTTTCTCGCCCGCGTCGGTGACTTGGTGTCTGGCGCGCTGCTTCGTCATTAACGGGTCGGGGTCTTGCAGCCGGCGGCGACAGCGTGGATTGACTCGTTCATCCGCCACCTAGAAGTCGAGCGACGCCTCTCACCCCTCACCTGCAAACACTATCGTCGCGACCTCGACGCGCTCGCTAAGTATTGCGACGAAGTTGATATCGATAACTGGGGTGACGTCGATAGTCATCAAATGCGGTCGTTCTCGGCGACCTGTTATCGACGCGGACTCGCTGCAAAAAGTATTCAGCGACGCTTATCCGCTGCACGAACGTTTTATCGCTATTTGTTGCGCGAAAAACAGGTCAGCGTAAATCCAGTGGATTCGATTCCGGCGCCAAAATCGCCGAAGCGCCTGCCGGGAAACTTGGATGCTGACCGGATGGCACGTCTGTTGGAGATCCCGGGCGACGGCGCGATCGTCGATCGTGATCGCGCCATTCTGGAACTGTTGTACTCGAGTGGTCTGCGCTTAGCGGAACTCATCGATCTGAATTGCGATGATGTCGATCAACAGGATGCCACTGTGCGTGTCACCGGCAAAGGCAATAAGGATCGTATCGTACCGGTCGGTCGCGCCGCGCTGGACGCCCTGAAACGCTGGAGAAAATCGCGACCGGAATTTGCGCCGGCGGATGAACCGGCCTTATTTGTTTCCAGTCGTGGCTCACGCCTGGCACCGCGCTCGGTGCAGGCACGGGTCACCTACTGGGCAAAACGGCAGGGTATCGACACCAATGTGTACCCACATCTATTTCGTCATTCCTTCGCTACCCACTTGCTGGAATCCAGCCATGACCTCCGTGGCGTACAGGAGTTGCTGGGTCACGCGAATATCTCCACCACGCAGGTGTACACGCACCTTGACTTCCAGCATCTCGCCCAGATATACGACAAAACCCACCCGCGGGCGCGAAAAAAAGACTAGGGCTCAGCCCTGAGGAAAACCAATGGAACAGTTTGATGGCACGACAATTGTGTCGGTTCGCCGCAATGGCAAAGTTGCTATCGCCGGTGACGGCCAGGTGAGCATGGGCAACACGGTAATGAAGGGCAATGCCCGCAAAGTCCGACCGCTCGCTGATGGCAAAGTCATTGCCGGTTTCGCCGGCGGCACGGCTGATGCATTTACCTTGTTCGAACTCTTTGAAAGCAAACTCGAGCAATACGGCAACCTCACCCGCGCCGCTATCGAACTCGCTAAGGACTGGCGCAGCGATCGCCGACTGCGGCGACTCGAGGCGCTCCTCTGTGTCGCTGATGCCGAGAGCTCTTTGATCATTTCCGGCAACGGCGATGTCATCGAACCGGAGAACGATCTGATGGCTATCGGCTCCGGTGGTCCGTTCGCCCAGGCCGCGGCGCTGGCGCTGCTGCAAAACACCGATCTCGAAGCGCGCGACATTGTTGAGCGCGCCCTAAACATTGCCGGTGATATTTGTGTGTTTACCAATCACAACCTGATCATCGAAGAATTGAGTACTGACTGATATGTCCCAAATGACCCCACGCGAAATCGTCCAGGAACTGGATAAGCACATCGTTGGCCAGGACGAGGCCAAACGCGCGGTTGCGATCGCACTGAGAAACCGTTGGCGTCGCGTTCAAATCGAAGAACCGCTGCGCGGCGAGATTACGCCCAAGAACATTTTAATGATCGGCCCAACCGGTGTCGGCAAAACGGAAATCTCGCGTCGCCTGGCACGCCTTGCTAAAGCACCGTTCATAAAAGTTGAAGCAACCAAGTTCACCGAAGTCGGTTATGTCGGTCGCGAGGTTGACAGTATCGTGCGCGACTTAATGGACGTAGCGGTGAAAATGACTCGCGAAGATGCGATGTCAAAGGTGCGCCATCGCGCTGAAGATGCCGCCGAAGAACGCGTGCTCGACGTGTTATTGCCGCCGCCGGCGAGCAGCGTCGGCTTTACCACCGATGCAGACTCGTCGGTATCCGATGACACACGACAGAAATTCCGCAAGAAACTTCGCGAAGGCGACCTCGATGAACGCGAGATCGAGATTGAAATTCAAGCGGTACCGGTCGGCGTCGAGATCATGGCCCCACCCGGCATGGAAGACATGACCAGTCAACTGCAAAGCATGTTTCAAAACATGGGCGGCGGACGCCGTAAGACCCGCAAGCTCAAAGTAAAGGACGCTCTGAAACATCTTACCGATGAAGAAGCGGCCAAGATGATCGACGAAGAAGAACTTAAATCGCAGGCGCTAGAAGCGGTGGAGCAACACGGCATCGTGTTTCTGGACGAACTCGACAAAGTTGCGCGACGTTCGGAAGCACAAGGCGCGGATGTATCCCGCGAAGGTGTACAACGCGATCTGCTACCCATCGTTGAAGGCAGCACGGTCAACACCAAGTACGGCATGGTGCGCACCGATCACATCTTATTTATCGCCTCCGGCGCATTTCATGTGTCCAAACCGTCGGACCTGATCCCCGAACTGCAGGGCCGTTTCCCGATTCGGGTCGAACTCAACTCATTAACGACAGAAGACTTCGTGCGTATTCTGACCGAGCCGGATGCGTCGTTGACGGCACAGTATGAAGCGTTGCTCGCGACCGAAGATGTGGATATTGAGTTCACCGAGAGCGGCGTGCGTCGACTCGCCGAAGTGGCGTACCAGGTTAACGAAAACACCGAGAACATCGGCGCGCGCCGACTGCATACGGTGATGGAACGGCTATTGGAGACGATCTCTTTTGAGGCGTCGGACAAATCCGGCACCCATCTGCAAATCAATGCCGGCTATGTTGATGATCACCTCGCCGAGCTTTCGCGCGACGAAGATCTGAGCCGTTACATCCTCTGAGCATCGGCATGACGCCCAGCGAAATTCGCCTGCGCACCCAGAGCAAGATTTTGGTGGTGAGCTATGAAGACGGTGCGGAATTCCAGTTCCCAGCCGAGTACCTTCGCGTGCACTCACCCAGCGCCGAAGTGAAAGGCCATGGACCTGGCCAGGAGACGCTGCAGGTCGGCAAAGAAAACGTCGGAATTAAAGGTATCGAGCCAATCGGCCAATACGCAGTTCGGCTGGTTTTTGACGATGGCCACAATACCGGGCTGTACTCGTGGCAATACCTGCATGAGTTGGGCACGAAGATGGCTGAGAATTGGCAGCGGTACCTAGATCGACTCCGCGACGCGGGTTATTCTCGTACGCCATCTAACTAAGCCGGGTCTCGTCCCATGGGCAGCAACGACAATTCCGCCGAAACCACACATTTCGGCTATCAATCTGTCCCGGTCGACGAGAAAGCCGATCGGGTAAGAGGCGTTTTTGACTCGGTCGCGAGTCGTTACGACATCATGAATGACCTGATGTCGGGTGGAATGCACCGTCTGTGGAAGCGTCGTGCTATCGACGCCATGGGCGTGCGCAGCGGTCATGTGGTTCTCGATCTCGCCGGCGGCACTGGTGACTTGGCACTCGCGTTCAGTAAGAAAGTGGGTGAAACCGGCCAGGTGGTGCTAGCCGATATCAATGCCGCGATGCTCGAAGAAGGTCGACGGCGTCTCGTGGATGCCGGCGTGGCGGGCAATCTTTCCATCGCCCAGGTAGACGCACAACAATTGCCGTTTGCCGATAACACCTTCGACCGCATCTCGATCGCATTCGGCCTGCGTAACGTGACTGACAAAGACGCGGCACTACGAGAAATGGCACGCGTGCTCAAACCCGGCGGCAAAGTCGTAATTTTGGAATTCTCCAAACCCGACGATGCACTCAAATCGACCTACGACTGGTACTCATTTAACGTGCTGCCGATGCTGGGCAAAGTCGTCGCTAATGACGAGGACAGCTACCGCTACCTGGCCGAGTCGATCCGTATGCATCCCGATCAAGAAACTCTGGTCGGCATGATGCAGGACGCGGGCCTGGATCGCTGCCGGTTTCAGAATATGGCGGGCGGCATTGTCTCAATGCACACCGGCTATCGACTGTAACCCCTTCGAATGACCGGCCCGCTCGACATCGTGCTCCGACCGCTCAATACGGTATTCAACCGTAATATCGCGGAGTCGACCCCGGCGGCCGAATTAGCGCGTGAGTTGGAAGGTCGCCTGGTTGCCATTCGCGTACGCGATACCGCTTTGGCAACCTATTTCGCATTCAAAGAGGGTCAGCTCGAACTAACGACCGAAACCGCCGACGAACCGGACGTCATCGTCTGCGGTTCGATCATCGCCCTCGGCGGCATGATGCAAGGTCGTGGCGCTCAGTCGATTCGCGAGGGTGATGTCGAGCTTTCGGGTGATGCAGCGACCGCACAGCGCTTTCAAAAGCTGTTGGAATTTATCAAACCCGACCCCGAAGAAGAGCTGTCGCGCTTTGTCGGTGATGCGGCAGCACATCAGCTTTCCAACGTCGCCGCTAGTGTGTCGGCCTGGGCACGTGGCGCTCGCACGACCATGGGCGAGAATCTACGCGACTACTTTCAGGAAGAAAGCCGCGAGCTGCCCACGTATTTTGAATTTGAGGCGTTCACCGGCGATGTGGCCCGCCTGCGTGACGATATTGATCGATTGATCGCGCGTGTTGAGCGTTTCGCCGCCAAAGCCCAGCCGTCCAAGGCCAACCCGGAATGAGTCGACGTCGTTCACTCAGGCGCCTGATCGGCATTCAACGCGTACTCGTCAAATACGGGCTGGATGAGTTCATCAAGCAAACTCATTTGTTGCGGCCACTACGCTTCCTGTTTTTCTTGTTTCCGCGCAGCCGCAATCGGTCGGCGCCGTTAGGCGAACGAGTTCGGCTCGCACTCGAAGAGCTAGGCCCTATTTTCGTTAAATTCGGTCAGGCGATTTCCACACGACGCGATCTGCTGCCGCCCGACGTGGCGGACGAACTGGTCAAACTGCAAGACAAAGTGCCGCCATTCCCGGCCGATGAGGCCATCGACATGTTAGCCGCCGCGTATGGAGAATCGGTTGATACCGTTTTTGAGCGCTTCGACCGGGAGCCGTTTGCGGCCGCCTCTATCGCTCAAGTGCATACCGCGCAGCTGCACTCCGGCGCCGAGGTCATCGTCAAGATCCTACGGCCCGGCGTTGAACAACTGATCGAGCGCGACCTGGAAGTATTGAGATTCATCGCCGAGCTGGCTGAAAAATACTGGCAGCACGGCAAACGACTTCGTCCCATCGAATTGGTGGATGAGTATGAACACACCATTCTCGATGAGCTGGATTTAATGCGTGAAGCCGGTAACGCGGCGCAACTCAAACGCAACTTTGCCGGCTCCGACATGTTGTATGTACCGGAAATCTACTGGGATTTCTGTCGGCCGGAAGTGTTGGTTCAAGAACGCATCTTCGGCACGCCAATCAATGACATGGACGCGCTCGAGGCCGCCGGCACCGACATCAAACTGCTCGCCGCTAACGGCGTCGAGATCTTCTTTACGCAAGTATTTCGGCACAACTTTTTTCACGCCGATATGCACCCGGGGAACATTTTTGTCATCACCTCAGACCCGGCGAAACCCAAGTACGCGGCGGTGGACTTCGGCATCATTGGCACGCTGCCGCCGAGCGACCAGCAATATTTAGCAAAGATATTCCTCGCTTTCTTTGATCGTAATTACCACGAAATTGCGCGGTTGCATCTGGAGGCGGGCTGGGTTCCCGAAGCAGTACGGGTCGATCAGCTGGAGACCGCGGTGCGCACGGTGTGTGAACCGATTTTCAACAAGCCGCTCAGCGAAATTTCTTTTGCGCAGGTGCTCATGCGGCTGTTCCGAGTAGCGCAACGTTTCGAGGTTGAAATCCAACCGCAGATGATTTTGCTACACAAAACACTGTTCAACATTGAAGGCCTCGGCCGACAGCTGTACCCGGAACTGGATCTTTGGGAAACCGCGCATCCGATTTTGCGGCAGTGGATGAATGAGCAAATAGGTCCGCAGGCGATGTTAGACGACCTGCGGGAATTCTTACCGCAGCTACGCGCGGTACTAAAAGATCTGCCCGCCGCGATTCGCTATCTCGCCGAAAAGGCCGAGAAACAATAAGCTCTTCCGCCGCATGACGATGATATGACCAACGCGTCTCGCAATCATCGTTGGCCCTCCATGCCGGTATTCGTTATCGGATTTGTATTGACCGCTCTTGCGGCTTTACAACTCGACAACCTGCGCATCAATGGCGATCTATACGGCCTGCTCGGCGCCGACGATGAAGCGGTACTCACTTTTCGTGAGCTATCCGATCTCACCATTGGTCTTGAAGAACTGCTGATCATCTGCGACCCGGACGCGCCGCTGACCAATGCCGGCATTGTGTTGGTCGCCCAAGTTGACGAGATTCGTGCGTTTACTCGATCCTACTCACGACCCGGCAAGTCCTCGTTATTCGCCTTCGCGTTGACCGGCGATCCGGCCGACTATCGTCATTCCGGTGTCGTGGTTCGCAAAGTCCAGCCGATTCTGGACAAGCACGCGCCGTCCTGTGGCATGGCGGGCACGCCGCCGTTCATCGTCGAAACCCATGAACGATTGAACCAGGATCTGTTGATTGCGTTGGCTATCGCGCTGGTACTGGTCACGTTGTTGTTCGCATTTGTTTACCGAATCGGCTGGCTTGCTCTGGCAATGCTGCTGCCAGTCGGCGCCGGTATTTCCTGGGGCTTGGCGGCCTACTCACTATTTCGCCCCGAGTTGACGTTGCTGGCCGCCGCAGTGCCGACGCTGCTCATCGGTATCGGTATCGATCACTGTATTCATATGATCCAGGCGACGCGGCACTCGATGTCGAAAGAGGGTTTGTCGCGAGACTCTGCGGTGATTGCTGCATGGCGGCGTCTGCTACGCCCGATTAGTGTCGCCAGTGTAACCACCACCGTCACCTTTGCAGCGCTCGCATTCGCAAAGCTCCAAGGCTTCGCCGATTTTGGTCTTAACGGTGCACTGGTTTCGGCTGGTGTTTACTTTGCCTGTGTCGGCTTGCTGCCCGCGGTGCTGTTGACGTGTCCTGAGCGCTGGCTGACCGGCGACGCTCTGTTCGATTCACCGCTTGAGCACGTCGCCAAATGGGTTAACGCGAGAACCCGTACGATTTCTCTGATTATGATCGCAGTGACACTCGCCGCGGCGCTGTCGGCGACCAACCTAGAAATACTCAGTGATATTCGAAAACTGGAAGGCGGCGACCAGCAATCACGGTTTCTGCAGGCACGCATTGCCGAAGAGTATGGACTCAGCCCCTCACCGATTTTGATTCGATTCGAGCATGATGAGGACGCGCTTGAATTTATGGCGGACGTGGATCGGCCTACGAGTATCGCCAGTTTGGTTGACGTTCCCGGTATCGAAAATTTGGTGCAGGTGCATACGGTTGAGAATTCGTTTATTCGCGCAAACTACCAACGCGTGAAATGGGACATCGAACAGCAGCTCAACCGCCTCGATGTGAAGCACTGGCAATTAAGCGGTGCGCCGGCCATGAACGCCCGAATCGACCAACTCTTATACGACGATATTCGGTTTGCGTTGCCGCTGGCCGCCGGGCTGATATTGCTGGTGTTGGCGATCGGCACACGCAGCGGCTCGTTGCCGTTTCTGGTGTTATTACCGCTGGTCCTTTCTATCATCTGGTTGGCCGGCGCGATGGCCTGGGTGGGGGTTGCTGCGTCGGTGGTCACGGCCGCCATTATTCCAATCGTGCTCGGTATCGGTGTGGACGGCGGCGTGCACCTGTTGGCCGCATGGCGTCGCCATCGCGGTCAGCTCGCGACCATATTTGCCGAAACCGGACTGGCGATCGTGGTCACGATTGTGACCTCCATGACGGCCTTCGGCGCTTTTATGGTGGCGGCAAGCCCAAGCCTCGCGCAGTTTGGTGCCCAAGCCGCGTTTGCGCTAGGCGGCTGTTTAATCGTCACTTTGTGGCTACTTCCGGTTATATTGCGTCACCGGTTCTCCGCACAGGACGACGACTCGCACTGACATGTTTTGGCCCCACGTCGCAAGATTGCTCCTTTGGTTGGGCGGCTGGACACCGGTCGGCCCGGTGCCGTCGGTAAAGAAGGCGGTCATTATCGGCGCGCCGCACACGTCTAACTGGGATGGTTTTTGGCTCTGTGTTTACCGAGTTCGGTTTGGGCTCGACGTGAAATTTTTCGTTAAAGAGTCGATGTTCTGGTTTCCGATGAGCACCTTGCTCAATGGCATGGGTGCGGTTCGGTTGAATCGTGGCAAGGCGGGTAACTCGGTTCAACAGGCGGTCGCGGCCTTCAATCAAAATGACACGTATTTATTTGGTTTGGCACCGGAAGCCACGCGGAGCAAAACCGAAGGGTGGAAGTCCGGGTTCTATCGCATCGCTGAAGAAGCGGGCGTACCGGTGGTCTTCGGTTTTTTCGATTACAAGAATCGACGGCTCGGTTTTGGACCGAGCATGATGTTGTCGGGGGACATGGACGCCGACATGAAAATTATTCGCTCATTTTATGAATCGGTCAGCGGCAGATACCCGGAAAAGACCGGTGCTATACGATTGTTGAACCGACGTGAACGAAAAAACGACTGACCATTACCCGCACCGCCCGGTGCGCTCTTACGTGCGTCGTGCCGGTCGCAAGACCGCATCACAACAGCGCGCTCTCGACGAGCGCTGGCCTGACTTCGGTATTGAATCGAAACAGCCACTGAAACTGGTCGAGCTGTTCGGTCGCGACGCACCCCTCGTTATTGAGATTGGCTTTGGTAACGGCGAATCGTTAGTTGAAATGGCAGCCATGCAACCCGACGTTAATTTTCTTGGCATCGAAGTCCATGAACCTGGGGTTGGACACTGCATGATTGGCGCACATAAAGCGAACGTAACCAATCTCCGATTAATTATTGATGACGCCATCGAAGTGCTCAGCACACAGATTTCAGATGAAACTGTTGCGCGAACTAATTTGTATTTTCCAGATCCGTGGCCGAAGAAACGTCACCACAAACGACGCATCGTGCAGCCCGACTTTTTGTCGCTCTGCGCCCAAAAACTGAAATCAAAGGGTTCGCTGCACATTGCGACCGACTGGGCGAACTATGCTGAGCATATCGATGAAGTCCTTGACGAAAGTGATCATTTTTTGATCAGTGAGCGACGAGTCCACGATGGCGAAAACCCTTTAGATAGGCCACCGACGAAATTCGAGCGCCGCGGTCTTCGGCACGGCCACCGCATTTGGGACTGGCGCATCGATAAAGCCGATTAAGGACCAAGCTAATTTAGACCGAATCGCGATTTGCGCTTACCTCGTAACAGGAGGAGTATCCTGAGAAACGCAAAAAGACAGGACCAGTCGCGTGGCGGTCGCTTACCCAGAAATAGGCAAGTGGTTTCGCCGACCCAACGGCAATCTGTTTGAAGTCGTCGCAGTCGACGAAATGGATGGCACGATCGAAATTCAACACTTCGATGGCACCATTGATGAGTACGACTTGGAAGCCTGGCCTAAACTCCTACTGGTAGAAATCGCAGCCCCCGAAGACTGGTCGGGATCGGTCGATATGGATCCGGATGACTATGTCGGCCGCGGTCCTGATGAAATGCCGCCCGGATTCCACGATCCGCTAGCTTTTCTGAAGAACGATAGTTAAGTGCCGGCGGGCTCACGCACGTAAATTTCGCCGTTTCGAACCTCCGTCTCCACCTTGCGCAGTGAGCGTCCCAAACCCGGTCCTGCCACGCACAATCCGCTTTCAATCTCGAACATCGCGCCGTGAGACGAACAGATAATGGCGCTACGATCTTTGGTCAGGAACGAATCCGGTGCCCAGTTCAACGGATGCCCTACATGAGAGCAGACGTTCTGATACGCGTACACATTGTCACCTTGCCGCACCACAAAGCCCCGAAATGGCCAATCGCCTTCGCCGATCTTGAATTCGCGACAACCAGGATCTTCGAGCTCCGCCAATGCGCCTACTGAAAGCTCTGCCGCACTCAATGCTCGCCCACCAATGACTTGTGACGTCTGGCGACAATCAGCGACAAAACAATAGCCGGAATTCCAATAGCCGCTGCAAACAAAAAGAACCCGAGCCATCCAATGGCTTCTTGAACGTTGCCGGAGAATCCAGCCACTAACTTGCCGAGCAACGACATAATGGAACTCATCAGCGCATATTGGGTTGCTGTGAACTCGCGATTGGTAAGACTGGATATATAGGCGATCAACACGGTGCCGGAGAAACCGTTCGCCAAGTTATCTGCAGTAATGGTTACCGCAAGCATCCATGGCTCTGGCCCAACCAGCACCATTACCGCAAAAAATAGATTCGTGCTCGCAATCAACACTGTGGCAGAAAACAAGCAACGAGAAACACCTAACTTCAGAACTGCCCAAGCACCTGCAGCGACGCCTAATAATGTTATCCATGTACCGTAAACTTTGGCGATGGCTGACACTTGCAACTTGGTATAGCCAATCTCCAAATAGAACGGATTGGCGAGGATTCCCATAACGTAGTCACTGATGCGGTACAAAGCGATGAAGCTCAGAACAACCAGCGCAAACCAACCGAATCGTTTGAAAAAGTCGAGGAGCGGCTCGGCAACTGCATATTGAAACCATCGTGCCACTTTCTCGACAGCTGACAAGCCGGCATATATTGACGCCTTAATTGGAACTATCGGCTCTTTGCACCAGAGCGTCGCGCAAACACCAATGACCATACATCCGGCCATCGCCATGTAGGTTTGCGACCAGCTAGCGAACTCGGCTAGCGCCAACGCCCCTGCCATACCAACCAACATCGCAATCCGATAACCATACTGATAGGCGGCAGCAAGGACCCCCTGCATCCGATCATCAGCGCACTCGATTCGGTAGGCGTCCACGACGATATCTTGCGTCGCCGATGAGAACGCGACGGCGGCTGCGACCAGCGCAAATGCGCCGATGTCTGTGACCGGATTGGTATTTGCTAAGACGACCAGACTTGCGCCGATGGAGAGTTGAGCCAGCAGCATCCAAGCACGGCGGCGTCCAAGCCACTCTGTCAAAACAGGCAGCCTTAACGAGTCAACTAGCGGCGCCCACGCCACCTTCAGGCTATAGGCGAAACCCAACCATGCGAAAGTACTGACCGTACTGAGCTCAATTCCCGCCTCGGATAGCCATGCCGATAATGTCGAGTAGACCAGCGGAAAAGGTAGTCCGGACGAGAAGCCCAGCAACAATATAATGAGGACGTTCTTTTGCAGCAGATGATGCCAACCGAACGACTCTTGTTCGCTAACCGCAACTGTTGACGTCTTCGCTTCAGTCATACGACCAATCGTAATCCATGATCAGCGGCGCGTGGTCGGAAAAGGGCTGATCCTTGTAGATTTCCGCTCGCAGCACTTTATCGCGAAGTTTTTCTGGGACCACCTGGTAATCGATGCGCCATCCCACGTTACGGTCACGTGCACCACCGCGCTGCGACCACCAGGTGTAATGGTCCGGCCCGGGCTCAATTTCGCGAAACGCATCTACCCAACGATACTCGCCAAACACCAGATCCATCCACGCACGCTCTTCGGGCGTGAACCCGGAGTTCTTGCGGTTCGCTTTCCAGTTGCGCAAATCGATCTCTTTATGCGCAATGTTCCAATCGCCGCAGATAATAGTTGGCGAGCGCCGTCGACGCAGTTTATGCAGATGTTCGGTGAAGGTTTCGAGGCAACGAAACTTGGCTTGCTGCCGCTCATCGCTCGACGAACCGGACGGCAAGTACAACGATACAACGTTAATGCCGTTGAGCTGGGCTTCGACGTAACGCCCTTCAGCGTCGAATTCGGCATCACCGTAGCCGCGATTCACCTTTTTTGGTTCGTGACGCGTATATATGGCGACTCCGCTGTAGCCTTTCTTCTCTGCATCTTCGTAGTAGCAGTGATAGCCCGCCGGTCGAAAGCAGTCGTCGGTGAGTTGCCACTCCTGCGCTTTGGTTTCCTGGATGCACACGACGTCCGCATCCTGTCCTTCGAGCCAATCAAAAAAACCTTTGCGCGCGGCTGCACGTATTCCGTTGGCGTTGAGGCTGATGACTCGAAACAATGTTCGCTCCCGGTGGCCTGTGTCATACTTTGTACAAATTCGAAGTCGGCCATCATACCGAAGCCGCCACACCGCTGACATGCAACCTTATAAAAAAGAGTTTATCGATCTGTCCTTAGAACTGGGCGTGCTGAAGTTTGGCGAATTCACGCTCAAGTCCGGTCGGCTAAGCCCGTACTTTTTTAATGCCGGACTGTTTAATACCGGCTATGCGGCGGCTCGCGTTGGTCGCTACTACGCCGCGGCAATCGCCGCCGCCGATATCAAGTTCGATATGATTTTCGGCCCCGCCTACAAAGGCATTCCTTTAGCGGCATTGGCTGCCGCATCGCTGGCTGAACATCAAGGCATCGACGTACCGTTTTCCTATAATCGCAAAGAAGCCAAAGACCACGGCGAGGGCGGTAATATTGTCGGCGCCCCGTTGGAAGGCAAAGTGCTGATTGTTGACGATGTCATCACCGCCGGAACCGCGGTTCGCGACGCCTACCAGGTCATTTCTGGCGCCGGCGCGGACGTCGCCGGACTGGTCATTTCGCTCGACCGGCAGGAGCGCGGACAAACGTCGCTATCGGCCGTTCAGGAATTGAAACAAGCGCTCGAAATACCTGTCATAAGTATTATCGGGCTTGAAGACCTGGTCGATACTCTAGAAGAATCAAGCGAGTACGCGGCCTTCCTCGAATCCGTTGTTGAATACCGCCGAAAGTATGGCGTGTCCACGTAACCTACTGATAAATAAGTGATTATTGCTTATCATCTGGAAAACGTTTACTAAATATCAGCAGCCCTTTAAGCTGCAAATTCGCGAACTAGTCCCGTTTCGGGGATTGCCTGACATGGCATAGTCTTGATATGCGAACAAAAGTGCTCCCAATCTGCGTGTGCCTCCTTCTGCCGCTGTCAGCATTTGCTCAGCAGGGCAAGGTGTACAAGTGGGAAGACGAAGACGGCAACGTGCACTACGGCGACGCGGTTCCCGCGGATGCGGCCGAGTATCGCAAGGAAGTCAAAAACTCCCGCGGCATCACGGTTGACGAGATTCGCGGTCGCAAGACGGCTGAGGAAATCGAAGCCGAAAAACGCGCCGAAGAGTTGGCTATGCAGAAGGAGTTGCAGCTGCGTGCCGATCGAGCACTGTTAGCGACCTACCAGAACGTTGAAGAAATCGAGATGCATCGCGATCGACGCATCGAGTTATTTCAAGCTCAGTCGCGCGTGACCGAGCTGTACTTACGCAATCTGGATCGTCGATTAGGTCAGTTGAGACAGGAATCCGGACGCTTTCGTCCGTACAGCTCCGACCCAAGCGCGCCGATGATCGAACCGGCCTTGATACAGGAAATCAAGGACACTGAGGAAACCATCGATCGGCATCGCCAGAATCTGGAGAAGTATCAGGAAGAAGAGCGCAAGATTATGGAGCGCTTTGACGGCGACATTCACCGCTTCAGAGATTTGAAAGGTATTCCGCTGACCACCGCTCAAGCAACGCCTGAGTGACCGAAGCCACCTGAGCCTCGCTCAGAATCGTCGAACTCCTCGACAACTTCAAAACCGACTTGCTCTACCGGCACGAAAACCATTTGTGCAATCCGCTCTGCCGGCTGAATTTCGTAGCCGGTTTCTGATCGGTTCCAACAGGATATGAAGACTTGCCCCTGGTAATCGGAATCAATGAGACCAGTGAGGTTGCCGAGCACCAGTCCATGTTTGTGGCCGAGCCCGGAGCGCGGTAACAACACCGCGGCGAGCGATGGGTCCCCAATATGAATCGCCAGCCCGGTCGGTACCAGCACCGTCTCACCAGGACTCACCATCAGCGCCTCATCAATACAGGCGCGCATATCCAAACCTGCAGAACCCTCTGTTGCGTAGTGCGGCAGGTCTATGCTGTCGCCAATTCGAGGGTCGAGAATCTTTAATTGGATCTGTCGCATGCAAAATCTCTTGATGTAATTAAGCAGTATCTTTCGGAAAACGCAGAATGCTGAGCTCGGGTTGCGTGCTGTCGTCGCAGCTCTGATCGAATCGATCAGCAACCAGCTCCACCAGGTCACGCCCTAGCTGCACCTTATCGGTCGGACCAAACGCTTGTTCACCGCCGCTCCAAAACACTTGCACCGTATTGTCATCCTGATCAAAGCCACGCCCGTCGCCCACTTCGTTAGCGATGATCATGTCGAGACCCTTGCGCTCCATCTTGTCGAGCGCATATTGGCGAAGATTTTCAGTCTCGGCGGCAAAACCAACCGTGAATGGCCCGTCAACAAACGCCGCAACCGATGCCAGCACGTCGGTCGACGGCACTAAATCGATTTGCAATCCGTCTGTCTGACTCTTCTTAATTTTGTGGTCGGGAACTTTGGCGGGGCGATAGTCAGCCACAGCTGCCGCGGCGATAAAAATGTCGGTCTCGTTCACCAATGACTGCGCAGCGCGGTGCATCTCTTCACCGGTTTGCACGTAGATCATCTCGACGCCCGCGGGATCCGGCAACGTCGTTGGGCCGCTGATCAGCACCGCACGTGCGCCCTGTTCAGCAGCGGCCGCAGCAATGGCATAACCCATCTTTCCGGAGCTGCGATTGGAGATGTAACGAACCGGATCGATCGGCTCGCGCGTGGGACCAGCGGTTACCACGACCGTTTTGCCACTGAGCAAACTTGCTGTGGTGGCATCATCAAGTACCAGCACGGCGATATCTTCGGGCTCAAGCATGCGACCGGCACCGGTTTCGCCGCAGGCCTGATCGCCTTCGCCGGGACCCAGCACACGAATGCCACGTTCGATCAATGTGTCGCGATTGCTTTGCACCGCGGCGTTCGACCACATCACATGATTCATCGCTGGCGCGATCGCAATCGGCGCTTCAGTCGCCAAACACAAGGTCGTGAGTAAGTCCGACGCCGCACCCGATGCGAGACGCGCCATGATCTCCGCCGTCGCCGGTGCGATCACCACGCGATCGGCCCAACGCGCCAACTCGATGTGGCTCATCGACGCCTCGGCCTCTTTGTCCCAAAGATTGGACCGAATGGGACGCCCTGACACCGCCTGCAACGACGTCTCGGTGACGAATTCTTCGGCCGAAGCGGTCATCACGATTTGCACCTCGGCGCCGCGTTTTCTCAGCTGGCGCACGAGTTCGGGCGTTTTATAGGCTGCCACACTGCCGCTGATGCCAAGAACGATATTCATCTGGCGAGCTTATCCTGATGGACCGCCAAGGCGCTAGCAAAACCGCTGGTCTTTGACTGTTTCGATCATTGCGCTGTCGCACCTGCCTCGCAAAATTAACCGGTGAATAATGACCCCGAGAAATGGAACGACGCCGAACTGTTGGCCGAACTGGTGCCACATCTTTCCATCGCCGTTGCCCAACGACTGATACAACGTTTTGGGACCTTACGTGCGGTGGTCGATGCCTGCCTCGATGCGACGAATGACGACATACCGACCCCGGCAACACCGGTCCTCGCGACGATCCCGGAGATTGCGCGGCGGTATTTCTGCACGGCTATTCCCGCCGGTACGCGGATTCGTAGTCCGCTGGATACCGAGATGTTTCTGCATGCGCGACTCACCGATCGCCACTATGAGGTGTTTTGCTGTCTGTACCTCGACAACCGGCATCGGGTGATTCGATTCGACGAATTGTTTCGCGGCACCATTGACGGCTCCAGCGTCTATCCGCGTGAGGTCGTCAAAGAGGCGCTGGCCACCAATGCCGCAGCGATCATCGTTGCACATAACCACCCTTCAGGCAGCGCCGAGCCCAGTCAGGCCGACGCGCATATCTCACAACGGCTCAAATCGGCCTTGGATTTAGTGGATATTCGCTTGCTGGATCACCTGATCGTGGGTCAAGCTCAAACCACATCTCTGGTGGCTCGCGGCCTGCTCTGACGCCCCCGCTTGTTAGGCCGTGAAGGCCTTTGGAATCAGGCGCTGCAGACCCTTGTAATGCTCAGATGAGGCTGGTATAAAGTTCCGCTCTTTGCCCGCGGGTCGCGGGTGATAATTTGTAAAATAAACGTAAAAACAGAGACTTACAGTCATGTCTAAGGTATGTCAGGTCACTGGGAAGCGCCCGCAGAGCGGAAATAATGTTTCTCACGCCCATCGCAAGACGCGCCGTCGGTTCCTTCCGAACCTGCAGTCCAAGCGTTTTTGGCTCGAATCCGAGAACCGCTGGGTTCGTTTGCGCGTCTCTCACAAGGGTATGCGCATCATCGACAAACACGGCGTCGACAAAGTCGTAGCGGACCTGCGCGAGCAGGGCCAAAAGATCTAAGGCGGAGATACAGACATGGCCAAAACCAACCGCGAGAAAATCCGCCTGGTATCCAGCGCTGGAACCGGACACTTCTATACGACAGCGAAGAACAAGAAGCTGCATCCCGAAAAGATGGAAACCAAGAAGTACGATCCGACGATCCGCAAGCACGTGATCTATAAGGAAGCCAAAATCAAATAGGCAACCTTCAGCGTTTCACTAGAAATTCAGAGAAGCCCGCCCAACGCGGGCTTTTTTTATGCCGCTATTTTTGTAGCATGGCGTTATGCCTGAGCTACCCGAAGTTGAGACCGCTCGACGCGGCATCCGACCCTACCTTGTCGACCAAACAATCACGGCTTTCACGATCCGTGAACGACGGTTGCGCTGGCCGGTCAGCCGCGCCGTCGACCGCGCCTTGCCCGGTCGTCGTATTGAATCCGTCGAGCGTCGTGCGAAATACCTACTGATCAACACGGATACCGGCACCGCCATGATTCACCTGGGGATGTCGGGCAGCGTTTACGTCATTCCGATCGGTACACCCGCTGGTCTGCACGATCACTTTGACATCCAGCTCAGCTCTGGCGAAATGCTGCGATATCGCGACCCGCGACGTTTCGGATCGCTGCATTTCACCAAGAATGTTGCCACTCATAAGCTGATCAAGAATCTCGGGCCCGAGCCGCTCAGCGATGTATTCGATGGTGACTACCTACACACGCTGTCTCGAGGACGTCGCGTCGCCATCAAGCAATTCATCATGAACGCGAACATCGTCGTTGGCGTCGGCAATATCTACGCGTCCGAAGCGTTATTCCGTGCAGGTATTCACCCGAAACGCCGGGCCGGCCGAGTTTCGCAAGGACGTTATGAGTTACTCGCGCAGAGTATTAAAGATGTGCTGAGTGATGCGATCGACGCCGGCGGAACGACGCTGCGCGATTTTTATGGTGGCGATGGTGAAGCCGGATATTTTCAGCAACAACTATCCGTTTACGGACGAGATGATGAAGGCTGTGATCGGTGCGGCGACAGGATTCGAATTGCGGTACTCGGACAACGATCGACGTTCTATTGCAATGGCTGCCAAACCTAAGTGCGACCGCATCGCTCCATCAACGCCGCTTTGACCTTGGGCGACACAAACTCACTGACTTCGCCACCCAAGCTCGCCACCTCCTTGACCAGCGATGACGAAATGTAAGCGTATTTTTCAGTGGGTGTGAGGAAAGCGGTTTCCACCTCGTCGGTAAGATGACGATTCATGTTTGCCAACTGAAACTCGTACTCGAAATCGGAAACTGCGCGTAAGCCGCGAACAATCACCCGCAGACCATGCTCCTGAGCAAAGTCGACGGTCAGTCCCGCGTAGGACATCACGTCCACATTGCCGAATTCAGCCAGCGCATTCTTCGCCATCGCAACACGTTCGTCGACGCTAAACATCGGCGCTTTGCTGCCGGTGTTTTCGGCAATCGCCACTACTACTCGATCGAACAGGGTGGATGCCCGACGAACGAGATCTTCGTGCCCCAGCGTGACCGGGTCGAAGGTTCCTGGGTACATTGCTGACACTGTCATGATTCGCTTCCTTTGGTCGGATAGCCTGCCTTCACTAAAGAATAGCGCACATTGCCAGCCGCTTTGGACTTCAAGTACTCCCAACCCGACGGCAATACGGTGTCTTCGGACACCCGACTCTCTTCAATGTACACCCTAGCGTCGGTGCTCAGAATGGGTCGCACCGCTAACTGCTCACAAAAGTCACCCTGCAGGTCGGTTGAAAATGGTGGATCGAGAAACACGATGTCGAACCACTCGTCTGTTAGGTCGCGAAGATAGCTGCGCGCATCGCCGTGAATGATTTCGGCACCTTTCGCTTCGAGTGACCGCGCATTGTCTCTAAGCACCTGTACGGCGAGCTCCGATTTCTCAACAAAAACGCAGTGCTTCGCACCCCGCGACAAGGCCTCGAGCCCCAGCGCCCCTGTGCCGGCGAACAAATCCAAGCAGCGCGCACCGTCAATTCTCGGCGCAAGCCAATTGAACAAGGTTTCCCGAATCCGCTCAGAGGTCGGCCGCAGCCCCGGCACGTCGGCAATCTCCAAAAGGCGACTGCGCCAGTTTCCGGCTACAATACGAAGCCGCCCGTCGCGGGATTTTGAAGTCACGATTCGCCTGCTCTCGGCCTTTCTGCAAAGGACCCTGTGTTCAAGGAAGACTAAGTGTAGGCGATTCGCCAGTCAGAGGTGACACGGAAAAGCATGTCTGCGGATCAATCGGAGTCAACGTCGCGCCCCGGCTTTTTTAAGCGCATGCGCGCACGTCTTAACCAGGGCGATAGCTGGCTCACCACCGACCTCGCCGATCTCGCCCCTGGCGGCAAGATCGACGACGACGCACTTGAGGAACTCGAGACGCTGTTGGTGATGGCTGACGTTGGCATTGATACCACCGAGCGGATCATCGAGGGACTGCAACGGCGGCTCAAACGAAAAGAGCTACAAGACATAGGGGCGTTGCGTGCTGGACTACGCACGTCGCTCATCGACATTCTCGACCCGGTGGCTACACCGCTGAATATTCCGAACTCGGATACGCCGTTCGTCATATTGATGGTCGGTGTGAATGGTGCGGGCAAGACCACCACAATCGGCAAATTGGCTCGACGTCTTCTCGATGAGGGGCGCACCGTTATGCTCGCGGCTGGCGATACCTTTCGCGCCGCGGCCGTCGAGCAGCTGCAAGCCTGGGGAGACCGCAACGACGTTCCGGTCGTGGCACAAGCATCGGGGGCCGATCCCGCGGCGGTAATTTTTGATGCCTGGGAGGCCGCTCGAGCACGCGGCATTGATGTACTGTTGGCCGACACCGCCGGACGTTTGCAAAACCAACAAGGCTTGATGGACGAGCTGACAAAAATCAAACGCGTTATCGGACGACAGGATGAGGCGGCGCCGCATGAAATCATGCTGGTACTGGACGCGGGGCAAGGTCAGAATGCGCTGGTACAGGCCGAGAAATTTCATCAAGCATTGGGCCTCACCGGAATTACCGTGACCAAACTCGACGGCAGCGCTAAGGGTGGCATTTTGTTCGCGATCGCCCATCAACTGAATGTACCGGTTCGCTTTATCGGTATCGGCGAGGCTGCCGAGGACATGCAAAGTTTTGCGGCGAGCGAGTTTGTTGATGCGCTACTACAAGGTAGTGAATCGTGATTCAACTGGATGCGGTAACCAAACGATTTCCCGGCGGACAGGAAGCACTGTCCAATTTGTCGCTAACGATTGACAAAGGGGAAATGGTATTCGTCACCGGACATTCCGGTGCCGGCAAAAGCACGCTGTTAAGACTGATCGCGCTAATCGAGCGGCCGACCAGCGGTCAGGTGATCGTTGACGGGCAGAACACGCGGCGGGTTAAGCGACGCAAGATTCCCGCTTATCGGCGACAGATTGGAATGGTGTTTCAGGATCACAAGCTGCTGTACGACCGGCCGGTATTCGACAATGTCGCGCTACCACTGATCATTGCGGGAATGAGTTATCGCGAGGCGGGGCGGCGCGTACGTCCAGCGCTTGAGCAGGTGGGCTTGCTACACAAGGAAAAACAAAATCCCGAAACATTATCTGCTGGCGAACAACAGCGGGTGGGTATTGCTCGGGCGATTGTCTCGCGCCCGAAACTGCTCATCGCCGACGAGCCGACCGGGAACCTCGACCCCGATTTGTCGATCGAAGTGATGCGAATATTTCGACGCTTCAACGAAGTCGGCGTGACGCTCTTAATTGCCAGCCACGACATCGCATTGATTGATCGGTTGGGTTGCCGCCGGATTGATTTGGCCGAAGGGCAGTTGGTTGAGCCGGAACCAAGTTGGATAGACGACCAATGGCAGTAACGAAGCATGCCGACGCGGTTGCACCGGTTCGTAAACCGAGCCTGTTTGGCGGCTGGTTTACGCGCCACATCAGTACGGCGATCGGCGCGTTGGGGCGGTTGTTTCGACAACCCTTCGCGAGCTTGATGATCGTCCTCGTGATCGGCGTCACACTTGCGATACCGGCAGCATTGACCCTGGTTGTTAAGAACGCGCAGGCGATCAGCGGCGGCTGGGACAATGCGCTGGACTTTGCTGTGTTTCTCAAATCGGGCACCAGCGAAGACGATGCCCGCGCCTTGGCACAGTTGATCGCGCAACGAGCAGATATCGAGTCGGTCGATGTCGTGACGCAGACCGAGGCGCTGAATGAATTCCGCGAACAGTCCGGATTTGGCGATGCGCTTGATCAGCTAAGCCACAACCCACTGCCGCATACTCTAGTGGTGCGGCCCAGCCCTGCAAACACCAGCGCGTCCATGTTGGTGCTGCAGGAGGAGCTGGCCAATTTGCCCGAAGCCGATGCAGTACAAGTCGATACCGAATGGGTGCAGCGTTTTCATGCCATCCTCGATATCGTGCGGCAAGCCATCGTCATTGGCGCTGGGTTACTGGGTGCGGCGATCATCGTCATTATCGGCAACACGATCCGCCTCGACATTCAAAACCGTCGCGAAGAAATCGAGGTCACCAAGCTTATCGGGGCCAGCAACGCTTTCGTGCGGCGACCGTTCCTGTGGACCGGCTTTTGGTACGGTCTTGGTGGGGGACTGTTGGCGGTCGGCATGGTGTTCTACGGTCTGTACCTACTACAGGGACCGGTATCGCGCCTCGCCGGGCTCTATCAGAGTAACGTTGCCATTCTGAACCTGTCGGCGCAGGAAACCGGCATTGTACTCGCCACCGGCATCGGGCTAGGTTTGGTCGGATCTTGGATCGCCGCAGCCCGCCATATGCGCCGAATTGAACCCCGCTAACCATTATTTAACATAATTTTTGACGCAGGAAATCGGTAACTTGCTGATTTCACTGAGCTTCCTGTTGTGAAGGCGGAACTTTCCGGAGTTGTTAGCACTCTAACCCGACGAGTGCTAAAATTGGTTTCCAAGTGAAAGGGAGGACCTTCATGACCACAGCTGTAACCACCCGCGATATTGCCCTGGCCGGACCGGTTGGGAGCCTCGACACCTACATCCACACCGTGGGTTCAATCCCTGTATTGAGCCGTGAGGATGAACAGGAGCTGTCGCGCCGCTATCACTCCAGCGAAGATCTCGACGCTGCGCGTGAGCTGGTGCTGGCACACCTGCGATTTGTCGTGCACATCGCCAAGGGTTACACCGGTTATGGACTGCCTCTCAACGACCTGATCCAGGAAGGTAACGTCGGCTTGATGAAAGCCGTAAAACGTTTTGATCCCGACTATGGCGTACGGCTGGTGTCGTTTGCCGTGCATTGGATTCGCGCCGAGATTCACGAGTTCGTACTGCGCAACTGGCGCATCGTCAAAGTGGCAACCACCAAAGCGCAGCGCAAACTCTTCTTTAACTTGCGTAAGTCGAAGAAAAGCCTCGCCTGGCTGTCCCACGACGAAACCAAAGCCGTCGCCGAAGACCTTGGCGTTAGCGTGAAAGAAGTGACCGAGATGGAGAAACGTCTCAGCGCTCGTGACGCGATGTTCGACCCAGCGCCGGACGCCGATGATGAAAAAGCGTTTACACCGGCGGCTTATTTACCAAGCCCGGAATCGGATCCGGCCGAACTGGTAGAAAAAACCGACTGGAACAACGATGTGACGTCGCGCCTCGGACTGGCGATGAACGATCTAGATGATCGCAGCCGCGATATTCTGGAAAGTCGCTGGATGACGGACAACAAGATGACGCTGCACGAGCTGGCCGATAGGTACGGTGTTTCAGCTGAGCGTATCCGTCAGTTAGAAGCCAACGCGATTAAAAAGCTGCGCGCAAAAATCGCCGCGTAACGATCCATCGGTTGGCTTAGCGATAGTTTTCGCGGCGGAACTGAATCCAACCCCCTAGCTCGATCCCGTGCGGGTCATCGTGCGTCCAATGCACGAGCCCACCGAGGTCGTTCCACTCATAGATTCCTCGAAAGCGAATGCGGTCACCAATCCCCAGCGGTATGCGCTTGGCCAGATCGATATTGTGAGCGATCAACAACGTGTGGTGATTGCGGAGGCGGACGATGATCCGCTGATGGCGATCGCCCTCTACGTCATCGGGCAGTAGACGAAGCACGATCCCTGTGTCTTCAATCCACTGCCCGCTGTCTCGCTTTGCGTAAGCTTTTGGTGGGGCTTTGCTAACGGGGCTTATCCGGTCAGCGGCACCATGGTGATCTCAACGCGACGGTTCAGCTGACGGCCCGTTTCGGTACCGTTATCAGCGACCGGCATATTCTCACCCATACCGACGCTGATCAGCCGCTGGTTCTTGATGCCGCGTGAATTCAGATATTGACTGACCGTCGACGAGCGACGCTCGGACAGCGCCTGGTTGTATTCGTCACTACCGGTGCTGTCGGTATGACCGGCAACCTCGACCACGGTCTGCTCGTATTCTTTGAGCACTTTACCGACCGACTTCAATACGTCGAAGAACGCCGGATTCAGATCCGAGCTGTCGGTTGCGAATGTCACGTTACCCGGCATATTCAAGGTAATGTTGTCACCAATTCGCGTCACGCTGACACCAGTACCTTCCAGTTCAGCGCGCAACTCCGCCTCCTGACGATCCATGTAGTGACCGACCGCGCCACCGGCTAGTGCACCGATACCGGCGCCGATCATGGCACGCTGGCGACGATCGACCGCGTCATCACCGGACGCCAGTCCGGTAACCGCGCCGACGGCTGCACCAATCAGTGCGCCTTTGCCGGTCTTGCTCATTTGCTCCTCGCCGGTAAACGGATCGAGGGTCTTACAACCCGCCAGTGCGAGCATTGCAGAAATCGTAATAACAACTTTTTTCTGGTTGATCATGATGTCCTCCCAAGCGCGGCAGCGGTGCCGCCAACGCGAATAGTATCAACTCATGTAGCAGCCTGTTGCATAGATATTTGGGGCTCAGCGCGCCTTGATCGCAATTTCGTGCATTTGACTGAGACTCCAAATATCTATTCAACAGGCTGCTAGTTTTGACTTGGCCACCTGAACAAATCCTGAAGAGCCGAAAACCCATTGCCACGGCCAGTCTTATACAATGTTTTATGTCCAAACCGGAGACTGAACCGTGGCTGAATCCGATGACTGGCTGGCCCGATACGAGCGGATCCATCAGGATTTGCGATCGCCGGCTGTGTTCTGGGCGGCCGTACCCTTGGTCGTAATCGGCACCGTCGGTCTGCTGTGGGCTCTGCCGGTACCCGAAGCGTTCCGCGATATCTCGCCATTTCTCAACTGGGGCAGCGCTTTTCTGATGGCCACCGCGGTTTATTACTTCGTGATATCGGTGTCGCTAGCGCTCGGCATGCTGCCATTTTTGCTGGCGATCGCTGCCTTTCAGGTATGGTTGACGTATTCCGGCTACCTACCCGTGCGGGTCGCCACAGCCTTCCTGGTCGGTGGCATCCTTGGATTATGGGTGGGCCATCCTCGCCGCCCCCGTTTGCGCACACTGGCGGCCGACCTGCAGCTGGTCATGATCGGCCCGGCGTGGGCGCTATCGAATTTCTACCGGCGCATCGGCATCCCGATTTAGACATGTACCCGGACGCCGTCCGTCGTATAAAATCACGCCCCCAATGATCGTGCCGTAAGGAAAAACCGTGGCCGCCAGCAAGATTGCTCTCGATTCAATGGACCTCTTCGATGTTCGCTCGGAACTCACCGACGAAGAAAGGATGGTCAAAGACTCCGTCGCTCGCTTTGTCGATGATCAGGCGCTGCCGCTGATGCGCGATGCGTTCGAAAAACACTATTTCCCGAAAGAGCTGATCCCTCAGGTCGCCGAACTCGGGCTGTTTGGCAGCTCGATTGAGGGCTACGACTGCGCCGGGCTCAATAGCATTTGTTACGGGCTCATTTGCCAGGAGCTGGAACGCTGTGACAGCGGTTTGCGCAGTTTTGTTTCCGTACAGTCGTCTTTGGTGATGTTTCCGATCTATGCATACGGCTCCGAAGAACAAAAACAACGCTGGCTGCCGGCAATGGCCAAAGGCGAAGCGATCGGCTGCTTTGGTCTGACCGAACCGCAGGGCGGTTCTGACCCGAGCAACATGAAGACCCATGCAAAGAAAGACGGCAGCGACTGGATCCTGAACGGCTCGAAAATGTGGATCACGAATGGCTCGATTGCCGACGCCGCCGTCGTCTGGGCCATGACCGAGGAAGGCGTAAAAGGATTCATCGTCGAAAAAGATATGCCCGGGTTCTCTGCACAAGAGATCGAAAACAAATTTTCGCTGCGAGCTTCGGTAACGGCGGCGCTCTTTTTTGACAACGTGCGAGTTCCGGCGGAAAACGTACTGCCGGGCGTATCCAGCCTAAAGGGGCCGTTGTCGTGTTTGACGCAGGCACGCTACGGCATCGCCTGGGGCGTGATCGGCGCTGCCCAGGCGTGTCTTGACGAAGCACTGAATTATTCGCAAGAACGGATACTGTTCAATCGTCCGCTATCGCATACGCAAGCCGTACAAATTCGACTCGCCGACATGTCGCGTCGAATCACCACAGCGCAGCTTCTATCGCTGCAACTCGGTCGGCTCAAGGACCGTGGTGATCTGCAACCGACGCAGGTGTCGATGGCGAAGTGGAACAACTGTCGAATGGCGATCGATATCGCACGCGACGCACGAGATTTGCTCGGCGGCGCTGGCATCAGCGCGGAGTACGTTCCGGTTCGACACATGCTGAACCTGGAGAGCGTCATCACCTACGAAGGAACCGAAACGGTTCATCAACTTGTCGTCGGCAAAGAACTCACCGGCGTCAATGCCTTCAGCTAAGGTAAGCTCGCTCCCTAACGACCGCGACGTCTGGCGCATTGCTGCGCCAATGATTCTTTCCAATATCTCCGTGCCCTTACTGGGCATGGTGGATACTGGCGTTACCGGGCACCTTGAAAGCCCCGTGTACCTCGGTGCCGTCGCTATTGGCGCGACCATCTTCGGCGTGTTGTATACCGGCGTTAACTTTCTACGCATGGGCACAACCGGTATCGCCGCCCAGCGCTACGGCGCTGATGACTATGACGGACTAAGAACGTCGCTGGGACAGGCGCTGATCGTTGCCTGGCTGATCGCCGCACTGCTGATCACACTGCAAGGTCCTATCGGGACGTTCGCCATGCAGCTGATCGGCGCGGAACCGGATGTAGAAGCGTTTGCACGCGAGTACTTTACGATTCGCATCTGGAGCGCACCCGGCACGCTCGCCAACTACGTCCTGATCGGCTGGTTCCTCGGACTGCAAAACGCGCGCGTCCCACTGTTTATATTTCTGACGATCAACATCACCAACATCATTCTTGATTTGGTGTTTGTGCTGGGCCTCGGCATGAAAGTCGATGGCGTCGCCTTGGCGTCGGTCATCGCAGAATATACCGGGCTCGCCGTCGGCCTAGGATTTGCGTTGCATACACTACGCGGCTACTCAGGAACATGGCCGCTGGCGAGCATCGTCAACGTGCGCGCTTACGGCGCCTTCTTTACCGTTAATGGCAACATCTTTGTGCGTACCATGGCGCTGATGTTTACGTTTGCCTTTGTCACGGCGCAAGGCGCTCGTCTCGGCGGTGTATTCCTTGCTGCGAATGCAGTGTTGATGAATATCCAGCTGCTCACCTCATTTGCTCTGGACGGTTTTGCGCATGCCGCCGAGGCGATGGTCGGTAAAGCGGTCGGCGAACGTCGGCAGGATGCACTGCGCCGTTCCGTCCAGCTGGCGCTTAAATGGTCGGTGATCTTTGCCACTGGATTCGTGGCGCTGTACGCCCTGGGCGGACCGCTGCTGATTCGCATACTCACCGATCTCGACGACGTTCGACGTGCCGCCATCGAATACCTGCCCTGGCTGGTGATATCACCACTGGTGTCGGTGTGGTCGTTCCTCTATGACGGCGTGTTTGTTGGCGCCACACGTGCGCGTGAGATGCGCAACATTATGGTGGTATCAACGTTCGCGGTTTTCCTGCCAACTTGGTACTTGTCGCAAGATCTCGGCAATCATGGGCTGTGGCTGGCCTTCACCTTGTTCATGGCGAGTCGAGGAATTGGCATGCACTGGATCTACCGAAGAAACATTCGCGTCGTCGCGTAGATCGTCGACCATCTAGCTCGCTGCTAGTCGCCGAATATCCGATCAAGCCCATCCTTCACTTTGTCTCGAGCCTTTTCGAGCACTTTTTTCTCTGCCTCCTCTTCGGCCACATCCTTAACTTTGTCGCCCATTGTCGCGTCGCCGCCGTCAGATTGATCCCCTGTACCAGACGGAATTACGGACGACATCGATAAACTTATTTCTCGATAATCAGCAGGCACTTCAAAATGTTCTGCGTCTTGCGAACCCACAACCACATCTCGCATCGTCAATATCAATCGCTCACCTTTTCTGCCTTTGTTCCGATAAGTCATGTCGATTTTCATCAGAACGCCATCATCACTAACCCAGTAGTGACCACGCGACTTCGTGCCTTCAGCGTCTTTGAACTTTGCTTTGATTTTGCGGCAATCCACGCCATCGACAGTTTCGCGGCCGACTTCCTTGATATCTGAGAAGAACAAATCGGAACCGGTCGTCTCATAGTCTCGAGTATTAACAGACCGATAGGTGTTCATGCTTGGCATAAGCAGATAAGAAAGACCCAGATCTTGACGAACGATTATGGCAACGTCTTGTCCGCCGGCATTCATATCCATGCGCATTTTTGCGCCGCTCTGCCGAACAAACATTTCCACCTGCCCTTCCTCTGACGACATGACGCGCGTGCCGCTGTAGGCTGCATTTGGATCTACACCGAACTGACGCGCCATCTCAAGGTCGGTGCTGGCGAACCCCTGATTGGAAGAAAAAATTATCAGTATTACGACTAGGTATCTCATCGACATCTCCGCTCAATAACGCATTCAAAACAGGATCCATGTTGTTCGGCGTCGACTTTTGCACGAGCCGTCAACGCGAACCCCTAGAGATAGATACGTAGTTTGGTGTGACGTCGCGCCACCAGTCGGTTGGGAAGTGGCGAAGATCGCCCAAAACGAGCGGATAAGTAGGGCTGTAAAACGCGTTACCGACTTCGAATCGAGCGAGAAATCCAGTGATAAGCGACAAACCCAACCACGATATTCGCGGTTGCATAGGCGGCGAAGATGCCTTGAATGCCGAACCAGTATTCCGCGAGCAGGGCGAGCGGCACATATAAGAGAATCGTGCGCAATAGGCTGACCACGACTCCCGGCATGGGTTTGCCCATACCGTTGAACGACGCGTTCACCACCATCACGACGCCATACCCCGCATAGCCAATCGGCGCTGTAATCAAGAATAGCGTTGTCACGCGAGTCACACTTTCGCTGTCGTTAAATAGCTGCGGCAAGAATGACGAACACACCGCCAACACGGCCGCCACGACGAGACCGGCAGCGATACAAAACCACATGCACAGACGTTGCGATTCCAGCATCCGATCGTAGCGACCGGCGGCCAGGTTTTGACCCACGAACGGCCCGATAATGGCGGACAGCGCGTAGAACATCACCAGCACCATCGACTCGATGCGACTGGCGACGCCGAATCCGGCGACGGCGTCCGGACCATAGTCAGCAACCAACCGCGTAATAATCGCGGTCGCAATCGGCACAATCGCGTTGGTGCCTGCGGCAGGAATGCCGACGTGCAGAATATCGCGCCACGACGAACGCAGTTGAGCCGGGTCCGGACGATTAAAGCTGATCAGGTTGAGACGACCGCGCAACAAATACAACGCGCCGACAAACACCACGCCGCGCGCTATCAGTCCGGCCACCGCCGCGCCGTTTAATCCCAGCGCGGGAATCGGACCCAAGCCGAAAATGAAGATCGGGTCGAGGACGACATTCAAAATCGAACCGATGATCATCAAACGACTCGGCAAGCGTGTGTCACCGGTCGCCCGCATACTCGCCATACCGACCAAACCAACAACCACGAACGGCACGCCCGAATACAAAATCGTCATAAACCCGCGGATCGGATCGAGCAGCTCCTCGGGCGCACCCAGCAATCGAAACAGCGGATCGATGGTGAGGATCCCGACGAAGGAAATCAGCGCGGTAATTAAGAACGACAACAACAGACTATCGGTTGCCAACCGTCGCGCGCGCGCGGTGTCGTCCGACCCAATCGCGCGGGCGACCACCGATGACGTGCCCGCACCCATACCAATAGCAACACTGGTCACGATCATTAAGATCGGATAGCAAAACCCGAACGCCGCCAGCGCACTCACGCCGACACGGCCAAGGAACCAGGTGTCGATGAGCGCCTGCCCCATCATGGTGGTGATTCCGAACAGCACCGGAATCGTCATATCGACAAGATGGCGCCCGACTGGCCCTTCGGTCAGTTTGGGTTTTTGATCTACTTGCATGCGGCTTCGTATAGCCCAGAGAGGCGACGGCATACGGTATCACCCGCGAGCGGATATCGAAACGAATACTTACGCGCGCTCAGAACAACATCTTTGCTGTCACCACGTAACGCAACGGGCCGCCAGGATCGGTGGCCTCAAACGGGTAGCAGGTCACCAAACTGAGAATCGGTGCCTGAGTATCGAGCTGCAGATTGCCACGACGTGCATCCACCACGTCGAGCCCGATGACCTTATATAAGTGTCGCTTACCCGCCGGGGTCTCAAGAACCAGAGAATCGCCCACAGTGAGACGCTGCAAAAATGCGAAGTGGGTATCGCGGTGACCCGCGATAACGGTATTGCCTAGTTCCCCCGGCATCGCACTGGCCGACAGATGACCAGGGCCAAAGGCCAAAGTACGACCGCTACCGCCGGACAATACGATCAGTGAAACATCATCGTTAACCACCGTGAGGCGGGCGACCGGCCAGGTATCCGCCCACGGCCAGGGCGCAGGCTGCGAAGTACCCTCCGACGCACGATTCCAAGCCCGCTCCATCAGCTCCTGGGCCACCCACGCCTTAGCAGGAATGTATGCACCCTGCCCGAGCTGCCAAAAACCCATGCACAATACAGCCGCCATAACGACTCGATGCCGCCTAGGCCGACGCATAACGGGGTTTGCGCGCCCGGTGGAAAAACCACGCGCTCAACAACAAAAGAATACCGGCCATCAAATGACGTTGTGACGCGGTTGCGGTCGCGGGAAACGATGCGGTGTGGCCACGCGGCGCCAGGTTCGCGACCTGCTCGGCCCGCAATGCCTCCGCGGCACTTCGCTCCGGGGTCTTATCCACTGCGACCAGACTCGTGAAGCGACTGACCAAGTGATGAGCGATCGCCGTTTCAACGACCGACGCACGGACCGCGGTCGCATCAGCACCCCGGCGCAGTGTATCCATCAGATGCCCGATGCGGGCACGCGCCCATAGCGCGCCGACGCCCGGGCTTTCGGTGCCGTCCGCCAAGGGAATATCGGCGCTCCATCCACCCATGACAGAATTGCCGCTGACCCGCAATCGATCACCAGGACGCACGGCACCGGAAGCACGTGCTTTGATGGTTACCGGCTCGCCTAAATACAGATCCGGCACGGTTTCAGGATAGCTGTCGATGGTCACACCGGACGGCCACACCACATCGATGTCGGTCACCTGCGGCGCCTCGAGCTTTTTAAACAACCGACCCATCTTTTCACCGACTTCGTTGAGGTCACTGATCGTCGTAAAACTGCCGCGCCCGGCCTCCGCCGCTTTCCGCATGAACCAGCTATTCGGTGCCGAGCCAATTCCGACTGTGAATAATCGCGCTCTGTCCAATTGCGATTCGATCATCTGGAACAACTGATCTTCGTTGCCGACAGCGCCATCGGTAATGAACACGACCTGCCGCAGGTATTCCGATAACGGCGTGCCGCTCAACGCGAATTGCAGCGCCGGCGCCATGTTGGTGCCACCATCGGCACGCATCCGCATTACGAACGCACGGGCTGTGCTGAGGTTGGCTGCGTCGGCGGAGCGACTCTCCGCAAACAATGGATAGCTCGCGGAATTGAACTCAATCACGTTGAACCGATCGGTCGGTTGCAGCGCATCAATCGCGTTGAGCAATGCGTCTTTTGCCTGCGCGATCGACTCGCCGTGCATCGATCCCGACGTATCGATGATAAAAATCATTTCGCGCGGCATCGTCGGGCCGCTTAACATCGTCGGCTCCGGCGGAACCACCATCACCAAAAAGTGCGGTTGGTCATTCACTGTTTCCGAGAACACCATCGCTCTGGCCAAGGCTGACGGTACCGGCCGCCATACCAACTCAAAATCATGATCCATCGGCACGCGCCCACCGGCCAGAGACACCAGATACTGTCCACCCGACTCACTCACATTCACGCCGTGGTAGCGACTCGCAACGATCTCCAACGGCATACCGGCATTGACCGCCGCCCTCAATGACACTTTGTGTGCCGGTGAGTCGGTTGCCAGCGGTATCTGATCACTCTGCTGGACGATCGCAGCAGCGCCGGGTTTGACCCTCGGGTCCGCAATAACCGGCGTAAACCGCGGCGTTAACGTCATCGGAAAACGCAGACTGAAGTTACCCGCGTCATAGCGAAGGTCTTCCAGATACTCGATTTCAACGATGACGATCTCGCCGGGTGCAATATTGGCGACCGAGGTGGTGAATAGGTTTGCGCGCTGTTGCTCTACCAGCCCGGTTTTCTTGCCTTCCGCCTTTGCCTGCTCATACTCCCTGCGCGCCTGCTCTTTCTCGCGAATTTCGCCTTCGATAAATCGATCTCCGATGTACAGACGCATTTGGTCGACCGCCGCATCTTCGGGGAGCGGGAATACGTACACACCCTCCAGCCACTCGTCGGCGGTATTTTCGAACTCCTGCATTACCGAGACGCGCGCGACCAGGCCATTGATGCGAATGTTGACGTCGGTATTCAGCAGCGCGGCCGACTGATAACCATTGGCACCCTTCATCAACAGCGCACCGGTCTGTGCGCTGGATGGATCGATACTCTGAGCGACGGCCGGTGTCGACGCCGTGAGCGCAGCGATGAAGATAGTGGTAAGAAAAAATTGCAGCGGTCGCATGAGAGCCTCCTATTGGGTTGAGGGTTATTCCAACAACCCAATCGGTCACCGCGCGGACCGCGTCATGGCAATGCACCGACGGAATGTGGCAAATTGTGGCCGATAGTTAAGGAGAACACCGTGGCCAAACGAATTGCCCTGGTCGAAGACGAAGCCGCCATTCGCGAAAACTACGCCGCCGCATTTGCCCGCGAAGGCTATGACGTGGATGCCTACGATGCCCGCGAGCCAGCGTTGCAGGCCTTCGATGCGCGGTTGCCGGACCTGGTCGTGATCGACATTAATCTGCGCGACGATGTCGAGGGTGGCTTTGAGCTATGCCGTGAATTGCGCTCTCGCGCCGCCGATCTACCGATCATCTTTCTGACCGCCCGCGACAGCGAATTCGATGCCGTCTCGGGCCTTCGCTTAGGCGCTGATGACTACCTCACCAAAGACATCAGCCTGCCGCATCTGATGGCGCGCGTGGCGGCATTGTTTCGGCGGCTCGACGCCCTGCAAGCACCGCAAAGTTCGAGTAATCGTATTGTCCGCGGCGATTTGGAAATCGACGCCGATCGCATGACGATCTCCTGGCAAAGCCAGGCGGTCGGCCTCACGCTGACAGAATTTTGGTTGGTGCATGCCATGGCTCGCTATCCCGGTCATGTCAAAAACCGCCAACAACTTATGGACGCGGCGCAGGCAGTACTCGATGACAACACCATTACCTCGCACATCAAACGGATTCGCAAAAAGTTTGCGGTGATTGACTCGGAATTCGACCGCATTGAGACGGTGTATGGCATGGGCTACCGCTGGCTAGACACCGCGTAAATCCATGAACCTGAAACGGCAACTGCTTATCGTCAGCCTGCTAACGCTGGTGTTGCCGTGGGCAGGTTGCCAATTCATTGCCGAAACCGAATCGGCGCTGCGTTCCAGTCAACAGCAGATGCTGTCAGGAACAGCGACGGCAATTGCGGATTCTTTGTCGCAATATCGGATCCTGTTTCCGCAACCTGTCGACGCGGTCAACGAGCAGCTCTACGCGCACTCACTCGCGACCGCACCGTCCATCGATGGTTACTTCGATGACTGGGCGCTCACCACCGATTCCCTGCGCCAACTGCGCGGTACCGATGGACCGATTCGATTTGCATTAGGCATTCACGGCGCATCGCTATATCTGTACGCGGATATCCCTGATGACAGCATTGTGTATTCCGCGCCGGGCACCATCGCGCTAGAGAATAGCTCCCACTATTCGGATCGCTTAACGCTGATCAGCGTAGGACCCGACAAAACCAACCGATTTGTGTTCGGGGCAGAAGCGCCCGGGCCTATCGTCGCGGCTTATGTTCGAGACTCATTCGGCTTCGCTCCGGACACTCGCATGCCCGCGTACTGGCGAGACTATCCGGGTGGGTACCGCATCGAGGCGCGCGTGCCGCTCAGTCGTCTAGGGTCAGACCTCGGTGTGGTCGTTAGCAACACCTCGGACCCGCTTATTCGTCCGATTAACAGTTTGAGCTATGGCACTGGGGATCCAGGCCGGCTGGCAAGCATTTCAAAGCAGCTGCAAACAATCGTCACCGGCCTCGCCCAACCGGGCTTGCGGCTCACCCTGACCGATGCAAACGGCTGGCGAATCGCAACCGCCGGTGACTTGGCGCAAACCCCGGCCGCCAAAGGGGCCGCATCCGCATGGATGCGTGTTGCCTATGAGGCCTTGATTGAGAGCGGCGAGGATGGCGAGCGCGCCGCACCGGATGCGAGTGGTCGAGAGCAACAACCGTATGTGAACCGCGCACTAACCGGTGACGCAACGTCCGGCTGGTTCCGGGACTTCGAAGACGGCCGCGCCATCGTCGCTGTCGCCCAGCCTGTCATCGCGGACAGCGAGGTGATCGGCGCTGTCATCGTGCAACAGGGTACCGAGGCGATACTCAGTCTGACCAATGAGCGACTCACCAATCTGATGTACACCACCGTGGGTGTAACGCTGCTGGTTGCGATCACCTTGCTCGGCTACGCCACCTGGTTATCACGACGTATCCGACGCCTCAGTCAGGCTGCCGAACAAGCCGTCGATACCGAAGACCTGCGTCGCAGCTTGCCGAGTGCGCTCGACGGCGACGAAGTCGGTGACTTGTCGCGGAGTTTTGGCCATGTGCTCGGGCAGCTGGGTGAATACAACGAGTACTTACGAACCCTCGCCTCGAAACTGTCACATGAATTGCGCACGCCGTTAACCATCGTGTCATCGTCGCTCGACAATCTCGAGCACGAACCGCTCTCTGACGCCGCATCCGAGTACACCGCCCGAGCCAAAGATGGCGCGGCCCGGCTGCGGCGCATCTTGACCGCGATGAGCGAAGCCAGTCGCGTCGAAGAACTGATGCGCAACGCCGAGTTTTCGAACTTTGATCTCGCCGCGGTCATCGCATCGGCAACCGCCGCGTATCGAGATATTTATCCACTGCGCCAATTCGAGATTCTCGGCGACGATAACGACGTCACCACGCACGGCTCACCGGAATTGCTGATTCAGATGCTCGACAAGATCGTCAACAACGCCGTCGACTTCAGCGCCGACGGCGACACGATCTCGGTTCGTGTACAAGACGATAGCACTCAGGCCAAGCTTGCGATTCATAACCCCGGTCCAGAACTGCCGGAGAAGATGCGTGGCCGCTTGTTTGATTCGATGGTATCGGTCCGACAGGGCGACGACGCCGAGCACCTCGGTCTTGGCTTGTACGTGTCGCGGTTAATTGCCGAGGGACACGGCGGCGCAATCGCTGCCGACAATGTCAACGACGGAGTTGAGATTACGGTGACGCTGCCACGAAGCGAAGCGGCGTTAGTCGAACGCGGTACGTAGGTTGCCGAGCACGCCGGTATCGACTTGCACAATACCGTTGGCGTCAAACGGTACCGAATCCACCACCGGCACATCGACACCGAGATCACCTTTCACGCGATACGAGATTCCACGATCGCGTGATTCGCGGATCAGATACAGCAGCTTCGGCGCGGTTCGAATCAAGTCCAGTTCGACGCTGATCGCGAATTCGGTATCGCCCTGCGCCGGCACAGTCAGATCGGCATCGGTCTTACCGCCAGCGAAATGTTCACCATCGAGCGATACGCTGTAGTTGATCGATGTAATGGGTAACGAAAACGGATTTGGATTCGACACGTCGAATCCCAGTGAGAACGTCTGCCCAGAAAAATCCAGATCGGTCACCTTAATACTATTCAGGCTAACCGACGGTGTCTGAATCAGCCCCTCCAAGGACGCGCACGACTGCAGCAGGACACTCGATACGCCGATCACCAACCACTGAAACCGGCGACTTGGATTGCGCATCACACCCACACCATTAGTCATCGTAAATCTCCCCCCACTGGCGCCCATCGCGCCGAATACAGCAACCACTCATCATCACGTTGCTCAAGCTCCATCTCGAACTTGTATGCATCCGCATTCATCCCGAACCGGGTATTCGATAAGCCTGCCATTCCAACCGTCAGGCTAAGCTGCGCGGCCGAGTCGCCGTACACCTCGATGTCATCAATACTGACGATCAAGCTCACCGTTTTTTGGCCGATAAATACCGCCCGAAACATGTCGCTAATATCGTCGCGAGTGTTGCCGCGGCCATCGGTATAGGCTTCGGCAATCATATCGACCAAGGCGCGCCGATCTTTGTCTTCCGCCAAGGCTTCGCCGCGTTCTACCCATTCCCGCACCGCTTGTTCCGGGGCCGGCGGTGGATCCCCACAGGCGGCGACCAGCAGCAACAAGGTGGCGGCCAAACCGTGTGCAATTCGCGTGATAGATCGCCTCATCTGCTAAAGTCTACCGGGAAACCAGGACACAATTGGCCCGTATCGCCCAAATCGTGACCTGGTTCGCAAGCACAGTAGAGAAATCGATGAGAAAGGGCGTCCGATGTCAGTCAAGCTGCTAAGCGAAAGTATGAGTGCGACCATCACTGATGAAGATCAGTTGCGAATTGATGCAGTCATCGCGTTTTGGTTTAAAGAACAGCAGCTTAGCGCGCCGCAAATCGATCGCCGAATGGAGATCTGGTTTGGTGCAGATGGCGTTTTCGACCACGAGTGCAAAAAGGAATTTGGTGACGACGTGGAGCGCGCCAGCGAAGGCAAACTCGATCACTGGGCACATAAGTCGCGAGGCCGCTTAGCCTTGATATTGTTACTCGATCAGTTTCGTCGCAACATCCACCGCGGCACCGCCGACGCCTTTTCAATGGACAACAAAGCACTGAAACTGTGCGTTGAAGGCGCCATGGAAAAGAAAGACCAGGGATTACCGCCGATCCAACGCGCTTTCTTTTACATGCCGTTACAGCACGCTGAATCCATCAAGGTGCAGGACAAAGGCGTTGAGTTGTTTACCAAACTCGCCGAAGCGGTATCACCCACATTTCGTGAGACGTTTGAAACGATGGCACAATTCGCCGAACTCCACCGCGACATTATTCGTCAATTCGGACGATTCCCGCACCGCAATAAACTTCTCGGTCGCCAAAACACGCCTGAGGAAGACGAATTCCTGGCGGACGGACCCGACTTCGGTCAAGGCGGTTAAACGGTCAACCGACTGGGCTTGGATATCTGCCAGAAGCGCCATCCCAAAAAAATCGCCGCGACCGACAGGCCGACGATGAATGCCACCCAGGTGTACACCGGCGCAAGTTTGTAAGTGACCGCCGCCATATACGCTAACGGGAATGCCAACACCCAGTACGAGATAACGTTGATCGTCATCGGAAAGCGCGTATCTTTGTAACCGCGCAGTGCGCCCGCCGAACCGATTTGCACACCGTCGGCAATTTGGAAAATCGCGGCGACCAACAACAGACTCACTGCAATGCTGGTCACTGCCGGATCGTCGGTGTAGATGCGCACCACCCAATGACGGAAGATCAGCATCATGATCGCGGAAAACGTCATGAACAGTCCGCAAACGAGAATCCCAAAGCCACCCGAATAGCGCGCCTTTTCCGGTTGGCCCTCACCAAGCTGATAACTCACTCGCACCGTAATCGCACCGCTGAGTGCGAGTGGAATCATGAACGTGGTCATCGCGAAGTTTATCGCCACCTGGTGTGCTGCTGAAATGGTTGCGCCGCGTGTCCCCATCAACACCGACACGGCATTGAACAAACCGGCCTCGGCCATGATCATCACCGCGATCGGCAAACCCAGCAACAATATTTCTTTAACGACCTCTGGACGAACCGGCGCGACCCGCGAAAAAATCTCTAAGGGTTTGTAGCGCTGACTCGACAGCATGTAAGCGCCAAGAACCAGCATCATCGACCACATCGTTATTGCACTGGCCAAACCGCAGCCCACCGCGCCGAGCGCCGGCGCACCGAGGTTGCCGAACATCAGCACCCAATTTAAGAATACATTTACTGCCAGCGACATGACCGACACATACATGATCGGCCGGGTCACGCCGATACCTTCGGTGGTAAATCGCAGCGCGAGAAAAATAAAAATCGCCGGCGCGCCCAGAAAGATGGCGCGCACATAGCCAGCGGTCAGCTCGCGGAAGCCCGGGTCGATACCAACAAAGGTGAGTATCGATTCGATGAAATTGTAGGCAACCAGCATCAATACTGCGGCGATCAAAACGCCAAAATAAACGCCCTGGCGAGTATAGCGGCCGATCAATCCCTGCTGCCCAGATCCATTTAGACGCGCCGCGATCGGACTGATCGCCATCATGATGCCGAGGCAGAAGCTAAAGCCGAAAAACCAAATACTGCCGCCGACCGCCACGGCCGCGAGCGCCTCCGCACCAAGACGCCCGGCCATCACCGCATCCGCAAAGTGGATACCGGCGATGGTCAAGTTGTTGATGATCAGCGGCCAACCGATCTTAAAAAGCTCACTCAGTTCGCGCCGCCATTTCGACTGCGTGCTCATGGCGCCAATGTAACGCAAATTCGGCGAGATGCACTGATTTCCGGCCCCAATGGTGTAAAGTTGCTGTCGAAAATCGCAATTGAAAACGCTCAGCACGAACGAGGACCATTATGCTGCATGACGGTAAATCTATTCGAGTCGCGGTCGTCGGTGGATCACGGATTCCCTTCTGCCGCTCCCACTCCGTCTATCGAGACACCAACAACCAAGACATGATGTCCGCAGCGTTGCGCGCTGTGGTTGATAAATACGATCTGCGTGGACAAACACTCGGCGACGTCGTTTTGGGCGCGGTCATCAAGCACTCGCGTGACTGGAATCTGGCCCGTGAATCGGTGCTCGACTCCGGCCTGTCACCGCGAACTCCGGCTGTCGATATACAGCGCGCTTGCGGCACCAGCCTGGAAGCCTGCGCGATGATCGCCAACAAAATCGCACTCGGCCAAATCGAATCTGGCATTGCCGGCGGCACAGATTCGGTCAGCGACGCCCCGATCGTGTATCCGGACGGTTACCGCAAAATCTTGCTGGATGTGTTTCGCGCCCGTTCCTTAGGTCAGCGCCTCTCGCCTTGGTTTCGCCTGCGCCCGAAGCATTTCAAACCAGAATTTCCGGGTGTCACCGAACCCCGCACCGGACTCTCGATGGGTGAGAGTACCGAGATCATTGCCAAAGAGTGGGACGTGCCCCGCGATCATCAGGACCAGCTGGCGCTGGCATCGCACGTCAAAGCGGCCAATGCCTGGGATTCGGGCTGGTATGAAGATCTTGTAGTGCCATTTATGGATTGCGAGGAAGACAACAACATTCGCCGTGACTCGACGTTCGAAAAGTTGGGCACCTTGAAGCCGGTCTTTGATCGCAGCGCAGAAGGCACCATGACGGCGGGCAACAGCACGCCGCTCACCGACGGCGCGGCGGCGGTATTGTTGGCCTCGGAAGAATGGGCGCGGCTGAAAAACGTGCCGATTTCCGCCTACCTAACCTACGTCAAAGCCGCAGCGGTCGACTTCGTCAACAAAGAGGGCTTGCTGATGGCGCCGGCATATGCCGTTTCGGACATGCTGCGTGATGCCGGACTGCGACTTCAAGATTTCGACTTTTATGAAATTCATGAGGCGTTTGCGGCGCAGACAATCGCAACACTGAAAGCCTGGCAGTCGGAGGCGTTTTGCCGCGACAAACTCGGTCGCAATCAGCCGCTGGGCCCGATCGACCTATCCAAGCTCAATGTTAAAGGTGGCAGTCTAGCGATCGGCCACCCGTTCGCCGCGACCGGCGCACGCATTGTCGCAACCATGGCGAAACTGTTGGCGGAAAAAGGTTCTGGCCGCGGTTTGATTTCGGTGTGTACCGCAGGAGGTATGGGCGTGACGGCGATTATGGAGGCCGCACCACAAGACTAACGGTCGTCTTCGGTGTTACCTCGATAGCGTTTTCCGAGACCACCGAGCGCGGCGTCTATTCGATCTTTGGCGTTCTTGGTGACGCCGCCGCGCTGATACTCGTCGACGACGAACGTTTCGACGCGTGCGACGATGTCGTCAATATCGACATCGGCGATTTGCGTCGAATGATCGACGTGCGGCGGCGCGTTTTTCAGACCGCCGAACAAGTTGATCCAACGCTCGCTGCGCTTACCGATCGCCATCAGTTCATAGAATTCGCTGCCCGGCACACCATCCTTGGTCTTAATCAAGCTGATCAAACCGCCGATAAGCGCTGCCGGCAACAACACCACGTCGCGAAATCCGTCGATGACCAGTTTGAATTGAAATACCAACACATCTCGGATCAGTGTCAGTCGTGAGAATTCGGCCTGTGGCTGTTCGATAGGTGCGGACTGGTTCATGGTGTCATTGATACCGTTTTGGGAATGGCAATTATATCCTCCCAACTGGCCAACAATCGGCCATTGGTTTACTGTTGGCGCCACCACGGTATGCCGATCGACGTAATGCCCAATCCCGCCGACACTGCGCCAGTACAGTCCGCACCGAATGATTCCGTAGGCGTCCTGCTGGTTAACCTCGGCACGCCGGATGAACCGACAACGCCTGCGGTTCGACGCTACCTGCGCCAGTTCTTGTCCGATCCCCGCGTCGTCGACTTGCCACGTTTCCTGTGGTTGTTCATCCTCAATTGCATCATCTTGGTGATACGCCCATCCCGATCGGCACGTGCCTACCAAGCCATCTGGACCGAAGAAGGATCGCCGCTACTTCTGTATTCCGAGGCGTTGGCGAAGTCACTACAAACGCGCATCCCTGCAGATATTCCGGTCGAACTCGCGATGACCTATGGCAAACCGTCGGTCGCCAGCGGTATCGACGCCCTCGCCGCAAAGGGTGTGACACGCATGATCGTGTTACCGATGTATCCACAGTATTCGTTTACCACCACTGCTGCTGTCTACGATGCGGTGGATTCGGCGCTGGAGAAAGCCTCCTATTCGATGCACGTAGTGCGAATTCAGGGCTACTACAATGAAGAAGACTATATTGCCGCGCACCGCGACAACATTCGCGAGTTCTGGGATCAGAACGGTAAGAAAAACACACTGCTAATGTCGTTCCACGGTCTTCCTGCCAACAGCGTTAGAAAGGGCGACCCGTATTTTTGTCAGTGCAAGGAAACAGCCATACAACTCGCCAACGCACTCGAGTTAGGCGATGACGATTGGGAGCTATGCTTTCAATCTCGGGTTGGTAAGCAAAAATGGTTGCAACCCTATACCGAAGATGTTCTTGACGAGCTCGCTGAAGCCGGCGTGAAAGATCTCGATGTCGTTAGCCCGGGATTCTCGGTGGACTGCCTGGAGACACTTGAGGAAATCGCCATTGGCTACGCAGAGGACTTCGTTGAAGCCGGTGGCAATGCACTTAACTACATTCCCGCGCTGAATGATTCAGATGCTCATGCCGCGTTAATGGCTGGCATTATCAACCGTTATCGTGAGAAATATACGTGAGCAGCCTCGGTCGTTATCTGGAGTTCAGCATACCGACCGATGACATCATCCAGTCACTCGGTTTCTACAAATTATTGGGTTTCAACGAACTCGATATCGGCGACGTCTGGTCGCACAAGTACGCCGTCGTCAGTGATGGTGTGTTGTGCATCGGCTTGCACGATGCGGTCTTCGAGCAACCCAGCTGTACCTTCATGCAACAAGATCTGGCGCGACATGCGCGGTCAATGTCCGACCATGGTTTCGAATTTCGCTATATGCATCTCGGTGAGGAGTCATTCAATCGCCTCGGTCTTAGCGATCGGGACGGACACGCCGTCACGATGCTCGAAGCCCGCACGTTCTCCGGCGCGGACGAGTACGACAACGACTCATTGTGCGGCACTTGGTTTGAGATGACATTACCAGCACGCGATGCGGTTCATTCGGCACGGTTTTGGGCTTCCGTTGCTCCGGTTCTGCTCAGCATGCGAGAGGAACCGACGACGCACATGCGTTTTGACGCCGGCGGCTTCGCATTAGGGCTGTCAGAAAGCATGGCGTTGGACGGACCATCGCTGTGTTTCAAGTGTCAGGATCGCGATGCGGTAAAAGCAGTCGCCGACCAACAGGGGTTCGATTGGCGCAAATTTCCCGGCTTCGAAGGCGCGTTTGCGGTACTCACCGCACCCGAAGGCACTCGGTTGTTTCTTTTCGACGAAGACTTTCTGGGTGAATCGTATGAAGTTGACGAATCAGACGACGCGGGCGAGTTTCCGCAACAGTGACTGCGCCTGACCGGCATACCCACCACCAAAAAGATTGACGTGGTTGAGCACATGATAGAGCTGATAGAGCATTTGTCGTTGCGCGCTGCCCGGCGCTAGCGGCCAGGCTTTTTCGTAGGCCGCATAGAAGTCATGGCCGAAACCGCCGAATAGGCGGCTCATCGCCAAGTCACATTCCCGATCGGCGTAGTGGATGGCCGGATCAAACACCACCGGCGCGCCATCGACGACCCCCCAATTGCCGCTCCATAAATCACCGTGAATCAGCGACATTGCCGGTTCGTGATCGGCCAATAGACGATCCAGGTGATCGCGAACGCGGGTCGCGCCCTCAAAACGATAGCCGTTCGCGGTGGCGAGATTGAGCTGATAACCGAGTCGTCGTTCAGCAAAGAAGTCCGTCCAATCAGCGCTGCTGTGATTCGGTTGCGGCGTTGGCCCGCAGAAATTGTCCGCCGACCATCCGAAGGCGTCGCCGGTGCTGCGATGCATTTCGGCCAACGCCTCGCCGAACTGCGCATCGATTGCGTCGTTGGACGACGTCAGCACCAGGCGCTCCATCTCGATATAGGCCTGCCCGTCTTTGACACCGACGGCATAGACCTCGGGAACGCGAATCGTGCCCGTCGCCTGGATCGCCGCTAATCCCTCGGCTTCGGCTTCGAACTGTTCGAGAAGGTACTCCGCCGCGGTTTTTCGAAACACCGCCATCGATAGACTCAGTCGAGACTAAGATCCGCAATGCGCTCCGCCTGTCGACGCAAAGCAGTACCGATACCGGCTTCGTCGAACAGCGCATTAATGTCGCCCAATTTCGGTCGCGAGCGGATCAGTGCAGTTTCCGGATCGTCGATCGGCGCGTCGCAGGCAATACCGGTCAATTGTCGCGCGAGATATGCATCGTCCTTGTGCGTCTCCAGCTTAGCGCCGAGACTTTTGGCGCCGCGAACATTGATTTCGGCCACCCGATCGAGATTCGCATATATATCATCCAGACCATCAAAGTGTGTCAGCAACGCCTCAGCCGTTTTCTTGCCAACGCCAGGTACGCCCTTGATGTTATCCACCGCATCACCGGCTAAGGCCAAGAAGTCTGCGATCTTCTCGGGTCGCACACCGAACACGCCGGCTACCTGATCGTAGGAAATTTTTCCTTTACCGGCAAAATCCCAGAACACATCGTTTTTGCTCAGTAACTGCGCCAGATCTTTGTCACGGGTCACAATCGTGGACGGACGATTCTGTCGCCGACCGTGTTCCACCAAAGTGCCGATCAAATCGTCCGCTTCATAGCGCGGACTGCCGCATTCCATTACACCCAGGGCACGAGCAAAACGGCGACACTGTCCGAACTGACGCTTCAGTTCTTCCGGCGCCGGGTCACGATTCGCTTTGTACTCCGGGTAAATTTCAGTGCGAAACGAACTGCTCAGACTCTCATCAAACAGCACCGCAATGTGCTCGGGATTGACCTGCTCCATGAAATCGCCAAGAAACCGACAGAAACCATATAGGGCATTTACTGGGTTGCCGTCGGCATCCACCATGTCGTCAGGCATCGAATAGTACGCGCGAAACACGTACACGCTGGCGTCGATTAAGTACTGCATAGAACGCCAGTATAACCAAGAGCGCGATTACTCGTGGAAATGAACCTCGATAATTTCTTTACCGTCGGCGAGATGCCCCGTTAACCGCGCGTGCAGTGGGCTGGAACGCGGAATATGCGCCAACAAATACTGCATTTGGTCCGCCAAGACGCGGCGACCTTTGAGATAAATATATTCCGCATAGGTTGGTGTAAACGGCACCGCGACCAGCTGCATGGCTGCCTGCTCCGGTGTGCGGCCGCCTTTGTAATTATTGCAGCGACGACAAGCGGTGGCGACGTTGCTCCAGCGATCTTTGCCGCCTTGAGAAATCGGCGTGATGTGATCGCGAGTTAGGTCGCGCGTCGGATAGCGCATCGCACAGTACAAACACAGATTGGCATCGCGTTTGAACAGCGTACGATTGTTGAGGGGCGGCACGTATTCGTCGCGATTGCGGGACAAGCTTTGCGAGGTACCGTGAGTCGCGATAATGGAATTCACCGCGATTTTGCTGCGATTGCCGTCAAAGCTGGAATAGCCACCAAACACAGTGTAGAGCAGTGTGCCGCAATCGTACGCAACCTGATCAGCGTGATAGAGGCGCACCGCCTCGCGGTAGTCGATCCACTCGAGTGGCATTCCGGCTACATCGGTTCGCAGCACTTGCTGCGAGATGTCACTTGCGACTCCGGCCAGCATCGGCTCTCCCATCGCGCGTCGGGCGCGATCGATGAGCTTAGTGTCCAGATCGAGGGCGAAAAATCAAATACAGATTGATCACTAATAAAAGGGGCCAAAGCAGAATCGCTCTGACCCCACAATCAGGCTACAGCGCTTTCAGTACCTCATCGAGCGTCGCTTTCGCGTCGCCAAACAACATGCGCGTATTGTCCTTGAAGAACAGCGGATTCTGCACACCGGCGTAACCGGTCGCCATGCTGCGCTTCAGCACGATGGTAGTACCACCTTTCCAACACTCCAGCACCGGCATACCCGCAATCGGGCTATCGGGTACTTCCAGCGCTGACGGATTAACGATGTCATTCGCACCGATGACCACCGAAACGTCGACATCTGGAAAGTCATCGTTGATTTCATCCATTTCATAAACGATGTCATAAGGCACTTTCGCTTCAGCCAACAACACGTTCATGTGACCTGGCATGCGCCCCGCCACCGGGTGAATACCGAATCGGACGTTCACTTTTTTGGCGCGCAGTACCTTGGTGATCTCAAACACGGTGTGCTGTGCCTGCGCCACGGCCATGCCGTAACCCGGGATGATCATGACCTCTTTGGCACCTTCGAGCAGCGCCGCTGTTTCCGCGGCTTCGATGGGCACCACTTCACCTTGTTCTTCACCATCGCCACCACCGGATGACGAACCGCCGCCGGTACCGAACCCACCGGCAATCACCGACAAGAATTTGCGATTCATCGCGCGGCACATGATGTAACTCAGGATAGCGCCGCTAGATCCCACCAGCGCGCCGGTTACGATCAATAGATCATTGCTCAGCATGAACCCGGTCGCCGATGCAGCCCAACCCGAATAACTGTTCAACATCGACACCACGACCGGCATATCGGCACCACCAATGGCCATCACCATGTGGATGCCAAATAACAGCGCAATAGCGGTCATAATAATTAGCGGCTCCATGCCGCCGCCGGCGGCGGACTCACCGACAAATTCAACGCCAAACCAAATCGCCGCAATCAGCAGGCCGAGATTCAACCAATGGCGTGCCGGCAGCATCAGCGGCTTCCCACCGACACGCCCGCTGAGCTTGCCAAACGCGATGACCGAACCGGAGAAGGTCACCGCACCGATCAAGATGCCTAGGTAGATCTCGATATCGTGGATGGTTTTTTCAACACCTTCGAAGTGCGAGTTGGGGTCCATAAAGCTGGCGAAACCTACGGCGACTGCAGCCAGCCCCACCAAGCTGTGCAATATGGCGACCAGCTCCGGCATCTGCGTCATCTGCACGCGACGCGCCAGCAAGACGCCGATGGCACCACCGACGACCAGGGCAGTGAGCAGAATCTCATAGTGCTGAGTAACCACGCCAAAGATGGTGGCGAGCAAGGCGATCAGAATACCGATGATGCCGTACCAGTTACCGCGCCGTGCGGTCTCCTGATTTGACAGTCCGCCGAGTGCCAAAATAAAAAGAATCGTCGCAGCGATGTACGACACAGTAACGATGCCTGCGCTAATCATGTCGACCTCACTTACGGAACATTTCGAGCATACGGCGCGTCACGGCGAAGCCGCCCGCAATATTGATGCTCGTGATTAAAATGGTAAACGCCGCTATCCACATGATGAGTTTTTCTCCTGAACTCACCTGCACTAGCGCGCCGATAATAATGATGCTCGAAATCGCGTTAGTCACACTCATCAATGGCGTGTGCAACGCCGGCGTCACATTCCAGATCACCATGTAACCGACAAAGCATGCGAGCACGAACACGGTAAAGTGCGCCATGAAAGAGGGTGGCGCGACCGCACCTAACCCGAGTAACGCCAGACCACCGGCTACCATCGCGACAATCGGGCCCCACACCGAGGGTTCTTCCGCTTCGGGCATTGCTACCGGTTCCGGTTCCGGCGCTTTCGCTGGCGCTGCGGAGAGTTTTGGTGCCGGTGGTGGCCAGGTGGTCTCGCCACCGGTGCACACCGTCACACCGCGAATCACTTCGTCATCCATGTTGACGTCAATCTCACCATTCTTCTCCGGACTTAGCTCGGTCAGAAGGTGGCGCAGGTTCGTACCGTACAGTTGGCTCGACTGCGCCGCCAATCGGCTCGGCAAGTCGGTATAGCCAATCAGTGTGACGCCATTTTTGACCACCACTTGATCCGGTTCCGTCAATTCGCAGTTGCCGCCTTGCTCAGCAGCAAGATCGACCACCACGCTGCCGTCCTTCATTGACTCGACCATCTCAGCCGTAATCAGCCGCGGCGCCGGCTTACCGGGAATCAATGCGGTGGTAATAATGATGTCGACGTCTTCGGCCTGCTCAGCGAACAACGCCATTTCGGCCTTGATGAACTCTTCGCTCATCACCTTGGCATAGCCACCCTCACCGGAGCCGTCTTCATCGTCCTCAAAATCGAGCATCAGGAACTCGGCATCCATCGACTCGACCTGCTCTTTAACTTCCGGACGGGTGTCGAATGACCGAACGATCGCACCCATACTCTTGGCCGCACCGATCGCGGCAAGACCCGCGACACCGGCACCGATCACCAACACTTTCGCCGGCGGCACTTTGCCAGCGGCGGTGATTTGGCCGGTAAAGAAGCGACCGAAATGCTGTGCAGCCTCAACCACGGCACGATAACCGCCGATGTTGGCCATCGAACTCAACGCATCCATCTTCTGTGCACGCGAGATGCGCGGCACGCTGTCCATCGCCATAACCGTGGCGCCGCTATCGGTGAGTTGTTTGAGCAGCTCTGGGTTCTGCGCTGGCCACAAGAAACTGATCAGCGTTTGGTGAGACTTGAGCAACACCGCTTCGACGGTTTCCGGTGCACGGACTTTGAAAATGATGTCCGCACCGCCCCACAAGGCCTCAGCGGAATCGACGATCTCACAACCTGCATCGCGGTAAGCCTGATCGGAGAAACTCGCGTTTTCGCCGGCGCCGGTTTCGATGCTGACGTCGAAACCGAGTTTCATTAACTGGCCAGCAACTTCGGGCGTGGTTGCCACGCGCTGCTCACCGGCGTGTATTTCCTTAGGTACACCAATTCTCATGCACAGTCTCCGACTGGATTTCCGGCGTACTCTATCAAAAAAAAGGACGCCCGCTAGCCTGCTTTTTTCGTCAGCATTGGGAGTGGCGGCGGAATTCGCAACCGTTGTGGCGCTGGTTTGGAGCGAAAGGGATAGCCGCTGCTATGGCTTCAGTGAAAATCCAGCCACAACGAGCGAGAAATCGCCACAATCACGATAGTCCACTGCGGGCTAGAGTAGGTCGCCGATGTCAGATGGCACTATCTCGGCTGATCCCTAAGTAGCGGACGTTTTGTCGCGAAAGCAGAGCGCGGCTGGTGACATAAGCAGGCTTACGTCCTTTTGTTTATGTGCGACCGTCTTAGTCTCGTGGAGAAGGTCTCGGTCGTGATGAATCGCTACCGCGATTCCGAATCCGGTCACGAATTCGTTTGCGCTGCTCCGGCGTCATGTCTTGAAACCGTCGGCGCAACTCGCGACGGCGCTCCGGAGACAAATCTTTAAAACGATCACGCGCCTGTCGTAACGCCCGACGATCCTCCGGCGTCATGCGACGATAGTCTGAGTAACGATCGCGAATCCGCGCGCGTTGCTCATCAGTCAATCCGCGCCACTGTGAAAATCGCTGTCGCGCTGCGTCTCGTTGATCTGCGTCCATCGACAACCAGCGATCGGCACCGCTGGACAACCGCTCACGCCGTTCCGCACTCAGCGAATCCCAATTTTCAGCAAATTGGCCGAGCACTTCCTGTTGTTGGTCACTAAGACTTTCCCAGGCCAATCCTTCTTCATCGGCGCTGGCTATACCCCAACACAGCAACGTTGCTAGTACCAAGACCCATTTAATCTTCATCGTGTTTCTCCGGCGATTCTTTACTAACTGATGCGGGATCGCTCCGCGTCTCTTCCGTGGTGTCCTCAGATTCATCAAACAACATCCATTCTTCGTCCGATTCCTCCCACAATCCGAGGTATTCAATAAAGTCCATATCTGGCTGCGACTCATCAGCCGCTACCAAGCTGCTGACAAATAACGTAGCTACCATCCAATACCGATTAGCCAACGTCGCTGCTCGTACCGAGTTCACTGCTGGCAAGCCAGCTGTAGAATTCGAGGTCTTCGATCAATTCCAAGTCCTCGCCCTCCATCAAGATCTCAAAATCGGCGACCGTTTCCGTTTGCGTCTCCAACCCGATGTCCGGCGACGAACGCAATACGATCACCGCGACCAACGCCGCAGCCGCGACACCGGTTACTGGCGCCCACATCGACCAACGGCCGCGCAGCCGGGACGATTGCAGCTCCGCCAACGCGGCGTGCCGATCGCGATTGAGTCGGGACAAACTTGCACCATCAAGACGATCGACGCTGTCGTCGAACAACGCCTTGGCTTGTTGTGCAAGCACGTCATCTTCGTGTGGCTGATTCATTGCCAATACTCTCCTAGCTTGTCGCGCAGTGTATGCACGGCGCGAGAATAATGTGTCTTAACGCTGCCCTCGGAACAACCCATCGCCGTTGCACATCCAGCGACATCCAAACCTTCGAAGGTGCGCAACATGAAAGCTTCGCGCTGTCGGGTCGGTAGCGCATGAATCGCAACTTCCAATCGATCCATGGTCTCACCGGTCTGCAGATGCTGTTCCGGTGTGCGTTCACCCGGATCGGGAGCCTGGGCGACGACATCGTATTCGTCGTCGTCGCTGCTTCGTCCCATCCACACCATCACTCGGTTCTTCACTTTCTGTCGACGGTGCCAATCGCGGACACCGTTTTGTAAGATCCGATAGAACAGCGGTGTCCATTCTTTCTCCGGGCGGGCCGAGTACTTACGCACAAGTTTGATCATCGCGTCCTGAACAAGATCAAACGCCTCATCGCGATCGCGAATACCTATCTGTGCGATACGCAGTGCTCGCCGCTCGACGTCGGCGAGAAAAGCATTCAGTTTACGTTCGTTTGACAGCGCCATAGCCCCGGGAGACGGTTCGCTAGCGCACGATACCGCAAAAACGCCGTTGCCGACGCCTGCTGCCGTTGCTCGGTAGCTTTTCATCCTGCTCATATCCGGAGCCCTCTATGCTCTGCTGATCGAACCAATCCGTGTCACACTTTAGTAACGGACGCTGAGCGCCGCGGTTGACATGCTTAGGCAGCATTTTGCGTCTTGGATTATGTGAAAAAGAAAATCTCCGACTAGAAATAAACCATTGTTTTATAAGATATTTTGAACAGCCCTCGTTTTATTCGGGTCGCCGTGAACGTGCCACTATCGCGATCCTTCGACTATTTGCCTGCCAACGGACAGCCGATTCCGGAAATTGGCTCGCGCGTACGGGTACCTTTCGGCAACCGCAATCAGGTTGGCCTGGTGCTCGACCACGTCAACGACAGTGACGTACCGGTCGCCAAGATGAAGGCGATTCAGGACGTCCTGGACGAGTCGCCGCTGCTCGCCGCACCGGACCTCGGCCTGATTCGATTCACCGCCGACTACTACCACCACCCGATCGGTGAAGTCGTCACTGCCGCACTGCCAAAACTGCTGCGACACGGCAAAGCCCTCAACCCGGTGACCACGTTCGCGACACTTACCGAAACGGGCGCACACGTGGATGTCGCCGCGATTGCCAGGCGCGCACCGAAGCAAGCTGAACTCATCGAAACGCTGGCCGATGCCGGGCAACAAGGACTCGACGCCGATACCTTGCGCGAACAGATGCCGAATTGGCGCGCGGTCGCCAAACCGCTGTTTGCCAAAGGCTGGCTGGATGAATACACCGCGCGAGCGATGCGCGACGCGACCGCCGATGTCGCTGCGGCAACACCCGGGCCGACACTCAATGCGGCGCAACAGGTTGCCGCCGACGCACTAATCAACGCGGATCGCTTTCAACCCTTCTTATTGGACGGCGTGACCGGCAGTGGCAAGACTGAGGTCTACCTGCACGCGTTGCGTAACGTCATCGATGCGGGTCGGCAGGCGCTGGTGCTGGTACCGGAGATTGGTTTGACGCCGCAACTGGTGTCACGACTGCAAACACGATTGGGAATTGCTCCGGCAGTGTTGCATTCGGGGCTGACGGATACCGCACGACTGGCCGCGTGGCGCGATGCGCGCAATGGCGATGCGCAGCTCATCGTCGGCACGCGCTCCGCCATTTTTACGCCGCTACCAAATCTGGGCTTGATCGTGGTCGATGAAGAACACGACGCGTCACTGAAACAACAAGAAGGTCTGCGTTACTCCGCTCGCGACCTTGCCATTGTGCGCGCCAAACGTGCCGATGTTCCGGTGGTCTTAGGATCGGCGACACCCACGTTGGAAACACTGCATAACTGTCAATGCGGAAACTTCGAGCGGCTCGACCTGCCAGAACGTGCCGGTGGCGCTAGCCCTCCCGCGTTACGACTGGTCGACGTCTCGCGCATACCGCTGCAGGACGGGCTCAGCGAGACACTCGCGGCGGCCGTTCGGCGACAGGTAGAAAACGGCAACCAAGCGCTACTGTTTCTCAATCGGCGCGGGTTTGCACCGACGCTGATATGTGCTCAGTGCAGTCACATTGCCGAATGCACTCGTTGTGATTCACGCATGACGGTGCACGCCGGCGCACGCGAACTGCGTTGTCACCATTGCGGCGCTCAACGTCCGTTACCTACCGAGTGCGAGGAGTGCGGTGCCGAGGTGCGACCGCTTGGCGAGGGCACCGAGCGACTCGAAGAAGCGGTGAAGCAACAGTTTTCCAATTACCGGGTACAGCGCATCGACAGCGACACCACCGCACAGCGCGGCGAAGTGGAACGGGTGTTGGACATTGCCACCAAAGGCGATGCCGACATTCTGGTCGGCACGCAAATGTTATCGAAAGGACATCATTTTCCGGACCTCACGCTGGTCGGCATCGTCAACGCCGACCAGGGATTGTTTGGTACCGACTTTCGCGCCGCCGAAAGATTGGCACAATCAATCGTGCAGGTTGCAGGACGAGCCGGCCGCGAACAGGTCGCTGGTGAGGTCATCATTCAAACCGCTTTCCCCGAACATCCGTTTTGGCAGCAGCTGATTGATGGTGGCTATCCACAAGTCGCACGCGACGCACTGCTGGAGCGCGAGGCATCACGCTGGCCACCATTCACTCGACTGGCGTTGTTACGCGCCGGCGCTCACACCCAGAGCGATGCGCTTGGATTCCTGGACGCTGCCGCACGGCTGATTCCGACACAACCCTCCCTGCGTGTGTTGGGTCCGGTCATGGCACCGCTGGCAAAGCGAGCTGGTCGCTACCGTGCGCAACTACTGGTGCAAGCCAGCAGCCGTAAAACGTTGCACACCACGCTCGCCGCGCTGCGCCCCGCATTGGAAGCCGAACCCGCCGCGCGCAAGGTTCGCTGGTCCATCGACGTCGATCCCATCGAGTTGATTTGATGTAGAATCGCCCGCCTTATGAAAGCCGCCGTTGCCCAACTTCTTGATGCCGCCGTCGCGACGCTCCCCGAGCTCGCGGACGTCGCGGCGTCCGTTCCCATGGTGTCCACGCTGGAGCGCACTAAGGATGTCAGTCATGGCGACTTTGCCAGCAATATTGCGATGCGGGCAGCGAAAAAAGTCGGGCGCAATCCACGCGAGCTCGCCGCGGCGATCGTCGACGCAATCCCAGCCAGCGACACGCTTAGCAAAGTCGATATTGCCGGGCCGGGCTTTATCAATTTCACACTTAGCGATGCGGCCTACCACGCCGAGCTCACCGACATTCTTGAGCAGGGTGAAATGTACGGTCGTCGCCCAATCGCCGAAACGCCGCGGGTGTTATTAGAGTACGTATCCGCTAACCCTACCGGACCGCTGCATGTTGGCCATGGCCGGGGCGCCGCCTATGGCGCGACCGTCGGCAACTTGCTCAAAGCCACCGGCGTTAACGTCGATCATGAGTACTACGTGAATGACGCCGGCCGACAAATGGACATTTTGGGCCTCAGCGTCTATTTGCGTTGGCTCGAATCACAAGACAGAGGAATCCCGTTCCCGAATGCGGGCTACAAGGGCGACTACATCAAAGACATCGCGATCGGTATTGAAAGCGATAACCTGGATGCCGTCAGTACCAGCGCCTTGCTCGCCGAGGTACCGAAAGATGGCGACAATCAGGATGCCAAAGAAGCGCACATCAATGCCCTGATCACCAGCGCAAAATCTAATCTAGGCTCTGACGTTTTCGACGCGGTTCGGCAACAGTCGATGGACGCGATTCGCCAAGACATTGAACAGGACTTGGGCGAGTTTGGCGTCCATTTTGACTGCTGGTTCTCAGAGAAGAGCCTGACCACCGAAGGCCGGGTCGACGCTGCGCTGGCCGTTCTGCAAGAACGCGGCATGTTGTATGAGAAGGACGGCGCGACGTGGTTTTGTTCGGAGAAATTTGGCGATGAAAAAGATCGCGTGGTGCAACGCGCTAATGGCGAGCGCACCTACTTCGCGTCAGACATCGCCTATCACTTTGATAAGCGCGAACGCGGTTACGACGTACTGATCGATATACTCGGCGCGGATCATCACGGCTATGTTGCGCGCGTCCGGGCCGGCCTTGAGGCAATGGGATACGCCGGTGACGATCTAGACGTGAAGCTGATTCAGTTTGTCGCTCTGTACCGCGGCAAAGAAAGATTGGGGATGTCGACGCGTTCGGGTGAGTTTGTCACCTTACGCGAGCTACGCGATGAAGTCGGCAATGATGCTGCGCGCTTGTTCTACGTGATGCGCTCCATTGACCAACATCTCGACTTCGATCTGGAGCTCGCCAAGAGTCAGTCGAACGACAATCCGGTGTACTACATTCAATATGCCCATGCGCGTATCGCCAGTGTGTTCCGTCAGCTTGACGAAAAGTCGTTGTCCTTCGACTCTGCTAATGGATTAGCGAATCTCGATTCGCTCACCGAGCCCCATGAGAAAGCCTTGATGACAGTGCTCAGCCGCTTCCCGGAGATGCTCGACCTTGCCGCTAAGAATCTCGCGCCGCAGCATATGGTGCATTATCTGCGCGATCTTGCCACCGAGTTCCACAGCTATTACAACGCACACGCGTTTATCGTTGACGATGCAAATGTACGGGATGCGCGCCTAAGCTTAGTGACCGCCACACGAATCGTCATTGCTAGCGGCTTGGCGCTGCTCGGCATCTCGGCGCCGGAAAAGATGTAGTGGCGAAGCGCAAAAAGAAAAAGGACCAGTATCCCGGCTGGATGTGGATGCTGTTTGGGCTCGCGATCGGTTTGTCGGTCGCGTTTGCCGTGTACGTCAAAGATCGGGTTCCTCAAGCCACTAACACGCAGCCAGTCGCGGCCGAAACACCCGCCTATGACAACAACAACGAGCAGGGCGTACCGCTGCCCGAGTCGGCAACCACTGACGCCGAACCGGCTGAACGCCGCTTTTCGTTTTACGAGATGCTGCCCGATTTCGAAGTCGTAGTACCTGAGAATAAGCCGGAGATAAAGCGCGACAGTGAACCGCAGGCGGTCGTCGAGCCGGGACTGTACGTATTACAAGCGGGCTCTTTCTCGACCAACGAAGACGCCGATCGCCGTCGCGCTGAGCTGGCGCTGCATGGGATAGAATCTCAGGTGCATCGAATCAAGATTAATGATCGCAATTACCACCGTGTTTACATTGGACCGACGGATGATCTTGACGAACTCAACTTACTGCGCAGCCGGTTACGCGCCGCGCAAATCGACGTATTCAGGATTCGGCTTGCCGATTAGGCTGCTAAGCCTACTGTTTGCGCTGTTAATGATCAGCGCCTGCGCAACCGCGCCACCACCAGAACCGCCGCCGGAGCCGGTACCGCCACCGCCGGCCGAACCGACGGTCGAGTACACGATTCCGGATAACTCGCATCTGCGAATTAACATTGCGTCGGTCGGCGACATGATGATCGGCACCGACTATCCCGAGAATCACCTACCCGATGATGACGGGGTGAGTTTTTTCGATGGTGTTGCCGACATTCTTCGCGACGCTGACCTCACATTCGGTAACCTCGAAGGTACGCTGGTCGATGGCGGCGAGCCGGCCAAGAAGTGCAAGAATTTGTCCGCCTGCTATCTGTTCCGCTCACCGACTCGCTATGCCGAGCATTACAAGAATGCCGGCTTTGATGTCCTGAGTCTGGCCAATAACCATGCTCGCGACTTCGGCGAAGAAGGCCGCACGTCAACCATGGAAGCCCTGGATAGCGTCGGTATTTATCACTCCGGTCGCGAAGGTTCGTTTGCCAGCTTTGAACACGGCGAGCTGAAAATCGCGATGCTCGCCTATGCGGTCACGCGTGAATCCAACATATTGTTCGACTACGAGCTCGCGTTTGAGACCGTCGCAGAACATGACCGCACACATGACATCGTCATCGTCTCGTTCCACGGTGGCGCTGAAGGCGCAGACGCGATGCACGTGCCGTTCGCCGAGGAAGAGTATTACGGCGAACGCCGGGGCGATGTAGTGAAGTTTTCCCGCGGGGTGGTCGATGCCGGGGCGGACCTAGTGATCGGACACGGACCGCATGTCGTTCGCGGCATGGAACTCTACAACGACCGTTTGATCGCCTACAGCCTCGGCAACTTTGCGACCTACTACGGTATCAGCGTCGCCGGTGTAAAAGGTGTTGCGCCGATCCTGCTCACCCAGCTCGATGGTGAGGGTCGCTTTGTCGACGGGCAGATCATCTCCACCGAACAAATTCGCCCGGCCGGGCCGACCCTCGATCAAAAAATGCGCGCGCTACTGCATTTGATGAATCTGACCCGCGAGGATTTTCCGGAGAGCGGACTCAGCTTCTTCCCTGACGGCGTGTTCCGACGCGCCCGTCCACTGCAAATTATTGAAATCGACTAACTTGCAGAACCGCTAATCCGCAAACGGTCTGGCCTTTTCAATGGTCGGCGGTACGAAGCCCGGGAAGGTCTCTTCGAAATCGTCGTTCTTGTCGTTGTACATGAGCAGGGCTTTTGCCGAGCCGCCCTTCCAAACGTCGTAGCGCTGCGTCGAATACTGAGCAAAAAACTCGGTGAGCTGCTGATCTAAGCTCTCGACCACCGATTGATACGCGGAATCCGATGCCAAATTGTCGCGCTCCTCGGGATCGCGAACCAGATCGTAGAGTTCCGGCGGATCACCGAACAGACGCTTCACAAACTTCCACTCACGTGTCGCGATCGCGCGAACGGTGATGTACTCGAAATAGGCGGCATCAAACCCAACTTGATCTTCACCGCGCAAACTCGGTGCGAATGACCGGCCCGGTGAATCTGCAATCATTTTGTCACCCAGCCCGACCAGATCCAGCAGCGTAGGAAACAGATCCACCTGATTGATGACCTGTTCTGACTGGCTGCCGCTCGCCGGTGCATCCGGCGTACGGACAATCAGCGGCACACGCATATTTTCCATGTACGCCGGATGTGGCTCGGCATACGAGCTGTTGCCCCACAAACCGTGCTGTCCGAATGCGGAGCTTTGGTCGGACGTGAAGATGACGATCGTGTTGTCAGCAAAGCCATTGTCTTCGAGTGCCTGTAAGACATCGCCGACACCGTCGTCAATCATGCTCATCTGCGAGGCAAGATGAATCATGGCGGTAGGGTTGTTGAGCGCATCGATCGTTTGCCAGGGCCATGCGTCTTCGATTTTTGCGGTGGCCTCATCGGGATTGTCATTCTCGTCGTACCACCACTGATCGCGTTCGGCGAGCAGCGCCTCGATATTGGAGTATTCAATCGCCAAACGTCGCAACGATGGGTTTACCGGTTCCTGCGGAAATGCGGGTACGTTTTCGCGGTAGTAAGCTGCGTACCGGTTACGTGGCGGCTCCAAGACCAACGGTGGCAGGTTGTACGGGCCGTTATACGACAAGAATAGAAAGAACGGCTCGCTGTCGGCCTGCGCCCCCAAGAAGGCCACCGCTTTACGCGTCCAGTAGTCGGTCAGGTGCTCGTTATCAAGTGTGTACGTTTCGCCGTTATCGATCACTTCAACGTTGTGAAACGACGTGGTGTGTCCGGTAGCAAAGGTGACCCACTCGTCAAACCCGAGTTGCGCCTTGAACGGTACGCCCAAATGGTACTTGCCGATCATCGCCATGGAATAACCGGCGTCGCCCAAGGTCTGCGGCAAGTTGCGAAACTCTTCAATCGCGTTCCAGTCGTCGACGCCGAACTCCGACGGCATCGCGTTGTGCACGCCGTGCTGCGACGGCATTAGCCCGGTCATCAACGTCGCACGGGTTGGTGAACAGACGCCACTGGCGGCAAACGCGTGCGTAAACGTCACGCCCTCGGACGCAAGTTGATCAATATTTGGCGTCTTGATGTCCTCATTGCCGTAAGCGCCGAGTAATTTTTCGCTTTGGTTGTCAGTGAGGATGAGAACGATGTTAGGCCGGTGCTCAGCGTGAGCGGCGATCGCCCACAAAAAAAGCATTGCGCCAACAAGGCATTTTTCTGTGTTAGGCACTGGTGGCGCTCATCTCAGACATCGTAATCGGCTAGCACGCCCCTATCGCTAATATCGCTCTTATCTATGCGCCACTTGAGCAACTGCTTTAGTACCGGTAGTAGGAATACTACCGAAAGCACTGCTGCTCCGACGGTCTGATGCTGCATCGGTAAATAATAGACGTCAAAACCACAAGAGACATTTGGCGGACATGCGTATCTCCCCGACGTCATCGCGAAGAACGCCAGCCAGCTCCCTATCAACAGACACGTCACGAAAATCGTCAAGCGCCGAATGGCCAAGACGTTCACCGCTAGTCGTCCGACCCTACTGACTTAAAGTCCACGCCCAGCGATCGCAGTTTGCGATACAGGTGAGTGCGCTCCATGCCGACGCGTTTGGCGAGCTGTCCCACTTTACCTTCGCAGAGCACCAGCTGCTGTTGCAAATAGGCACGTTCGAACTGCTCGCGAGCTTCGCGTAGCGGCAGCGATAACAAATCCTGCTTTACTAACGGTTCGTTCGCCGGCGCCGCGGAACGTAGATCGGCTTCCACCTCATCGAGTGAAATGTCGTCATCACTATCGATCAACAACAAACGCCGCACCAGATTTTTGAGCTCACGAACGTTGTCCGGCCATGGGTAGTTGCGGAGTCGATTCTGCGCCGCAACGCTAAAACGTCTGAACGTCAGACCTTCGGCATCGACCAGCTTGTCCACGTAATACGTCAACAGCTCCGGCACATCTTCCGAATATTCGCGCAGCGGCGGCACGCGCAACGTCAGCACGCTCAGATGTGCCACCAGATCGCGCCTCAGCGCGTCGCTCGAAATAGCCGCCTCGTGATCCACACCGGTGGTCGCGACCACGCGCGCCTCCAGCCGAACCGGGTCGGTCCCACCGATACGATAAAACTGTCGGTCTTCGAGCACCGCCAGCAGAATCTTTTGCGCATCGGCATTGAGATCGGTCAGTTCGTCGATGACCAGCGTGCCTCGGCCCGCGCGTTCAAACGCGCCGGCATTTATTTCGCCACCGGATTCGCTGCCCAGCAGCTGCTCTTCGACATTGCTCGAGGTCACCGACGCACCGGTAATGCTGACCAGTGACTCGTCGGCCCGAGAGCTCAACGCGTGCAGATAGCGTGCGAACGCGCTGCGCCCGGAGCCGGGTTCACCCGTAAGCAACACCGGTGAGTCGTGATGCGCGTATTGTTGTACCTTCTCGCGCAGCCCCTGCATCAGCTTGCTGCGACCAACCGGCGCCAACAATGACGGCAGCATGTTGCGTGTCGATGATGACTGTTTTTCCACCGACTCCAACGCCGACTCCACCGTGCGCAACAACTTCGCTAGCGACAACGGTTTTTCGACAAAGTCGAACGCTCCGAGCCGCGTTGCTTCAACAGCAGTATCCACCGTGCCGTGACCGGACATGATGACGACCGGGCATGCCAGATCACCTGCTTCATTCCATTCACGCAACAATGTGATGCCGTCGGTATCGGGCATCCAGATATCCAACAGGATCAGGTCAAACTTGCTGTCCGCGCGCGCATCGCGCGCCTCGGTCGCATTGGCCGCGGCGGTAACGCCGTAACCTTCGTCCGACAAGATTTCCTGAATCAAGGCGCGAATATCGGCCTCGTCATCAACTACCAGCACATGAGAAGTACTCATGCTCTTTCCCTCCTCTGCTCGGCACGACCGGGTGCCTTCGCAATCATTGCTTCGCGCGCCGCTTCATCGAGCGGTAGGCGAATGCTTATCTGCGCACCGCCGTCCGGGTTGTTACCCGCACGGATGGTGCCGACATGTTCTTCGACAAGTTTTTTCACAATCGCAAGACCCAACCCGGTTCCTTTTGGCTTGGTCGTTACATATGGGTCGAACACCTGATCCACGGTGCCCTCCTGGAATCCCGGGCCGTTGTCCGAGACCCGAATTTGAATGATGTCCACATCGTCGATCTCGGCGCCGCTGACATGCACATCGATGCGTCCGTTCTCGGCGTTTTCCAACGCCTCGATCGCATTGCGGATCAGGTTGTGCAGAATCTGGCGTACACGACCGATGTCCGCTTCAATCAACTCCATCGAGGGGTCGGATGTCAGCACAATATCGATGCCGCTTTCCTGAGCGCGATACAGGTCCACCACTTCGTGCACCAATTTGTCCATGCAGAAACGTGAAACATCCATGTCCGGTGCCCGCGCGTAATCACTAAACGCGTTCACCATTTCTTTCATCGCCTCAACCTGCTGCACGATCGTATGCGTCGCGCGATCGAGAATCTGCGCCTCATCCGCATCCATCTCATGCAAATACTTGCGTCGCAATCGTTCCGCCGACAACTGAATCGGCGTGAGCGGGTTCTTAATTTCGTGTGCCAGCCGCCGAGCAACTTCGCCCCAGGCGGCATCGCGTTGCGCCTGCAACAAGGCCGTGATGTCATCGAATACGATCACGAAACCAGCAGCGTGATCTTCGTCACCGGGCAACGTGGTACACGCACACGTCAGCACGCGACGACCGACCTCTCCACGCAGCACGATCTGCTCGCGCCACTCGGTCTCACCAGCGTTCAAATGCACCCGGGCAACATCCACAAACTGTTCGAGTAACGGGCTGACTTTGGCCACGTCGGCTAAATTGTCACCGGCACGTGCTTCTAGATCGACGTTCAAAATCGCTCCCGAAGCCTGATTCGCTGTACGAATCGTCAGATCCGATTCCAACGCCACAACACCCGTTGAGAGTCGCGCCAAAATCACCTCGAGGTTGGTGCGTTCCGCCTCAACCAAGGCTTGCGACAAACTGGCTTCGCGTCGGGCGCCGGCTAACTTCTGCGTCATGTCGTTGAACGAACTGATGAGAAACCCGATTTCATCGCGGGTTGGTTTGGGCAGACGCGTATCGAAGTCACCTTCGGCGACCGCTCGCGTGCCCGCCACCAGATCCTGAATCGGCGCAACCAAACGGCGTGACAGAATGAACGCGCCGTACACTGCCGCGAGCAAGCTGAGCATGAACACGACGGTCAGTATGAGCGTTAGATTTTCTTTGAGCGGGTCACGCAGATACAGCATGCGCCGGTAAGCGCGGTTGGAGGTATCGACGCTTTCCGCGAGTCGCGCCAGGCGCTCGGTAATCGGAAAGTGTGCCTGCATCACGCCGATCGGTTCCGAGCGACCGCGGGTCCGATACACCACCGCGGTGCGCACCACGTAACCCTCAGGATCGAGCGATACGTACGGTCGGTCCTGCTGAATCTGCATCAGCACTTCTTCTTTTAACGGTACCGGCAGCGTCGCCTGCGCACGATCCGAACTGGTTGCGAGAATGCGATTGTTCGGGCCGTAAATAGTAATTTCGCTGGCACCGGACTCACGACGCATCATGCTGAGCTCGAAAATCAACTGGCGTTCGCTGGTGTCCGCCAAACGCTGCGCAATTTGTTGTGTGGCGTACAAGTTCTGCCGCATCTGCAACGATAGCGACGCCTGGCTCAGTTCCAGCGCGCTCTGCATGCCCTCATCGACTTCAACGTTAAACCACGAATCGATACCGCGATTAATAAACTGTAGTGAGAAGTAGAACACCACGATCAATGGCAACACCGCGAGGCCGACAAACATCCCGACCATGCGCGCTTTGAGTTTGGCGCCGGGCACATGCGTACGGTAATCCTTCCATAAGCGCGCCAAATTGCCGACCAGCAACATGAACAACAGCAGCACGCCGATGACGTTGATGCCCAAAATCAGATTTTGTAGTCGATCGAAGTCGCCCGAATTTTCCGCCGTGCGACTGAGAAGGAATACCGCAACCAGGGCAAAGCCGACCGCCAACGCGACCAGCAAGGTATACAAGCCGCGTTTTATCGTTCGAGCATCCATTCGGACCACTCACTTTGTAATTGCCATTGGTCGCGCCAGAAAAAGATCAGCCGAAGCGGCGCGGAATATTGTCGGGTTTGCAGCATCGCGCGCAGCCGCACGCGATACTCGCTATCACCTTCGAGGAGTTCGTCATCAATAATCGGCAAGCCTTGTACTCGGCCGAGGTTGTTGAGCGCCGAGTAAAGGGTGGCGAACGAATCCTGTTCGCCGCTGTTGAGATTGCGAACGATGTAGCGCTGCGTCAGCGGCCGATATTCGAGTTCGTAACGCTTATTCAGCTCATACTCGAGATCGTCGACGTACCAGCGACGCACCCGAATCATCTCCAGCTGCAATTCGATCGTCAGGGTGATGCCGCTCGACAACGCCTCCAACGCCTCGCTTGAGAGCACCAGCTGCAAACGCGCATCGAGTTCGTGCACGCCATCATTCAAAGAGGTGCCCGCGGAGCGCACTTCGAAGTATCCCTCGCGCTCGGGTTCGTTCTGGGCAAAGCCGCTTGTCGTCAGCAGCGTAACGCCCAGCAGCAGGCCGGCTAGAACACTCCAGCCGCCGCGTCCTGTTGGCAGTCGATTCATTGTTTTTGTCAGGTTTTCCTCTCAAGGCAGGCGAAGTAGAAGCCATCCAGGTTGCTGCTGCCGGGCAACACCTGGAAACCGCATGCCTTGTTCCGCATTAGATCGCGGATGTTGTTATTTTGCAACACGCCAACCTCCTGCGCATCGGGCGTCGCCGCCAGGAATGCGCTCACCACGGCATCGTTTTCTGCCTCAAGCACCGAACAGGTGACGTACAAGAGGCGTCCGCCGGGCGCCAATAACGGCCACAAACCCTGCAGAATCGCCATCTGTGTGTCCGCTAGGCGCCGAATATCGCCCTTGCGCCGCAGATGCTTAATGTCCGGATGCCGCCGGATGACTCCACTGGCGGAACACGGCGCATCCAGCAGAATTGCCCGATACGGCGTTTCGTCCCACCACTCTTTAGGATTGGATGCATCGGCGACGGCCAAGGTTGCATCGAGTTGCAGTCTTTCCAGAGTCACCCGAACACTGTCGAGTCGATCGGCATCGTTATCGATACAGGTCAGGTCGATTCGGTCGCCGGCCAGCTCCTTGAGGTGCGCGCTCTTGCCGCCGGGTGCCGCACACGCATCGAGTACCCGGCCCTCGATACCGTCGAGCAACCACGGCGCCGCAATTTGCGCGGCGCCATCCTGCACCGAGACCTCGCCCTCGCCAAAACCGGGCAATTCGGTGACCGCCATCGGCGACTCCATTCGAAGTGCGCTGGGCAAAGCCGGAAAAAGCTCGGCAGCCGTCTCCAACGCGTCCCGATACCTTGGCGCGTCGGTTTTCTGAGTATTCACTCGCAACCACATCGGCGCACGTTCATTGTTTGCGGTAAGGATCGCTTGCCAATCCTCCGGCCAATCGTTGCGGATAGCATCGATTAGCCATTGTGGATGATTCCACTGCACCGGTTCATCGACAGGCGTCGTCTCAGCGATGTCGTCTCGCAGGAAACGACGCAGAACCGCATTTACAAGCGGCGCAAGTTTTGGTCGACGCAGCTGACGCGCGGCCTCAACAGTCTGCGATACCACCGCGTGGTCGGGTACGCGCGTGTCATGAATTTGGTAGAGACCAACCGCGAGTAGTGCATTGATAACACTGTCGCGCGATTTCAGCGGACGTGATACCAGCGTTTGAATCCACGACTGCAATCGCCAGTGGTAGCGCAGCGTGCCGTAACACAACAATCGAAGTATGGCGTGATCGCGTTCGGCGATGTTCGCCTCGGCGTGTGCGAGCGCAACATCGAGCGACTTACCGCCCGTAATGACGGCATCGATGGCGATCGCCGCCTCGGCACGCAGACGAGCGCCACTCTTAGCCGAGCTCACAACTGATGTCCGACGATATCTCGTTGGTTCGCAAACTCGGCCGCGGTCACCGGTCGTTTGCCGGGGCGCTGCAATTGCTGCATCGACAACGAACCGACACCACAAGCCACCACGATACCGTCGCGGCTCGCCGCACATACAGTGCCGGGGCTCGCGCCCAGATCCTCGCCGGCGGTCGCTTGCCAACACTTGATGCGCTCATCGCCGAGCATGAAGTACGCACCCGGCACCGGATTAAACGCGCGGACATGCCGCGCAATTTCCTTGGCCGGTTGATACCAATCGATGGCCGCATCCGCAGTGCGAATCTTTGCCGCGTGCGTTGCGACCCGATCATCTTGCGGCGCCGCCTCGAGCGAACCGTCGATGATCGATGCCAGGTGATCGACCAACAATGCACCGCCAGCCAGCGCGAGTCGATCATGTAATTCACCGGCAGTTTCCTGATTATCAATCGGAATTCGATCGCTAACAAACACGGGGCCGGTATCCAGGCCCGCTTCCATCTGCATCAAGCACACGCCGGTTTCCTCATCACCCGCCAGAATCGCCGCCTGGATGGGCGCCGCACCCCGCCAGCGCGGTAGCAACGACGCGTGCACGTTGATACAGCCGTGCGTTGGGACTTCGAGTACCGCCTGCGGCAGTAACAAACCATACGCCGCGACGATGAGTACATCGGGTTGTAGTGCGCGCAACGCTTCGATCGCGTCGTCATCTTTGAGCGTCGCTGGTTGATAAACGTCGATGCCGCGTTTATTCGCAAATTGTTTTACGGGACTTGCGACCACCCGCTTGCCGCGTCCGGCCGGGCGATCCGGCTGGGTGTAAACCGCAACGGGTACATCGCCTGCATCGACCAATGCCCGCAATGACGCGACCGCAAAATCCGGCGTACCGGCAAATACGATGCTAGGCGTTGTCATAGTGACCGACTCGCGGTTGCGATGTGGTGCCTGGTCGGCTCGGGTTAAACCGCAGCCGCGGTTTGGTGTCGTTTGTCGCGTAACAAACGTTTACGAATCCGCGAACGTTTGGTCTCGGATATGTAATCGACAAACAGCTTGCCGTCGAGATGGTCGATCTCGTGCTGAACACAGACCGCCAACAACCCTTCCATCTCTGCTTCGACCTCTTGACCATCGCGATCGAGATACTTGACTCGAATATGTTCGGCGCGCTCGACCGGCTCGTAGTAGCCGGGCACCGAAAGACAACCTTCTTCGGTCACCGTCACACCATCTTTTTCCAGAATGACCGGATTCACCAAAGCATACGGTGCCGAGCGATCGCCGGTTACGTCAGCGACCAGCAGACGCTTGTGCACGTCGACCTGAGATGCTGCCAGACCAATCCCCGGCGCGGCATACATGGTCTCGAACAGATCATCGATCAGCGTACGGATCTCGTCATTGACGTCTGCCACGGGCGTCGCCTTCGTCCGCAGTCTCGGGTCAGGAAATTCTAAAATTCTGAGTTTTGCCATAATTTCTGATCGATGATTTCGCTACTATTCGTGTAAATTGCGACCAAACGCACCTAAATGATTGACTTTATTTAATAAAATGTCAGACAATTGCCGCCAGCCACGCACTTTCCGTTGGCGCTTTACCCACGGAAATGTGACGTAATTAGCAGCTTCGACGGCACCGGAAAGACATATTATAGCAACGCCAAAAAGCTATAGGTCTCAACACCTTGTATGGAGTACCGAGGAACATGTCCCTCCGCAAATTTAGCCTGAATTCACGCCTGAAGGTCGCCTTGGCCGCGTTAATCGCGTCAATGACCCTCAGCACCATGAACGCATTCTCGCAAAGCGGTTCGCCGCTGGCCGACGATCACCCTGACACATACACGGTGGTCGCAGGCGACACGCTGTGGGATATCGCCGATACCTTCCTTAAGGATCCTTGGTATTGGCCCGAAATTTGGTACATCAACCCCCAGGTCGAAAACCCGCACTTGATTTATCCGGGCGACGTTCTTGGACTGGTATACGTGGAAGGTCAGCCGCGCGTCGGCGTGGTCACAGCTTCCACTCTGCGTCTGTCGCCGGAAGCGCGCGTCACGCCGCTAACCGAAGCGATCACCAGCGTCTCTTACGATTCAATTTCTGCCTTTTTGTCGACCGGCATGGTCATCGAAAAGGATCAGGCGGACAGCCTGCCGTACATCCTGGCCACGCGAGGTGACCATTTGGTCGCTGCTGCCGGCAACACCGTGTATGTGCGTCGCATGAGCAACGACACGCCGGGGCAACGGTATAACGTCGTGAAGATCGGCGACGAGCTGATCGACCCGGACAACGATGATGTCATTGGTTATCAAGGCGTGCTGGTCGGGGCCGGCACCATTCGCCGCAGTGGCGACCCGGCCACCATGGCACTCACCGAATCCAACCGCGAAGCCAAACAAGGCGACGTGTTAGTACCGATGGATGTCGAAGTTCCACTTAACTTCTATCCGAAAGCACCGTCGCGTGAAATTGGCGGCCAGATCATTTCGGTCGTCGACGGCGTTACCCAAATTGGTCAATACCAGGTCGTGGTTATGAACCGCGGTTCGGCGGACGGCCTGTCGGTGGGCGACGTGCTCACCGTGTTCCAACAGGGCGCTGAAGTTCGCGATCATGTCGAAGGCGGTTTGGTACGTCTGCCGGAAGAAAGCGCCGGCACCGTGATGGTGTTCAAGTCGTTTGATGACATTAGCTACGGTTTGGTGATGGAAGCCACCGAGGCGATTCATATTCACGACTTCGTACGTAACCCGATTTAATCGCAGTACCTATATGCGTGACGAGAACGGCGCCCAAGGGCGCCGTTTTTTTTGCCGACCATCGGCCTAACCGCACCTATCGGCGAGGCCCGAGAACCCGGCCTCATATTTGCACACACGCACCACTTTCAGTGCGCGCGCAGCAACGGTGACGCCGTAGGATCAGGCGGTGACCTCGATCAATGAAAGCGTCTGGCTACAAGGCGAACGGCACACCGTCGTTGCTCGCCAGCACGGCGATTATCCGCCGCTGCTGCAGGAAATCGCGAAACCACCACACCTATTATATGTAGACGGTGAACCCGCCACCCTGACGCTGCCGGCCATCGCCATCGTCGGCAGTCGCAATCCCACTCGCGCAGGCGAACAAAACGCATTTGCCATCGCCCGTAAGCTTGCCGCGGCAGGATTTTGCATTGCCAGCGGCTTGGCGCAAGGCATCGATGCCGCAGCGCATCGAGGCGCGCTCGACGCCGGCGGTACAACCGTCGCATTTTTGGGTCATGGCATTGATCGGCTGTATCCGGCACGTAACCGCCAGCTCGCCCAAGAAATCTCCGCCAGCGGTGCGCTGGTGAGCGAGTTTCCGGTGGGTATGCCGCCAAACCGCGCCGCGTTCCCGCAGCGCAATCGCCTCATTGCTGGCATCGCCCTCGGCACACTGGTGGTTGAGGCGGCGCGATCGAGTGGGTCGCTAATCACCGCGCGATTTGCCGGCGACCAGGGGCGCGAGGTATTCGCTCTGCCGGGCTCTATCCATAATCCTTTGACGCGTGGCTGTCATGAACTCATTCGCCAGGGCGCAAAACTGGTGGAAACCGCCGCCGACATCGTGAGCGAAGTTGCGCCACTCACCGGTTGCTTGGTGCAAATTGCAGTGGAATCAACCAGCAAGGCAAGCAACATAAAATCACTCGACAATGAATATGTTCAACTCAAAAATCGCATCGGCCACGACCCGATAACGGTTGACGAGCTAGCGCGAAATTGCGGATTGACGATCGAAAAAGTTTCCTCCATGCTTCTGCTTCTGGAGCTCCACGGAGAAGTCGAATCACTGTCAGGTGGGCGGTATTCGGCATTGAGTTAAGACCTTCACGGAACCAACCACTAAAGGGAGTCGCTCCGGGCATGAAAGAAAACGTACTCGACGTATTGATGTACTTGTTTGAAGCGTACGTCGATACCGAAGAAGAACCCGAAGCCGATCAGAACGAACTCCGCGACGAATTGGCCAGCGCCGGGTTCGGCGATTCAGAAATTGACCGTGCGCTCGATTGGCTCGAAGGACTGACCGAGCACAATGAGAGCCTCGCGTTTAACGCGCAGACGCACGGTACTCGCATCTACAACGAATTCGAGACCGAGCGCCTCGATTCGGCATGCCGTGGCTACATTACCTATCTCGAGCAGATCGGTATTTTGTCGCCGCCGCAGCGCGAAATTCTGGTCGATCGACTGCTCGCGCTCGAAACGCCGGATATCGAGGTTGACCAGATTAAATGGGTCGTGCTGATGGTGCTTTTCAGCCAGCCTGGACAAGAACTTGCGTACGCACGCATGGAAGATTTGGTGTTCGAAGAAGCCACCGGGGCGATTCACTAGCTGACGCCATTTCTTGACAGCACGCTTACAAGCATGTAATTGAACCGCGGCACTGTCCGCGGTTTTTTGTTTCTGGCGTAAGTAATGTCTAAGAACCTCGTTATCGTTGAATCGCCCGCAAAGGCGAAAACCATTGAGAAATACCTGGGTAAGGATTTCTCGGTGATGGCGTCGTATGGCCATGTGCGCGACCTGGTGCCCAAAGAAGGCGCGGTCGATACCGACAATGGCTTCGCCATGAAGTACCAGGTGATTGAGCGCAACGAGAAACACGTGAAAGCGATCATGCGGGCATTGAAGAAGGCCGACGCACTCTATCTCGCGACTGACCCGGACCGCGAAGGCGAAGCCATTTCCTGGCATCTCATCGAGCTGCTGCGGGAAAAAGAGGCGTTGGACGCCAAGGACGTGCATCGCGTGGTCTTCCACGAAATCACCAAAGCGGCGGTCAATGATGCGATCGATAATCCGCGCGGGCTTTCATCTGATCTGGTCGGCGCGCAACAAGCTCGCCGTGCGCTCGACTACCTGGTTGGCTTCAACCTGTCGCCGTTACTGTGGAAAAAGGTGCAGCGCGGCTTATCCGCAGGACGCGTACAGAGTCCGGCGCTGCGCATGATCGTCGAGCGCGAACTTGAGATCGAGGCGTTTAAGCCTCGCGAGTACTGGTCGATCGAAGCTGACGTCAGCAAAGACGAACAACCGTTCGTATCGCGCTTGGTCAGCTACAAAGGCGAAAAGGTTGAGCAGTTTAGCTTCGTTAATGAAGAGTCGGCTCGCGAGGTCGAAAAAACTCTGCTGGATGCCGCGCAGGGCGAACTCACCGCGGCCTCCGTCACCAAGCGGCAGCGCCGTCGCAATCCTGCCGCGCCGTTCACGACCTCGACACTGCAACAGGAATCGTCGCGCAAGTTGGGCTTCAACACGCAGTGGACAATGCGCGTCGCGCAGAAGCTTTACGAAGGTATTGAGCTGCCGGGCGAAGACAACGTCGGCTTGATCACCTACATGCGTACCGACTCGGTGACCCTGGCGGACGTTGCGGTGGATGAGATTCGCGAAGTGATCGCTGATCGCTACGGCAAAGAAAACGTTCCCGATGAACCGCGCACATTTAAGACCAAAGCGAAGAACGCACAGGAAGCGCACGAAGCGATCCGACCCACGTCGGTGGCGCGCACGCCCGAATCACTCAAAGACGCGCTCGATGAGGACCAGCTAAAACTGTACTCACTGATCTGGAAACGCACCATGGCCTGCCAAATGGTGCCGGCGGTCTTTGACACGGTGGCGATTGATCTTGCCGCCGGCGACCCCGACAACGGCCACCGCCTGCGCGCGAACGGTTCAATACTGGTCGAGCCGGGCTTCATGGCAGTATATAAAGAAGGCCAAGATGACAAGGGCAAAGATGACGACGGCGATCGTCTGCTGCCGCCGATCGAAGAAGGCGACACGATCAAGCTCGACGAGCTGCGCCCCGAACAGCACTTTACCGAGCCGCCGCCGCGATTCACTGAAGCCAGCCTCGTAAAAACGCTGGAAGAGTACGGCATCGGCCGCCCATCGACCTACGCGAGCATTATCGCGACGTTGAAAAATCGCGAGTACGTGGAGATGGATGCGAAGCGCTTCTTGCCCACCGACATCGGTCGCATTGTTAACGGCTTCCTAACCGAACACTTCACGCAGTACGTCGACTATGACTTCACCGCGCGGCTCGAAGACGATCTCGACGCCGTGTCTCTCGGTGAGAAAGACTGGGTGCCGCTGCTAAACAACTTCTGGGGCCCGTTCAAAGAGCTGTGCGTCGATAAGGAAGAGTCAGTCACGCGTGAGCAGGTCGCTCAGGCGCGCGAGCTGGGCACCGATCCGAAAAGCGGCAAACCGGTGACGGTTCGCATGGGTCGTTACGGACCATTTGTCCAAATCGGCACTAAGGACGACGAAGAGAAGCCCAAGTTCGCCGGACTCAAACCCGGGCAAAAGATGGCCGACATCGATTTGGCCGAGGCGATGGAGCTCTTCAAGCTGCCGCGTAAGCTCGGCGAAACCCCCGAGGGTGAGCCAGTATCGGCGAGCATCGGACGATTCGGCCCGTACGTTCGCTATGGCGACAAGTACGCGTCGATTCGCGGCGAAGATCCGTACACGATCGAGTTACCGCGCGCACTGGAAGTGATCGCTGAGAAAAAAATTGCCGATGCCAATCGCATCATTCAGGACTTTGAGGACGAAGGTATCCAAGTTCTGAACGGTCGTTATGGACCGTACATTACGAACAAAGAAAAAAACGCGCGCGTGCCGAAGGATCGCGAGCCAAAATCCCTGACGCTCGAAGAGTGCAAGGAATTGCTTGAGGCCGCGCCAATGCGGCGTGGCAAAAAGAAGAAGGTCGCAAAGAAGGCGGCGACTAAAAAGGCTGCGAAGAAGAAAACCAAGAAAAAGACGAAAAAGAAAACCAAGAAGAAGGCGGCAAAGAAAAAAGCCGCAAAGAAAAAGTCTGATTCTGAATCCAACGACGACTGACGGCCTGTCATGACGCTAGCCATCGCCCGAGCTGCAGATGCATTGCTCGCCGGAGGCGTGGTGACCTGCCCCACCGAAGGCGTGTTCGGACTGAGCTGTATGCCGGACGATGACCAGGCGATCGCCCGACTGTTATCGATCAAAGCCCGTGACCCTGCCAAAGGCCTGATTTTGGTGGCCGCCGAACCGGCGCAGCTCGACGGCTGGATGGCAGCGTCAGCAAACGACATTCCCACACCCGTCAAAGACCAGGCAATTACCTGGATTGTGCCGGCCGCGGCGCACGTCTCGCCGTTGGTTCGAGGCGAACACAAAACGATTGCCGTTCGTCTCACCACACACCCGGTGATGGCGGCGCTGTGTGATGCCGCCCAGTCGGCCTTGGTATCGACCAGTGCCAATCGTTCCGGTGAGCCGGTGGTGCGCAACTCGGTCCTACTGCACCGCAAGTTTTCAGCTTGTGTAGACTACATCGTACCTGGCGCGTGCGGCGGAGCCACCGGCCCATCGGAAATACGCGTATTGGCAACCGGCGACGTCCTGCGAGCGGCTGAATGACATCATTGGATTCCGTTAAAGATTATTTGCAGTCTCTGCAAAATCGCATCGTCGCAGCGGTCGAGGCGATCGACGGGCAAGCAACGTTTGCTCGCGACACTTGGCAGCGTGATGGCGGTGGTGGCGGTATCAGTTGTGTACTCTCGGGCGGCGCGGTGTTCGAACAGGCCGGCGTCGGCTTTTCCCACGTGCACGGCTCCAAGCTGCCACCGTCGGCCACCAAGGCGCGGCCTGAACTCGAGGGTCAGGGTTTCCAGGCGGTCGGCGTATCGCTGGTGTTTCATCCGCTGAACCCTTACGTACCAACCACACACGCCAACTTCCGGTTTTTTACCGCCGGGGACGACGTGTGGTGGTTTGGCGGTGGCTACGATCTGACGCCGTACTATCCGTTCTTGGATGACGTGGTGCATTGGCACGAAACGGCGAAAGCGGCCTGCGATCCATTTGGCGACGACATCTACCCGCGTTATAAGAAGTGGTGCGATGACTATTTTTATCTGCCGCACCGCGACGAAACGCGCGGCGTCGGCGGATTGTTTTTTGATGACGTTAATGAAGCCGGATTTGATCAAAGCTTCGATTTTTTGCAGTCGGTCGGGAATAGTTTTCTTGATGCCTACAAACCCATCCTCCGGCGCCGGCAGGACCATCGCTACGGCGAGCGGCAACGTCAGTTTCAACTCTACCGTCGCGGACGTTACGTCGAATTCAATTTGCTGTATGACCGCGGCACCGTTTTCGGTCTGCAATCCGGCGGGCGTACCGAGTCGATCTTGATGTCGTTACCACCGGCGGTGGCCTGGCAGTACAACTGGCAGCCCGAGCCGGAGTCCCCCGAAGCCGCGCTGTATCAGGACTTTCTCAGACCCCGCGACTGGCTGGCAGCCGACCGCTAAAGCAGTGATAGACTGTCCGGCCCGGCGTTAGACCCACCGCGGCCGCGCCGGCGTTTAATCCTTATTGGGCGGATACTGACGAGCGATGGCCTGGATCGAAGAAATCGACGTTGACGATGCTGAGGGGCAGCTCGCTGAGATGTACACCGATCTCATCGAGCAACGAGGTAAGGTAGCGAACATCCTGAAGGTGCACAGCCTAAACCCCGCGGCGATGGGCAACCACCTGGACCTGTACATGACCTTGATGTTTGCGCGCTCGGGTTTGTCGCGAGCCGAACGCGAGGCGATCGCCGTGGCGGTATCCGGCGCCAACGACTGCGCCTACTGCGTTAACCATCACGCCGAAGCATTGCGGCGCCATATCAAGGATGAAGACGTAATCGCGGCGCTCTCGGCAGCCGACGGATTAGACACGTTGGAAACTCGCCTGGGTGTAATTGCGCGGCACGCCGTGAAGCTCACGTCGGCGCCGGGTGCAATGACCGAGAGCGACCTGGGAGAGCTGCGCGCAGTGGGCCTCGGTGATCGCGACATCCTCGATCTAACGCTGGTCGTCGCCTATTTTAATTTCGTCAATCGCATTGCACTTGGGCTGGGTGTCGCGTTCAATGCAGATGAGTTAGCCGGATACAAAGACGAAGCGTAGGGATTGAGCATAGGGACGAAGCATGACGCGCTGGCTACTAGTAATCGCATGGACACTGTTCGCCACCCCGGCGTTCGCGGAAACCGCTGGACAGGCTGCCGAGCGGCTGGAGCGACAAAGCGTCGCCGGACAGGATGGCAAAGGCGGTCCGGTTGAGCTGACCAGCCTCGGCGCGTTGCATATCGCCGGTACCGATAACCCAGCCACACGCAAGGTATATATCGTGCAGCTGGAAGCACCGTCGGCCGCCGACTTCCACGCCGAAATGGTGAAAACAGCGATTCGCCCCGGCGATGCCAAACCGAAAATGGATCGGCAAAACCCACTCATTGCGAATTACGCCGCTAGCCTATTAAAAGCACAGGACACCATGCTGGCCAAAGCCGGGCCCAACGTGGAGCTGGTGTATCGCTATCAATACGGTCTCAACGGATTTGCCGCACGCATGTCTCCAGCGCAGGCCCAAAAACTCGTCAATCAACGTGGCGTGCTGCGTGTTTGGGAAGACGAAGTCCGCCCACTCGCAACCAATGAAAGCCTCGATTTCCTCGGCTTGTTTGATCGCGACAGTGGACTACGTTCCGGCCAGGACCTTGATGGCGATGGTATCGTCATCGGTGTTATCGACAGCGGTATCGCGCCCGAACACCCGGCGTTGCAGGACACGCGTCCGGCCGATCGACCGAGTTTGTGTAAGGGTGACTGGGCCGAGAATACGTTCCTGGGTCGCTGGCTGTGTCGTCGCTTTGAAAAACGCGAAGACGAAATTTTGTTCGAGGCGCCGGAAGACTGGAACGGCATTTGCGAAACCGGTGAGCGATTCGAAGCCGCCGACTGCAACAACAAGTTGATCGGCGCTCGCTATTTCATTACCGGCGCCGAGCAGACCGGCCCGATCGATGAAGATGAAATTCGATCTGCCCGAGATGTCGACGGCCACGGCACGCACGTCGCCACCACTGCCGCGGGTAATAAGGTGAAGGCATCGATCTTCACACGATTTATCGGGCGCATCGACGGTGTGGCACCACGAGCACGAATCGCAGCCTATAAAGCATGCTGGTTGCGCCCGGGGGACACGCGCGCCAGCTGCAACACCTCCGACTTGGCGAACGCAATTGATGCGGCCGTCGCCGATGGTGTTGACGTGATTAATTATTCGATCGGCAGTTCGTTGTTGCGGGATACCGCTCCGGACGCCATCGCATTGCTTGCCGCAACCAAGGCCGGCGTCTTCACCGTGGTCGCCGCGGGCAATGAAGGCCCCGCATTCGGTACCGTCTTTTCACCTGCCGGCAGCCCCTGGATTGCCACCGCCGGCGCGTCTACCCGCGACGGCGAAGCCTTTTTCGAAGCGTTTGAAGTGCGCACACCGTCCACGCTGGCCGGTTTGTACGCGGTTCGCGAAGCGAACTTCACACCGCCGCTGGCTGACGTCGACCCCTTAGAAGGTCGGTTGGTATTGGTCGACGACGATATCGATCAGTTTCCTGGCGGTGGGTCGGGTACCACCAGTGATGCCTGCGAAGCCTTGGTGAACAGTACCGATGTTTCCGGCCAAATCGCTTTCATTCAGCGCGGCGGTTGTCCGTTCGAAGACAAGATTCAGAATGCGGAAAACGCCGGCGCGATTGCGGTCGTGGTGTACAACATCGCCGGTGACCCGATCGTCATGAACGGCACCAGCGGTATCGTCACGATTCCCGCGCTAATGATGGGCCAGGCCGACGGTAACCTAATCCTTGCCGAGTTCGATGCTGGTAACGAAGTTCAGGTCACGCTGGATCGCGAACTGTTCTTGAGCGAAGCCGATACGGGCAATCGCATGGGCGATTTTTCGAGTCGCGGACCGGGACAGTTTTTGGACATCTTGAAGCCCGACGTAACCGCGCCAGGCGTGAATATCCTTGCCGGTTACACGCCGGATGCCGTCAACGCCACACCGGGCGAGAACTTTGCGTACCTGAGTGGCACATCGATGTCGACACCGCACGTTGCAGGGGTTGCCGCGCTGCTTTTGGAGGCCAATCCCGATTGGAGCCCCTCGGCCGTCAAATCGGCATTGATGACCACCGCACGCCAGAACATCACCCTATCGGACGGCGAGACCGCGGCTAACCCGTTCCACTACGGCGCCGGGCACATCGTACCGAATGACGCGATTGATCCAGGGCTTATCTACGATGTAACGGACGATGAGTTCGATGCGTTCACCTGCGGAGTTAATAACGCGATTGTTGGGCAGCAGCGCTGCGACGATTTGGCCATTGCCGGACTGTCCTTTGAAGGACCGGACCTGAACCAGCCGTCGATTGCGGTCGGTCGAATGATTGCCTCGCGAACGGTAACTCGCCGCGTAACCAATGTAAGTGAACAGGCAGCGACCTATACTGCCAACGTTGTTGCGCCGGTGGGTATCGGCGTAAACGTCACGCCGTCAACGCTGTCGCTAGCACCGGGTGAGTCGGCTAACTTTGACGTTGCATTTACCTATCAATCCGATCAGCTCGACCTGTGGCGCTTCGGCTCACTGACCTGGGAAAGCAACACCCACTCGGTGCGCAGCCCGCTCGCCGTAAGACCGATCTCGATCGACGTGCCAGCTGAGATTCAGGCAACCGGGGCAATGGGCAATTTTACTTTTCCCGTCACATTCGGTTACGACGGCACCTACACCACTAACGTCAGCGGCCTAGCATTGCCGTTTGTGATCAACGGCTTCGTCGAGAACGACCCAACGAAAACGTTCACCTTCAGAGATTTCAACGGCGTACGACAGTACTTTATCGACGTCGAACCCGGTGATCTGTACCTACGCTTCTCACTGTTCGATGCACTGACCGACGGTAACGATGATCTTGATCTCTATTTGTTCTACTGCGGCACCGGCAACAGTTGCGTACAGGTCGGCGCGAGCGGCAACGCCACGTCCGATGAAGAGATCAACGTGCTGCAGCCACCCGTGGGTCGCTACGTGATTTCTGTGCATGGCTTCGAGACCGACCAGGTCGCCGGCGGTCAGGGCTCCAACTTTACGTTGCTCACCTGGAAGTTCGGCGAGGTGGATGATCGTGGCAACTTGACGGTGAACGCACCGGGCTCAGTGACCGCCAACTCCACCGAAAATATTGATATCGACTGGACCGGACTGATAAACAACACTGTCTACCTCGGCGGCATTCAGCACATTACCCAAGGTGAGCTATCGGCTCTCACTATCGTCCGCGTGGTGGTTGCAGAATAAAACCCTTAACGTTCTAACGAAGCCAGCCGCGCGCCCTAGTCGAGCGCGCATAGAACAGCAAGATAATCGCAGCAACTAGGAACGGCACCTGGAAGATCAGGCTGTTCACCCCCATTACACCGTAAGCATCGCGCAAAACGAACGCATCGATGTCCTGCACCACAAACGCGATCGCCGACAAGGCAAAGGCGGGCACCGCCCATGCTCGGGTCAACAGCAATAACACGCTACCCAACACACCGGAAATTGCCGCCACGCCGAACGCTGCGGTGGCCCACATCGGTGTGCCGAGGAGGTGCTCTTGTTGATCCGCCGTCATACGCGTTAAGTCGGCCTGTTCGAGATTGAGGCTGCCACCGAACACCACCAACACGACCAGATACCAGATCAGCGCCGCACCGCCGAAAATCCAGAATTCAACGTTGGGTTTACCGTTAATCAGATCGTTCATGGTCATTCCTGTATCAGGCAGGCAAAGATAATCTGATGCAGCCATGGGAATTGCAAGGTGCAGCCACCGACATATGGCGTTTAGATAGGATCCGTGCAAACCTATTCCACCGGCGCCATCGCGGTATTATAGCTATCAGTATCCGTTAGCCTGAGAGGCCAGCAACGTGTTGCTACGTCGCGTTACGAAACATGTGAAGGAACAAAACTGGTTTGCGGTCGGGGTCGATTTTCTGATTGTCGTCGTCGGTGTGTTTATCGGTATCCAGGTCGCTAACTGGAATGATGCGCGCAGCGACGTACGCGTGGGTGACGATTATCTGCGCGGTTTACACGCGGATCTGTCCGCCGATGCGGCAATGCTGGCTTTCGAAATCGAGGCGAGGCACCAACAACTCGAAGATGCCGAAGTGGTTCTCGAGTTCTTCGACGGCCGTGCGCTGGATACCAACGTGTTTTTTGGGCGGTACATTTCGGCCATCATTTCTAACAACACGCAGCCGAATCGAAACACCATGCAGGAGGTGCTGAGCTCGGGCAATCTGCGGCTTATCCGAGAACCGAAAATTCGCACCGGGCTGCTCGAACTTTATGCGCTGTACGAAAGCATTGCGCTTACCGAGGCACATCTGGCTCGCGACTTCGATACCTATTTGTATGACACCACGTTTTCGATCATTCCAGTTCAATTTGAGGGACCCTGGGACGACACCGCGGCCAACCGCGCCGCCGCACAGGCGTTGCTCGACAACATTGCGGTAGAAAACGGTCTTCGACTAATCCTGGTGAATCTGGACTTCAACGGCTCGGGGATCATCGCGAATCTCGAGGTCGCACAGCATCAGGTGTTTACGTTGCTGGAAGAGATCGAAAATGCGCTGGATAAACCAAGGCTCTAGGAGATAACGACGTGCACGACTGGGTCAACCTGACCAACTTTTTGGGCGAAAGCATTCCCAATCCAAGCGAGAAGCAACTCGCAACGGCGCTGCGCGAGTTATTTGAGAGCCGCGACAGCGAGCACCCGGACGCGTGGATCGACTGCGGCAGCGAGGGCGGCGCGCTGCATAACATCTCGATTTTCTACAGCGGCTACGCCATCTATACCCGATATGCCGATGCGGACATGTCCGAAGAACTCGAAGAAATCGAGATTAAGAACATCGACCAAACCGGCGGCCGGAAACTGTGGCTGGATTTGATCGCCGGGAATGCCCCAACCGAGGCGTAATTCCGAAGGAGCGTCAATGACCGACTACGCGTTAATCACAGACTCCAACGACCGGCACCGCACGTTCGTTATTGTGGTTGCGGTTTTGCTGGTCGCGGTCGGCGCCTTTCAAGCTCTGGCGACCGGGGGCAGACTGTTGATCACGCCGTGGACGATGGGTGAGTATGTTGCTGCGCCCTACATTCTGCATGAGATTGGATCGCTGGCATTTATGGTTGCCGCAGTGGTTATTGGCTTTCGGTTGTTAAACCAACACCGCTCTGCCCTGAGAGAGGCCATCGTGCTGCTTTGGGCGTATATGCTATGGATTGGTATCAGTGTCGTCGTCGGTCTGGGCGCGTTCCTTTGGAGCGCCGTGATGATGAACAGTCTGGATATGGAGCCGCTAGAGAGCGTGTTCGATTCGGGTCTGGCCTACACGCTTTTTGGCACGGTGTCGGGCATCGCGTATTGCGTCGTGCTCGGCTGGATCGCAAAACGATTGTCCAGACCGGTAGTCAAGCACGCGTACCAGCAGTAACGATCCTTCCGCGATGGCTCTGAATTGAATTGCGGATGAATATCAAATGCTAAACCTGCCCATAAGACCGAGTTTCGGCGTCGGCCCGATACTACTCGGGATGCGAAAAGAAAATGCTCGCCGATTGCTGGATGATCTCGGTTACCCGTTATCCGCCGAGCACGGAAACCTTGATTACTTCTGTGAGAACGCCATCCAGCTAGAGTATGAAGATGAGCAAATACGTTTTATCGGCGTGTCTCAACACACTGACATTCTGTGCTGTTACGGTGACCAGGATGTTTTCGATATCAGCGCCGAGTCGCTGTTCAGGCTCTTTGCAGCCGGCGAAACAAACCTACCCAATGTACCGCCGGGAGAGACCGCCTTCTTTCCGGCGCAAGGTTTAAATTTGTGGGAAGCAGATGAACAGTATGACTATCAAGGCGGGTTTAAGCGAAGAATCTACGCGCAAGTCGGCGTAGAAAAGCCACGTCAAAACGACAACTGACGCTACACCTTCCGCGCCAGCGCCTTGCACTCTTTGTGCCGAAAACAACTGACGATGTGGTCGTTCACGATGCCGGTGGCTTGCATATGCGCGTACATGATCGTACTGCCGACAAACTTAAAACCGCGCTTTTTGAGGTCCTTGCTTAGCGCATCGGACTCTTTGGTGGTTGCGGGCACATCGCTGTCGCGCTTGAAGTTGTTTTGTATCGGCTTGCCGCCAACAAAGCCCCAGATGTAGTCGCAGAAGGTGCCGAATTCTTTCTGCACCTGAATAAACGCTTGAGCGTTGGTGCGGGTGCCGTACACCTTGAGGCGATTGCGGATGATGCCCGGGTCTTCGAGCAGTTTTTCGAGTCGCTTGTCAGTAAACCGCGCAACTTTCTCGACATCGAAATTGGCGAACGCGCTTCGATAGCCGTCGCGACGACCGAGAATGGTGCGCCAACTGAGGCCCGCCTGAGCGCCCTCGAGAATAAAAAACTCAAACTGCGTGGGGTCGTCGTACACCGGCACGCCCCACTCTTCGTCATGGTAGGCAAGGTATTCGTCGTTAACGCCCTGACACCACTTACAACGCTTCTTGTCGGCCATACATGCAGGGTATAAAAAAAGCCCGCGCAATGCGCGGGCTTCTCTTTTTCAAGGTTCCGTGAGTGGCTTAAACGCTACCGCCGCAAGAACCTTCGCCGCAGGCGCCTTCAGCGTCTTCTTTCTCACCGCCGCAAGAGCCTTCACCGCAAGATCCTTCGCCGTCTTTCTCACCGCAAGAACCTTCACCGCACGAGCCTTCGCCGTCTTTCTCACCGCAAGAGCCTTCGCCGCAAGATCCTTCGCCGTCTTTCTCACCGCAAGAACCTTCACCGCAGCTACCTTCGCCGTCTTTCTCGCCGCAAGAGCCTTCGCCACAAGAACCTTCACCTTCGCCCAGCATGTAACCGGTCGTCATGTTGGTCATCGTGAACGGGCTATCAACCGCATCTGCAGAAGCAATACCACTGCTCAGTGCAAACGAGCCAGCCAGCGCGGCACCAACGGCCAACGCAACAGGTTTTACTACTTTCTTCTCTGACATCTCTATCTCTCCTACTAGGTTTGTCTGCCCGAGCGGGCATATATCCAGCGGCGCGAACCTATGTTTGGGTCCACGTCACCGAGTTCATTACATCTTCTTCAATTCGTTTCAGATCTTCGTTTTTCGGACCGACGATCGCAATGCTGCCGTTGCCCGGTCCGTCCCCAACGGGAATTATGACTCCGTGGGTGTCGCCATCGTTCAACTCGATGGGCTCATCGATATGCTCTTCTGGCATAAGGATGATCGTCACCGGGCCGTGCACACCCTGAATCACCAGGTGCGGCACTTGCTTGCCATTGATCGGGCAGGTTTCTGCAAAAGTGATCAACCCACCCTGGTGATTCATTTCCGCAATCGTTCGTGGCACCACGCGATTGAGTTTCTGATCGCCGACGGTCACGGTCGTGATGCGCAGCGCCGACGGCGCATGATTGACGTGAGCCAATACTTCTTGCGCCAGCGCCTCGGGGCCACCGTCGTAACCGGGGCCACCAACTCGAGTACCGATAAATGCGGCAACCAATACGGTCGCGGCCATGGCCAACCACATCGGCGCACGTGAGCGTTTCGCATCCAGCGACACGACGTTATCGGTTTCGATGTCGGGCAGCTCCGGCATTTTTAGCTCGGGCACGCTCAGCGACATCGCTTGGCCGATCTTTTCATCGAGCGCACGCATCTGCTCGCGGTACGCCGAAGCCTCCGCATTTGCGTCGATGCTCGGATCCTCAATCCACGGATCCGCGTCGATAGCCTGTTTGTAATCGTCACTCGACATCGTGATCGATCGTTTCCTTCAGTTTTGCTCTCGCTCGGTGCAGGCGAGTTAACACCGCACCTTGCTTTAATCCCATTTGCTCGGCGATTTCATTCGTACTAAAGCCCATCAGTACCTGCAGTACTAGGGGCTCACGATAGTCATCGTCAAGCGCGTAAATCGCTTGTCGCAAATCACCTAAGTCGTCGTCGGGTTGTTCGGCAAGCAACGCCGCCTGTGAGGCGGTCAGGTTGTCGATATCCACAGTCTCGAGACGTTTTCGCTCGAAGTACCGGGCATTCTCCCGACGTACAATCGTCAGCAACCAGGGTTTGGCGGCCGCATCTTCGCGCAGTGCGTCGAGCGACTTCCATGCCCTGAGCAGTGCCTCCTGAACCACGTCTTCAGCGATCGCACGGTCACGGCAAAGCCATGCCGCGTAGCGGTACATGTCCTGATGGAACACCCCCACTATTTGATCGAATCTCTGACGCCGAATCCTGTCGGCATTACTGCTTTGCATTCGAGATGACCCGCTTGCTCTTGTATTTATTACGGTTTCGGCCGAAAACTGTGATTCAGACGTGGAATCCACCCTAAAATACAGCGAAAATCAGCACTTACAGCCAATTAACGGCCCCGACGCGTAATTTAGACTAAATATGTCCCACGACAAAACAGCCGGCTATCCCCAGATACGCATGCGACGCACTCGCCGAACCGCAGCGCTACGCCGTTTGGTCGGCGAAACCGAGCTATCGGCAGCGGATTTGATCTGGCCGGTTTTTGTTCTGGACGGTAAAAACCAAACCGAATCAGTAGCTTCCATGCCAGGCGTCGAGCGCATGACGGTCGACAAACTGCTGGTAGCCCTCGATGAAGCGGTCGAATTGGGGATTCCAGCCGTCGCGCTGTTCCCGGTGATCGAAGACGAGCACAAGAGCCTCGACGGCGCGGAATGCGCCAATCCGAACGGTCTGGTGCAAACCGCGGTGCGCGCCATTAAGCAACGGCACCCGGAACTGGCGGTTATTACGGATATCGCGTTAGACCCTTACACCACACACGGACAGGACGGCATCATCGATGAGTCGGGCTATGTTGTGAACGACCTCACCGTCGCGATGCTGACCAAGCAGGCGGTTTCCCATGCGGAGGCTGGCGCGGATATCGTGGCACCGTCCGACATGATGGATGGACGCATCGGCGCGATTCGCAATGCGTTAGAAACCGGCGGTCACGTCAACACGCTGATTCTCGCGTACGCGGCCAAGTATGCGTCGTGCTTCTACGGGCCGTTTCGCGATGCGGTCGGATCGGCAGCTAATCTGGCCGGCGGCGATAAGTCGACCTATCAAATGTCGCCCGCCAACGCAGAAGAAGCGCTGCGTGAAATCCAACTCGATGTCGACGAAGGCGCCGATATCGTCATGGTAAAACCGGCGATGCCCTACTTGGACGTGGTGCATCGCGTTTCTGAATCCGCCGGCGTTCCGACCTTTGCGTATCAGGTGAGCGGCGAGTATGCGATGCAGAAGGCCGCCGGTGCCAACGGCTGGTTGGACGAAAAATCGGTGGCGCTGGAATCATTGCTCTGCATCAAACGTGCCGGTGCTCGAGCAATCTTGACCTATTTTGCGATTGATGTGGCACGATGGCTGAGGGAGTAGCGGCACCGGTGAACATGCTTGTCTATTGAAACGACCACGATCGATCGCTATGGCGTCATGGGTTACCCCGTGTCACACAGCCGGTCGCCCGTCATTCACCGACTCTTCGCACTACAAACGCAACAGTCCCTACAATACGAACTGCTGCAGGTCACCCCCGAAAAGCTCGAAGCCGCCATCCGGCAGTTTCAACGAACCGGTGGTAAAGGCCTTAACATCACCGTGCCACACAAAGCGGCGATGGCGAAACTCGTCGACACTATCTCGGAACGCGCCAGTACCGCCGGTGCCGTCAACACCGTTTCATTTGTCGATGGCGAAATACGTGGCGACAACACTGACGGTATCGGTTTATTGCGTGACCTGGTCGTCAACCTCAACGTTAACCTTGAAAAAAAGAACATCTTGATTCTCGGCGCCGGTGGCGCGACGCGCGGCATCGTTGGCCCGTTGCTGGAAATGGAACCCCGACACGTGCACATCGCCAATCGCACGTTGAGCAAAGCGCAATCGCTGGCGCAGCACTTCGGTAACTACGGGCCGGTCAGTGCGTGTCGCTTTAATGATGTCCCGACCGATGAGAAATACGATCTCATCATTAACGCGACGTCGGCTGGTGTGAAAGGTGAAGCGCCGCCGTATCCTGTCGAAGCGATTCAACCGGACACGTTCTGTTATGACTTATCGTACGGGCTAACACCGACGCCGTTTAGCGTCTGGGCCCTGGAACTGGGTGCTGCGCGCTCCGTGATGGGATGGGGAATGCTGGTCGAACAGGCGGCAGAGTCATTTCATATCTGGCGCGATGTCATGCCCGACACCGCGCCAGTTTTGAAACAAATGAAGATCAACGCATAGTGACGAATTCTTCGGCGTTGCTCGGGTGAATCGCCACGGTGTCGTCGAAATCCGATTTTGTCGCACCCATTCGAATCGCGACCGCAAAGCCTTGCAGCATCTCGTCGGCACCCTCACCAATCACGTGACAGCCAACGATACGCTCATCGCCGCCCACCGTGATGAGTTTCATATGCGAGCGCTGCTTCTTCTCGCTTAAGGCATAAAACATCGGCACGAAGCTCGACGTATAGACTTTGACGTCATCGCCGTATTCTCTCACCGCATCCGCTTCCGTCATCCCGACCGTACCGATAGGCGGATGCGAAAACACCACCGTAGGAATCAAATCGTAGTCGAGGTGGCGACCTTCCATACCACCGTCGAGACGATCGGCGAGACGACGGCCCGCCGCGATAGCGACCGGCGTCAATGCCGCACGTCCGGTGATATCGCCCAAGGCAAAGATGTGATCCACATTGGTCTTTTGAAACTGGTCTACCGGGATGAACCCGCGGTGATTGACGTCAACACCGGCTTTCTCGATATCCAGTCCGTTTAGATTCGCGCTCCGTCCAATCGCCCAGAGCACCGTGTCAACCGGACCAAAAGTACGGCCATCTTCACCCGTCACCAACAAGCCGTCGTCGGTCTTTTCGATTGCAGCAGGTGTCACGCCGGTTTCGATCACAACGCCGTCGTCGCGCATCGAGGTCATCAACTCCGACCCCAGCATGGCGTCAAAACCCCGCACTATGCCGTCTTTACGAACCAGCAACTGTGTCGCCGAACCCAGTGCGTTAAATACTCCAGCGAGCTCAACCGCGATGTAGCCGCTGCCGAGCACAATGACGCGCTGCGGTCTTTCTTCTAGCTCGAAAAAACCATCCGAGGTAATGCCGAGTTCAGCACCCCGGATATCCGGCACCATCGGCTGACCACCGGTTGCAATGACGATTCGATCGGCCTCATATTCGTCGTCACCGACCGCCACAGTATTAGCATCAATAAAACGCGCGAAGCCCGGCAGATAGTCAACGCCGCTACCGTCCAATAAGCGTTCATAAATGCCGTTAAGACGTTTGACGTAATTATCGCGATTATTTTTAACGGTCGGCCAATCATGGTCATTAACGTCGATGGAAAAGCCGTAATCCGCAGCATGCTCAAAATGATGCGCATGACTGGCGGCGTACCACATCACTTTTTTCGGTACGCAGCCCACATTCACACAGGTGCCACCGAGACGAGCGCCTTCGGCAACCGCCACTTGGGCCCCATACTCCGCAGCACGCCGCGCATGCGCAACGCCACCGCTGCCACCACCAATCACAAAAACATCGTATTTCTTTTTCATTGTATTCTTCCCAATTGGGCACATCCCAAGTATGGACGGTCGTGCTACTATCCGCCGCCATGACCAACCCCTTACTCGACACGACGTCGCTGCCTCGATTCACCGAGATCTCTCCCGATGACGTGCAGCCAGCGCTCGGCGAGATTATCTCAGCCAACCGCGAAAAGCTCGAACGACTGCTCGCGAACGCATCGGCTCCCGACTTTGACTCCGTCGTTGCCGAGCTCGAAGACATGGAGCACGAGCTGCATCGTGTCTGGTCTCCGGTAAGCCACCTGCAAAGCGTGCTCGGTTCTAATGACTGGCGCGACGCCTACAACGACGCGCTGCCTTTAATGACCGAGTACGGCACCGAATTATCACAGAACCAGCAGTTACAGCAGGCCTACGCAGCCGTCGACCAAAGTCTTGCCGAAAAAGAAAACCCGGCGCGCAAGCGCGTGGTCGCGCATGCACTCCGGGCTTTCCGACTTGCGGGGGTAGATTTACCTGAGGGCAAAAAAGCGCGTTTCAAGACCATCATGCAAGAGATCGCCGCGCGCCAGGCCGCTTTCGAGCAAAACGTGCAAGATGCGTCCGACGCCTGGTCATTGCTGCTGGATAATGAAGCGGCATTGGCGGGCTTGCCGACCTACGCGATTGAGCGAGCCGCCGCGGATGCTAGAGAACGGCAGCAGCAGGGTTGGCTGCTGACACTCGATTTCCCAACCTATCTCGTCGTCATGACGCACGCCGACGATGCCTCGCTACGCGAAACCCTGTATCGCGCCTGGTGTACTCGAGCCTCCGATCAGGGCGCCGATGCGCAGTGGGATAACGCCGATAACATGGCCAATATCTTGGCGTTGCGTCACGAGGCGGCCCAGCTGGTCGGCTTTGACAGCTACGCCGACTATTCGCTGGCAACGAAGATGGCGGACAGCGCTGACCAAGTGATCGCCTTCTTGCACGAGCTCGCCGACCACTCACGTACGGCGGCCGAAGCCGAGTTCACCACGCTAACCGAGTTTGCAGGGCGGCGACTTGAGCCCTGGGATATCACCTACTGGCACGAAAAATTGAAGCAAGAAAAGTACAGCGTGTCCGACGAGGAACTGCGCCAGTACTTTCCTGCGAATACGGTGGTAGACGGTCTGTTTGCGCTGGCGGAACGACTGTTCGGCATTCAGCTTGAACAACAGGATGCCGTGTCGACCTGGCATGACGACGTCCGCTACTTCAGCGTGCAGGACGACGGATCGGCACTGATCGGCGGTTTTTATGTCGACCTGTTTGCCCGCAGTGGCAAACGCACCGGCGCCTGGGTCGATGAGTGCATCGGCCGCAAGAAGCTCGATAGCCATGCCACGCTGCCGGTGGGTTATTTGGTGTGCAACTTTCCACCGCCTGATGAACTAGGGCGCTCGCTGCTGTCTCACAGCGACGTGGTCACACTGTTCCACGAATTCGGGCATATGCTGCATCATTTGTTGACGCGCATTGATTACCCGAGCATTGCGGGCATTAACGGCGTCGCCTGGGACGCAGTGGAACTGCCCAGCCAGTTTCTGGAAAACTTTGCGTGGAGCTATGACGTTCTTACGCGATGCTCATCGCATACGTCGGACGGCCAACCACTGCCACGCGAGCTCTTCGACAAACTCGAGAACAGCAGGCATTTTGGCGAGGCCATGGCGATGGTGCGTCAATTGGAATTTGCGCTGTTCGATATGCGACTGCATGCCGAGTACGACCCGAACAAAGGTCCTCGCATCCTCGATACCATCGATGAGGTACGAAACGAAATGGCGGTGATTCAGCACCCCGAATACAACCGTATGCCATTTAGTTTTTCGCATATCTTTGCCGGCGGTTATGCGGCTGGCTACTACAGCTATAAATGGGCCGAAGTGCTCGCCGCTGACGCCTTCGGTGCGTTCCAAGAAGCGGGCCTGTTCGACGCGGAAACTGCTGCACGATTCCGCCGAGAGATTCTCGAAGTGGGCGGCAGTCGCGACATTATGGACGCGTTTATCGCGTTTCGTGGTCGCGAGCCGACCATCGACGCACTGCTGGAGATAAGCGGAATCAAAGCCGCATGAAAATTGCGACCTGGAACGTTAACTCCATGAAGGTGCGCTTGCCACACGTTCTCGAGTGGCTTTCCGCACACCAGCCCGACGTGCTGGTGTTACAGGAAATCAAGCAGGTCACAGAAGCGTTTCCGACCGATGAGCTCGCCGAGATTGGCTACCAGTCGGTCGCCAATGGTCAAAAGACGTATAACGGCGTTGCCATCATCAGCAAATCCGAACCCACCGACCCGGTGCTCGAATTTCCCAATTTTGATGACCGGCAGCGACGAGTACTTGCCGCCACTATCGATGGTGTCCGCGTGGTGGATCTGTATATTCCCAATGGCTCGGAAGTCGGTTCCGAAAAGTACGCCTACAAACTCGACTGGCTCGCGACGCTCAAGACGTTTCTTGCTGAAGAGCTCAAACAGCATGAAAAACTCGTCGTGCTCGGCGACTTCAATATTGCCCCCGCTGACGAGGATGTTTACGACGCGGAGAAATGGGGCGAGGGCATTCTCTGCAGCCCGAAGGAGCGTGCTGCGTTGGCCGATTTAGTCGATCTCGGACTCACCGACGTGTTTCGAAAATTCGATCAGCCGGAGAGCACCTTTAGCTGGTGGGACTATCGAGCTGCGGGCTTTCGGCGCAATGCCGGCCTACGCATCGATCTAATTCTCGCCTCCAAAGCCTTGTCCGCGATTTGCTCTGCCAGCTACGTCGACAAAGAGCCGCGCGCCTGGGAGCGCCCCTCCGATCACACACCGGTGATCGCGGAGTTCGATCTGTAACGCGCTAAGCTCGCGGCGCTCGTCGCTAAACGCCGACAGACACATGACATATTGCGGTTTTTTCTTCTGTGGCTGGTTCGACGCAGGTGTATTATTACGCGACGCGTAAACGGGCTTCGATACCGTTCTGATGAATTCCTTGTATTGATGAATATCCAGAACCATCAATCCGTCGGCGATACGGCCAATCACAAAAAGCGCATCATGTCGCACGATCGCCGTAACGACTACGACGTTACCAACACCGTCCAGGTGAGCAATCCCTACTCGGTGCGTAACGCTGTGCACGATCTGTTCAGCCAAACGTTTCCGGGAGCGTCATTCGACAAATTGTGGCTGGCGTTTTACGACTTCGAACGATTGTTTACCGGTCGCTTCCCGGGCTACAACGGCTGCGATACCACTTATCATGACGTTCAGCACACGCTGGATATGACGCTAGCGCTGGCCCGCCTGGTGGCTGGTTACGAGCGCAGCGTAGAGCCCAAAGAGCGCCTCGGCCCACGCCGTGCACAAATGGCGATCATTACCTCTTTGTTCCACGATTCGGGCTACATTCGGCATCAGGAGCGCGACAAGGATTTCACCAATGGCGCGCAGTTCACGATGTACCACGTGTCGCGTAGCGCCGATTTCCTGCGCCGCTATTTGCCCGAGCTCGGCTTGGCGCACGACGTTGCCGTGAGCAGCATGATCGTGCACTTCACCGGCTACGAACTCGAGCTCGACAAGATTGAGCTCGACGACCCGCGCGATGTGATTTGCGGTCACCTGATTGGTACCGCCGACCTGATGGCACAGATGGCCGACCGTTGTTACCTCGAAAAGTGTCGCGATCGCTTATACAAAGAATTCGTGGTCGGCGGCATAGCGGTCGATAACGAAAAGCCGGGCGAATACCAGGTCCGCTACAAATCCGGCAACGATTTGTTACGCAAGACGCCGATGTTCTATCAGCACGTCATGCGCGAACGGCTGCATAAGAAATTCAATCGAGTCTATCGCTACATCGAAGTGCTGTACGACGGGCAGAACCCCTACATCGACGCGATCCGCAACAACATCTCGCATCTGGTGCGCGTGATCGAGTCGGGCGATTGGTCATTGTTGCGTCGGCAACCGCCATACTTCCTCGGCATCGTTAACGCGGTCAACGAACTTGAGAAACTGGCACGGGCGCAACTCGGCGCGCTTACCGGTCGGCGAGTAGACATAGATAACTCGGTCTTGATGCCGATCTAGGCAGAACGTTCAGCGGGCACATCAGTGCGTCGCAATGATTTCAACAGCCGATGTTTTAGCCGAACTTGCGTAGCGCAAGAATTTCTTCGCGACTGAGCTTTCGATTGGCGAAGAACGCCGCCAGTCCACCGCTCGCCAGTGCCACGATCCAAAATGCCGGTGTCAGGACATTGCCGAAATAGTCACTCCAGGTCATAGACGTCACGCTGGTCAAGACATCCATCGTGCTGACCTCAAGTTCCGGCGCAGCGTTCGCCGCCGCGACGATAATCGTGCCGGCCAACGAACCCAGAAAACCCATGACCGCGGCCAGCGTCGGAAATCGCCAATCGAGCCCGAGACCTGCCCGGCGCACCGCCATACCCAATATCGCCCCGAGCAGAAGCGCCAGCCACGGGAAAAACGTGCCGATCAGCGAGGTCAGCATCACCCACAGCGTGCTGAACACCACAATAACAATCAGACTGGCGACCAGCGCATTGCGCACCGATTGGGCGTCGACAAGCGCTTTGGCGTCATCGGCGGTCAGTTCGGCCTCGATTTTGGGGCGATGTTTCTTCGGCAAACGCAGAACATCGGTTTTATCGGTCCTCATGATGCGCAACAATACGTGAGTGCGAAGAATAATACTCATACTGATCAGCACACTGGTCGTGGCCGGCTGCGAGAATGCGCAGCCGCCAGCGGATCTCGCCTTCATCAATGGCGGCATATACACCGTCGATGCTGAGCGTTCCTGGGCCGAGGCAGCCGCAATCCGCGGCAATCGGTTCGTCGCCGTCGGCAGCAATCGCGAAATTGAGGCTTTGATCGGCCCTCTGACTCGGGTGGTCGACCTGCGCGGTCGGATGGCCATGCCGGGCATCCACGATTCGCATATCCACCCGCTGGAGGGCGGTTATCAGTTCGTGCTGTGCGACCTGTTCGACACCGGCAGTGTTGAGGAGATGATCGAGACGCTGTCGAATTGCGAGACCGATGCCAACGGCTGGCTCCGCGGGGTCGGTATGGATCTCGCGCTGTTTGGCATTAACGGCCCGGACAATCGAATCCTCGACGCAGTCGGCTTTGACGGCAACATCTTCATCGATGCATCTGACGGCCATACGATTTTGGTGAATGACGCTGTACTGGCACTCGCCGGCATCGATGCAACCACGCCCGACCCCGCCGACGGCGTCATCGAGCGTCGCGACGGTACGCGAATCCCCACCGGCACGCTTAGAGAGTCAGCACGCGACCCGGTCGACGACGTCTATCCCGACCGCGAGGTGCATACCAGTCTTGATGTGATGCGCAACACGCTGACCCTGTTTGCCTCCCACGGCATCACCTCGGTGGTGGATCTATGGGGTGGCGAACACGAATATCGGGTGTACAGCGCCCTCGACGACGCCGATGAACTCACTATTCGCGCTCAGGTCGCGCTGATCGATGACGGCGTATTCGCGCACCACGAAGGCGACGAGTTCGAACGCGTTCTGGCCAGCCGCGGCGATTACGCCTCACCGCTCATCGACACCGACGCCATAAAGATCATGGTGGACGGTGTGTTTGAAGGGGAAACCGGCTCGGTGCTGGAGCCGTACGCCAACGTCGGTCATCTGGGCGTGCTCAATCACACGCCGGAAGAACTTCGTGAGCGGGTCAGCCGGTATCTGAATCTAGGCCTGCAGATCCATTTTCACGCGATGGGTGATGGCGCCGCACGCGCGGCGTTGGACGCACTGGCCTATGCTCGTGAGAACGCCGAACCGCACCGGTTACAAAATCGACATTCGTTATCCCACCTCGGCTTGATTCACCCTGACGATCTGCCGCGGTTTGCCGAGGTCAATGCTGCCGCCAGCTATACCTTGGTGTGGGGTTACACCGACGAGTGGACCACACAACTCGAAATCCCGACACTCGGTCTCGATCGCGTCGAGAAGCTATACCCGATTAAGTCGACGCGCGACGCCGGCGCCGTAGTGGTCGGTGGTAGCGATTGGAACTACGGTGACCTCGACCCTCTGATGTCAATCGAAACCGGTGTAACGCGGGATAACCCATACGAAGATTCTGACTATGCGGTCTACGCGGACGAAACGGTGGATCTCGCCACCATGATCGATACCTATACGATCAATGGCGCTTGGCTGGCGCAAAGAGATCACGAACTCGGGTCCATCGAAAATGGCAAGCTCGCGGATGTCGCGGTTTATGACCGCAATCTTTTTGAAATACCGGCCAAGTCCATCAGCGAAGCGAATGTCGACCTCACCGTATTCGACGGCCGCATTATTTATGAACGCGAAGATGCTCAATAAGGACGGACAATAATGCGCGCAGCATGGTTTGAGTCGTTTGGCAGTGCTCACGACGTACTTGAGATTGGCGAACAGCCGACGCCAACACCCGCGGCCGGCGAAGTGCTGGTGCGACTTGCTACTAGCGGCGTTAACCCGTCTGATGTGAAGAAGCGCGCCGGCTCGTTCCCAAATCTGCTCGATGGCGGTTTCGTGATCCCCAACAGCGACGGTGCCGGCGTAATCGAAGCGGTCGGCGATGGCGTCGACGCGAGTCGAATCGGTGAGCGAGTGTGGGTGTATCAGGCCCAGTACGGACGCCGTTTCGGCACCGCGGCGGAGTGCGTTGCTATCGACGCATCTCGGGCTGCCCGCTTGCCGGACAACTCCGATTTCGATGTCGGCGCCTGCATGGGCATCCCCTGCATGACCGCGCACCGCACGGTGTTTTCCGGGGGCGATGTCGCCGGACAAACCATCCTGATAACCGGTGCTGCCGGTCGCGTCGGACATTACGCGACGCAATGGGCAAGCCAAGCGGGCGCTACTGTCATCGCCACGGCCAGCAACGCGGTTGATCGTCGTAGCTGCCTCGATGGGGGCGCGGCGTTTGTCGTGAATCACCGCAGCGATGACGTCGTCGACGAAATTTTCGCCGCCACCGACGGTCACAAGGTGGATCGCATCATCGATCTGGAGTTTGGTGCCAACTTAGCGACCTCGCTGGCGGTAATTGCGATGTCGGGAACGATCGTGACCTACGGTTCGGTCGCGGTTCCCCAGCCGATCCTGCCGTTCTTTGACATGATGTATCTGGATCTTAATCTGGAGTTCGTGATCGTTTACGCCATGCCGGAAGCGGCCAAGGAACATGCAATCCGCGACATTGGCGAGGCGCTCGCCAATGACCGTCTGCAGCATCGCATCGCTGAGCGACGACCGCTGGCTGACATCGCCGAGGCGAATGTCTTGATCGAACAAGGCACCCTTCGCGGTGCGGTAATCCTCGACTTATAACAACAAGAAGAACCTTCAATGGAACAAAAACAGGTTGACTGGCCCGGCTTCATTGCCTCGATGGCGTTTATTGTGGTGGTGTGTTTGCCACTGGCGATGTATCCAGAGTCGGCCGGTGCCTGGCTACGCAGCATCTACGACTTTATCGCCGACGAGATGGGCATCCTGTACCTGCTCGCGGCGGTCGGCACGGTCGGTTTTCTCGTCTGGCTCGCGTTTAGTCGCTTTGGCCATGTGCGACTCGGTGAGGAAGCCACCGAGTTTTCCAAACTAAGCTGGATCGCCATGTTGTTCTGCGCCGGTATCGGCGCCGGTCTGATGTATTGGTGCGTGATCGAATGGACCTACTACTACGATTCGCCACCGTTCGGCGTGGAGTCGCGTTCCGCCGAAGCGGCTGAATGGGCATCGACCTACGGCCTGTTTCATTGGGGCTTCACAGCCTGGGCATTCTATTGCCTACCGGCCATCGCCATTGCCTATCCCTACTACACCAAGAAGCTCGACAAGCTGAGGTTCTCGGTAAGCTGTCATTGGTTTTTGAAAGGCCGTGAAGAGGGCATTCTCGCCCGCGTTATCGACTTTCTATTTATGGTTGCGATGATCGCGGGTGCGTCGACCGGTTTAAGCCTGACCATTCCTGTGATCTCCGCCTGTGTTTCCTGGTTATTCGGTGTGGAGAATACGTTCGGTCTGCAGGTCGGCGTGATGGCGGTCGTGGTCGGTTTATTCGTCTTCAGCGTCTGGCTGGGCCTCACCAAAGGTATCAAGCGCCTCAGCGACATCAACCTGTATCTCGCAATGGGCTTGCTGTTATTTATCCTTCTCACCGGACCCACCGTGTTCTTGTTGAAGACCAGCTTGAATGGCGTCGGCCTAATGATGCAGAACTTCATTCGCATGAATTTCTGGACTGACCCGCTCACCAGCTCACGCTTTGTCGAAGACTGGACAATTTTTTATTGGGCCTGGTGGGTCGCGTTTGCACCGTACGTCGGACTTTTTATTACCCGCATCTCGCGCGGCCGCACCATTCGCGAAGTCATTACCGGCATGTTGATATACGGTTCGCTGGGTTGCTGGGTGTTCTACATGGTGATCGGCAATTTCAGCATGCACCTTCAGCTATCCGGCACCGCGGACATCATTGGCATCCTTAAAGACGTCGATGCATTTGCCGCGATTGTTGCCACGCTGGAACAGGTACCGATACCGGCTATGGTGATCGCTGTGTTTGCGTTGATGTCGACCATCTTTGCCGCCACCACTTACGACTCGGCGTCCTACACCTTGGCGTCAAGCGCCACGCTGAAGCTCCCAGCCGGCGAAAACCCCGCGCGTTGGTTTCGCGTGTTCTGGGCATTTGCGTTAGCGGTGATGCCGATTACGTTGGTATACATCATGCGATATTCACCGAACGCCGGTACGGGTTTACAGTCGATGTTGCTGATCGCCTCACTGCCAATACTATTCGTCGGCGTGTTTATGACCCTGTCACTGGTGCGCCAACTGCAAGCCGATCATGCCTAAGGTCGGCATCGCGCTGTGCCTAGCGCTAGCGCTGTTCGCTTGTTCGGATGATGAGCCAGACACGAGTGTGGTCGTCAATGGCGAAACGCTCATCGGTCAGGAAGTGGAAAGCGGACGCGTGCATGCGTTTCTCGGTGTACCGTTTGCCGAACCTCCGGTGGGTGAACTTCGCTGGCAGGCACCGCGGCCGTTGACCACGAAACTGGCGCACCGTGAAGTTACGTCTTTTGCACCGGCCTGCATGCAGTCGATGCGTATCCTCGACTGGTACCGCTGGATGGCGGTCTCGTTTGGCGGCGAGGCTGACTACTACGACGATCTCGAGGTGAGCGAAGACTGCCTCTACCTCAATGTTTGGACACCGACGCTCGATGACACGGCAAACCTGCCAGTGATGGTATGGATTCACGGTGGCAGTAATAGGAGCGGCTGGTCCTACGAACCGAACTATCATGGTCACAAACTGGCGCAGAAAGGTGTGGTGGTTGTATCCGTTGCCTATCGCCAGGGCCTGTTCGGTTTCATTTCACATGACGAACTGCCCACCGACCAGGCGCAGGCTAACTTCGGCCTCTGGGATCTGATCGCGTCGCTCGGGTGGATCCAAAACCATATTGGTGCGTTTGGTGGAGACCGCAATCGCGTCATGCTGTTTGGCGAATCAGCGGGCGGCCAGAACATTTTGTCACTGATGATGATCGAGCAGGCGCGCGATCTGTTCCACGGCGCGTCACTGCAAAGTACTGGGTCCTTCGGTATTGAACCCGTCCCGACACTTGAGGACGAGCGAGAACGAATGCGGGATTTTGCTGAACGTCTCGGTGATCGGACAATGTCCCTCGAAGCGCTTCGCGAACTTCCTGCCGATGAATTGTTGGCTGTATATGAAGAACAGTTTTCCGACTATTACCACCAAGCGGCAATCGATACGCAATTGATTCACGAGCCGCACTGGCAGCGTATGCAAAAAGGCCTGTTTCCAGACATTCCTCTGATCATTGGTACCAATGCAGATGAAACATCGGATGCAGACCAAACCAACGCGACGTTCTTGTGTCCGTCCCAAGGGGTCGCACGGTTCGCCGCTGCAGCCAATCAAGATGTTTGGATGTATTACCTAACGCGTGCACGCGAAGGCAAATTTGGTCAGGAAATTGGCGCCTATCACGGCGCCGAATATCCGTATCAATTCGGTACGCACGACGACTACATGCCGACCACTGAGATAGACGTTGAGCTGCAAAAGACCATGCAAGCGTATTGGCTCACATTCGCCTACTTCGGCATTCCGAAATCAACGCAGACACCCCTGTGGCCTGCGTTCGATGCACCGGACTACTTCGTTCAGGAACTTGGCGATACTGTTAAGACCATCGAGCCGCCCGAGCAAGAAACTTGTGAGGCGTTCCTGAAAAACCCGCACCACTAAACCCTTAGCCTTACGTCAAATCGTGGCCACAATTGGCCACAATTCCTTCACCGCTCTCCCACGATTGCCGTCTTTACTGGTCGGTACTCAAGGGAGACGGTCATGCAACAACTCACTCAGCGCCTGCGCGCGTCCACCACACTCAAAGTGTTCAGCATCGGTGTATTGATTCTGGTGCTCCTCATTCCAATGTCGATGATCGAAAGCGTCATCTACGAACGCCAATCGATGGGGCATGTCGCCGAACGAAACATTCAGCAAACCTGGGGCATGCAGCAACTGGTGGCCGGGCCAGTGCTGGTCATTCCATACAAAGTGTATTGGACCGATGCCGATGGCGATGAGCGATCACGCGACAAGATTCTCTACCGTTTGCCTAAGACGCTCGACATTGACGCCGACGTCCGCACCGAACGGCGCTATCGCGGCAAGCATGTGGTGCCGGTATACACATCCACGGTGACGCTGGCCGGTGCGCTACCGAGCATCGAACAACTTGGCCTGACGCCGGAACACATCGTTTGGGAGGAAGCCTATGTGGCAATCGGTATCAGCGACGGGCGAGCAATTGCTGAAACGCCGTCGATGCGCATTAACGGTAATGACGTCGCGTTTGTTCCGGGTGGCCAACGGATCGATTATTTGCCTCCGCAAATCATCGCACCATTGTCGTCGGTGGCCGATGCGATCAAGACCGATCAGGACATCGCATTTTCAATCGAACTGCACGTAAAGGGCAGCGAGATGCTGCGCTTCCTGCCGTTCGGCGATACCACCACCGTCCGCATGACCGCTGACTGGGATTCGCCGAGCTTTGTCGGCAACTATCTACCCATCGAACGGGACATCAGCGAGTCGGGCTTCACCGCCGAATGGAAAGTATCCAGCATCGGCCGACCGCTACCCGCCGAATGGGGCGAGCGTTCCGACCCCACGCGAAACGCAGAGCAGTCCGCGTTTGGCGTCACCCTGTATACGCCGATCAGCATCTATCGCCTAACTGAACGCGCGGCCAAATATGGCGTGCTGTTTATCGGCCTAACGTTTGTCGCCTATTTCATGTTTGAGATCACCGGCGGTCTGCGACTGCACCCCTTGCAGTACCTGATGGTCGGTATGGCTAACGCGTTGTTCTATTTGCTGTTGATTTCGTTCGCTGAACACATCGGTTTTGGCATCGCCTATCTGCTAAGTGTGATCGCCAGTAGCGCGTTGATCGTCGGCTACAGTCAGGCCGTTCTCGGCACGGGACGACGGTCAATGGTAATGGGCGGCATCTTGCTGCTGCTGTACAGCTTCTTGTACATGACGCTAAAGGCGGAGGATTACGCGCTGCTCGCCGGCTCCATCGGACTGTGGCTCACACTGGCACTGGTGATGTACCTCACGCGCCGTATCGACTGGTACGGACGCGGCACCACAGACGGCGCGGAGAATAACAGTGTGTCTAGCTAATCTTGCGGGCGAGGTCGCCGACCTTGATATCACCGGATTCGATGACGACCGCACAAATGCCGCGCAAGCGGAGCCCCTCCTCACGACGGGAGTTCACGAACGTCAGCGCATCCTCGCCGAATCGCGCAGCAAATTTGCGGCAACCCGTGTGCGGGGGTTTCGTGACCTCGATGACCGCCTCGCCGAGCGCGAGGCGAGTTCCCGGTGGAAGGTTTTCCTGGCTCAGGTCCAGATCCAAGAACAGTTGGTCGCCAGCAAGTGATTCACGATCGCGATCCGCGGCCACCAGCTCCACCACCCGTGAGCCCATAATGTTGAGCTGCATTTCCGGGTGTACTTTCTTGCGCGTTGACCAATTGTCGCCGACGAGACCGACCTCAGTATCGAGTCGCGCCTCAACTGGTGTCTCGCGTGCATCTACGTCGGGACGGGCACAGATCATCGTCAACGCACCGTTGTCTTTCGGCGCCGACAGGATGTTATGGAGTCCACTCTCCAACTCTGCTGCACTCAAGTGACGAACTTCGCTCATGGTCGTTCTCTCTATAGTTTGACGGTCATGTCGCGTTGGTACCAACGCACATCCCAATACTGATCAAATTTATACCCGACTTCGTTATACGTGCCTACCGTCTCGTAGCCGAGTTTTTCGTGCAGCGCAATCGAGGCATCATTCGGTAGGCCAACACCGCCGTAGGCACGATGAATGTCGGGATCATCGATGAGCCCCTGCAGCAACGCGCTGTACAATTGAGTGCCGATACCGCGTCCACCGGCCTCGCGATGGAGATACACCGACGTTTCTACCGACGTGCTATAGGCTGCACGCGATTTGAACGGCGTGCTGCAGGAATAGCCCACCACTTCACTATCCACGACGGCAACCAATAACCGGTAGCGGCCATTCTCACTAAACTGCGTGAACCACTGTGTGCGGCCGCCGACGGCGAACGGCTCGATGGCAAACGTAAAATGTGTATTAACGATGTAGTGGTTGTAGATCTCGACAATGCGCGCGAGATCGCCCGGCTCTGCATGCCGAATCTGTACATCAGGACTGCCCATGCGAGCAGTGTAGCGAACTACGCGTTGTGTCTCAGCCGTATTCGCAGTCGCGCATGGCGCTGGTGAGCTTTAGCAGACGCGCTTTGTACTCGGGACCGTCGTCCGGTGAGTAACCGGCGATAATTTCCGCTTCAATGGCATCGATCTGATCACGATATTCATCTTTGCACGATTCGATCTCGTCAACCGAGCGTGCGAATCGTACCGGCTTTCTCTCCCACACGAACTCAGACGGCACCGGCTGTTCGGGCTTATCTTTGCTTTTCGCAGGTTCCGCTTCGACGGGTTTAGGCTCCGGACAGGGCGAATCGGTGTATTCGATGTTTCCCTCGGCGTCGACGCACTTGTGAATCTGGGTCTGCGCCTGCGTTGTCACGCTAAGCAGCGCGCCGACAAGCAGCACGGTGAGTTGTTTATTCATGGTTCTGATTCTTTTTTATTGTTTTTCTGTTGTGCACCTTAGCATGCCATAGATCTAACAGAATCAACAACTTGCCATAATTTGGCACAGCCGCAAGCCCTTGAAAATCGGGCTTTTCGCCAATATATCTACAGTAAGCAGATAACTTGGGGGCGAGTGGTCACATGTACTACGAACGCGTCATAAATCTGCTGTTCGCGACCACACTAATAGTCATCTTCAGCTACCTGCTCGCCTTTGTCGCGCTTGGCCAAGCCGTCGGCAACGGCGGTGAGTACTGGGGCTTCGACGGCAACGAACGTGCCCGGGACGCCGCAGAGCGCATGTTGGCACGTGGCGACCAACGTCTGCTGCGAATCGACATCACCGACCCTCTCGACAACCGCTTGCAAGAAACACCGATCGAAACCTACTGCGGTGGCAGTCTCTTCGGTACTGATCTGCCGATTCGCATCGGCACCACGACGCCTCTACATGGTCGCGATTCGTTCAAGAAAGCGGGCGATTTTGCGTTTGAGTACAACAACACGGTGGCGTGGGAACTGGGCACCGCTGAGGGTCGACAGTGCCTTGTTGGTTACCGGCGCATCTCCGTCATAACGATCGACGCACCTGATGGTACGTGGATGGCTGTCGTCGTCATCGGAATGTTCTACATTGCGCTTCCCTTACTGATTTACTTGCTATGGCCTGGTCGACGTTTTTACCGAGACAAACTCCGAGCAGTGCAGGAAGCGATTCGCAAGAGAGAAGAGAAAGCCGAAAACAAACAAGAAGTTCAGGACGATCTCGCTAAGGAGCGACGCTCACGTCGCCATCTGCGGCGCGTTCATCGCTTCTTTCCAAGGCGAGAATAGCTGCGAAGTTCGGAAGCCCGCACCGCGACTTTGCGGTTGAGCGCCCGTCCGAAATACATCGGCGCCTATTGGCGGTGACGATTTTTCGGCATCACAGGAGCAAGATACGTCGGTTGGCGCTGTTGTCTGCGTTTATACTATAGAGCGCCTCGACGATAAGAGAATGAGGCTTAGGGGATTACCATGAAGAAACTTTTTATCAGCATATTATCGCTCATGATCGCCGCTCCGGTGGCGCTGGCTCATGACCACGGCTCATCGTTTGACGACTGGTACAAGAATGACTACGCGCTCACGTACGCCACACCCGACGCATCGCGAGCCACCGATTGGAGCAATTACTTTGCCGAAGTCGTTACCACCTACAATGCCGATGGTTCGACCGAGGAAGGTGCCGGCGCAACCTGGATTGGCGATGCCATCGATTACTGGGTATCGGAAGGCTGGATGGGTAGCAAATTGGTGGGTTACCAATCCGACGCGTTAAATGACGGTACCGTTATGGTGAAAGCCAAATGGCACGACACCTATGAGGGCGGCGAAGAAGCGACCGAGTGCGGCTGGTACCTCGCAAGTAAGACCGACGATGGCTGGCGCATCTCCGGCTACGCCGGCATCGACTGTGACGCCCACGGTTTATAAATCGCCCGTCATCGCCACGCGCGATGCCATTTGATCTCAAGCCGGTTCTTACCGGTGAGTTGCTGCGCCTGCGTCCTCTTGAAGAGGACGATTGGCCGGCATTGTTCGCGGTGGCATCGGACCCTCTGATCTGGGAACAGCACCCCGCGTCGGATCGCTATCAGGAAACCGTCTTTCGCCAGTTCTTTGCCGATGCGATGGCATCCGGCGGCGCGATGATCGTCATCGATCAGGCGACGGACGCGGTGATCGGTTCATCGCGATACAACGACTACGACGAGACCGCATCCGAAATCGAAATTGGCTGGACATTTCTAGCGCGCAATTTCTGGGGCGGCATCTACAACCGCGAGATGAAGCGCTTGATGCTCGATCATGCGTATCGGTTCGTCGAGTCCGTCATCTTTATGGTCGGCGAAGACAACCTGCGATCACGCAAAGCCGTCGAGAAGATCGGCGGCGTGCTCGAAGGCGAACGGCCCGAGCCGGCGGGCTTTGTGAGTGTGCGTTACCGCTTGCGTGAACAAGACTATTCGTTCTAAGAAGCGAGGATACGTTTTCTATGCATAAGAAAACCCAGCTGTTATGGCTGCTATATGCCTTCTTTGTCGGTTGCGCTTTATATTTCGAGTGGCACGAGGACCTGTTGAGCTTCAGCGGTGGTCTTGGGCTGCTCAAGCTCGCTGTTTGGATGATATGGCTGGCGTTTCTTGTATACAGCATTCACTGCAGCCGTCACGAAAACCTGATGCGTACGATTCGTACCATGATGGGCCTATATTGGGGTCGGCAGATTGGCATCGATCTGTATCTTGGCTTGCTCATCGCCCTCGTGATCATTTTCCTGCATCAGGGCCTACTGGTCGCGGCATTGTGGCTATTGCCGCTCCTAATCTTCGCCAACCTTGCGACCTTGCTGTATCTGGCCATTCACTTTGACGCATTGGTTATGAAATTGATGTAGTCGCGCCGATGGCAACCGAAATCCCCAAGTACGCGGACTACACGCTGATCGAACTCTATCAGACGCTCAACACGGTGCGCGGCGATCTGTACCCACATATTCAGAACGCCCTTGAAACGGAAATTCAGTCGCGACCGCCAGAGTCCGTGTTTGAGCTTCGCGAGTGCTACTTCGTATTGGACCGAGACCAGCATCCGCGGCACGCGGAGAATATTCTTGATCAAATCGACGCACTCGGCGGCCTTCCTGACGAAGCCCGCGATGTCATTACTGATGCCAATCGCTACCAGACGTTTTGGCGACGTTTCTGGGCGGCCCTCATCGATGCCCTAATCATCTTCATTCCGGCAATGATCGCAACGATGGCGTTAACCGGTTATGACTTTCTGCGTGCCAATAACTCGCCGGTCTACAACTACGTATCCGAAGTGTTCTTCATCGCCTACTTTGTCATCATGCATGCGCGAAACGGTCAGTCGTTCGGCAAGATGGCGACTGCCGTTCGGGTGGTTCGATTCACTGACCATAGTCCAATCTCACTACTTCGTTCGTCGGCACGTACAGCAATACCGATGGCCATTCTGATCGCTGAAGTTTCGTACTTGGTGATTCTGCAACTCTCGCTGCGTGAGGGGAGCTCTGTTGATGAGCCATCACCAATCACGCTGGCCATTTTCAGCGTCCTTTCGCTGCTGCTTATCGCCAACGTGATCGTCGCGATCGCGCACCCAAAACGGCGCGCACTGCACGATTTGATCGCTGGAACCGTTGTTGTACGAGTGGCCCAATAACAACGCAAAACCGCGACAGCCAACGACCGGGACGGGACAATCCCGCCGTTTTCTTCACCTAACCTTGCCGTTTCTTTTGCGTGATCAGATCGCGAGTCGTATGCTGGTACGGCTAAACAATAAGTACAAGAACAGTTCAACAAAGGGGAAAACTATGCAACAGATCGGTGGACTACTGGTTCTACTGGGCGCAGGTTCGTTTGTTTTGAACATGCTCAACATGGAATTCCGACTGCTGTCGTGGATCGATACCTGGGGCCCAACCGTTAGCCTCATCATCAAAATTGCGTTGATCGTTGTAGGTGCCGCACTGTGGCTGGCCGGTAACAAAGCCAGCGACGGCGATGAAGGCCAAGCCCAAGAGTAGCTATTAACTCGATGCGTCTGACGCTCTATCAAGTCGACGCTTTCGCTAGCGAATTGTTTGCGGGTAATCCAGCGGCCGTCGTGCCGCTGGATGCTTGGCTAGATGATGACCTGATGCGGTCGATCGCCGCTGAAAACAATCTCGCCGAAACCGCTTTTTTCGTCGCCGGCGACGACGGCTATGCGATCCGCTGGTTCACGCCCGCCGTCGAGGTTGATCTTTGCGGTCATGCAACGCTGGCCTCCGCCTACGTGTTGTTTGACTGCCTGGATTTTAAAGGCGATACGATCGTGTTCGATTCGCGCTCAGGGCCGCTTTCGGTGACCCGCGAGGGCGAACGGCTCACGCTGGATTTTCCGTCCCAACCACCGCGTCACTGCGCCACGCCAGCCGAAGTGGTCGAGGCATTCGGTGCCGAACCTCGCGAATGTCAGATGTCTGCGGATCTGATCGTTGTATTTGACGACGCAGAGTTCGTTCGGCGTGTTGATCCAAACATCGCGGCGCTCGCAAGAATTAACTCACGCGGGGTCATCATCACCGCGGCCGATACTCAATACGATTTCGTATCACGCTTTTTTGGTCCGAATGTCGGTATCGACGAAGACCCCGTGACCGGCTCCTCTTTCACACAGCTGGTGCCCTATTGGGCCGAGCAATTATCGAAGACGTCGTTTCATGCCAAGCAGGTCTCCCAGCGCGGTGGCGAGGTGTTTTGTGAGCTCAAAGAGGATCGTGTGCTGATTGGCGGCACAGCAGTGAAGTATCTTGAAGGTACCATCGAAGTCTAATGAGATACGGAGATAGGCTATGAATAAACGCATTTCGAAAGTGCCTGCATTCTTCAAATGGTTACTACCGATCTTCGTGATCGGTGTGTTTGTTGGCGTGATGGTGATGATGCTCACCGCCGATAACGTAGCGTGGCCGATGATCGCTGCCATCGGCATGGCAGGGATTATCGCCGCACTGGTATTCAAGAAGTTTGTGTGGGATCTGGTCGACGAGGTGTACGACGGTGGTGACCATTTAGTTTTTCGAGACCGCGGCATAGAGCAAAAGGTCGCTCTTCGTGATATCCAGAACATCGGCTACGTGGGGTACACGTCCCCGCGGCGAGTCACAGTCACCTGCCGCAATAGCGGCAAACTCGGCAAAGAGCTGGTTTTTATGCCGCCTGTTCGCGTATCGCTCAATCCGTTTTCCACACCGGCGATGGTCACCGACCTGATTGAGCGCGTCGACGCTGCGCGCGACGCACCGTGAGCATCACCGGCGGCTGCCACTGCGGCACGCTGCGCTTTATTGCGGCGTCAGATCCGGTTGAGTGTGGCTATTGTCACTGCTTGATTTGTCAGCGCACCACCGGCGCGGCGGTGTTGATTTTCAATACGTTCAAAACATCTGACTTCCGCTACGAAAAAGGCGTGCCAACCGTCTATCCGTCGTCACACCATGGCACACGTGAGTTGTGTGATCGATGCGGAACTCAAATTGCGTATCGACCAAAAGAGAACACTGAGTTCATCGACGTCAACTCCGGCGCGCACGACGACCCGGAACAGCTGTCACCTCAATATCACATCTGGTTTGAGAATCGGCTGCCCTGGCTAAACATCGATGACAACCTGCCACGTTACCCGCGTGAAAAACCCGAGCTTGTATAGATACGATTGGCTGCTAGTGCCGCTGCTGCTTTTTGCTAGCAACAGTGCTGCCTCGCCTGACGTGATTTTTGCCTGCAACTACGGTGTTGACCTTACTGTCGACGGCGCCGCATACAGCGTCAGCAGTCGGAGTCGGAGTCGTGTTCGCGACACCAGCACCATCCCGCTCAACTTTCAGAATCACCGCCTCAAACTCAGAGTAACCGAGATCGAAAACGACGCGATACGAATCGACATTCTGCTCGCTGAAGAAATTGATGGCGTCTGGCAAAACGTTTACCCCGAGCCACCGCATATGGAGGTGAGTTTGGGTGGAACAACGAATTGGACGCGGGTTGACGATATAATGCAGCTCCAACTCTCGATAATCTGCTCTCGATTCCATGGCTGATATTAAAAATCTGCGGCGCTCGTTGACGGTCACGCCGGCAACGGCGGTCATCCTCGCCAACATCATTGGCACCGGCGTGTTTGTGAAAGCTCGCGTAATGACCTGTAACGTCGGCAGCCCGAGCATGGTTCTCGCCGTGTGGGTGTTTGCCGGCCTGTTAACGATGGCCGGCGCCTTGGTGTACGCCGAACTCGGCTCAATGATTCCCCGCTCCGGTGGCGAAGCACGTTTCTTAGGCTCGGCTTTTGGCGATCGCTGGGCCTTTCTCTATGGATGGACCAAGACCGTCGCGCTCGGTGCGTCCGCAGCAGCCACGTCTATCCTCTGTGTGATCTTTCTCAATGATCTTAGTGGCGGGCAGTTTTCGACACTGACCATGCAGTTGTTGCCGGTACTGATTATCGTCGGAACTGTCGGCATCAACCTGTTGACGGTGAAGTCGAGCGGCTGGTTCGCGACCGCTTTAACGATGGTCAAAGTCTTGCTGGTGATTTCGATCGGTGTCGGCGCATTTTTCTTGATTGACGGCGCGAGTGCCAATTACGCGATGAGCAATGGTGCTACCGGCACCTGTGAAGGCGTGCCGGAAAGCGCGAAACTCGGTATCGGTGGTTTTGGTGCGGCCATGTTAGGAGCACTTTGGGGCTACAACGGCTGGGCAATTCTTGCGGCGATCGGGGGCGAGATTAAAGACCCGGCTCGCACCGTGCCGCGCGCGTTGATTGGCGGAACGTTGCTCGTGATCGTCCTATACCTATTCATCAACGCGGCGTTCTTCAATGTAATGACGCCGCTCGAAATTGCCAGCGTCTCTGAGAACTCGTCGGTGGCCGGCGAAGTGGCTGCGCGAGTCTTTGGCCCTGGTGTCGCCGCATTGCTGGCACTGGGTCTGGCCATATCCGCCGCGGGCACCACGCACACCACGATTCTTAGCGGACCACGTGTACCGTATGCATTGGCGAAAGATGGTCTGCTGCCGAAAGGCGTGGGCTACGTTAACCGAGCCGGTGTGCCGGCAGTTGCCATCATCGGTGTCGGCGCCTGGTCGATCGTGCTCGCGGTATCGGGCACGTTTGACATCCTCACCGACATTTACGTGTTTGTGCTGTGGGTGTTCTTCGCCATGAACGGTGTGGGTTTGTTCGTTCTACGAAAGAAGCGACCGGATGCGGAACGACCGTACAAAGTTTGGGGCTATCCGGTGGTACCGATTCTATTCTTGATTACCGCGGCCTACCTATTGATCAATACCCTGATCGTTAGCACGCAAAACGCGTTGGTGGGCGTGGCCTTTATTTTGGTCGGGTTGCCGCTGTACTCGTATTTCACTCGACACCGCAGTACCGCGGCCAGTGATTCTTCGCCCGGAAACACCTAGCGACGTCGCCGCAATTCGGCGCGTTCACGAAGCGGCGTTTCCGTCGCCGGCTGAGGCCAATATCGTTGACGCGCTTCGCGACTCGGGGTGCTTATCCATTTCATGGGTCGCGGTCGACGACGACGGCGTCGTCGGTCACATTGCCTTCAGCCCAGTCACACTCAACGACCAGCACTTCGGGCTAGGCCTCGCACCGGTGGCGGTACTTCCCGCGCACCAGCGATCCGGTATTGGAGGCGCACTGATCACGCGCACTTTGGACGAGTGCCGTGAGCACGCTTGCGATTGGGTCGTGGTACTCGGTGATCCGGCGTACTACGGGAAATTCGGTTTCACGGCGGCTTCAAATTGGAACCTGCAAGACGAATACGGCGGGGGCAATGCATTCCAAGCACGGTGGCTAAGTGATTCTCCCGAACCCTGCGCCGGCGGCCTGGTCAAATACTCCGCCGCGTTTGCGGCAGCCAGCGAGTAACGGGGGCTCTCAGCTGTGTTAGCCACATTCATTATCAGCGCCATTTTTTGGCTCAACCAGGATGTTGAGGCTTCTCCCACGGCACAAGAAAACACCATCAGCGAGGAGCAGCAAAAAGCATACGAGGAGCGGCGGCGCCTTCGGCGTGAGTACTTTGCTCGCCAGCAACGCATCCGCCATATCAATTCGACGCGCCCCAAAAGACTGGACGAACCCTTGCGCGAAGAAAACCTATCCGATGAAGAGGCACGTGACGTTGAGAGCGTGATGCAGGTCTACTACCCCGGCGTCGTGGTGGTCATCGGACCGGTCATCGACGGTTGCCTCTGCGAGGACGGCCCGGCCTGCGACAGCCAGGTCTGGGTGACGGCGCAACAATCGGCGACGAACCCGGCGCTGTTGTTATCGCGAATCGACGACAATTGGACCGTAGGCCCGGTGCAGACCTGGTGGCAGAACTATGATCAGCTGCTCGCCCGCTATAACGATCCGCCCGGCGACACCGCTTCGGACCGAACGAGCTTTCGCAACGAAATGTCACAACGATTGGAGCTCATGCTCGAGCAGTTTCCGGCATGTGAAATCGAAACCACCGCCGCCGCGGACTAGAATACGCCCCCGCATGATCCGACCTCTACTCATCACCGGCCTCGGCTGCCTGGCCGCACTGCCCGCCTGGGCTCAACAAAATCTCAAGCAGGCCGAAATTGCTCGCGCAGAGGTGCCGCCTACGATTGACGGCGAGCTCGGCGACACCGAATGGTCCGCTGCCACCATCATCTCTGATTTGCACCAGGTGCAGCCGGACGAATACGCAGCGCCATCACAGCGCACCGAATGGTATGTCATGTATGACGCCGAGACGTTATACGTCGCAGCACGAGCCTACGACGACCAGCCCGACGCCATTGCCGCTTTGCAGCTGCGGCAAGGCGCTGAGCTCGACGATGACGACCGACTCCGTGTGATCGTCGATGCGTTTAATAACAAACGCAGCGGCTACTCATTTGCTCTGAACCCTTACGGCGTTCGCGAAGATGGCATCTATACCAACGGCACGCGGTTGTCAGAAGACTGGGAAGGTATATGGCGAGGTGCCGCCTCTATCGATGCAGAAGGTTGGGTTATGGAGATGGCCATCCCGTTCAACACTCTCACCTTCGACCCCAACAACGATACCTGGGGATTGAATCTTGCTCGTGATATCCGCCGTGCCAGCGAATCGATCGCCTGGAGCTCGGTGAACGGTGAGATCAACCCCACGGTCTCGGGCGAGTTGGTCGGAATTCGAAACATCAATCAGGGCAGAGGCCTAGACGTAATCCCTTCGGTCAGCGCAACGCGCGATAAGAACTTTATCGATAACACCACCGACAACGATTTCAAGCCTTCCCTCGACATTAACTATAAGTTGACACCATCTTTAAACGGCACGCTGACGATCAATACGGACTTCGCTGCCACCGAGGTCGACGACCGTCAGGTCGATCTCAGTCGCTTCAGCTTGTTCTTTCCGGAAAAACGCAGCTTCTTTCTCACCGACTTCGACATCTTCCAGTTCGGCGGAATCACCGGCGGTGGCGGTGGCGGCGATAATTTGATTGGCAATGCGTCTGGCCCGAACGCGCTTCCGTTCTTTTCGCGCCGTATCGGTCTTAGTGAAGACCGCACACCGGTAGATCTGATCGGCGGACTCAAAATCAGCGGCCGCGTGGGCAACACCGATATCGGTGCCCTGTACGTGCGCCAGGATGAGTTTGAGTCTGTCGATGCGACGGACGTCTATGTCGCTCGTGTGGTACAGGGCGTGCTTGAAGAGTCGTCCGTCGGTGCCATTTTCACCAGCGGCGATCCGGCCACCAACGACAGCAGCACCACTGCCGGCGTTGACTTTATATATCGAAACACGCGATTACCGGGCAATCGCACCATGGAAGCGCAGTTCTGGGCACAGTCATCGGACACCGATGGGCTAAGTGGCGACAACGGCGCCTACAACTTTTCTATTGGATTTCCGGCACGCGAAGGATTGGGTGGTGGTTTCCAATACCATGTGGTTGAAGAAAACTTCTCGCCGGCGTTAGGGTTTGCCAACCGCACCAACGTCGAACTATTTGCGACCGAGATCGATTATCGATGGGTCAATTCGGATTCGAAGTGGTTTCAACGCATTCGGCCTTCAATCGAATTTGAGCGGTGGAATTTTGTCGACAGCGGCGAGCTTCAGTCGCAGAAAATTGAGATTCAACCGATTCGGGTCGGTACCAGCAGCGGCGGGTTCTATCGCATTTTCTATCAGGCGTTTAAAGAGCGACTCTTGCCCGGCGAACAACCGCTCGACTCGATCGGAATAACGTTGCCAGCCGGCGAATATAGCTTTGATCGAGTCGGTGCGTTTTTTCTGACACCGCAGTACCGCGAGTTATGGGTTGGCTTTCGTATTGACGATGGTGATTTTTTCTCCGGCAAGCGCCGTTACTATCGGTCGTTTGTTGGCTGGACGCCGAATGAGCATGTCGCGTTTCTATTCGAAGGCGATTATTTTGACTTTCGATTCCCTGGCCAACGCGTGATCACGCGTCAGTACTCTTTGGAGAACACCGTTGCGTTTGACTCGCAGTGGTCGCTGATCACCTTGGCACAGTACGACAACGTCTCCGACGACCTGGGTATCAATATTCGACTGCGTTATAACCGTGCCGCGGGACAAGATTTCTGGTTTGTCATCAACCACAATATGACGGAAGAAATGCCCGGCGAGGATTTTCGCAGTGTTGAAACCCAGGCGACAGCCAAGATTCGATACACGTTTCGGTTCTAGAAACGTATGAAGAACGCGATCATCGTTTTGATGGCCATCGCACTGTCTGCCTGCGGATTTCCCGAGGAACAGCCCTCACTCGGTGACAGCGGCGTCTACGATATTTCCTGTCCCAATTTCATGAACTGGGAGATGTGCGTGGATAACGCTCGCGAGAAAGAATGCAGCGGTAACGACCTTGAGATCATCAGCCCGGACATTGAAACGCTGGAGCGTACCGGTCGCGATGGCCGTACCGTTCCGGTGGAGGGCAAGATTCGGCATCGTACAATCACGATTATGTGCGAGCTCGATCACTAGCACCTACAGGGCCCTGGTCAGCTTTGCTAGACTCTCTTTGCTACCAGCATCACGTGAAACACAGAACAATAAGGCTCGACAGAGAGTGCCATGATCCTAATGCACGGTTTGTTCGACTTGGTCGACGGGGTGACCGAGGCGGAATTTGACCAGGCCTACGACGCGTTTTCAGAACATCTGATCGGGTCGGGTCTGATGGTGTCGTCGCGATTTATGCATCATCAAGATCACGATGGTTACAACTCCAATCCACCAAAGACACAGCACTACGTCACCGCCGAGTTTGTCGACATGCAGCAGGCGCAGGATTGCTGGGACGCGATCGAAGAATATCAAGAACCGTTGCACGAATTACATCTGGCAGTTAACGAAAAAATTCACAACTATCGTTTTTTTCTAACCAGGGACTTTGAACCCACCGAGGACGCCGGATAGTGGTTCTTGATGTTCCTGTTACGGACGGCGAGATGATCACACAAGGCTCGGAGGCAACGGATACCCGCTTGGAGTTGAATCAATGAAGCGCGCGCTGTTGCTGCTGATATTCCTCACTGGTTGCGAGCGCGAACCACCACCGCTGCCGGATGCCTTTCTCGGCACCTGGCGATCCGATGAAGCACTAACGCTAGAAAGCATGCGGCAGTCAGACCAGATAACCGACGATGCCCGCGCTGTATTCGAGAATCGGTTTTTTGGACGGCTGGTAGTGATTTTCACCGAGACGGAACGAGCGAGTTTCTTCGCCGACGAAGATAATCTACCCGACATCGTTGAGCACAACATTCGCGACGCGGGTGAAAACTTTGTGGTATTCGTCGAACCTAGCAACGACGAGCTGGGTCTAAGCTCTGAGAGAACCTGGTACGTCGATGGGAACATTGCCGCGGTCCCCATCGAGGAATGGGGGTTCACCGAGTACTTCCGTCGAGTCACTCCACCCTCGACCAATGCTGAGGATTCGCAATGATGTCACGATTAACTCTTCTTCTCGCTACCTTGGCGTTGGCGCATTGCTCTTATGCCCAGGACGAGGACAGCGATGCCTACCGACCGATGACGGCCGAGCGGATGGGTGAGTTGATCCTCCGGATCGACGAGGAGGCCGTACAGGACAACAACACCTGGCTGTTTCATGTTGGCACGTTGGAGACCATTTTGGTGTATGACGAAGCGGCCGATCGCATGCGGGTCATGATTCCGATTAATGAGGCGGACGCGTTACCCCCCGAGGAGCTTGAGCGCCTCCTACAGGCGAACTTTGATTCTGCACTGGATGCGCGCTACGCCATTGCCAACGGTCTGTTGTGGGGCGTGTTTATTCATCCGTTGAGCTCGCTCACCGACGAGGACTTTCTTCTCGGCATTGGCCAGACCGCCAATGTGGTCACCTCGTTCGGCACCTCCTACTCATCGGGTATGTTTATTTACGGCGGTGGCGATAGCGAGTCGATCGAACAGCAGAAATTACTGGACGACCTACGAAAAGAGGTGCTGTAGGAATGCGGCGTATTGTTGGTGCCAGGGGTGTTGCAGACGAAGTGCGTCAGGAACCCTTGACGGTGATGATCGTAATTGCAACCTTTGCGCTAACGGTCAATGGGACCGCGATTGCTAATGAACAAGAAATCGCTCTTGTGGAAGAAGCCGCCTCGAGGGTTGAGTTAGATTTTCGCGACCGCTGGTTTTTCGAGAGAGTTTTCGTCGACGATGGCGTCAGCTGGCACTCCACATCCGATCCACGTCGCGACCTGGATCAGCGCGAGGAGCTAATTTCGGTTAACGGCAACGAGCCAACCGATAAAGAACATGACGAGTTTGCGAAACGCGTTGAAGAAGGCAACGCTGCTCGACAGAAGGATCGCGAGGCCGGCAACGAATCGATATTGTCGATGGTCGAAGTGAGCACGCTGAAGCTCATTGACGAGTCCGACGCGAAGTGGATTTTCGCGTTCCAGCCGACCGCGGATACCGAAGAAGATCGCGAGTTCATGGCCTATATGGCGGGGCGATTGACGGTTGTGAAAAACGGGCGTTACATCGAACAGCTGCTCATTCAGAGCGAAACATCGTTCAAACCACGCACCGGCGTCAAGATAGACGCGTTTTCCTTAGACATGCGCTTCGAGCCGGTCGGTGACGGTCAATACGTACTGCCACAAAGTATCGACACCCGCATAACCGGCAAGGCATTTATGATCGCCGACCTCGATCAAGAGCAAAAAGTCGTGTTTTCAAACTACCGATTGGCGGCTCGAGACTAGCAAACCGGGCTCATCTCCCATCGAATCCGCGACGAGTTAATGCCTGGAGCCTGGTATTATTGGGCGCTAGGGAGAATCACAGCGTCCAGCCGGGGGGCTCATTGTCTTTTTTTGAAGAGTTAAAGCGCCGCAACGTATTTAAAGTCGCGGCGGCCTACGCGGTTGTGTCTTGGGTCTTGCTACAGATCGTTGACGTCGTCGCACCGATACTGGAGTTACCCGAATCCACGGCGAAGCTCGTGTTGTTACTGTTACTTATTGGTTCGATCCCAGCGCTAATCTTTTCCTGGGCGTTTGAGATGACGCCTGAAGGCATCAAGAAAGAGTCGGAAGTCGATCGGTCCAAGTCCATCACCTCCCAGACTGGCAAAAAACTCAACTTCGTCATTGTCGGCGCGCTGGTGCTGGCAGTAGGCTTGTTGCTGTTCGAGCGGCAAACCACGCGAGGGGATAGCGACACGTCGGTTGCTGCAGACGCGGGAGAAGAGGACGCGCTCGATCCGTCGATCGCCGTTCTTCCTTTCGTCAACATGACTTCAGATCCAGAGCAAGAGTATTTCTCGGACGGCATTAGTGAGGAGATCTTGAACTCGCTCGCTGCTGTTCAGGAGCTCAAAGTCGCGGGGCGCACGTCGTCATTTGCATTCAAAGGCAATAATCAGGACTTACGCCTAATCGGCGACGCGCTCGACGTCAATCACATACTTGAAGGCTCGGTGCGAAAGGCGGGCGACCAAGTGCGCATCACCGCACAGCTCATTCGTGCCGATAACGGGTTTCATCTCTGGTCGGAAACGTACGACCGCGAACTCGACAACATTTTTGAGATTCAGGATGAGATTGCAGCCGAAATACTCAGTCAGCTGAAACCGCGCTTACTCGAAGGACAGGTTTCCATTGCAGATGGCGATCGCACCACGCCGGCGGCGTATGAAATTTTCCTTCGCGCAAGGCAACGCATCTACGGTCGCGTCGGATCTGAGATCGAAAAAGCGGTCAAAGAACTCGACGAAGTCATACGTATGGATCCGGAGTATGCGCCGGCCTACGCACAGCGTGGTATCGCGACCATGCTGCTCTCCGAGACTCAGTACGGGGACATACCGCGCAACGAAGCCAATCGACGTGGCAAACGGTTTGTTGAACAGTCGTTGAAATTGAGCCCGGATCTGCCGGAGGGTTGGGCGGGCCTTGGGCTGTATTATGCAGACTATCCGTTGCAACACGAAGAAGGTATTGCCGCATTGCGGCATGCTTTGGAGCTGAACCCTAACCTGATTGATGCCAGTAACTGGTTGAATAACGCGCTGCGTGATAGTGGCGACATGCGCGGTGCGATCCAGGTACTGACAGCGTTGGTCGAGCGGGATCCCTTTTATCGACCCGGTTTCAGCAACGCGATTTTGCAGTTCAATTCGTTCGGCGAGACCGAAAAAGCCGCTCAGCTTCTGCAGCGCATGGAGCAACTTGATCCGGATAGTCCCGACATCCTGATGGCCCGATCCATCAACCTGATGTTCTCGGGTCATCTAGGCGAAAGCCTCAAGGTGATGGAGGAGCGCAACGCGTTGGGTTCCATGAGTGGCGTGGCGCGTCTTTACTTGGGTATCGGTTACATCAATACAGGGCAATTTCAGAAAGCGCTTGATCAGGGTCATCAGTTTTTACATGTCGACCCGCTATATGAATTAGGCCGTATCGAGGAAGCGTATTCGGTTGCTGGGCAATATGCTGAGCAGGGTTTTCCCAGCGATTTGTTTGGTCTGTATCTAAGAGATGATCGCCCGCAGGATGTCGTCGATTACGTACAGGAACGTTGGCCGACGATTGAGCTTTTCGCGGCGGAGAACATCGGCGACGATTTCGGCTGGGATACGATGGAGCAACTGGCGTTGGCTTATCACTTTTTGGGTCGCGTAGACGATCGGAGCGAGGCGCTGATGCTTTACGAGCGGCACCTCCTGTATATGCAAGAACAGGGGGTGGACAATATTGGACTGGCCAACGCCTTTGCCGTCTTTCACGGCATGAATGGGGATCTCGATGCTGCATTCGAGTACCTGGACAGGTCACTAGAACTGGGCATGTCGATGTATGACGAGCCGAGCCGTATTAGCCCGCAGGCCCGTTTGTTCATGGATGACCCTCGGTTTGCCGCGGTCGAAGAGGCGATGCGCGAGATCTATAACGTGGATCGCGCTGCCGTCGGCTTGCCGCCCGTTGATGAGAACTACGACGTCATTTCTGAGGAGTCGTTGTAACGGTAGATCATCGCCGGTGGGTGGGCGCCGCCACTGGTCTTCTTCCCGGTCGCCTCGAGTCGATCACGTGCTAAAGCGCCTTTGCGGAAATTGCGTTTGTCCAAAGAACTAGCGAGTACCGCTTCCCAGGTTTTTTGGAGTTCGGTCAAGGTGAACTCCGGGGGCATTAGCGAGAACCCAATATCGGAGTAACTCAGTTTAGCGCGCAGTCTATCAATCGCCGTATCGATAATGTGAGCGTGGTCGAACGCGGTCTGTGGAAGACCGTCTACGGCGAACCATTCACCGGGACCGTTATAGCCGGCACCGGCTGGGAGCAAAGCAAAGTACGCCACGCTAACCACTCGATCCCGAGGATCCCGTTCAGGTGCGCCGAAGGTGGCGAGCTGCTCCAAGAACACATCAGTGAGCTCTGCCTTCGCTGACAGCACCCGACTCGCGGTCGCTTCCAAGGGCTCGTTTTCATGAACAAATCCGCCGGGTAGCGCCCAGGCGCCTTGAAACGGCTGGTTGTCACGCTGGATCAGGAGCAGCTCCAGCTGATCGTTATTGACCCGGAAAGTCACCAAATCCACCGTGAGCGCCGGCCGCGGATACTCGTAAGTCACCATAATGAATCGTGCTCGTTGACACACCGAGATAGTAGTGTACGATATACACTACAAATATGAAACGGGGCGCCGAGGACAGACCTCACTGCCCCAACAGTAAGGAGCTTACTGTGACTGAAGCAAACTACGATTTCCTCGTATTCATCGGGCGTTTCCAGCCCTTTCATAACGGTCATGCCCGCGTCGTCGAGCGCGCTCTTAGCGAGTCCCAGCAACTAGTGATTCTGGTCGGCTCGGCGCATCGCCCAGCCTGCTTACGCAACCCTTGGTCATTCAAGGAACGTGAAGCGATGATCCGTTCGACGCTGAGCGATGAAGACAACGAACGCGTGCATATCGCACCGATTATGGATGCGACCTACAACGATGACCTGTGGCTCGCGAACGTTCAGAAAACCGTTAACGGTATCGTCACCGCGCACCACACGCAGCCGCATCGCGATGCCACGATTGGCCTAATCGGTCACTCCAAAGACAATAGTTCGTATTACCTCAGCCTATTTCCGAACTGGTCGTCGATTGACGTCGCCCATGCTGAGTTAATGAGTGCCTCCGATGTTCGCGACGCCATCTTTCGCTCTGACGTTGGACGCTGGGAAGACCACCGCACCTCAGTCGATCGCAATGCTGGCGAGCTCGTTCCGGCATCGGTGTTGGACTTCTTACGGGGTTACACCAAGTCCGAACCGTTTAAAGCGCTGCGCGACGAATTCGATTTCGTTAGGCGTTATCGTGAGCAATGGAATGGCGCACCGTACGAGCCTACTTTTCTCACCGTCGATGCGGTGGTGGTGCAATCTGGCCACATACTGTTAGTAGAGCGAAAAGCGCGGCCTGGTAAAGGCCAGTGGGCATTGCCCGGCGGGTTCGTGTCTCCAGATGAGACCATGAAAGAATCGATGCTGCGCGAGCTAAAGGAGGAAACACGAATCAAGGTGCCGTTACCGGTACTGGCGGGCTCGATCGTCAACGATGGTGTGTTTGATGACCCATATCGTTCCACGCGCGGCCGCACGGTCACGCACGCCTTTCATATCCATCTCAAGCCGGAGACTTCGCTACCCAAAGTCAAAGGTGGCGACGACGCGGCTGATGCGTTTTGGGTACCACTTGCCAATCTGCGCCCGGAACAAATGTTCGAGGACCACTATTTCATCATTCAGAAAATGGTTGGCCAAATGAGCTGACCGAGTCAATCACAGAACAAGGGAAAGACCCGCGTTCTCATTTTTCACAGGAGGAGCTCCAGTGACTATTAATCCCATTCTTAACGTCGATTCCTATAAGACGTCACATTACTTGCAATACCCACCCGGTGCAGAGGTCGTATCCAGCTACATCGAATCTCGCGGTGGTGATTACGACAACGCCGTATTCTTTGGGCTGCAATTCTTTCTCAAAGAGTATTTATCCAAGCCCATCACTCGCGAGCACATCGAAGAAGCGGCCGACATACTGGCCGCTCACGGCGTGCCGTTTAATCGGTCGGGCTGGGAATACATCCTTGATACCCATGGCGGCTATCTGCCGCTCGAGGTTGAGGCTATTCCTGAAGGCACGCGGTTACCGATATCTAACGTCCTGGTGCAGGTTCAGAATACCGATCCAAAAACGGCATGGTTAACCAGTTACGTGGAAACTGCCCTGCTTCGCGCCGTCTGGTATCCAACGACCATTGCAACCCGTTCATTTGAGTGCCGCGAGACGATTCGAAAAGCACTCGAGGACACCGCCGACTCAATCGATGGCTTAGAGTTCAAGTTGCACGACTTCGGCGCGCGGGGAGTAAGCTCACGCGAATCAGCGGAAATTGGCGGCGCCGCGCATCTGCTCAGCTTTCTTGGCACCGATACGATTAATGGTATTACGGCGGCGCGACGGTATTACGGCGCAGACATGCCCGGTTTTTCAATTCCGGCGGCGGAGCACTCGACCATTACCTGTTGGGGTAGAGAACGTGAGGTAGACGCATATCGGAATATGCTCAATCAATTCGCGGGTACCGACAAGTTGGTCGCCGTCGTGAGTGATTCGTATGACCTTTTTAATGCGATCGATAATCTTTGGGGAAGTAGCCTTAAAGAACAGGTTGTTAACAATGGAGGCACGGTGGTCATTCGACCCGATAGTGGAAACCCTGCGGATATTGTTTGTGAGTCAATTCGGCGGCTCATGGACCGCTTTGGCTACCGAGAGAACAGCAAGGGCTTTTTGGTGCTTCCCGACTACGTTCGCGTAATTCAAGGTGACGGTATTAGTCCGACTCAGATTCGGCAAATCCTATCGGTCATGAAGATCCATCGTCTAAGCGCAGAAAACGTCGCATTCGGCATGGGTGGGGAACTGCTGCAAAACGTCAATCGAGACACGATGCAGTTCGCCATGAAGGCCTCCGCGATTCAGATCGACGGAGAATGGTCGGATGTCTATAAGGACCCTGTAACCGACGCCGGTAAGGCATCAAAACGCGGCCGGCTGGCACTGGTCAATGATGACGACAGCGTTCGTACCATCCGCGAGGTTGATCTGGCTGACCAGGACAACCTGCTTCGACCCGTATTTCGTAACGGTGAGCTGCTGGTGGACGACAGTTTCGACGTCGTTCGCAACCGCGTGCACGCCTGAAGGGTAATACGGCGGTTAGGCCGATTGCCAAGCAATCGGCCTTATGTTGAGGGTGCGGTTTCCGCGGTGCTCATCACCGCCGGCTTGGTAACCGCTAGTCGGCCACGCCGCATCACCAATGCCGCAACTGCGAATACGACACCGGTGGCCAGAGCGGTCAAATCGAAGCCCGCCATTACCCAATCACCGCGATTGACACTGCTGAAAATGCCATGATCCGTCGTGATTGCGTTGAGAACCGGCAACGCCATGTACGCAAACGCCGCGATCCAAGAGAGCTCGCGCCACGACACTGCAACGGTTCGCACCATGGGGTAAAGAATGCAGAGACCCCAAACGGCAAACATGACATGCGCTTCCCACTCGCCTCGATTCTCTAACCCGAATGGGAGCAGTCGGTTGGCCCAGAAAAACGCGGCTACGGCGATAGGCAGTCCGATAATCGTGCCAACGTTGAGCACTTCAACAAACCGGAAACCGAACGACTCATTACCAGCGGTATATTTCTTCCGGCGTTTTGACACCCAGTAGATCGCACCCGTCCCGACCATCGCCGTACCCAGCAGTCCGGTCAGGAAATATAGCCAACGTAACGAAATGCCAGCAAACAGTCCTTCGTGCAGCGCGATCATGACGGAGGCGACATTCAATGCATTGCTCGGCGGCAGCTCCAAGCTCTGCACGTACTCACCGGTCACACCATCATAGACACGCGTGTCGGGAATACGGGAAAAGCTTTCTTCTTTAGACAGGAGGATGCGCGCGTTGGCATCGTTCGGTTGGCGCACCTGAAACCCATGTACGGAGCCCTCGCCCCAGTCTGCCTCCGCGGCTTCAATCAAAGCGATAACATCCGTCATTTGTGTCGGCTCGCCCGCGGACTCTACCTTGATATCAAATCCACCAATCAGGTCACTGGCCTTCTCGGTATCGAAACCGAGACTACCGACCGCAATTAATGGCATCCACATCGTAGTCACGAATAGTAAGCCACTGTAGGAAATCATGATCAGGAATGGCAGTGACGTTACGCTCAGCAAGTTGTGCATGTCGAGCCATGAGCGCTGACCTTTTTTCGGTCGGAACGTAAAGAAATCTTTAAAGATTTTTTTATGCGCAATAATTCCGGAGATCATGCCAATAAACATGATCAAGGTAATCGCTGCAACGATGAAGCGGTAGGCGATATCGCGATCGAGATAGTGCAACAAATAGTGCATGCGATACAGCAGCTGCCCGCCACCGGTGTCGCGAGCGATCTCATCGAGCGGTTCGCCGGTCACCGAGTGCAGTCGTTCGCTGCCAAATTCTCGATCGCCCCCTTCCTCTTGTGCCGGAATAGTCCAATTCACACGCAGGTGTGGCTGCTCGCGATCCAAAGCAAAACTCAGGAACCACCGTTCGGCGTTACCGGCGTTCTCCTGTAGATAGGCGAGACCGGTAGCGATACGTTCATCACGAGGCGTGGTTTCGAGTGCGGCGAGCTCAGGTTCCATCCAATGATCAATTTCGGTATCGAAATAACCGAGCGTGCCGGTCACGAACATGAAGTACATGATCCAGACGAATAGCAATCCGGCCCAGGTATGCAACCACGTCATTGATTGTCGAAAACTGCCGATCATTGGCCGACTCCCATGAAAAGAAGTAACGCCGACGCGCCACCGGTGAACAGGATTCCACCCAACATGGTCCACCAAACGGTTCTCAATCGCTTAACCGCAAAGATCCAAAGAATGATTGCCGTGTAGATTGCGAATGCACTCACCATAGAGGTGACGATTGACGGGAACTGCCCCCCTGGCCAAATCAATGCCAGCAACACGCCGGTGGTATTGGTGAGCACAAATGCCGGGATGGTTGCCGCGAACACTCGCGACGCCACGTGCCAGCGTCCTACTTTATCCGTCGCCGAAGCCATTGAATCGATATTCCTACGGTTAATCGCGCTGAGGGCTGAGACCGCCAGCGGCGTCTAATTTTGCGGGTATTGCGAACGATTCTTGTTTGCGAACGACGCCGTGTCAACACGGACCTGGCATAAGCTGATCGAGCCGCCATCCCCGCTGTTCGCTCTTCCGACAAGGGTTAGGACGTTTTTACCTTACTTTTCAAATAATTAGGGTGTTTCCCGCAGCACAAAAATCGCGCAGGGCACTTAACAAAATGATGCTGAAGCGTTGGCCTGTGCCAATAAATCGGCGTCGATGCCGAATGTTAAGAATTGCGAATGAGAATCGTTTACCATCGCGCAGTTTGAATAGTTGGAGGCCCTCGCCGGGCACGAACGCAATGAAACTCTCAATACGCCTATTGGCCAGCACTATCATTCTGGCTGTTACCCCAGTCGCTTATTCTCAGGACACGAATGACGACGAAAAACTCGACGAAGTCATCGTGACCGGCCAGAAGATTGCTCGTTCCTTGCAGGACACTCCAGCAAGTGTATCGGTAATGACCGCTGCGGAGATCGAAGAGCACAACCTGATTGATCTCAAAGACGTCTACGACAAGACGGCGAACATCACCACCACGGACGGCTCAACATTTCGCGTTCGTGGCATTAACAGCCTTAACGTATCCGGTGCCGGCCTCGGAGACCTGGCGAGCGTTTATGTCGATGGATCACCATTGCCGCGTGACGCCACGTTGGCAGGACCGTTGGACGTCTGGGATCTTGAACAGATCGAGATCTTCCGTGGGCCGCAATCCACGTTGCAAGGTCGTAACGCCCTTGCTGGCGCTGTGATTTTGAATACCGCCCGACCCACGTTTGATTGGGAAGGTCGTGCACGCGTCGTCATCGGTGATGAAGATAACGAACGCCGCTACGCCGGTGCCATCAGTGGACCGCTCGTCGACGACCAATTGGCGTTCCGTCTGTCGGCTGAATCCTCGTCGAATGACGGCCTGGTTAGAAATGTGACCGCCGGCGGCTTTGAAGATGAATTCGATTCCATGATGGTTCGCGGCAAGTTGCTCATTGAACCTGAGAGTATTGAGGATCTGAGTATCCTGTTGTCGTACACCATTGATGAACGCGAATTTGGCGATTACCTCGCCAGCAATACGGTCGCCAATTCTGTGGACAACCGTATTTCATTTGCTAATCGCCGTTTCCGCGATAACACCGACCTCTCCATCGGCGTCGCGACGGTCAATTACGACTTTTCGGACGAATGGTCTCTAACATCCATTACCGCTCTCAACGTTACCGAACGCGACTTTGAGTCCGACGGTGACCGCACTCCGGTTGATGCGGCGTTTTCGTTTTTCGAAAGTGAAACCGAAACGCTGACACAAGAGCTGCGATTGCAGCTGGTCCGCGACCGATTTACCGGTGTCTTCGGCGCTTATATTTCCGATATCGATACCACCGAGAGCCTCACCGATGCGACACTCAATCTCGACATCCTGAATGACCTTGGACTGGTTAACATCCTAATTTTCCAGTTTGGTCTTGACCCGGTAACGGCGAACACCATCGGCTCTTTTTATACCCAGCCGGTCTCAATTCGCGCACAGGGTGACAATCCGTTCAGCATTGAGACGTACGCGGCATTCGCCGACTTCACGTACGATCTGTCTGATAAGTGGACGCTCTTCGGCGGATTACGTTACGACAACGAACGCCAGCAGATCACCGTCGGCAACCTGGTGACGGCCGATGAGACGGACCTACCCAACCCAGCTTTGTTTCCACCAACTTTGGCGCCAACCATTGCGTTGATTAACGGCTTCTTGATTCAACAAGCCGAAGAAGCATCGGAAGAGTTTGCGCAGGCGAAGTCACCCAGCTTCGACGCCTGGCTGCCAAAACTGGGTTTTGGTTACGAAATCGATGGCGACAAGAGTGTCAGTTTCACGGTACAACGCGGCTACCGCTCGGGGGGTATTGGTATTAACTCCGCGCGCGCTGAGTCGTTCGAGTTCGATCAGGAGTTTATCTGGAACTACGAACTGTCGTTCCGCAGTGTCTGGCTGGACAACGCCCTGGTTGTTAACGCCAACGTCTTCTACATCGATTGGGAAGATCAACAGGTGCGGGTACAGCTCTCCGGCAATATTTTTGATGTCGAAACCCAGAATGCGGGCAGCTCGAAGTTAAAAGGCTTCGAACTAGAGTCGTGGTACGACGTCAGCGAGAACTTAGAGATCTACGGCTCGATTGGTTACGCCGAATCGGAGTTCACCGAGTTCACCGCAACGATCAGCGGCGTTGATGTCGACCTGTCAGGCAATGAATTTGCCTTTGCGCCGAAATTGACGGTCGCCGCGGGCGCCACCTGGCGCAATGACAAAGGTTACCTGGTTAACGTCAACGCGAACTATAACTCGGCGGCCTTTACCCGAGCTGACCGACCACAGAATGAGCGGGAGATTGATGCCCGCACCTTGCTGAATATGCGTGCCGGTTGGGAAAACGATAACTACGGTATCTACGTCACCGGCAATAATCTTCTCGACGAAGCGCACTTGCACAGCCTGCTGTTCGCCTCTGCGGGGGACACGGCGCCCGATGCGGTCCGCTACGGTGCACCACGCACGTTTGCACTGCAGTTTGAGGCGCGCTTCTAAGCGTAACGGTTCAGGGCGCGGCCACCGCCGACTGCGGTAGTGGCTGCGCCCAAACACTGTTCACATCGCCGTTGTAGGCTCGCCGCTCGACCGCCCGTCCGAGCCACCAGAAGACCACAGCACCAGCAACTGCTAGCGCATCGACCGTAAACAGCGCCCAATGGCCTCTCGCCAAGCTGGTCCACAGCGGCATGCCCGTATACAGCGCATCGAAGACCGGTATGGCCACCGTCAACGCGGCGGTCGCATACAACAAATCGCGAGTACCGGCAGCAACCGGACGCATAAAACACCAGGCAATGGATGCGAGAAAAACGCCGAAGTAGGTAATCTCGATAATCTCAGGTCGATTAACTAGCTCCGCAGCAACACGACTGGCTAGAAACGCTGCTGAGATGCCGGCCATACATCCGATACAAACACCGCTATTGAGCCGCGCAAGAAAACGGCCGGTCGCTGGCTGCTCAGAGGATCGCCGTTTACGACGAGTCTCAATCCAAAGGATATTTCCGGAATAGAACAAGAACGCGCCGGCTAACCCGAGGAAGAAGTTCGCCCATTTCGCGGTAAAACCACCATACGAGACAAAATGCAGTGAGATGAGCCCTTGGTAAATCGTTGCACCGACGGTGGCAGACTCCGGATTGCTGACCGCGATCACTTCACCGCTGGTTGCCGCCATGGTGACTACCGCGTTGGGCGATAAGGTCCCCTCGTCGATGGTGCCGTAAACAGCAATCGAGCCGTTCGCATCTCCGGCATTGTAGTAACGAATTTGCGTCGTCGTGATGGTCGGAATCTCGCGCTTAGCAGCCGCCAATATCTCCGGTACCGAAATCAACGCGCCCGCTTCTCCACTGGGCTCGGCCGCTTCGATAATGCCGAGTTCGCTGCCAAAGAGTTCCAGCAAGTCATCTTCGAACACCAACAATTGAAATGGGGCGATAAAAAAGATGCCGATCGCCAAAATCGCGCTGCTCCAGGCAAACATGAAATGCCACGGCAACGAAATCACGCCAACCACGTTGTGTGCATCTCGCCAAAACTGTTTCTTGTTTTTGCCAGAACGCACGATAAGCAGATCTTTAAGGAACTTGGGCAGAAAAATTAAGAGCCCGGTCACCAGCGCTACGCCGTACAGCAGACAAATAATGCCGAGCACATATAAACCGAAACTCGAGGGCAAACCGGCCGTGTAATGAAGTCGGTAGATGAAATTGGGCAGGTGCTCGTTACTTTTTCGCGTATCGAGCGCGCCGGAATCCGACATACGATAGCGATGTTCTTCAAACGAGCCATCTTCATGTCGCTCATACCAATAGACGACATTTTCCGGATGCCCCTCTTGCGTGGGATAAAGGCGAAATTCCGCGGCCGCCGCCGGGTCCTCGGTAATGACCCGATCGACCAACTGCTGAGCATCATCGACGCTTTGCGCCACCTGCGAGTGCGCGCCGTAGACCTCCCATGACTCAAGCTCATGAAAAAAGATGGTGATGGCACCTGCATAGAACGCAATAAACAACGCCATCCCAGCGCCCAGTCCGGTCCAGGTGTGCACGCTGGTGAATGTTTTTAGAGTTGATGCTTTCATGCGCCGTCGAGCCCTGACATTTTAAGTAGACTGATCGCGCCGAATCCGACCAGTGAAACACTGAGGAGCATCGCGGTCATGGCAATTCGCCCTTTGATCAAATAGCTTGCACTGGCAATCGCCACCCACAACGGAAACACCAACAGCAATGCTGGAAATCGCAGCGCCGGTATCGTCGGCGTTGCCGTCAAGAAAACACCGATCAAAATGATGCTTGCCGGCAACGACAGGAACATAGCGATAAACGATCGGCTAACCACGGCGGCTCCGTGCCCAGAGATCAATCCACGGCGTAATTGCTGTGGCTAACGTATAAATGACGATAAGCGTATAGAAGCCCGGCCAGAACCCACCCAGGGCATCGCCGAAATAGGTCGCCGCCACAAACACGATAATCGCCGCAGCAAAAACCGTAATGCGTCGACGCCCTTCGCAATGCCGAACCGAGACATGCGTCAGGCCCGCAGACACCAATGCCAATAGAACGCTCAGCAAAGCACTCATAGAATCTTAGAAGCGACTCAGCGGGTACGCGTCAATGTATGGTCCGTTCGGCGTCGGCGGACTTTTCGTCCTGTTTCGGCTCGGCACCGACGTCGGCAATGCTTTCATCCTCAACGTCCGCATCCGCCGATGACGCCTCATCGAGAGTTTCGTCGTCGGCCGCGAGAACGTCCTCATTGGATTCCGCATTGGAGTCATCAATCTCAGGAACATCCTCTGCCATCGCATCCAGCGGTTCGCCTTCGATCACGTGCTCGTCATCGATAGGCTCAGCGTAATCCGCGGGTGGCTGCATATCAGCAACCTCAACCTCTTCAGCGGCCGCGGCCGCACCCGGCGCAAACAGCAATTTGCGACCGGCCTCATCAGGCTCGCATAGCGATTCAGCGCCGCTTGCCATGTGTTCGTATAGATCACGATACTGCTTGCCGATCGCCTGAAAGTGCTCAGCCGTCTGACTGAAATGATCGGTCACGTGACCTTTGTAGTCTTCGAGATCGGCTTCGGCCTTCTCGATGCGTGCTTTACCTCCACCCACGCCGGATCGACCTGCCCAAAAACCGATTCCACCGCCGATAAGAAGAATTACCAAGCCTGCTGACGCCAAGAGGATGGCATTCATAAATTGTCTCCGATTGCTGTACTGATATTTACCGCCTGCCCAAGGCTGTTTCGCGCAGAGGCACAACCATCTGCACTCAACGCAATCATGCCATTGTTTTGGCTAGGCGTCTCGCGACACCTGCGCTCGAGCACGAACATCGGGGGTTAGTCGAGCCGAAAGAAGCGCTCTGCATTCTTGTAGAGAATCGCATCGCGCTGGTCTGGCTCCAGCCACTCGATTGACCTGATTCGACCGAGAACGAGATCCAGTGGCAAGTTGTCGGAACCCATCATGATTCGGTCGCCGAAACCGGCATCGATCAGAGTACGAAGGCTCTTCTCATACACCTGAAGCGGCAACGGACCGTTGGTAATCGATAAATCCACATAGACCTGGGGATAGTCTTTTAGCAGCGCCAGGGTCTCGGGCCAGAATGGGGCGAACTCTCCCGGTCGCCCAGCACCGACATGTTGAATCCATACCCGTAGCGTTGGGTAACGCTCCAATACCGGTCTAAGCAACGCTGGATTGCCCGCTTCGCGGTCATACTGGGGACAACAGTTTGGGTCTGTGCGCGGCGAGTTCGGCGCACCTGGCGGTGGGCCACGCTGCGTGTGAATTCCCACTGGGATATCGAGTTCGGCGGCGAGCGCGAAATACGGATCGTATTGCGCATCATCGACGGCAACACCGTTATAGTTCGGCAGAACCTCGTGGATCGCCTCGATGTGTCCGGCTTCTACGTTCTCTCGTAGCCAATCGACGTCCACCCAGCCCTGGCTGCTCGGAAAACATTGATACCACGGTTCCGCCAGATTGCGCGGGCACCCCAGCATCACACTTGCCAGGAAAACGTCGGAAGCGGCGGTTTTCCAGATCTCTGCGTCTTCGTAATCGGTGAGTGACACCACCGCTAAACGTACGCCGTTTGCCCGCATTTGAGTAATCGTATGATCACGGTGTGCGGCATCATCACCACCGGGCCACGCGCCATGACGGTGGACGTCAATGATGTGTTCAACAGGACTGGGACGGGTTTCGCAACCCAGCAGCGCAACAATTACGAAACCGAGCAAGGCCACCTTCAACTTTCGCCTCTCCCGGCGAGAATCGATCGCAGGCGAAACGCGACTCTAGGAATCTCCGTTCCGCCGTCCAGCAGGTCCATCAACCGGTCATGCTCGTCTTGCGATATATCAAAGTGGCACGGGTGCTTAGCTGATTTCCAGAGAATATGCATAGTAATCTTCGAGCGCCTTTTTGTACCCAATCTTCTCGTACAGGCTTTGTCCGACGACGTTGTCATGGCCGGTTAACAGGTCGAGGCGTGAAGCGCCGTTGGATTTCGACCATTCAGTCGCCTTATGCATTAACTGCTCGCCGATACCCGTGCCGCGGCTATCCGCATCCACATAAAGGTCGTGGAGAATGTAGATCTTCACCGCATCAACCGAGCAAAACGTCGGGTAGAGCTGAACAAAACCTTTGGCGACATCGCCCTCTACGGCAACAAAGATGTCGGACTCGTTTCGTTCCATTCGGGCGCGGATGAAGTTTTTCGCAAGATCGTAGTCCGGCTCGCACTCATAGAATTGCCGATACAGATCGAACAGTCGCGCCACCTCGTCGAGGTGCTCAAGATTCGCCTTCGTGATTTCCACGTTTTATCTCCGCAATGAGTGAAGGGTGAGAGTAGAACGAAACCTGCCTAAGAGTACTCAGCCTGACGCGAATGAACACTTGGCAAGACCCCTATTGGTTCTCCCGCAGAAGCTGTAATACGGCATGAAGGTCTCGACGTAGCTGGCCATGCATGTTTATTTGAATCCAGGTCTGCATTTCAAAGACTTGATCGACGACCCGTCTAAACTCATCGTCTTCGGACATGGTGTCAAAGTCATAAGCCACAATTGGACTGAGCACAACATGTTGACGGTCGTCGCGAGTTAGACGACCAATCGTACGGTATCTAAAGAACTTGGAAACGTCAGGATGCAATGTGTTTCGGATCTGCTCCAGGTCGAACCGGCTCTGTTGGGAGCGCCGATCATATCGAATCAGCGCCAGACGCAAATCCTCATCAGGAACCAGTTCAAGCTTGCCGCTGGACAGCAACTCGATGAACGTCCCTGAGCGATGTGAGACCTGCCAATATTCGTACCCATTTCGTAGTGCTCGCTTAATCGCGGCATCTTCCTCAGGCAAAACGCTGCCACGGTCGAGTGCGACCCTAAGCGTCTCCAACGCCACGACCGCCTGCTCATGCGCCAGGGTCGAGTGCTCAAGGTCATTTTCAATAATGGCGAAGTCGGCCTGTAGCCGGGAGTGGATTAGCTGCTGTTGTTGGTAATCAACGCGCGCGTCGTTCCAGTTTGAGACTTGGATACCAATGAATACACCGACGACGACGATGACGAAGTCGATACCGACTGCGAACCAGTTCTGGGTTTTGACGTGTTGTGTAATCCGGCGCAGGAGCATTATCAATTCTCCGCATCGTCTGGATGCACGAGGCCCAACTCCGCATCCAACGCAATGTGGAGTCTCTTGAGCGCGGCGCTTACAGGCAGTATGGCGCGATTGGTGTAGACGTCATAGATATAAACATTCTGAGCCACATTCACCATAAAGCCATGGTTATTTCGCATCGCCTCCGCGTGACAGGATGGGTTAATCCAATTGTTGTCAGGAGAGCCCAGGGATTCTGGCGCGGGGCCGTAATTGAGCTGAAACAGATCCGGATACTCGCGGGGCAGACTGCGATTATCTTCACTCTGCGCCATGATGAGCATTTCCGCCGTTGCCGCTTCCTGCATATAGCGCAAAAGGGATGTGCGTACGTCCTCCGATCTTATGGCATCAAGGTTGCCCGCGGACAGTAGCTCGGTTGCGGTCGGCAACTCGTCTGGCGGTACGGTCGTATATGAAGTGGCGGCTATCCCTCTGCATGCCGCCGTATCAAGTATGGTTTTTTCGGAGTTCAGGATTTCGAGCGCGCGCTGTGCAAGCCCCAAGGTTGCTCGCCGGTTTTCGTCATAAAATTTTCTTGTTTCCAGCAAACGTGAAACATCAACATGCAATCGGCTTAGATATTGTTGCTCGCTAGATCGGCGATCTTGCTCCACAAGCCACTGCTGTGCCTGCAGACCCATAACGACACCGATAACCACAATGACAAAATCTAGAAATACAGCGAACCAGTTCTGGTCTTTGACGTGTTGCGTGATACGGCGTAAAAGCATTAATAGGCCTTCGGTCGGTTGATCGTAGATTCAGATCTGTCGAATCAGACGGAAACAATCATCGTATGTCTGGAGAAACCGCATATTCAAATCACGGATATTCGCACTGGGAACCTCTATGAGAATGTGCTTATTTTCCGAACGCTTCGGACTATCGCGAGTGTTCGATGATACCCCGAAAGCAAGCGTTCGAGCAGACGTTGTTAGACGCTCCATCTGCCCAACGGCAGCCGAAGATATGGGCGCCGGCCATTCGAGACGTAGCGTCGAGTTCTCCGATATTGGCCTCTCAGGTTTGCATTTACGGATTTTTCCCGCATTCTCCGTTCTAGATTGAAACTAGGAGATCCGATGCTTCTGCGCCGCATTACACAGCACGTCAAAAGTCAGAACTGGTTTGCCGTTGGTATCGACTTCGTCATCGTCGTAGTCGGTGTGTTCATCGGTATCCAAGTCTCAAACTGGAACGAAACGCGAGTTGAGTTTCAACGCGAAAGGGCGCTGATTGAACGATTGCATCTCGATTTTGTAGGGATCGTGACGTGGGGTGAGAAGATTATGCCGACCGTTAACGCAGCTCCTGGCGAGATCGGTTGGTTGATTGAGCAAATTCGGGCCGATTCAAAACCGGAACTAGGAGAAAAGTTCACGCAAGCCGCCTCCGCTAGCATAGAGCTGTTCGCGACTTTCGAAATGTCGCCGACCTATCAGGAGTTGGTTTCGACCGGGAATCTGTCGCGAATCAGCAATCCCGAATTGCGCGATTGGTTGGCCAATTATGGCCGAAGCAGGCAGGCAGAGATGGTCGTCACAAACGGGCTATATGCGCTCCAAAACAAAGGTGTGATGCGTCAGGCAATACGGTTCCACGTGCCGAGCGATTATCCTGAACAATCCTTCGATGTCGGCGGAAGCTTAAGCGAAATAACCATTCCGGTTTCATTTGACTGGGAGGCCTTGAAACGAACCGAGCCCCATTTGCATTTGGTGATGCAAAATCATGACTACGTCCGTGGTTGGAAACAGGACACCTTTCGCGATGCGCAGCGGGTTCTTAAACTTCTCAATCAGGAATTGGAGTAGTCGAATTGGTCAGTGGCGCTTTATGACCCGTTCAAGCCTCACGCACTGTGGACTCGAACAAATAATTCTCGAACCAAATCAAGCGTAAGCCCCTGATACTTGGTCATCCCATGATGTGAGATCGCCAATTAACTCGCGAACACTCGACCCGATGCGCTTAGTGGGACGGCGAATTTGGGTTAATATTGGCCCCTTGTGTGCCCCGTGATATAGCCTGTGATTTGCCGTCGAAATAGGGGCAAAGTGTTGTTGAAGCGATCGATCACGAACATCAGCATTCTGTTGTTGGCTCTTTTTACGGGGTGTTCATCCGAAAGCCACCCATCGCAAGGTTTGCTGACTAACAAGGCTGTCCCAGAACACATCGAACGGCTGTTTGCAGCAATTCCGGAGACCGCGCCAGAGGACTCGATGAGTAAAGACGGTCAGGTTTTCATGCAAATGCTACCGGCCGTTGGGCGCGAAGACATTCACGCCAATCAAAGAGAATGGCAAATACGAGCACCCGTCTGTGAAGTTTCCGACCACGAGCTTTCACCTGTCGAGGAGATTGTTGCTGCAGCACGAGAGACGCGAGTCGTCATTATCAACGAAGCACACGATAGACCACGGCATCGGGAGTTCATCCGCAAGGTCGCGGTCGCACTTCGGTCTCACGGATATTCCAGATTTGCGGCAGAGACGTTTGCGGATTCTATTACCACGAGAGTTCAGGTCAAATACCCGCTGATTGCGGACGGCTACTACTCGAATGAACCAGTCTTTGGTTCACTTCTTCGCACGGTCATTGACCTCGATTATAGGCTTGAATCATATGAGTACAGAGCCGGAATTACAGACCCAGAGATGAGCCCGTACGACAGAGTAACGGCGCGAGAGGAAGGACAGGCCCTGAATCTGAAAGAGGTGATTGAGTCGATCGCGAACGACGAGAAGATTCTTATACACGTCGGCTATTCTCACGCTTCGGAAGTGCCAATTCGAAGTTTCGGAGGTAAGGACCTCGCATGGATGGCCAACCGTTTGGCAGAGAAAACTGGAATCAACCCTCTTACGATTGATCAGACTGATTGCAGCACGGACGGCAATCAGCCGGCCTTAACAGAGGCCAGCTTTCGCCACGAAGAGGGGCAGTTCGATATTGTGGTTGGCCACCCCGCGCTATCCTTTGATCAAGGGCGGCCAGCGTGGAGAATAAGCGACGGAATTCGCGTCGTGCCAATTCCAAAAAAATACCGCAGTGAATCTGAACGCGTAATCTTAGAGGTTCGGCCAACTGGGGAGAGTCCTGACTCGGTTCCTGTGGATCGGCTTCTACTTTGGCCGGGGGAGAGTCTTCCGTTGCTGCTACGTGCAGGCAAATACGCTGTTTCGTCCCACTTCGAGGACAGCCAAACAACCGCTACTGGGACAATCTCAGTAGGAGCCTATTAGCGGCAACCTCTGACTCGCTCGAGTTCCCTGGACTTGCCTATTCGGGTCAAGCCTCCCCGTTGAGGTGATGCCAGATGTGCCAGCAGTGCGTGCTCCCGTAAGATAGACTTCTTTTCAATGAGAGGTGCGCGAGAAAAACATCGGCAACTGCGAAGCTCTTCACGTTTTCGGATCTTGACAATGATGGTCTTGGCCCTAAACGCCTTAGGGTGCCAGCATCAGCCTGTCATCGAGGCGCTTCCCGCCGAATTTAAGAACGACAGAATATACCTCGTTCCAATGATGCCAGATGGCAGCGTTGTAAGATTTATCACAGATACCGGCGGCGGCTGGAATGCGATTAAGTGGAGTGTCGCGACAAAAATTGATGCGACGTTGTCGGCAAGCGCTGAAGCCATGCCATTTCCCAACTTCGCCGCAGACTATGGTATCCCGGCTAACTCGTTATTCAGGGATGGAAACCTTGTTCTTGTCGAAGATAAAGAGCTGGACAAGAACGTGGATGGGTTTCTTGGCGGGCGATGGTTTGGAAACAGGACTTGGGAGTTCGATTATCTTCAGGAAACACTGAGTCTGCTGGATGAAATTCGAGCGCACACGTATGAAGATTGCCAGCACGTTAGCCTCGGGTTTCAAGTCAACGCACAAGGCGCACGAACAATGCACTTTGCTCGAATGTCCATGGAAGTTGATGCTCAATCTATCGAAGTCCTGCTTGATACCGGGGCAAAGGCGCACCTAACGGAGCACGGTGCGGAGCATTTTGGCAATCCCGATGGGTCTTCGGTCGGCACGAGCTTCATTAGTCAGTCGATCTTCGACGTATGGACAGCGCGGCATCCTGATTGGAAGGTCGTACAGAGCGCCGACTCGGTAGGCGGCCAGACTTTCGCAATGGTAGAAGTCCCCATTGTGACAATAGGGGACCATTCCATAGGTCCCGTTTGGTTTACCGCCAGACCTGACAACGCCTTTGTCGAGTACATGTCGTCGATGATGGACGATACGGTCTTCGGTGCTCTCGGAGGCTCCGCGCTCAAATACTTTCGTGTGATTGTCGATTACCCGAACGCAAGAGCGTACTTCTGCACCGATTGAATATTAGTGCAATCAACGGCCAGTCCTGACCCGAAATCGATTGTCCTGGCGGCTTTAGAGGGTCAAAAGTGGCCTCTGTCGATTCCCGCTTCGCGCCCAATAGCAGCCGTTCGAACGTCCGGATTCGAGGTATCATTGATTTCCGGAAACGGACGATTCTGGTTCGGACATAGTGTAATGACTGACGACAAAGACATCCCCTGGAAACGTCTCACTGCCGAAGGCGCGGCCATCGTCGTAAGCATACTGTTGGCATTTGCAATTGATGCCTGGTGGGACGATCGCATTGAGCGCAATACAGCGCGGGAATACGCCGACAATTTGTTGGTTGAGGTTCGTGCCAACATCAACGATCTCGAAGAGCATGTCAAACGTCACAATGACAAGGTTGTTGCTGGCGCGGAGTTGCTGAGATTGATGAAAAATGATGACCTCGGTCCGTCAGATGAGAGGACCCGTGCGCTAGTGACGTCAATGGTATTTATCGATGATTTTAGACCCGCGACATCCGCACTGGACAACCTACTAGGCGCGGGCGGACTAGGATTGCTAGAAAACACGAAGTTACAACTGGCCGTCTCGCAGTACGGGCAGTCGATATATAATCACAATACGCTGCAGGATGAATTACTCGAATTTTTCTTCGGAGTTTTCATTCCATTCCTTTCGGAGCGTATTTCGTTGCTTGATGTGGACTTCGTCCATCAAGAATTGAGCGATCAGTTGCCCAATAGCAGTTTTCAATTCGAACCATCGGCACTTGCTAATTCTATGCAGTTCGAAAACTTAGTGGCCCGACGAGTAAATGCCGAGTACGACGCTGCTAGATTTGCGCAGCGACTCATTGAGTCGGCTAACGCTTTGGTGGTACAGCTCGAAAAGATGGAGTCTGGCGGGTTTCTTCAATGAACTGGGGCAGCCTCCTCGTGCCCCAGGCGAACACCTGTTCTTGGTCGAAAGGCGACCTTCACCAAGAAGACGAATGAATAGCTACTTTCAGCGACAACAGCGGCCCAAGCAAGCGGCAAGTTGTGACCCCATCAGGCCGTCTAGGTCGCGATTTCCAGAACTAGCCCCTCGGCGGCCTTATTAACAAACATTATTGTGCTATTAACAAAGACTTTGTCTTATTAACAAACTTTATTGTTCCTGCACAGTTAGTTGTCGAGGTTTACACTACGCAAGATCGTTGCGGTGTTATTCAACCGTGACCGACTTCGCGAGATTTCTCGGTTGGTCGACGTCGGTGCCACGCAGTACCGCTACGTGATACGACAACAACTGTAGCGGCACGGTGTAAACAATCGGTGCGATAAGGCGGTCGGCATGCGGCATCGGAATCACCGTCATACCCTCTTCGCTCTCAATACCGGTTTCTTTATCCGCGAATACATACAACTGACCACCGCGAGCGCGGACGACTTGCATGTTCGATTTCAACTTATCCAGCAACTCGTTATTCGGCGCAACCACAACCACCGGCATCTCTTCATCGATAAGCGCCAACGGTCCGTGTTTGAGTTCGCCAGCTGCATACGCTTCAGCGTGGATGTAGGAAATCTCTTTAAGTTTCAGTGCGCCTTCCATGGCAATCGGCCACATCGGACCGCGTCCGAGAAATAAGGTGTGTTGTTTGTCAGCAAAGTCTTTGGCAAGTTCTTTGAGATCATCGCTCATCTTCAGCGCTTGATCAGACGCCGCTGCGGCATGCGTGAGGTTGGCGACGAATTCGTTTTCTCTTTCTAATGACAAGCCGCGTTCGCGTGCCAACATCAGGGTCACAACCAGAATCGACAACAGCTGTGTAGTGAACGCCTTGGTGCTAGCAACACCAATCTCTGGGCCCGCCTGCGTCATCATGACGAGGTCCGACTCCATCACCATGGAGCTATGCGGGCTATTGCAGATCGTCAACGTACCGATGTAACCCAATTCTTTTGCCATACGCAGCGCTTCGAGCGTGTCTGCAGTTTCACCCGATTGCGACAAAGTCACAAACAGCGTGTTTTTCGGCACCGTGACATTGCGATAGCGGTACTCGCTGGCAATCTCAACTTGCGTCGGAACATCAGCGATTGATTCGATCCAATATTTGCCGACGCAGCCAGCGTGGTAGCTAGTACCGCAGGCGATAATGTGGATGTTCTCAACTTTACTGAGTAGCTCTGCCGCGCCATCGCCCAGTGATTCGGGAATCACTCGCTGATTGGATACGCGGCCGTACAGCGTATCGGCCAGAGCACTCGGCTGTTCGTGAATTTCTTTGAGCATGAAGTGCTCATATGGCGCTTTCTCTGCCGACTGGCTATCCAGATCGGTTTCATGAACTTCGCGCTCCACCGGCTTGCCGTCACTGTCTACGATATTGACGCTATCGCGACGAATCTCGGCGAGATCGCCTTGTTCCAAATAGATAAACCGCTTGGTAACCGGCAACAGTGCGGGAATACCGCTAGCGACATAGTTATCACCGTCACCCAAACCAATCACCAACGGGCTGGCAACACGTGATACGACAATACGATGTGGATCTTCGGCATCGATCACCAACAAGGCGTACGCGCCTTCGAATCGCTTCACTGCTTGACCAACTGCCTCCACCAAATCCATGCCCTGGTCGAGGTAGTAGTGCACCAGGTGTGCAGCGACTTCGGTATCGGTCTCTGAGTCGAACACGTAGCCTTTTTCCAGCATTTCATCTTTGATGGGCTGAAAGTTTTCGATGATGCCGTTGTGGATGACCGCGACACGACCGCGGGAGAGGTGCGGATGAGCATTGGCTTCGGTAACGCCACCGTGAGTAGCCCAACGCGTATGCGCAACGCCAATGCGCCCCTCGAGTGGGTTCTTATCGAGCTTCTGTTCGAGCTCTGCTACTTTGCCGACGGTGCGACTTAATCCGAGTTGACCATCGTTACCAACCACGGCGACACCAGCCGAGTCATAGCCGCGATACTCCAACCGCCGCAAACCCTCGACCAGGGTTGAAACCACGTTGTCACCGGCCACTGCGCCGACGATTCCACACATCGATGATGTCTCCTACGTCTTTTTGGTCGGGCGTTTCCAGCCCGGTACTGACTTTTGTTTCGAACGTTCCAGCACCAGCTGGTCCGCTTCGACGGGTTTGGTGATCGTTGAACCGGCGCCGACCGTCGCACCTGCGCCGACCTCAACCGGGGCCACAAGATTCACGCCCGAGCCGACAAATACGCCATCACCGATCACCGTCTGGTGCTTGTTCGCTCCGTCGTAATTACACGTGATCGTACCGGCGCCCACGTTGACGTCGGTCCCAATCTTCGCATCGCCGATGTAGGTCAGATGATTCACTTTGCTGCCATCAGCGACTGTGGACTTCTTGATCTCGACGAAATTTCCAACTTTTACGTTATTCGCGAGCTCCGCGCCTGGCCGCAGCCGCGCATACGGACCGATTTCGCACGCATCGCCGGTGTGCGCGCCTTCAACGTGGCAATTGGAATGCAACACGGTATCGTCGCCAAGGTGACTATCTCGGACCAGGTTGTTCGGGCCAATATGCACACGATCACCGAGTGTAACGTTGCCTTCGAAGACCGCGTTGACATCGATATACACATCCGTGCCGCAACGTAACTCACCGCGAATATCGACGCGAGCCGGGTCGGCAAACCCAACGCCTTGTGCCAACAGTTCATCGACGCGGCGTGCTTGCAGAGCGCGCTCTGCCTCAGCGAGTTGTTTCTTGTCGTTAATGCCCATTACCTCCACCGCATCATCGGTCATTATGCCTCGCACGGTGACACCGTCGTTAACCGCCATGCCAATCAAATCGGTTAAGTAATATTCGTTTTGCGCGTTATCGTTCGTCAATGCATTTAGCCAGGCTTTGAAGCGCTTGCCGGGCCCGATAATCACGCCGCTGTTAATTTCCTGTATTGCACGTTGCGCATCGTTCGCATCTTTTTCCTCGACGCTGGCAATAACGTTGCCCGAATCATCGCGGACAATTCGCCCCATGCCGAACGGGTCATCCAAGTGGCCGGTTAGCACTCCGAGTTCGTCGTCACCGACCTGGTCGATCAAACTGCGCAGTGTGGACGCACGCAACAACGGCATATCACCGAAGGTGCACACGAGCCGATTGTCGTCGGGCACATCCGGAGCGCCCTGCAATGCCGCATGTCCGGTGCCGAGCTGCTCAGCCTGCAGCACCCAGCGAATATCCGGGCCATCGCAAGCGGCTTTCACCGCATCGCCGCCATGCCCGTAGACCACCGCGATATCGGACGCGCCGACGTCGCGAAATACCGTGAGCACATGGTCAAGCAATGGCCGCCCAGCAAGCGGCTGCAACACTTTCGGTAGTGCCGAACGCATACGGGTGCCCTGGCCCGCAGCCAGAATGATGACGCTCAATCCCAAGCTTGAAATCCCCAAAATCCTGAGCGCGAATCATACCTTATGGGCCCTGGCCAAACTGTGCGGGAATCGTGGCAATTAAGCGGCACCGACGTCACAAAACCGGGCCACCGGAGGGCCCGAGATCACGTATATTATGGTCCGGCGCCTGATTTCGGGCTCAAAATAAGAAGAAGAACCGTCTATGCCTACAGAAACCGTCATTTTTATTGGGGTGGCCATCTACATGGTCATGATGATCGGCGTTGGCCTTTACGCCTCGAAAAAGTCGAGCTCAGTTACCGACTTTATGGTTGCCGGCCGGTCGCTGCCGCTGCCGATTTGCACCATGACCGTCATGGCCACCTGGTTTGGTGGTGCGATGATGCTCGGTGGTGCCGGCGCAGCTTACGAAGAGGGCATGTACGGCGTCATCGAGGACCCTTGGGGCGGCGCATTGGCCCTCATCTTGATCGGTCTGTTCTTCGCACGCATTTTCCGCCGCCTCAAAATCGTCACCGTGGTCGACTTCATGCATCAACGATTCGGCGCGGTGGCCGCGGGCGGCATCACCGTGACCACGCTGGTATCGAACGTCATGTGGATGGCCGGCATGTTGGTTGCGTTTGGCACCATCTTTGACTCACTCACCAACATACCGGTCGAGGTTGGCATCGTGGCGGGCGCCATTATCGTTTTCATTTACACCGCAGTCGGCGGCATGTGGGCGGTCGCGATTACCGACTTCATTCAGATGTGCGTGATTATCGTCGGTCTCATCGTGTTGGCGATCGTGGTGTGGTTTCAGGTCGGTGGGTGGAGCGAGATTTCACCGCACCTTTCTGAGAACACATTTCAGATGTTCCCAACCGAACACACCAGGGCCGAGTGGTTAGATTACTTGCGCGCTTGGACGATCATCGGTCTGGTCGACATTCAGGCGCAAACCCTGTTCCAGCGGGTGTCCGCGGCAAAGAGCGAGCGCGTGGCACAAAACGCATTCTATCTTGGCGGTATCGGCTATCTCGGCTTTGCCATGATTCCGATCATGCTCGGTATCGTTGGTAGCGTCGTGATGCCGGGCCTCGACAATCCCGAATTCGTAATTCCAGAGATGGCCAAGGCGTATCTGCATCCGGTCGCGATCGCCATATTGGTCGGCGCGATGTTGTCGGCCATTATGAGCTCGGCGGATTCCTGTCTGCTTGCCTGCGGCAGCGTTGCGTCACGCAATATCCTGCCGGTGATCGTCAAAGAGCCGTCGGCAAGGCTGTCATTATTGGTCGCCCGTTGGTCGATACCCTTTTTCGGCTTAATCGGTGTGTTGATCGCCATTAAAGTGCAGGTGGTTTTCGATCTGATGGTCGATGCCAACATCCTCGGGCTCGCTTGCATTATCGTGCCGTTTATCCTCGGCGTGTGGTGGCAAAAAGCGAACCGCACCGGCGCGCTCGCCGGCATGTTCTCCGGCCTTGCTGCATGGATGACCACAAATACGGTTGCGCCGCATCTGGCGTCGGACTTCATCGGCCTCGCGACGTCACTGGTCGTTATGGTTGTGGTCACGCTGGCAACACAAACCTTCGACCCACCGCGGCCGCTGGTCGATAGCGACGGCAACCCGGTTGATACGCGCAACCGGTTGGGAACGTTGCCGCTGTTTTCACGCAAAGCGCAGGACGCGGCCTAGTGTCAGAAAACTCTGTGATTACCGCATTGATCGCCGCGGTTGAGGCTAAGCCGGACGACATCGATCTTCGCTTGCACCTAATTGAACAGCTGCGCGCGAATGACCGGCCCGCCGAGGCGCTCAAACACTGTGCGGTCATCATCGCTGAAGACCCAATACACGTAGTGGCGTTGTCGGCCGCTGCCGGCGCCGCTAAAGAGGCCGGTGACGACAGCAAAGCACTTGCGTATACGCGGATGGCAAAAGCCTTGGGTGCCGATGAAGATGAGGATGCGCCATCGTTGCCGACTCCGATCGGTGGGCCGCCGGACCTTCGCGTCGTGGGCGGCAAAGATCCGTTGCCCGACGATCCGGAGCTCGAAGAACCAACCATTACGCTCGACGACGTGGCAGGACTGGCCGATGTCAAAGAGCGCCTCGAGCTCGCATTCCTTGGCCCTATCCGCAACCCCGAACTTGCGAAGAGCTACGGCAAACGCATGCGCGGCGGCCTGATGCTGTATGGGCCACCGGGCTGCGGCAAAACGTATATCGCGCGCGCTTTGGCCGGTGAGCTCAATGCTCAGTTCATGTCGGTCGCGATTAACGATGTCATGGACATGTGGCTCGGTGAAAGCGAAAAACGCCTGCACGCGGTGTTTGAATCAGCACGAGAAACGGCACCGACGGTGCTGTTCTTTGATGAGCTCGACGCGATTGGACGTAAGCGCAGTGACCTGGGCACGTCGGCGTCACGCGACGTGGTGAATCAGTTGCTCTCGGAACTCGATGGTGTGTCCACCGGCGAGGCTCCGGTGTTCGTACTCGGTGCGACCAACTTACCCTGGGACGTCGACACCGCATTGAAACGTCCCGGTCGATTTGATCGTTCGATTTTTGTCACACCACCCGATGAAGTTGCGCGCAAACGCATCCTTGAACTGAACCTTGCCGACCGGCCCACCGAAAACATCCCCGTCGACAAAGTCGTCGGCGCAACCAAGGGGTTCAGCGGCGCCGATGTGGCACACGTCTGCGACAGCGCCACCGAGTTTGCGTTAGCGCGCGCGATGAAAAGCGGTTCGATGTCACCAGTAACGGAAGACGATGTCCGCGCGGCGCTCAACGAAGTTCAACCCAGCGTCGGCCGTTGGTTTCAAACGGCGAAGAACTATGCGCTGTTTGGTAACACCAGCGGCGAATTTAACGACCTGGTCGACTACATTAAGAAGAATAAAATCTAGCGGGCTTGCCGATCGAATCCGAGGACGGCAAGCGCCTGCGCAAACTCCTTGACCGCGCCGCCCATCTCCGCGAGGTGGGCCGGTACGGCGATGCAATCAAGCACTACCAGGATGCATTAAGCGAATCCCCCGATAACGCGTTTATCCTCGACATGTTGGCGGATACTTTTTCCGAAGGTGGCGACTACGACACGGCTGAAGAATATGCGCAGTTGTCGATTGCGGCAGACCCGAATTTTGCCGGACCGTATTCATCGCTGGCAGCCATTTACCTGAAGCGACGCAACCCACATAGAGCGTATGAGTATGCAAAGATTGCTGCGGGTCTTGAGGCGGGCCATCCGGGATATCTGAATCAACTGGGTGTTTGTGCATTGGCGCGTGGCCGTGTCGAGGAGGCACACCTGCTGGCGCAACGTGTCGTGGATCTGATTCCCGATGAGCCGCGAGGCCACCTGTTGTTTGGCATGGTCGCACTGGCGCGCGATGATAATGCCACCGCCGCAGCGTTTCTCGCCAAGGCGCTGGAGCTTAACCCCGAGGACGCGTACACCGCCGAGCTACTTGCCGATGCTCAGCGTCACTTGGAGCAAGACGATCCGACCGCCGACCTTTATCAAGCGGCACTCGAAAACGATCCGCACGATGTTGGTACCCGCCTGGCGTTGAAGGAATCGCTCAATCGACTGGCGCTGTTCGGAGAACCCGGGCAGCGACTCGGATCTCTGGCCGGTATGTTATCTGCGCTCACCGCTTTTTATTTGTTGGTTTGGGGCGCGCTGACATCGTTCGCTGGTGATGGCACCGCGTGGATCAATCGAATTGCGTTTCTGGTGTTGCCGGTCATCACCGTAGCGCTGATCGTGCTCGCGCGCTCACAGTTCATCAGCGAGCGGTTCCCCAATCTCGCCGTAGGCTATGACTTCGAGAAGGAACAACAGCGCAAGGGATGGTGGACTGGCGTCATTGTGATCGCCGCCTGTGTATTCGGCATGGCACTGATCATGTACCGCGCGGGATTAGATGCTGTCATCGCGTTCGCGCCGATCTGGCTGCCGTTGGCAGGTTTGTGGATTGGCATTGTCCTGATTCCGATCACCTTGATTCGCTATATCATCGTTGACCGAGCTATTTTTGGAAGCGCGAACCTGGTGGAACGCGTACAGGCCGCCGAGCGGACGCGCCGGAAGGTTTTTACTGCTACTGGCGCCATATTCTATTTTTTTGCAGCGCTGTTTAATCAACCGGTCCTGCTGTTGTTTGGATTAGCGTTTCTTCTTGGCGTCGCGATGGAAACCTTTGCCAAGTTTCCATATCGGGTTATTGCGGCACTGGTCGCCTTAGGGTTTCTGACACGCGCATTAAGTGATCGGCTGCCATCGATCATCGATCTCGAACCGAACATTCTCGCGTTTATTTTGTTGCTGCTCGCTGGCGGTATGACACTGGTAGCGCTACGCACCACGATCGGCAACCGCATCGAGCGGCGCCGAATCGAAAAACTATTTGCAAAGCAAGCGCCGCCGCAGAACCGCAACGACGACGATAGGTAAGAACTGGTCGTGTTAGACCGGGCCGCTCTACGGTTCCCTATACCATCGCATATACGGTTGTTGGTTCTCGAGTAAGGTTCGCCCAGCCCAAGTGGGGTTGACCGACCCGCGCGTACTTAGACAACACGCGCAGTCATTTTAAGCAGCTAGTCGGTCGTCTCTGTGGTTTGTCGATCAAAGGTCACATTGAACCCAGACGCGCTGATAACGAACCGTGCTGCACTGTGCCTATTGTCGTCGAACTCAAAAGTAAAGTGACTGAGGAAACCGACCAGTCGGGCTTCTGTGTCTGAAATGGCCACAGCCTGTAGTCGGGATTGATCGTCTGGGTCAAACCAAAGCACGCCATCATCGTCGACGTAGATATTGATTACCCAAATATCCGACTCCTCTCGTTCGCCGGTCGCGCCGCCGAGACGATCGCCGGCGTACTGCCCCGCAAACCGTTCCAACGCATCACGCGGTAGGTCGACCGCCGGCGCTGGAGCCTCAATGCGTTTGAAGATCTGGCTCGAAGTACTGGTCGTCAGCATGTAATGGGAGGCCGTCTCTTCATTGTCCATGACGAATTCATAGGTCGCTTCCGCATCGGCCTCGACGAAAAACGTCGTGTCCGACAGCGCCAGCATCGGCTGCTCTGAGAAACTGCCGCGCTGGATCATGAACTGGCCGTCGTCAGCAATCCAGTGCCGGGTAATCATGTTTCGGTCTGAGTAATGACCGACGTAGCGTTCTAACGTCGTACGAGCAACCACGGTCGGCTCGCGTTCCTGGGGTGGCGAGTAAGGGGCCAACTCTAGCCGTTCCAGCGTTTCTCGCTCTCTCCCGACCAAACCATCGACTCGCTCCGACGCCGCAGCCAGGCGCTGATCCCCTCGTAAGAGGTCGAACGCGGGGAAGGTCAGTACCTGATCCTGATTCCGAAAGCCCGCGTCGATCGATGCCTCCATGTACTCGAAAGCTTGGTCAAGGTCACCCAACAAACTTTCTGCGGCGGCCAAACTAATCAACAAATCCGGATGTCGCACCCCCTGACGATACTGCTCCAATAACGCTGCTTTGATATCTTCGGCGAGTTGATACCCACGTTCCGCTTCGTCAACCGTTGTTCGTCCATGCTGAATCCAAAAGCTCGCGATTGATAGCGGCTCAATCTGGGTGTCGTTGCGATAATCCACTTCTACGCGACCCTGCAGCAGCTCGAGGTATTCGTCGAGATACTCGCGAGCTCCTTCAATGTCGCCAACTAAGTATCGCGCCCGGACGAGATTGGCCACGATAAAAGGCGGCCTTTGCGGCGCCATAAGCCGCAGCTTCGTTTCCCAATAGGGCACCAGCCGCTCAAAATCGCCGGTCGCCTCATACAAACGATAATGTTCAAAGTGCGACGTGCTATTGATCGGGATTCGCCTGTACCACTCTGCCGCGGCAGCCGGATCAAGGAGCGTCAGATAGGTGCGGCCTAGGTGATTCATAAGGGCAACATCTCCTGGTTCTGCGGCCAGAGACTGCCGCAGCGTCTGTACCGCCCTCGCGAGATCGCCGGATTCAAACTGAGAGGCTGCGACCCACAACTGCATCATGGTTTGCCGAGACGCGTTGGCCTGCGCAATCAAGTCCATGTGGTGCCGTGCGCGCGCAAATTCACCCAAGTCAAAGTAGATTATCGCCAGCATCTCGTTGACTTGTTCGAGCATGGGTTCGAGTTCGTGCGCCTTTCGAGAAGCACGAAGTGCTTCGGGCATTCGGTTTTGAATATCCAGAATGATGGAGTACCAGTGATACGCCCAAACATATTCGTCGTCCAACTCGATCGCCCGAATCAGCGCATTTTCGGATTCAACGACCTGTCGTTTGTAGAGATTGACCAGGCCTTTGGACGCCCAGACCTCCGCGACCTGATCGTCAACGGACATCGCTTGCTCAATCGCCGCCTCCGCTAACGGAATAGCTTCTTCTCCAGGGATCGTGCCGTATTCGATCAGTAAGCCATAGGTATCAGCAAGACCCGATAGTGCCAGCACATAGTCCGGGTCTTTCTCCACGGCGAGCAGGAAGTTGTCGCGGGCCTTCTCCAGCGACTCGAGGTCTCGCTTACGCATATGCCACCGACCCTGCTGGTAGTGATCATAAGCGGGCAGGCTTGCAGTTGGTGGTTGATCAAGAGCTGCCGCCTCCGCCGGTAACAGCGTCGCCTGAAGAGCCTCCGCCACCGACGACGCGATATCTGCTTGTACCCCGAAGATATTCTCGGTAGTCAGTTCGCGCACATACGTCTCAGCCCATAGGTGTCGATCTTCGCCGGCGTCGATGAGCTGGATATTGATGCGAACGCGGTCGCCGGAACGTTGCACGCCGCCCTCGAGAATTGCGCGCACACCGAGCTGCTCGGCAATTACTGCTACGTTTTCGGTCGTGCCCCGGTATTGCTCGACAGAGGTTCGGGAAGTCACCGACAGGTCACTGATCCCGGCGAGTTGGGTCAAAATGTCGTCGTGGATGCCGTCGACAAAGTAAGCGTTGCTCTGGTCGTCACTGCGATTGGCAAACGGGAGCACAGCCACAGAATGCTTGAAGTTCGCTGTGAAGGCCTCGGCGCGACCCAGCTCCATCGCCGCCTCAATGTTAGCGGCATCGCGAGACGGATCTAGAACGAACTTATCAATACAGAAGTAGCCAATTGCAACTGCCAGAACAACAATGATGAAGCGGTCGAAACGATGTGTACCACGAGCGTCAGCGGCCTCTGCGGGTGGCGCGTCTTCGTCCCTGAAAATACCGGCGGCATTCCATTCGAAGAACCACGACAACACAACCGCCAGCAGAAAACCGACGGCCAACAGCGTGACCAGGTTTCGAACCGCGGCATCTTCGAAGCCGTAGACGGGTAGCAGAGTTTCAGCGACCTGAATGATGAGCCAGGCAACGGCAAGATAGGCAATACCGACACGAATCACATGCCGTCGTTTCAGTTCCTGAAGAAATTGGCGCATCTAGGCGGAGACTTCCTGGTCGTATTGACCGAAATATAGCAGCTCATCGCTGCTACGTTGACCGCCGATAATGGCTTCAGGCTCGCCGTACCGGTTGCGGCGATTGTGGCGAACCCCAGATCGAGTTTTAGCGACTGCCTTTGAGCTTCTGTGCAGCGCGGTAGCGAGCACGCGCTTCGGCCAGTTCGGCACGAGCGCGATCGACGTCGGTTTCATCCGACGCCCCTTCCAGGGCTTTCTCAGCTTCTTCTTGTGCCGCCAGTGCCGCGGCTTCATCAAGCTGATCACCGCGCAACGCGGTATCCGCCAACACCGTCACCAGGTACGGCTGCACTTCGAGCATGCCGCCGGTGATATACAAAGCGGTTTCCTTGCCCTCTTCATCAATCACGCGCACTTCGCCGGGATTGAGTGCCGTCAACAACGGCGCATGGCGAGGTGCGATACCGATTTCGCCCATCTTCGCCGGAACGAAGACGCGTTCGGCAGTACCCGAATGGATTTCACCTTCGGCGGAAACGATATCGACCTGAATGCTTGCCATGATCTTGTCTTATGCCATTGTTTTGGCTTTCTCGACGGCTTCGTCGATCGTGCCAACCATGTAGAACGCCTGCTCCGGCAGATCGTCGTAATCACCGTTAACGATACCGTTAAAGGCGCGGATCGTTTCAGCCAGCGAAACGTATTTACCCGGAGAGTTGGTGAAGACCTCGGCCACGAAGAACGGCTGTGACAGGAAGCGCTGCACTTTACGTGCGCGATTAACCTGCTGTTTGTCGTCTTCGGAGAGTTCGTCCATACCCAGAATCGCGATGATGTCCTGCAATTCTTTATAGCGCTGCAATACCGCCTGTACACCACGTGCACAGTCGTAGTGTTCTTGACCGATGATGTTCGGGTCGAGAATACGCGAGGTTGAATCGAGCGGGTCTACCGCCGGGTAAATACCCAACTCTGCGATCTGACGTGACAGTACGAGCGTCGCATCCAAGTGAGCAAAGGTGGTTGCGGGTGACGGGTCGGTCAAGTCATCGGCAGGTACGTAAACAGCCTGGAAGGAGGTAATCGAGCCGGTCTTGGTCGAAGCGATGCGCTCCTGCAGTACACCCATCTCCTCAGCCAGCGTCGGCTGATAACCTACCGCCGACGGCATACGACCGAGCAGTGCTGATACCTCGGTACCGGCCAGCGTGTAACGGTAGATGTTGTCGATGAACATCAATACGTCACGGCCCTCATCGCGGAAGGCTTCTGCCATCGTCAACCCGGTCAGCGCTACGCGAAGACGGTTACCCGGTGGCTCGTTCATCTGACCGTAAACCAGCGATACCTTGTCGATAACGCCACCTTCAGTCATCTCGTGGTAGAAGTCGTTACCCTCACGAGTACGCTCACCCACACCCGCGAACACCGAGAAACCACCGTGCTCTTTAGCGATGTTGTTGATCAGCTCCATGAGCGTTACGGTCTTGCCAACACCAGCACCACCGAACAGGCCGACTTTACCGCCCTTGGAAATCGGCATGATCAAGTCGATGACTTTGATACCCGTTTCCAGCAGTTCCGTGGTTGCTGCCTGATCTTCATACGACGGCGGCTCACGGTGAATCGGCATCGACTTTTCTGCACCGATGTCGCCTTTATGATCGATCGGTTCGCCGAGGACGTTCATGATGCGACCCAGCGTTTTCTCACCGACGGGCACCGAAATCGGCGCGCCGGTGTTGCTGACGCTCATGCCACGCTTCAGGCCTTCCGATGAACCCATCGCAATCGTACGTACCACGCCATCACCGAGCTGCTGCTGCACCTCGAGGGTTACGTCGACATCGTCAATATTCAGCGCGTCGTATACTTTTGGAATCTGATCCGACGGAAATTCAACGTCGACGACAGCACCAATGATTTGGACAGTTGTTCCACTGCTCATGCTTTGATCCTCAAATCGGGCGACCGTGTCGCCTCACTAAAACCTTTAAATTCTTAACCCGAGACCGCTGCGGCACCGCCGACGATCTCTGAAATTTCTTGCGTAATACCGGCTTGACGCGCTTTGTTGTACTGCAGCTGCAAGCTGTCGATGATGTCACCGGCGTTATCCGTCGCCGACTTCATCGCCACCATCTTGGCGGCCATCTCGCAGGCAAAGTTTTCTACTGCGCCGCGATACACCTGCGACTCAATGAAGCGCAACAGGAATTGATCCAGCAATTCCCCCGCTTCGGGTTCGTAGATGTAGTCCCAGTGGTCCTGCATCTCGTCTTCTTTCTCAGCGATCTCGCTGACCGGCAACAGGCACAGACGGGTCGGCTTTTGACTCATCGCGCTGACGAACTCGTTGTGCATTAAGAAGAGCTCGTCGATTTCGCCGTCACGATACTTTTCCAACATGATGCGAATCGAACCGATCAAATCGTTGACCGCCGGCTTGTCGCCCAAATGGCTGGCCGTACCAACAACATTGCCACCCATACGTTTGAAGAACTGAACCGCTTTTGCGCCGATTAACGCCAAATCTACTTCGACGTTCTTTTGTTGCCAGTCGGCGATCTCGCCGATTACCGATTTGAATAGGTTGACGTTCAAACCACCGCACAGACCACGGTCGGTCGAGATAACAATGTAGCCAACGCGTTTGATTTCGCGCGTCTGCATGAACGGATGCGTGGCATCGGGATTCGCTTCCGACAAATGAGCTACGACACGACGAATACGCTGCGCATACGGACGAGCGGCCTCCATCTGATTCTGCGCTTTGCGAATCTTACTGGCAGCAACCTTTTCCATTGCGCTGGTGATCTTCTGCATGTTTTTCACGCTCGAGATCTTATTGCGTATTTCTTTTTCGCCTGACATAGCTCGTCTCTAGTGTTGTCTGCGTACGCTTAGTACGTACCCTTCTCAGCGAAGCCTTCACAAATCGCTTTGAGCCCAGCTTGAATCTCATCGGAGTAGTCACCGGTCTCGTTAATCGAATCCAGCACATCACCATGATTCGATTTCGCGAAGTCGTGCAGCGCTGCTTCGTAGTCGATCACTTTCGCGGCATCCACACTATCGATGTAGCCTTCGTTAACGGCATACAGCGACAGCGCCATTTCGGCGACCGACAACGGCGAGTACTGCTTCTGTTTCATCAGCTCGGTAACCCGCTCACCACGTTCCAGCTGTGCGCGGGTGGTGGCGTCGAGGTCCGAGGCAAACTGTGCGAAAGCCGCCAGCTCGCGATACTGAGCCAGCGCCAGACGAACACCGCCGCCGAGCTTCTTAATAATCTTCGTTTGAGCGGCGCCACCTACACGTGATACCGACAAGCCCGCGTTAATGGCCGGACGGATACCAGCATTAAAGAGGTCGGTCTCAAGGAAGATCTGACCGTCGGTGATCGAAATTACGTTGGTCGGTACGAACGCTGATACGTCACCGGCCTGTGTCTCAATGATCGGTAGTGCCGTGAGTGAACCGGTCTTACCTTTGACCTTACCGCCCGATACGTCCTCGACGTGATCGGCGTTGACGCGCGATGCACGCTCCAAGAGGCGCGAGTGAAGGTAAAAAACGTCACCCGGATACGCTTCACGACCCGGCGGACGACGCAACAACAGTGATACCTGGCGATACGCCCAGGCCTGCTTGGTCAGGTCATCAAAAATAATCAGGGCGTCTTCGCCGTTGTCGAGGAAGAACTCACCCATTGAGCAACCGGAGTAGGGTGCGATGTATTGCATCGCCGGGCTATCCGCCGCTGCCGCGGCAACCACGATGGTGTGCTCCATCGCGCCTTCTTCTTCGAGCTTGCGAACTACGCCCGCGATAGAAGAGGCTTTCTGACCGATGGCCACATAAATACATTTAATACCGGTACCGCGCTGGTTGATGATGGCGTCAACAGCAACAGCGGTTTTACCGGTTTGGCGGTCACCAATGATCAACTCACGCTGACCACGACCGATCGGCACCATCGAGTCAATCGACTTCAGGCCGGTTTGCACCGGCTGGTCGACGGATTGGCGCTCGATAACACCCGGAGCAACCTTCTCGATCGGAGACGATGCTTCCGCCTCGATTGGGCCTTTGCCGTCGATCGGATTACCGAGTGCGTCAACAACGCGTCCCAGCAATGCGCGACCAACCGGCACCTCAAGAATACGACCGGTCGTTTTTACCGTGTCGCCTTCGGAGATGTGTTTGTAGTCGCCAAGAACGACCGCACCTACTGAGTCTTGCTCGAGGTTCAGCGCCATGCCGAAAGTGTTACCTGGGAATTCCAACATCTCACCGTAACGTGAGTCAGCGAGTCCGTGGATGCGCACGATACCGTCAGTAACACCGATTACGGTGCCGACGTCGCGCGCCTCGGAGGTCGCTTCGAAATTCTCGATACGTTCTTTAATCAGCTGGCTGATTTCAGACGCTTTGAGTGCCATCAGTCTTTTCCTCTTTAGTTGATCAGCGCGTTGGTCAGGCCTTCAAGGCGACCCCGCAGTGATCCATCAATGACGACATCGCCGGCAGAAATCACTGCACCGCCGATGAGGCTTTTATCAATACGGGTCTCGAGATTGATCTCGCGGCCCAGGCGCGCTTTCAGCGCCCTAGAAATTTCGTTTTGCTGTTGTGTGTCGATCTCAGTGGCTGACGTCACGATCACGTCCAGCGTGTTCTCGGCCTGCGCCTTGAGCGTCGCAAACTGCTCGGCGATCTCCGGCAATACGCCGACTCGACCGTTCTCCAACAACAGCTTCAAGAAGTTGGTGCCGTGCCCTTTGGAGCCCGCAAACGCGGAATCCGAACCGGCCGCTTTTGCGAACAGCGACTGCAAGAACTCCAGCCGTTGCGCGTCGGTCAACGCCGGTCGCGACAAAAAGGCACCAACCTGGCCATCGCTGAGCAAGTCTTTGGCAACGTCCAGTGAACGCGACACCACATCGAGCGCGCCGTTTTCGTTGGCGAGCTCAAACAATGCCTGTGCGTAGGGCCGTGCGATGGTGTTGTTATCAGCCATGGGCTGCTACAGCTCCGCCGCCAGTTTGCCGAGAATATCCTGGTGCGATTTCTCGTCGATTTCGCGTTCCAGAATTTTCGCCGCGCCCGCTAAAGCGATCGTTGAAACCTGTCCACGCAGCTCTTCACGCGCACGATTGGTTTCTTGCTCGATTTCCGCCTGTGCGGCTGACAGCTGACGATCGCGTTCTTTGACGCCGTCCGACTTGCCGTCGGCGACAATCTCGTTTGCGCGAGCGTTGGCCTGATCGAGAATTGCCGTTGCCTGCTTGCGTGCATCTTCGACGATCTTCTCAGCTTCAGCCGACGCGCGATCAAGGGCGCTCTGCCCCTTTTCCGCTGCCGCCAAACCTTCGTCGATCTCTTTCTGACGCTCCTCGATCATTTCCAGGAGCGGTGGCCAGACAAACTTCATGCAGATCGCGACGAAGATCACCATCGCAATGGACTGGGCGATTAGAGTAAATGTGATATCCACTGGATACTCCTAAGGTGTATCTCTTAATGCATCGGCCGCCGCTTGTGCGGCGAGCGATTATTTAGCTGCCAGCAACTGCGGTTGCGTATTGACCAATAAACGGATTGGCGAACGCGAAGAACAACGCGATACCCACACCGATCATGGCGACTGCGTCGAGCAGTGCCACAACGATGAACATTTTCGTTTGCAGCATCGGTGCCAACTCCGGCTGACGCGCCGCACCTTCAAGGAAGCGACCGCCCAACAGGCCCATGCCGATACCAACACCGAGCGCACCCAGGCCGATCAACAACGCGACGGAGATTGCCGTCATACCGATTACCATTTCCATCTTTTTCTCCTAAATAGGAACAAGTCCCACTTGTAAATTTGTTACCTAAACGAATTAGTGTTCCGATGCCGCCAAACTTAAGTAGACGATGGTCAGCATCATGAAAATAAAAGCCTGTAGCGTCACGATCAAAACGTGAAACAGCGCCCAACCGAGGTGCAATATCACGCCACCAATGCCCAAGAGCATGTCGGTAAACACAAAGTTCATGACGAAGTTCTGCGCGTACATCAACGCGATCAGAATAAAAATGAGTTCGCCGGCAAACATGTTGCCAAACAAGCGCAGCGACAGCGATACCGGCTTCGCGATGAGCGCCACACTCTCCAAAATAAAGTTAAAGGCAATGACGAACGGCGCAAAAATAATCATCGCACCGCTCTTGGGCGGTGCAATGGGGTGCATCGTTAACTCACCGACGAAGCCTGTCACACCCTTGAATTTAATCGTGTAGAAAACGATCAACACGAACACCGCGATCGACATGCCGAAGGTAACGTTCACGTCGGTTGACGGCACCACTTTCATGTACGGAATTCCGATCGCCATGGCGAGCTCGGGAATCCAGTCGACCGGCACAAGATCCATCAGATTCATCAGGAATACCCAGACGAAGATGGTCAGGCCCAGCGGCGCAATCAAACGGCTGGTGCCGTGGAAGGTTTCCTTAACGCTGGTGTCTACGAAGTCGACCAGCACTTCGACAAAAGCTTGCCAGCGCCCAGGTGACTTCTTCGGATTCTTTACAACCCGGCGGAAGAAATAGATAAACAGCGCACCAAGAAACACCGACCAAAAGATGGAGTCGACGTTCAGTGTCCAGAAATTCCCGGCGCACTCGTTCCATGCCCAGCCTGCATCGGTCTTACAAACCTGCAGATTCTGGAGGTGATGAGAGATGTACTCGCCGGAGGTTGGGGCGTGGTCGCCTTCACTCGCCATTTTGCTTACTCGTCTCTTCCGTTACCTGTGCCGTGCGCAAACTCAGGCCGGCGAAGGTCGTGAGCTGCGTCGCGATGAAACCTACGAAAAGCGCCATAGCTGATATGGGTTTCACGAACGCAAACACAACACTGAATATCAGTACAGTGATTGCTAACTTTCCAGCCTCACCGATGTATGCCGCCCGCATCAGCGCTTTCGCACCTGGGTCGGGTCGGGGTAGTGCCAACCGCAGCGCCAGAAATGCATTCGGTACCACACATGCCAGGCTACCTAGCAACGCCGAATAGCCGGCGACGGTACCGCTTGCTCCCCAAAACCCTGCGGCGAGGATCAGCCCAACCCCGAGTTGTAACAGTAGCACCTTGACCATTTCAGCGTGTCTCCGGCACTAAAAACGCCACGTCCGCGAGCGTTGCTGGCGGGGTGTGGCGCTCTTCAATCGGTGGTTCCGGGCGGACCCAAATAAAGCGTGCGCATTATAGTGTTGGGACCCTTGGAAAACAACACTCGAGGGGGCCGAAAAGCGCCGCAAAAACGGCTTTTTTTGCCTCATTTTTCCAGGGGTTTTTGCGACTTCTTATCCATCCCGGAAAGAAGCCCGTCGTAGGCTAATATTTGCCCATGAAGACGATTTATAGCGACGATCATCAGCTGCATCGCGGGCGGTCCGAACTCAGCGACGGCAAGCTCGTGCCGAGCTTCGAATGTCCCGAGCGAGCGGACACCGTACTGGCCGCGGTTACGCCGATTACCGACGTCATCGAGCCAAAACGCTTCGGCCTGGGCCCGGTGCGGCGCATCCATGCCGATAATTACGTTGCCTTTCTCGAGAAGGCCTGGTCGATGTGGGCCGAGCTCGGTCGCGACTGGGATGCCCTGCCGCTCAATTGGGCGGTTCGCGGCATGCGACAGATCGAGCCCGATCATATCGACGGCAAATTCTCGTATTTCTCGTTTGACGCCGGCACCCCGATTACGCCCGGCAGCTGGCAGGCAATGACGACCGCGGCCGACGTGGCCTTGACCGGTGCCGAACTCGTGAAAGACGGCGCCCGCGCCGCATTTTCGCTGTGCCGACCGCCTGGCCATCACGCCGCGGCGGACTATTTTGGCGGGTACTGTTTTTTGAACAATGCGGCGATTGCCGCCCAATATTTCCGTGACCACGGCGCCGAGCGCGTCGCGATCTTGGACGTCGACTATCACCACGGTAACGGCACGCAGAGTCTCTTTTATGACCGTGCCGACGTGATGTTTCTCTCCATCCACGGCGATCCAAGACAAGAGTATCCCTACTTCTTAGGGTATGCGGACGAAACCGGCGAGGGCGAAGGTCTCGGGTTCAACCACAATTACCCGTTACCGTGGGGCACTGCGGCCGACGTGTGGTTTGACGCATTCACCGATGCACTTAAACACCTCTGGGACTTTGATCCGGATGTGGTGGTCGTGTCGCTCGGCGTGGACACCTTCGAGCTCGACCCGATCAGCGAATTCAAACTGAAGACCGGCGACTACCCGAAAATGGGTGAGAAGATCGGATTGCTGGGCAAACCCACTTTGTTTGTCATGGAAGGCGGTTACGCCGTCGGTGAGATTGGCGAGAACGTGGCGGGCGTGTTGAAGGGGTTCGGCGCCAGCTCATAAGGCCGGCTATTCGTAGGAGCGGCATCTTGCCGCGAGCCGATGTTAAGATCCTGAGCCTATGTTGAAGCGTTTTAAGATCGGCCGGTCAAAAGTGGTGACAGCGCTTGGCGAGATAGCGCTGATTGTCATCGGCATCCTGCTCGCTTTGCAAATCGATCAGTGGAATAGCCATCGCCTCGATCGGCAGAAAGAGATCGAGTATTTGTCTTTCATCCGGGCTGGGCTTGAGGAAGACGTGCAATCGCTCGATCGACTCATCGAGTTCAACCGCCTAAAGAGCGAGAAGTTGATAGAGATGATGCAGCTGCTCGCAACCGGTGTGCAGGGAGCGGAGCTCAACTCGCAACTGAACCCGCTGATGGCGACTTTGACCTCGTACGACTTTTTCGACGCTAACAGCATTGCCTTTGACAATTTAAAGTCCACCGATTCATTGGCCTTAATCAGTAACAGCGGACTACAGCGCGCATTGACTGAGTACTACGCGTACGAGCGGGGGCTGATCGGAACCAGTGAGCATCTGGAAACCTGGACCCGGGCGCTGGGGGCGCTAGTCGCAACACAGGCCATTCATGATCGTTGGTTCGAAGGGTTCCCAGAGTTCGGAGCTGGTATCCGACTGCCAATGCGATCTATCGACGACGTACGTATCGAAGTGACACCCGAGCTGGGCGTGAATCTGTTTTATGTTGGTCTCTTGAACGAGGCACAAAGTCGCGAGTTTGCGTTCGAACTCGAAGCGGCCAAAGCGCTTCTCGAGCAGGTGGACGCGGCGTACGAGCAGCTGGACCGGTAGCGTCGTTAATATCGGGCGGGAGCCACGCTGCTTCGTTAACTGGCTAAGCGCAGAAAGGGCTCTTCAGAGTCGCAAGCGGCTATTTGGGCTGCCATTACGACGCATTACTCGGTACGTCGTTGCGACGGGCCATACAGGCAAACCTCCAATCTGATCTTCCGTTCGCCAAGCATCGCGGACACTTCGTCTGAAATGCTGAATCCCTCGTCCGAACCCGCCATAAAAAGCCCGCAGAAGATGTCGACCTCGTATCGATCGATAACCTTGTCCCACTGATCGAAGTGTATGAGGCCCAGTAGTTCGCGAACCTGCGCATCGACATCTCCGGGAGACCGATTTTCTGCGTCTAATTGCCAGGTACCCGTCTTCGAGCGCGCGCGACTCTTGTCGAACACCTCGCCTTTTTTCGCATGTCGTGACGGCTCGCAGCCGAGAGCCGCTGTGATCTCATCCGGATCGAGTGCGTCACCGCCAATTCGAAGTGATGCCATGGATTCGTGCAAAGCGGGCATTCGTTTAGTCCGGTTTCCAGTTACTTGCGGAGCAAGACGGAGCCTTGTAACCGACCGAGATGGTCAGAGATAGGATAGCAGGTGCTGTCCGAACGCCTGTTTTAGCCCGCTAGCGGACGGTGGTAGATATCGCTCATCGAGTGTTTGCGCTCTCGTTCACTACCCATCCAAGAAATCCCTTGACGACTAATCTGAACGCACTCCGGGATACCTTGCCCGAGCCAAATCCCGTATTTTCATCATCGAACACAATGAGAAGCTGATCACCTGATATCGCTATAAACGACTTTGAGTGGTCAAACGATTCGCCGCCGTTAGTTAAGAAGTCGAATTTCGCGAATCTATCCGCATCGAGACTGACCTGCTCGTCTGAGCGAACATCATCCTCGTATAGAAGTCGATTCAAGAGATTGTAGGAGTCGCGATCCGACAAACCGCGCATCATTGGGTCATCGAGAGAATCAAGACGTTCTAGCAATTCCGCCAAACACCGCTCGGTGGCGCTCAGCATGCAGGACGGCTCGGTGATATCGCCAAGAGATTTGCTGCCTAGCCAAACACACATCCGACCAAACACGTGTCCACTCTCATTCGGCAACGGGTCGTGGTAACACTCGATCGCGAACGTTTGCTTTTCTCCAATTAGCATCGTCAATCACCAATCGTTCATGTTGGCCGACTACGTCGCGACTCTAGCTTTGGATCGTGCGGCGCGCAGCGCCCGTGGCCACTCCGCGAGTAGGCTCTTCCTTTATCGTCCGTGATCGTAACGGTCAGTTCGAACAGGCTGCCCCAGGTGTTAATCGGAACACGCTTTTCTTCTGGACGCGGTGGCTCGAAGTTGATGTCGATTTTCGCCGCCACCGCAAATCGGGAAGGCGGATAACTCAGAAGTTTGGACCAGTAATATTCGATTAGCTGTTGAAATTCTGACGTTGCCGGCTCACAGGTCTTACTGAACAGATCGATTCGGACCGTACCTGATTCGGCCTCACTGGCGAACGCACAAAGTTTGCCGATGCCCCAGTACCCATCGACATCATTGTTGCGGCTTATGAACGAACCGTAGAGCCCATGAACTACGTTCGCTAATTCTTTACGACGCGCCACACGCCTCCCCAACCCGTCGTCATTCTTGCTGGACTAACTCACTAGATTCCCGAAAACATCGAACCCGATTATCACCTGCCAACCAAGGAATACGGTTGCTACGATATTGTGAAAGCGTAAGTTCGCTGTTCGTATCCCAATGATAGCAACTGGAACCGTCACGGCCGCAAATACCAGATTGATAGGGCCGGTACCGAGTAGGTAATCGAACCCGCCTTTTAGATAACTATCAAACTGATCCAGCACCGTTGCAAACAAAAGGAAACCGTAAAACCACGCTCGTCGTTCCAGAAAATAGTCTTTTAAGCTGCTAACGCCATCCCAAGATCGCGGTACAAGTACGGCCTGTATTAGAAAGAGAGTGACGGCATAACAAACAAGGAAAAAATACAGGCCGACAGTCCACTCCGACACCCTGATCGAAAAGCGGTACTCCCACCACCAGAACAATACGAGCCATACAAAGCAATAACCCAACCACGCGGCATGCGCCAGGCTCAGCTCGAGAGGATTATCTTTGCGCGATAGCCGGTCGATGATGCCGGCAAAACCGAGAAGAATGCGTGCGATTCCGAGGCCGATGATTATCGACACAAGCACCATCACGTATTCGAATTGATTCATTATCGGGGCCTTTGCTAGGTACCTGCCCGCTGACGGCTAGAAGCGGTTTCTCACGGATTGCTCAGTGCGTCCAACTTAGCAGAGATACTCTGAAGATGAGCCGCTAGTTTTCTTCCGGCATCTATCGCGTGCTGCTCCTCAACGGCCCGCATCGTAAGCAAGTTCAACACTTCGATATCTGTAAAGGACGTACTCGATGGCGGAATCTCCTCGCTAATACGCACGCCCAACGATGCGATTCTCCGCCGGGCTTCGTTGCGAAAACTCACTGCGGCCAACTCCCTCTCTGCCAGATCCCTGGAAAAACCTTCAATCGCCATAAGAGCGAGACGAAGGTCAAAATCATCAATTAGGCCGAGCGTACCCGTAGACACCAATGTGTTAAGGGCGTTCGAGGTAGGCTCGAAGACTTCGACTTGTATCACGGCGCGCCGATAAACGGTGGCGATGCTTCGTGCATCCTTTGCGGTTTCGATAGCTGCATGAATGTCGACATGACGTGCCGTCGAATCCGCCAGAACTGCAAGATTTGCATCGGTCTCCAGTTTGACCAAGCTGAGAATTTCTCGTAAGTCTTCGTTGTCCTTGTGCCCATCCCACCAGGCATCAATTGCAAACGCGAGTAGGATGCTGCCGACAATGACAGCGCCTTCTGTGATAAGCCGCTTCCATGGCAATGAAGGGGTGTTCGACAATTTAAGGTGGTCCTTACGCCAACGGCTGCTGTGGGTCAGAAGCCGTCATTCTACATCGAACGACATCGGCGGCTGATAGCAAACAACCACTATTAAGATTTGCGGCTGGAGATAACTTGAAATAGTGCGTCTTCGTAAGCGCCACCAAAGTTAATCTGAGTGATGTCGGATAGCCAAATCTCCATCCCTTCCGTATGCCATTCCGCCTCTGGGGATACAGTATCTAAGGTCAGAGCCTCTTCGTTAACGCTTGCGATTCTGCCTATGAAGCAGACCTCTGAATCAACCTTTTCGGAATGAAGCGTTACAAGCTCAACGGCTCTTGGAATCGAGGTGAGCAGCGTATAGGTGGTCTTGCAATCAACGCCCAGCGGTTCGGCGCGCTGCTGGTTGCGCAGACATAACGCCTGTTGCAGAAATTTCCAGTGTGGCGCAGGACTTTCCACATGACTCACGTCTTCAAATCGCAAACAAACAAACCCATCGAGGTAAATTGAGTCGGAGATGAGCTCGATGACAAAAAAGCTCTGCCCGATAGCGGCGACGAACCCGTTCATATAACCGTCTTCAATATCGTCACGAGAAATCCGAATCGCTATATCGGTTTTTGCGGCTGACTGTATTTCGCGACGGATAGCGACTGCGTCATTCAGTGGAGATACATTCGAATTGGTCACGAATTTGCACTCCTTATGCTCGGTATAGGGCGGTCAATTTGGGTCGATAGCAAACATCTATTGCTGCGCGGCAAGCTGATGGAGTTGCTTAGCGGCCTCAAAAAGTTTGTCGCCGCTCATGAACTCACCGCTCTGCGTTTCAAATGCTATGCCGCCAAGCTCCGCCGTTAACGCAAATGCGGAGTAAAACGCCACCGCACCCTCGTCCATGTGGCCGCCAAAACTGAGCGAGTACACCACCGGGTCTTCCATCGAAACTTCCTTGAGTGCCGGGATGCTGACGGCTAGTTCATCGAAGTCTTCGATCAAGAAATATAATCCTGTGTCCTTGTCTTCCAGACGCATAGGAAGGAAGCCAGAATGTGTACTGAGGTCTACCTCCTCTATGATGGACACAGGAGCGTTTCGTTCCGCTAGCGCCGCTTTCCACGCCTGCAGATCCGGCGCACTGCCCGCGGCAAAAAGAACGAAAAGCTCCATCGACATACAGAAATCTCCGAAGTCAGGGCTGACGACCGTCGGTCAGAAACTGAAAGAGCACCAAGCGCTCAAGGGCCGTCAGATTTCGCTGATCTAGTATCACTCTTTCCACAGTTGACCATCACGAGTAACGGTGCAGTGATAGCAACCGCTAGTGTCATTGTCTTTGTTGTACCAAGAATGTTCTGCGCCAACTGATGCGCAGTCACGCCCTTTGCCAGCAACACCAAGATCAATAAGAAACCAAGGAAGATAGCCTCGAACTCTTGTTCGCCAGCGATACGGGTGCGTTTTTGTAGAGCGGCTCATCTCGGCGTCAATTGCAGTAGCGCAACTCGGTCCTATGGGACAGATGCAAAAAGAATAGCAGACGTTCAACGTCTGCTGTTATTCAGTGGACGTGGTACGGAGACTCCCAGATGAAGTGCGCATGTTGAGACCACCCGAAATGATCACGGTATATCGGAAGCAAGAATGAAGCCACGACAGCCATGCCCATGATCGCTAGGAACAGTCGAGATCCATAGCTTTTCGCAGCAGCAATTACGCAAAAGAAGACCAACGCGAACCCTGAAACACTGATCGCGATTAAAAAAATCGGCCATAAGGACAGCTGATCAATCTCGTCTATGAATGACGAGGGAGTGCTCAATCGGATGACCGCCGGTGTTACTCCGGCTACAAGAACGATCACCGAGGCCGTATACCGCGATCGCTTTAGGAACATTTGCATCAGAATGATGGCGATCGCTAGGATCAATATGTATGCAACGATCTCCAACATTAAGCTGCAGGGCCTCCTGGACCTGCGGGTTCCATCAATCCTGGAAGCCGGCTAAGGGCCAATAAACGCGCTCTACTTAATGTGTTTGAGAATACCGTCTAACTCATCAAGGCTGTTGTAGTTGATGACCAGCTTGCCCGAACCTTTCGCGGTGTGCTGAACCCGCACCTTGGCGCCCAACTTGTCAGAGACGTCCTGCTCAAGACGACGAATGTCCGCGCTACTCGATGCTGCCTTCTTGGGCTTGGGTTTTTTGCTGGTGTCCAGCATGCGTTTAATCAGTCGCTCGGTCTCACGCACCGACATGCCCTGCTTGATGATCTGGCGCGCCGCGTCGTACTGCTGCACACCGTTGCCGATCGACAGCAATGCGCGTGCATGACCCATATCGAGCTCACGATTCTCAACCAGGGTTTTCACTTTGTCGTTGAGATCCTGCAGGCGCAGCAGGTTGCTCACCGAGGCGCGTGAACGGCCAACCGCTTCTGCCGCTTCGGCGTGCGTAAGATCAAACTCGCGAATCAACCGGTCTAATGCGCGTGATTCTTCCAGCGGATTCAGGTTTTCACGCTGAATGTTTTCGATCAACGCCATCGCAATAGCGGATTCATCCGGAACGTCGCGAACGATCGCTGGGATTTCTTCTAGGCCCGCGAGTTGGGCAGCACGCCAACGGCGTTCGCCAGCGATAATCTCGTAGCGCTGCGTTTTGTTTTTACCGTTCGCCACGGGGCGCGCGACGATCGGCTGCACGATGCCTTGCGCCTGAATCGACTTGGCTAAATCCTCCAGCGACTCCTGACGAATATCGACGCGCGGCTGATACTGACCACGTTGCAAAAGATCGACCGGCAGCTGCAACAAGCCGTCGGTAGACTCTTTACCCGTAACCGCGGCGGATTCTGCCGCCGGCTTACTTAGGAGCGCGTCAAGGCCGCGCCCTAGTCGTTTCTTCGGTGGGGTCATACTGCTCTCAGTCGTTGAACGCGCGCATCTTCGCGTCTTAGGATCTCGCCGGCAAGCGCAAGATACGCAATTGCACCGCGTGACGAGCGATCATGGAGTAACACCGGTCGGCCAAAACTCGGCGCCTCAGCCAGACGCACATTGCGCGGCACCACCGTGCGGAACACCTTGCGGTCAAAATGCTCGATGAGCTGAAGCGACACTTCATTGGAAAGGTTGATGCGCGGGTCGAACATGGTGCGCAGAATGCCGAACACTTCGAGCTCTGAATTAACTGAGTCACGCACCTGTTCGATCGTATCGAGCAGCGCGCTGAGCCCTTCGAGTGCGTAGTACTCACACTGCATCGGAATCAATACACCGTCGGCGGCGGTCAGCGCATTGACCGTCAGCATGTTAATCGACGGCGGGCAGTCGATCAGAATGAAATCGTACAGGCCAGTGACCGGCGCCAGCGCTTTGCGAAGCTTGAGCTCGCGCCCGATTTCCTGCAGCAGCTTCACCTCGGCCAGGGTGAGGTCTTCGTTGCCCGGCATGACGGCGAATCCGCCCTCAGGCGGCGAAATGATGGTGTCCGCCGCGCTTGCCTCACCGAGCAGCACGTCGCAGGTCGATGCCTCAACGTCCATCTTGTTGATGCCGCAACCCATGGTGGCATTGCCCTGCGGGTCCATATCGACCAGCAGCACGCGACGCTGCGTTGCCGCCAACGACGCCGCCAAGTTGACGGCCGTGGTGGTCTTGCCCACGCCGCCTTTTTGGTTCGCTACTGCAATTATTCGTGTCATTCGTCGTCCGGTTTCAGCACCACGGCATGCCGGGAGCCTTTATCAAGCCCCGCCACCTCGAGTTCTCTGACCTCGTAACGCCACCTTTTTGGCAGCTGTTGTTGTTCTTGTAATGTGTTCAGTTCGTTGAGCTCGTCGTACGGATAGCGCCCTTTCAGCGCTACAAACACCCCGTCCTCTCCTACGTGATGTCCGGCGACGTCTAATAGTGTAGCCAATGAGGCCACCGCTCGCGCAATCACCGTATCAAAGCGAGCCGCGGGTGCATAGTCCTCGGCGCGGACGTGGACCGCCTGCACGTTTTTTAGGCCCAAAAGACCAGCAGCGTGGCGCACAAACTGGATTTTCTTATTATTGCCGTCGATCAGCACGAACTCACGATCGGGCGCGGCGATCGCCAATGGCAGGCCCGGAAACCCGCCGCCGGTGCCCACATCCAGCACCCGCTGGCCATGCAAGAGCGGCAGCGCGGTGAGACTGTCATCGATGTGCCCGGTCTGCATGGCCTGACGGCCGGACAGGGCCGTCAGGTTAACTTTCTGGTTCCACCGCTCGAGCTCGTCGAGCAGCGCGTCGAACTGTGGCTGCAGATCGGTCAATCCGCTTCGATCAAGTGCTGTTGCAAGAAGAGCACGGTGGCCTGCTGATACAGATCGCGATTTTCTTTCTTGCGATAGCCATGACCTTCGTTCAGGGCATTCATGTACCAGACCGTGTTGCCGTTGGCGCGCAATGCTTCGACCATTTGCTCCGACTCGGTCACCGGCACGCGTGGATCGTTCTCGCCCTGCACCACAAAGATTGGGATCGTAATTTTGTCGACGTTGTTAACCGGGCTGATCTTTTCCAGATGCGCACGCATTGCCGGATCGCGCTCGTCACCGTATTCCACCCGGCGCAAATCGCGTCGATAGTCCTGTGTGTTTTCCAAAAACGTGACGAAGCTGCTGATACCGACAATATCCACCGCGGCTCGCAATCGATCGCTAAAGTGCACCGCGCTGGCGAGCACCATGTAGCCACCATAGCTGCCACCGAATACAGCGACACGATCGCCGTCAAGATCCGGCTGCGCGTCGATCCAATCCAACAGCGCGCCGATATCTTTCACCGAGTCTTCGCGTAAGAAGCCGTTGTCGAGCGACAGGTATTCTTTGCCGTAACCGTTGGAACCGCGAACGTTCGGCACCACCACAGCAACGCCGAGATTCTTGAGCCACATTTGATAGGTGCTGGAGAAGGTCGGTCGCGACTGACCTTCCGGGCCACCGTGGATCGACACCACCACCGGAAACGGCCCCGGACCGGCGGGCTTGTACACCCAGGCCGGGATTTGTCGCGGCTGACCATCCACTTCGTCAAAGGTCGGATATTCGATCAGCTCCGGCGCCAAGAACGAGGTGGTGTTGAGTCCGCCGACTTCACTGGTGGTCCAGCGAACCAGTTCTCCGTACTCCAGCGGATCATCGCCGAGTGCCAGTACGAACGTGTCACTCGGTGTACCCGAGTTGTTCAATGTCATCGCCAGACGCGAATTGTCCGGGCTGAACTGCAGGCTAAACGCCAAGCCGACCGGTACATTTTCGATGGCGCGATATTCCCGCGTTGACGGATCGAGCAGGTACACACGCGTCATTCCGTTCTCGTTAACCGCAAACGCCATACGTTGCCGATCATCGCTGATCGCAGCGCCGGTCACGTCCCACTCGATATCGTTAGTGATAATTTCCGGCGCAGCGTCCGGTGCTAAGGCTTGCCAGGCAAGGTTCTGAAAATCGCTGCCCTGACTGGTGATCAGCCAATACCCGTCACCGCCATCATCGAATGCCACCGGGTAGTTCGTCGTTGCCGAATCATCGCCGCCGGCCAGCAGCGTGTAGCTCCCCGAATCGAGATCGACCAGATGAGCGCGCGAGTCGCTGATGCTGACGTAGTTCAATGCCAGCACTTGCGTGCCCGACGACGAAAACTCGACCGGACCCCACCAACTACCGTCCGGCGATTCCAATACCACACGTGCATCTTCAGGAACGTCCGGGTCCATGATCCAGATGTCATTCGACGCACCGTTGCGGCGGGTGCTTTGCCAGGCAAGTCGACGCCCTTCGCGGTCCCACACCGGCGCGCCGTTGCGCGATTCACCGTCGGTCACCATCACCGACTGACCGCTGTCCGGATCCAGCGTAAAGAGCTGCGAGAACTCACTGCCGCCAGCATCGCGTGAAAAAATCATTTGGCTGCTGCCGGGCCGACGCAGCGCGTTACCGGTGGGCTCGGTCGCGTAGGTCAGCTGATGGCGGGCACCGCCCGGCATATCGACTCGATGCAGCTGTGACACGTCGCTAAATCGTGTCGACACAAAAATGCCCTGGCTGTCTTCCTGCCAATCCACGAAGCTCGCCGAGCGCACGTTTTGATATTGATTCAGACTGGCGGCGATTTCCGCCGGGATCGGCGGTACGTCTTCCATCACCAGGTTGCCGCCATTCGCTTCGGTCTTGACCACGTCCGCGTTTGCCGCACCGGATACTGCACACAACAACGCCATCGACAGTAGTTGATTTCTCATGTTTAACCCCCGAGTTTTATGCCACTAACAACGCCATAAAATCATCGACCGCGGTTGCGGCCAGTCGTTCCCGATCCGCGCACAGCGCGTTGAGCTGTTCCCACTGCCCTGCGGCGAGTTTCGGCGACACGCTGTCGACGAATTTCTGCTTCAGCACCGGAATACCTTCTTCGCGCCGCTCGCGATGGCCGATGGGGAAATGCACCTCGACGCGATCGGTGCTGGTGCCATCTTTAAAGAACACCTGCACCGCGTTGCCGATGTAACGCTTGTCCGGATCAAAATAGTCTTTGGTGTACTGCTCGTTCTCACGCACTTCCATTTTGTCACGCAACGCATCGATGCGCGGATCGCTCGCCACATCGTCTTCGTAGTCCGCCGCGGTCAGTCGACCAAAGATCAGCGGCACCGCCGACATGTACTGAATGCAGTGGTCGCGATCGGCCGGATTATCCAAAGGCCCGGTCTTATCGATAATGCGAACGCCCGCTTCCTGCGTTTCGATCACAACTTTTTCAATATCGTCGATGCGATCTTTAACCTCATCGTGCAGCGTCATGCTGGCCTCGACACAGGTCTGCGAATGGAACTCAGCCGGATAGGAAATCTTGAACAGCACGTTTTCCATCACATAGCTGCCATAACCACGTTGGAAACCGAACGGCTTACCTTTAAAGAGCACGTCGTAGTAGCCCCAGGTTTTCGCGCTCAGTGCCGACGGATAACCCATTTCACCAGTCATAGCGATCAGCGCAAGCCGCACTGCGCGACTGGTGGCATCACCGGCCGCCCAGCTCTTGCGTGAACCGGTGTTCGGCGCGTGACGATAGGTGCGCAACGCACCGCCATCAATCCACGCATGTGACAGGGCGTTCTGCACAGTTTCTTTGTCGCCGCCAAGCATCCGCGTCACCACCGCAGTGGATGCAACGCGTACCAGCAGCACGTGATCCAAACCGACCCGGTTGTAACTGTTTTCGAGGGCCAACACGCCTTGGACTTCGTGGGCCTTGATCATCGCCGTCAGCACGTCGTGCATGGTTAACGGCGCTTCACCGTTAGCGCGCGCTTGGCGCGACAGGTAATCCGCAACTGCCAAGATACCGCCGAGGTTGTCGGACGGATGGCCCCATTCGGCTGCCAGCCAGGTGTCATTGAAATCGAGCCAGCGGTTCAACGCGCCGATGTTGAACGCGGCCATGACCGGCTCAAGCTCGTAGGACGTGCCCGGTACGCGCGCACCGCCGGCGAGCGTTGCGCCCGGTACCACCGGACCCAGCAGCTTGGTGCACGCCGGATAGTCGAGCGCCTGAAAACCACAGGCGATGGTGTCCATCAAACAGTAATGCGCGGTCTCATAAGCAAGATCGCTATCGATTTCGGTGTTGCAAACGAACTCAGCAATATCAACTAGCTCTGAGTCCCATTCGGCGCGCTTGGCCGAACGAATATCGTGTCCTGACATGGTTATTCCGTTTTGGTTGTTGTCGGTCTGTCGCCGTTATCGGTTCTCAATTGCAACCCAGGGCTGCAAGTCGGGGCCGACGTAGTCGGCCGCCGGTCGAATCAGTTTGTTGTTGGCGCGCTGCTCCATGATGTGTGCGGCCCACCCGGTGATACGTGAGCACACGAAGATCGGCGTAAACAGATAGGTCGGTATACCCATGAAGTGATACACCGTCGCAGCATAGAAGTCGGCATTGGCGAACAGCTTCTTCTCTTCCCACATGATCGACTCAACCACCTCGGACACCGGATACAACACGGTGTCGCCGAACTCATCAGCAAGCTTTTTCGACATCGCTTTGTTAACTGAGTTACGCGGATCGGAGGTGGTGTATACGCGATGACCAAAGCCCATGATCAGCTCTTTGTTGGCCAGCATGTTCATGACGCCTTCGCGCGCGGCTTCAGGTGAATCGAAGCGTTCGATTAATTCCATCGCGGCTTCGTTTGCGCCACCGTGTAGCGGCCCGCGCAGTGCGCCGATCGCACCCGATACGGCAGAGTGCATATCCGACAACGTGCCGGTGATCACGCGACCGGCAAAGGTCGATGCGTTGAATTCGTGTTCGGCATACAGAATTAGCGTCGTGTCGAGCGACTGCTGATGCAGCTCGGACGGTGCTTTGTCATGCAGCATATGTAAGAAGTGACCGGAGATACTATCGTCGTCGGTTTCGGTATCGATGCGCACACCGTCGGTATGGAAGCGATGCCAATACAACAGCATCGACGGCAAGCATGCTAACAAGCGATCGGCGACGTCGTTTTGGTTCGCAAAATCACCTTCGGGTTCGATGTTGCCGAGAAACGAGACGCCGGTGCGCAGCACATCCATCGGGTGAGCATCGGCCGGCACCATTTCAAGCACCGTTTTCAACGCATCCGGCAAACCACGATGTGCTTTGATGGTCGCGATGTAGTTATCCAGTTCCGCGCGGGTCGGTAGTGATCCATGCAACAACAGGTACGCGACCTCCTCGAAGCTGGCGTTGTCCGCCAAGTCGTAAATGTCATAGCCGCGATAGGTGAGGCCGGCACCTTCTTTGCCCACGGTGCACAGTTCGGTTTGTCCTGCGGTAACACCGGCAAGGCCGCCTGGTTTCTTGTCTGCCATATTATTTCTCGCTGTTGGTCAGCCCGTCCCTCGCAAATAGCGCGTCGAGCTTGTCTTCATATTCCTGATAACCGAGCACGTCATAGAGCTCGGTGCGGGTTTGCATCGCGTCGGTCGCGTCTTGCTGAGTGCCCGCTCCGCGAATAGTGGTGTACATGTCGAATGCCGCCTTAGACATCGCGCGGAACGCACTCAGCGGATACAAGGTCATCTCCACGCCGGCATCTGCCATCTCGGTGGTCGTAAAGAGCGGCGTTTTGCCAAACTCGGTGAGGTTGGCAAGCACCGGTACATCGATGCTCGACGTGAATTGCTGATATTCCTCCACCGTGGTCAATGCCTCGGCAAAAATCATGTCCGCACCGGCTTCGACATACGCAGCGGCGCGATCCAGTGCGGCCTGTTGTCCTTCGACCGCATGGGCGTCGGTTCGAGCCATCACCAAGAAGTCGCTATCTCGTGCATCCACCGCCGCCTTTAGCCGGTCACACATCTCCGCGGTATCCACGAGCGCTTTACCTGGCCGATGGCCACAGCGTTTGATCGCGACCTGGTCTTCTAAGTGACAGGCGGCAGCGCCAGCACGATGCATTTCTTTGACGGTTCTCGCGATCATGAACGCACCGCCAAAACCGGTGTCCGCATCCACCAACAGTGGCAAATCGGTCGCGCCGGCAATGCGGCGAATGTCTTCGCAGACGTCCGCGAGCGTGGTCATAGCGAGATCGGGCAATCCAAACGACGCATTGGCGACACCCGCACCGGAAAGATACAGCGCCCGAAAACCCGCCCGTTCGGCGAGCAAGGCAGTGTACGCGTTGATGGTTCCGACGATTTGGAGTGGCTTTTCGGCGTCTAATGCGGCGCGAAATCGGCTGCCAGCACTCATAACAGGGCCTCTTTATAAGGATTGCGGCAAAGTTTTAATGGAGATTAAAACGCCGGGGCAGCGATTCTAAACTACGCGAAACCCGTTTCCCAAATTTGGGCCCGAAGATTTGCCGAGATTGACGTGCTCTCGCTGAGTCTTTGGGCGGCTGGCGAACCTTCCTCTCTCGGAAATAGTCACCGATATTCCGCTCGCTCGGAAATTTCGCCAGCCGCCCAAATCCTCGACCGAGCCGGCGCGCCAACTCGAAAAACCTTCGGGCCTAGCGATTGGAAATTTTTGTCGGTGGACCGTCGCGGCGGTGGCTAACTAGATTTCGACCACGATCCGGCCAGTGATTTTGCTGTCCAGGAAATCCTGGAAAACGCCCGGCAATTCGTCGAACGCGATGGTGCGATGGCCGATCGTGTCGAGGTGGCGCGGCCGGAGGTCACCGCCGATTCGGCGCCAAACAGCCAGGCGCAGATCGCGCGGCGTTTCCACCGAATTAATGCCGAGCAAATTCACACCGCGAAGAATGAACGGCATAACGGTCGTTTCCAGTTTGAAACTAGAGGCCAGACCAATGCTAGCGATGTTGCCGCCGTAGGCCATGGTGCGAGTTAGCCACGTTAGATAGTCCCCGCCCAGGTTGTCGATCGCTCCGGCCCACTCGGCCTTCTCCATGGGACGCTTGCCGAGGTCCAGCTCGTCACGCAACAGGATGCGTTGTGCGCCAATCGACGAAAGATAATCGGTCTCGCTCGATTTTCCGGTCAGCGCCACCACCTCGTAGCCGCGGCCGTCGAGCATGTCGATCGCGATACTGCCGACGCCGCCGGTCGCACCCGTCACCACGACCGGCCCATTCTCCGGCAGCTGACCATTTTGTTCCATGCGGTGAATCGCCAGCGCGGCGGTGAACCCGGCGGTACCAATTTGCATCGCTTCGGCCGCACTCATGCCGTCCGGAATCGGCACGATGGAATCGCTCGTAACGCGTGCGTACTCCGCGTAACCGCCATCTACGGTTTCACTCAATCCACAGCCATTCACCAGCACCGCGGTGCCGGGCTGCAAGTCAGCGTCTTCCGAGCTCTCCACCACACCAGCGAGATCGATGCCGCCGACCAGTGGGTAACGGCGCAATATCTTTCCGGCGCCGGTCGCTGCCAACGCATCTTTATAGTTGACCGTCGAGTGCGACACTCGCACCACAACGTTACCCGGTGTTAAGTCTTCCAGCGTGATGTCTTCAAAGCCGGCAACAATGTTGCCGTCGACATCGTTAATTCGATAAGCACGAAACGTATCCATAGGAATTTAGCCCGTCGTATTCAACCAGTGTTCCAAGCCTTGCGTATTGAGTCGCACATCCAAATTGAGAACCGACCAGATCCGATCCCGGTCGTCGTCAAAGCCGTGCTCGATCAGCCCTTCGACAAAATAATCGAAAATCGCTGTTTCGATCGCTGCGGTTCGTTCTTCGACGTCGCGGTGCTTGGTCGCGATCGACACGAACGTGTCGAGACCGCGGTGAAGATCATTCGCTAACCGGTCCAGGTTTTGCACTTCACTGTAGTGCGTCAAATACACCCGTTGCGGTGACAACGACATGATGCGATCAACCGAGCGATGCGCCTCATCCGGGTCGAACTGTACCGGCGTGGTCGTCGGAAAAATAAATTCACCGGCAGCGGTATCGAGCTCGCGATAGGACACGCCAAAACTATCGCCGGTGAAAACACCGTGCGAGGTCGGGTCGTAAAGACAATAGTGGTGGCGCGCGTGCCCCTCGGTATGCAGTGCGACTAATTCACGTCCATTGAGGGAGAATGACTGCTCGTCTTCGGTGACGACGACGCGCTCGGCGTCGATCGGCAAAATCGTGCCATACATGTCCTGCATGATTTGCTTGCCGTAGACGGCTTCGGTCCCGGCGATCAATTTGCTGGGATCGATCATGTGTCGCGCACCGCGCGGATGGATCACGCACTGCGCGTTGGGTAAGGCCTGCATCAAGGTGCCGGCGCCCCCAGCATGATCGAGATGCACATGTGTCAAGAAGACGTAATCGACGTCACCGACCTCGAGGTCCTGACCTGCCAGAGCATCGAGCAGCATCGGTACGCTGCTGTTCACACCGGTGTCGACGAACGCTGCACGGCCGTTTTCAACAATCAGATGACTCGCATCCTGCAGAGGACGCGCATACTCAGTGTCGATGGCGGTAATGCCATGATCTAAGACGGTGGTTTGTGCGGTCGTGCCCGGCATTAGGGCAGCATACCCTTAGTCGGACTTGGTCGTCTCTAAACCTTCAAGACGCGAGAAGTACTTCGCCAGCAATTTGATCTCGGGGTCGGTCAGATTCGCTGCCATCGGCATCATTTGCGGATCGCTGCGATCACCATCGCGATACGCTTTTAATGCGTGCACCAGATAATCTTCGTGCTGACCGGCGAGAGTCGGCCAAGCGGGCGATAGGCTAATGCCGTTTTGTCCGTGGCACGCGGTACAGGTTGCCGCCTGCTCCAGGCTGATGCCTTCGGAACCGCCGGCTTCAACGGTGTCGGCGTTGAGCGTCGCGAAGTACGCCGCAACGTTTTCGATTTGTTCGTCCGACAAACTCTCGGCCTGACCATTCATGGTCGGGTGTTTGCGGGTGCCGTCACGATAGCCTCGCAGCGCGATTTCGAGATACGACGCCTTCTGTCCGCCGAGCTTCGGTACACGATACGACGGATACGCATTTCGATAGCCGTCGATGCCGTGACAACCCAGACAGCTATACCCCAGCGCCGCCCCTTCTTCGGCATTACCCTCGGCAACAGCCGCGGGCGATACAAGGGCGCAAATTACCGCGATTGCGGTCGCTAGAAGTCCGGTTTTGGCTTTCGTAATCATTTGATACTTAACGAGTTTTTTGAGTTTCGGCACGGCGTGGCGGAAACCGAGGGCGCTATGGTAGTGAAGGCGGCCCCGGAAAGCTAGTCACCGCTCACGATTCCGTCAATTGGCCATGCTAGCATCGCTTGCCTGCCCCGCATCCGGAGTCGTCGTGAAAAAAACCGTCGTCATCATAATCGTTGTTCTAGCACTGGTGGTTTTGATCACGCCCGGCGTTATCGGACACCTCGCCGAGAGCAGCTTAGACGAAAACCTGGACTTTGCGGCCGATGAGTCACGCGAGCTGATACTGACGTCCTCAAATTTTGAGCGTGGCTGGTTTACCTCCGAAGGGCGCCACGAGTTCGAAGTCGGACAGGGCGAGCTGCGTCGCATCATGCTGGAACGGGGACTGGTCTCCGACAACTTGCCAACCATTGTGATCGATACACGGCTCGATCACGGTCTGGTTCCAGTTTCGTCACTGCAACGCGATAACGGCACGCTGGCTCCAGGGCTCGGTAACGCCGTCTCCACGGTTTCTTTCGAGTTCGCCGGAGTCCCGTTAGAGTTTCCCGGCACGTTCTATAGCCACGTCGGTGTTTCCGGCGCGCTAGAGTCACGACTGGTCATGGAGCCGGGTGACATCGGCGACATTCGTTGGAACGCTGTCGACCTCACCTTCATCGCCGATGCCGCGGCACAACGTTTTGGCATCCAGGGCGATATCGGCAGTTTCGCAATCGAGGAGGATGGCGAAACGGTAATCGTTGGCGAGGTTCATATTGACGCCGTACAAACGCTGGGTGACTACGGGCTAGTCACGGGCCCGGCTGAGTTTTTCGTTGAGTCTTTTTCAATTGTCGATGCAAACGGTGCGTTTGAAGGCGGCCCGCTTACGATCACAAGCGACGCTGTTTTTGCTGGGTCTCGAATCAATTACGAGGCGGCCATGACGGTCGACCGTGTTCCGTTTCCCCCAGTTTCGGACAATGCGAGCGTAAGTCTCGCCTTACGCTTTACCGGTTTTGACGCTGAATCGCTGGGTCGCCTCCAGGCCGAGGCTGACGCGATGAGTGACGACGATGACGACATTCCGCCGGGACTGATCGATGCTGCGGCCGATCTCTTCGCCGCCGGCTTCGAGATTCACTTCGACGAGTTTTCGATCGGTCTACCCGAGGGTCAGGCAGACATGACGCTGCACGCGTCTATTGCGGAAGTCGACGCTGACGAGTTCAGCTGGCCCGGCGCGCTGTTCAGTAGCATCGCTGACGGCAGGATCAGCATTCCCGCTCCGATCATGGAAACGCTAATGCAGCTCGATGACAGTGTGCCGGTGGTGGTCGGCATGGGATATCTCTCATTACAGGACGGCCACTACGTATCCGAGCTATCGCTGGCGGACGGCGTTGTCACCATTAACGGCGCCCCAACGCCGCTCGCACCGTTACTGGGAATCAGCAACTAAACGTTTAACGTCGGCACCGCTGCGAGCAACGCCTCGGTGTACGGGTGCGTTGGCGCCGTAAATACCGTCGCGGTATCACCCGCTTCAACCTGTTGACCGTTTTGCATCACCACAACCCGGTGACTGATCGCGCACACCACGGCGAGGTCGTGCGAAATAAACACGATTGACAGGCCGGTCTTTGCCTGGACGTCCCGTAACAACTCTAATATTTGTTGTTGCACCGTATTGTCGAGCGCCGCTACCGCTTCGTCACAAATCAACACCTGCGGAGCAAGCACCAATGCTCGAGCTATCGCCACGCGCTGCGCCTGACCGCCCGACAACTGATGTGGCCGTCGATCAAGGAACGAATCATCTAAGCCAACGTCAAGCAGTACATTGTGTATTCGCTGCTGTTGCCTATCAGCCGATAAATTCGGCTCATGAACGTGTAACGGCTCGCCGATCAGCTGCGCGACGTGATGATGCGGATTCAGCGAACCGGCGGGATCTTGAAACACCAGCTGCAAGTCACGCCGTGTCGACAAGTCGCGAGCTTGCATGCGGCGATCAAGTTCATCGCCGCAAAATACGATTCGCCCCGAATGCAACGGTACGAGCCCGAGAATGGCGCGCGCCAAACTGGTCTTGCCAGAGCCGGACTCACCCACAATCGCGACCGTCTCACCGCGCCGCAGAGTGGCCTGACCGTTCTCAACCGCGATAACGGGTTCGCCGCTGTGTTGTGCGTAGCGCACCGACACATCCTCGATCGACAATAGAATTTCATCGTCGGGCGCGGGTAGCGATACCGTTGCATCCAGGCGCGGCGACGCGGCGATCAACGCGCGCGTCTCGTCACGCTGTGGGCTTGTGAATACGGTGCGCGTCGGCCCCAGTTCGACCACCCGCCCGTCCGCCATCACCAGCGTGCGTTCGCAACAACTCGCAACCACACCGAGATCGTGTGAGATGAACAACAGCGCCGTGTCCTCACGAACCGTATCGAGCAAGTCCAGAATTTGTGCCTGAATGGTGACGTCCAGCGCCGTGGTCGGTTCGTCGGCAATCAGCATAGCCGGCTTAGTGATCAACGCCGCAGCAATCATCGCGCGCTGCCGCATACCGCCGGATAACTCGTGCGGATAAGCGTGCAGCTGCTGGGCGGGGCGTGGCAGACCGACGCGTTCGAACATCGCCACGATACGCTCATCGGCCTCCGCACCGAATACTTGCACATGCGTTTCGACGATATGCCGAAACTGTGCACCGAGCGTGCGGTAAGGATTCAGCGCCTGCGCCGGGTCTTGAAACACCATCGCAATTTTCCCGCCGCGCACGGCATTCAATTGCGCTTCGCTGGCACCCATCAATTCCTGATCATGCAATTGAATGCTGCCGGCCACAGTCGCCGCAGCGGGTAACAGCCCAAGAATTGAGAGTGCGGTCTGTGTTTTTCCCGAACCCGACTCACCCACCAAACCCAACGATTCGCCGGGCGCGATCTCGAAGCTCACATCATCGACCACGACATCGTCGCCGTATTGAATCGTAAGGCCGGCGAGCGTCAGCAAACTCACGACGACCGCCTCGCATCGAAGACATCCCGCAACGCGTCACCCAGAAAATTGAAACTCAACAGCAGCACGGCGAGCAGTGTGCCGGGGATTAGCAAGATCCAGGCAGCGCTCTCCATGTGGCTGACACCATCGTGAACCAACGACCCTAAAGACGTTTGCGGCTCTTGAACGCCTAACCCCAAGAAACTTAGGAAGGACTCCACTAACACCGCCTGTGGAATGGTAAGGGTTAGGTATACGATCACCACGCCGATCAGATTCGGCACAATGTGCTTAAGAATAATACGCGACTTTGATACACCGATCAGTTCGGCCGCCTGCACATATTCGCGCTGGCGAATGCTCAACGTTTGACCGCGCACGATACGCGCCATGTCCAACCAATTGACCGCACCAATGGCCACAAATATCAGCAGAAAATTTCGCTCGAACGCGACCATCAACAAGATCACGAAGAAAATAAACGGCATCGCGTACAGCGTATCGACGAAGCGCATCATCACCGCATCGACACGGCCGCCGACGTAACCCGCGATCGCACCGTAGAGAACACCGATGACAAGACTCACAGCGCTCGCGACCAGGGCAACCAGCAACGTGATCTGTGAGCCCTGCAAAGTGCGCGCCCACAAGTCGCGGCCCAACACGTCGGTACCAAACGGGTGTTCCAGAGACGGCGCTAACAATGTGCTGTCGAGGTCGGTGCGGTCATACGCGTGATCAGCAAACAGCGGTCCGACAAGCGACACCAACACGATGACAAGCAGAACTGCACCGGTGGTCCGTACCGTGCTGTTTCGCATGGCGCGTTGCCAGCCTGTCTGCGCGGTCAACATCTAGCCGGCCTTCTTGCGAACGCGCGGGTCGATGTAGCCATAGGCGATGTCGACCAGCAGGTTGAAGACGATGATCAGCGTCGCGTACAAAATCACCACACCGAGCACCAACGTGTAATCACGGTTAGTGGCGCTGCGCACAAACAGCTGCCCAAGCCCGGATATACCAAACACTTCTTCGACGACAATCGAGCCGGTCAATATTGCTGCCAGCGCAGGGCCGAGATACGACAGCACCGGCAGCAACGCGGGCTTTAGCGCATGCGAACGAATCACCGCACCGCGACCGATGCCCTGTGCAATCGCGGTACGCACGAAATCGCTGGCCAACACGTCGAGCATGCTGCCGCGGGTCAGCCGCGCGATGTACGCGATTTGTGGCAGGGCTAACGCGATGATCGGCAGCACGAACCGCGCGCCACCCGAGTTGCCGGTCCAGCCCGCCGGCAACCACTGCAACTGCACGGCGAGCACCAACACCAGCACCGGGGCTATGACAAATATCGGTATCGAGATACCGGTCATCGCCAGTGCCATCAGACTGCGGTCCAGCCAGGTGTTCGGCCGCATCGCTGCGGCAACGCCCAACGCCACACCCACGGAAAGCGCTACCACCATCGCAGCGATGCCCAGCTGCATCGACACCGGCGCCGCTTCAGCAATCAGTTGATTAACCGAATAATCCGTGTAACGGAACGAGGGTCCCAGGTCACCCCGCAACAGCCCGCCAAGATACTTCGCGAACTGGACCAACAGTGGGTCATTGAGATTGTAGGCATCTTCGAGGTTTGCCTCGATTTCAGGAGGCAACACGCGCTCGGAGTCGAACGGTCCGCCGGGCGCCGCGTGCACCATCATGAATGCCAGCGCGATAACCAGCAGCAGAGTGGGAATCGCGCTGAAGAGGCGAGTTATCGCATAGCGCAGCAAATGGGGCGCCCTTATTGGTTATTGAGTCGTTATTCGTTCGTTATTCGGCGTTTGGTTTTAAAGCAAGATGCCGACTGTAATGATAATCCAACACGTTATCGGCCCAGCCGAGCACGTCATCGCTAACCAAGTGGTCCCCAATATAAAAATAGATGGGAACGATGGGGTGGTCGCGCAACATCACCAGTTCAGCCTCTTCCATATATAAGCGGCGGGCCAGCGGGTCAGCTTGTTCCGCCGCACGGCGCATTAGGTCATCAAACTCGCTGTTGGCATACTGCATCATGTTTGACGGATTGCCGCTCTGCAGAATATTCAGAAACGTGTGCGCATCGTCGTAATCGCCGATCCAACTGAGGCGAAACACCTCCGTTGTTTCGGCTTCACGGATGCTCGATAACATCACCCGAAATTCCTGGTTAACGGCGGTCGCCTGTACGCCGAGCACGTCCGACCACATGCCAATAATGGCTAGCGCAATGCGCTCCTGAATGTCCGACGTGTTGTAGAGGAGCTCGACTTCCAGCGGATTCTCCTCGCTGTAACCGGCTTCTCGATACAGTCGTTGCGCCATCGCGATCCGTTCCGCGTCACTCAACGATGCGTAAGCGGGCACAGGTGGCTGATAATTGTTAACGCCCGGAGGCACCCAGCTGTATGCCGGCACTTCACCACGTCCGGTCACTTTCTCCACCAGCCCAACGCGATCAATCGCGATCGACAGCGCGGCCCGCAGATTTGGATTGTCAGAGAACGGCGGCTTGGTCAGGTTATAGCCGTAGTAATAGGTACCAAGATACTGCGAAATCTTAACCTGATTCGGATAGTCGGCTCGGGCTTGCTCAAAGCTATCAGCAGGAATGGAGTCGGTGATGTGCAGCTCACCGGCACGATAGCGATTGAACTCGGTCAGCTCATCTTCGTGGACGTGATAGACGACCACGTCGATCGCGGTGTTGTCGTTATCCCAAAATTGTTCGTTACGCAGCAATCGAATCGAAGCGCCGGGCCGCCAGGACTCCAACCGATAGGCGCCGTTCCAGGCGATGTTCTCGGGATTGGATGCTGCCGCGCCGTAAGCAGCTGCGTTGTTCGGATGTAGCGGAAACGTACTGGGGTGCGTCAGCAGGCCGAGAAAGTAGCCGGTCGGCCGAATCAAACGGATGACCACGGTCTTTTCATCGGGCGCTTCAACACCCAATGACGACGTTGGTTTCTCGCCAGCAACAATATCGGCCGCGTTGCGTACCGCGTCGATCGCATTGGCGTAGATACCGCCGGTGGCCGGATCCACCAACCGCTGCATACCGGCGACGAAATGTTGAGCTAACACCGGATCGCCGTTCGACCAGCGTAGGTTGTCGCGCAGTGTGAAGGTGTAATCCAAGCCGTCATCGGAAATCGCCCAGCTCTCGGCGCTGCCGCCGGTGAGTTCACCGGTGGGCGTGTGGCTGATGAGGCCCTCGCCGAGATCACGAATGATCGTGGCCGCTTGGGTACTGCGGGACTTTTGCGGGTCCAGTGACTCAGCGTCTGAGGTCAGTCCGCGATTAAGCGTTGGCAGCGAGGATTCAGTCTCGTCTCCACCGCTGCGGAAAAACATCAGCAGCGCGACGGCGACCAGCGCGGCAATCAGGAGGTTGCGAAGCATTTTCATGCGGTAAGGATACCGCAGCCAGACCCCGTCGGGTGGCCACCTAAGTCACGTTGTAAATCAGGCCGAACGTCGTATATGGCGCTTTTTGAGGTGAATCAACAATAACGACACCGCGGAGGGCGTCATCCCTTCCAGGCGCGAGGCCTGACCCAGTGTCGCCGGCCGCACCTGCTCGAGGCGCTGACGTGCCTCTACCGACAGACCATCAACGAGACCGTAGTCGATGTCATCCGGCAACCGCAGCGCCGCTTGTTTCGCCTGCTTGGCAATCTCCCGCGACTGGCGATCGATATACCCGGCGTATTTCACCTGGGCCTCGACCTGCATGGCCACCTGCTCTTCGAGCTCTTCACTGCCGAGAGCCGGCGCCGCACCGACCCGATCGACCACCACCGCGTAGTTGTTCTCTGGGCGCTTCATTAAGTCCAACGCACTTACACCATCGACACGAATCGACTGCAAGCGGGATTGCTCTTTGCTAACCGCAGCGGTTTTTTCATTGAATGCGGTCCAGCGGTGCTCATCGACCAGGCCCATCTCGTGTCCTGCCGGTGTCAGGCGTAGATCGGCGTTGTCCTCGCGCAGCATCAGTCGATATTCGGCACGACTCGTGAACATACGATACGGCTCGCTGACACCACGACTGATTAAGTCGTCTACCAGCACGCCGAGGTAGGCTTCATGACGCTCTGGGCACCAGCCGTCCTGATCGCGCGTGGCACGCGCGGCGTTGAGCCCGGCCAGCAAGCCTTGTGCGCCCGCCTCTTCGTAACCGGTGGTGCCGTTGATCTGGCCGGCGAAATACAAACCGTCAACGGCTTTCGTTTCCAGCGTCGGCCGCAGGCCGCGCGGATCAAAATAGTCGTATTCAATCGCGTAACCCGGCTGCGTGATCTTCGCGGTTTCAAATCCGGGCATGCTGCGCACGAACCGTTCCTGCACGTCGAGCGGCATACTGGTTGAGATTCCGTTCGGGTAGATCGTATCGGTCGTCAACCCTTCGGGCTCAACGAAAATCTGATGTGATGCTTTGTCCGCAAATCTCACGATCTTGTCTTCGATGGACGGGCAATAGCGCGGCCCGACACCTTCGATAGCGCCGCTAAACATCGGCGAGCGATCCAGCGACTCACGAATGATGTCGTGCGTTTCTTCGGTGGTACGCGTGATATAGCAGCTGATCTGTTCGGGATGTTCTTCGCGCCGCCCCAAAAACGAAAACACCGGACACGGCTTATCACCCGGCTGTTCCTGCATGGCATCAAAGTTTAGCGTGCGGCCATCCAATCGCGGCGGCGTACCGGTTTTGAGTCGCGCCACCTCGATAGGCAGTTCGCGCAATCGATCCGCCAATCGAATCGACGGCGCATCACCGATACGACCACCGGCCTGCACATCGTCGCCCAGCAAAATGCGACCGCCCAAAAAGGTGCCGACCGTTAACACGACGGTCGACGACGAATAGGTCTCACCCGATTCGGTCACAACACCGGCGGCGCGGTCGCCGTCCATCACCAGGTCGGCGGCAGCACCTTCGACGATATCGAGGTGATCCTGCTCGGCGAGAATCGACTGGATCGCGTGGCGGTACAGCTCCCGGTCCGCTTGCGCGCGTGTCGCGCGCACCGCCGGGCCCTTGCTGGCATTGAGCGTTCGAAACTGAATGCCCGCGCGGTCGATCGCTCGCGCCATCGCGCCGCCGAGCGCATCGATCTCTTTCGTTAAGTGACCTTTGCCAATACCGCCGATCGCCGGGTTGCAGCTCATTTGACCTAACGTCGCTTTCTTGTGCGTCAGCAATAGCGTGCGCGCACCGGTGCGCGCGGCCGCCAATGAGGCTTCCGTTCCGGCGTGGCCGCCGCCAATAACAATGACATCGTAACGATCAGGCATCATTCTTGAATTGGTCAAAAAACAACCAATATCTCCTGTGGGTCGCGCATTCTACTTTACTTAGCGATGGCATATCGAGAAGATACCGGCGCTTTGGACGTCCTCGGGAAACACATGCACCGATTGGTTTTATTGGCCCTATTGGCGGCCGCCGGCCCACTGCAGGCCGAAAGTTCGCTGGAGCTGGAGGACTGCCGAATTTCGGCCGGCCCTGGCTCGCCGGGCATCAGTGCCCAGTGCGGCTGGTTCGAACGACCCATAAACCCCGACCAACCCGAGGACGGTACGCTCGAGCTACGGGTTGCGGTGGTGCCAGCGCTGAGCCTGGAACCGGCGCTCGATCCATTCGTACCGATTGCCGGCGGTCCCGGACAGTCGTCTATCCAGTTTTACGCCGGTTGGTCGTATGCATTTGAGGCGGTGCGACAACATCGCGACATGCTGTTGATCGATCAGCGCGGCACCGGCCAGTCCGCGCCGATGGTGTGTGAGATGGATGAGGATGCGCTGGCTGGCGACTATTCTCCTGAAGAGACCGCGAGACTGACGCGGGCCTGTTTAACGGCGCTTCCTTACGATCCGCGTTACTTCACTACCAGTGTCGCCGTCGAAGACATTGAAGCCGTACGAAAGGCCCTTGGCTACGACGCACTCAATGTTTACGGCGCGTCGTACGGCACGCGGGTCGCGCAACACTATGCGCGACGCTATCCCGAAACCACTCGCACGGTGACCATCGATGGCGTGGTGCCGCCGCAGTTGCCGCTCGGGCCGGATATCGCGATTCAATCACAGCGCGCGCTGGACTCGGTGTTTTCGCGTTGCGCCGAAGAACCGGGCTGCAACGCCGAGTTTCCGGACCTTGCCGACGACTTCACGACGCTGCACGACCGCCTCAGCGAAGAGCCCGTCTTGGTGACATTTCACCACCCGGTTACCGGCAAGCTGCGCACCGAAGACATTGGCGTCGATCATCTCAATGGTGCGATTCGTCTCTTGTTATATAACCCACGAACGATTGCCTTACTGCCACTGATGATCAGCGACGCCGCCGACGGCAATTACGCGCCGCTGGCAGCCCAGTTCTTCGCGATTGCCGAATCGCTGAGCGCCGACCTGAACATCGGTATGCACAACGCCGTGATGTGTACCGAGGATGAGCCCTTCGTTGACGACAACGATATTGATCGCGAACAGTTGCAGGCGACCTATATGGGGCCTCTGATGTTCGATGCGATCGAAGCGATGTGTTCGGTGTGGCCGGCGGGCGTACTCGATGACAATCTGCTGCAACCACTTGCCACCGACCTGCCGGTACTGTTGTTATCCGGCGAAGCCGATCCGATTACACCAGCAGACTATGCTGAGGAAGCCCTGGTCGAGATGACCAACAAAGCGCACCTCGTGCTCGACGATCAAGGCCATGGTGTGGCCGGTGTGGGATGTATGCCACGCGTGCTCGCGACATTTGTAGATACCGCAACACCGCCGGAGCGCCCCGACTGCCTGGACCGCGCATTCGTCATGCCCTTTTTCCTCGACTACTCAGGACCCGCGCCATGATCGTGGTCAACGATATCCACAAGTCGTTTGGCAAGGTGAAGGCGGTACGCGGCGTCAGCTTTGACGCACCCGATGGCAAGATCACCGGCCTTCTCGGACCCAACGGCGCCGGCAAGTCGACCACGCTGCGCGTGCTGTATACGGTGCTAAAACCCGATCAAGGCAGCGCACAAATCGACAATATCGACGTGGTTACCGACGGCCTGTCGGCACGACAGCAAATTGGCGCACTACCACATGGCGCGGGTTTGTATCCAAATCTAACGGCGCGCGAGAACATTCGTTACTACGCCAACCTGTGCGACATTGACAAGAGTGAGGTTGACGATCGCGTCGACGCCATCATTCGACGCTTGGAAATCGACGACTTCGCCGACCGCCGCACCAAAGGTTTCTCGCAAGGGCAACGCACCAAGGTCGCACTCGCGCGATCGCTGGTACATAACCCGAAGAACATTTTGTTAGACGAGCCGACCAACGGTCTTGACGTCATGGCAACGCGATCGCTGCGCGACTTGATCCTAAAACTTAAAGAAGAAGGACATTGTGTGCTGTTCTCAAGCCACATCATGCAAGAGGTCGCGGCGCTCTGCGACGACATCTGCATCATTGCCAACGGCAAAGTGGCGATCGACGACTCGGCTGACGGCATTCTTGAGAAAACCGGTTGCGACGATCTCGAAGACGCCTTCGTCGCTGCGATTCATATGGTGGAGCCCGACTGATGCGCGTGTGGCTGACCGTATTTATTAAAGAGGTCGTCGACAACTGTCGCGATCGTCGCACCTTGGCCACGGCTTTGCTGTTCGGTCCGTTGTTCGGTCCGATGATGTTCGTGTTTGTCATCAACCTTTCTATCGAGCGGGCGCTGTCCGACGCTGATACGGTGCTTGAGGTGCCGGTGATCGGCGAACACCTAGCGCCAAACTTGGTGCGCTATCTATCGAGCCACAACATCGACGTCATCGAGGGGCCAGAGAACCGCGAAGCAGCTCTAGCGGCCGTAAAAGAGGGCAGCGTCGACGTCGTGGTACTCATTCCCGATACGTTTGCCGAAGAATTGGCCGGCAACATCCCCGCCCGCATCGAGTTGATCGCCGACCAGGCCAACCGCGAGGCCGAGCGGGATATGCGTCGTGTGCGGATTGCGTTGGCTTCTTACAGCCAAGAACTCTCTACATTGCGACTCATCGCGCGCGGCATTAGCCCGACCTCGATTCGCGCCATCAACATTGATGAGGTGGATGTCTCTACGCCCAGCGGTCGCTCTGCCATTTTGCTCGGCATGATGAGTTACTTCTTTATCTTCGCGTTATTAATGGGCGGTATGTACCTCGCTATCGACACCACCGCCGGCGAACGCGAACGCGGTTCGCTGGAACCGATCCTCGCGCTACCGGTAACGCGCTCCACGCTGATGCTCGGCAAGATTGGCGCCACCTGCTTGTTTATGGCGGCATCGCTATTGCTCAGCCTGTGGTCGTTCTACTTTTCTCTGCAGTTCTTGCCGCTGGAACAACTTGGCATGACGCCCAACTACGGCCCCGATGTGGTGATGATGGCGTTTTTCTTGTTGCTGCCGTTCATCTTGCTCGGCGCCTCAGCAATGACGCTGGTGGCCTCGTTCACGAAGAGCTACAAAGAGGCGCAAACCTGGCTCAGCGTGCTGCTGGTCGCACCGACGCTGCCGATTCTGGTGGTCAGTATTTTGATGATGCGGCCCAAACTCGAGTTTATGTTTATACCCAGTCTCAGCCAGCATCTAATATTGGTCGACCTGATCAAGAATGAGCCGATCAGCGGCCTGCACGTGCTGATCTCGGTAGTCAGCACGCTGATTATCGGCATCGTCCTCACCTGGATATGCGCGCGACTGTATCGCCGCGAGGCGCTGCTGGGTTAGGATTTCCCCATGGCCCTATTCGCCGAATTGCGGCGGCGCAACGTTCTTAAGGTCGCGCTGCTCTATGTGATCGCTAGCTGGCTGGCGCTGTGGTTTGTGCAAAACACCGGCGATGTGCTCGGCATGCCGCCGTGGGCTTATTCTGCCACCTTGATCGCCCTCACCATTGGTTTCCCAATCGCGCTGGCATTTGCGTGGATGTATGAAATCACCCCGGCGGGCCTGAAGAAGTCCGTTGACGTCGATCAAACCCAATCGATCGTTTACAAGACCGGACAGAAGCTCAATTCCGCGGTTGCGGTTTTATTGGTGCTGGGTGCATTGGCCTTGATTGGCGAAGGGCTGTTACCCAAGTTTGAATTTCCGGTCTTCGGTCCACCCGAAGGCGACGCGCCGACATCGCAGAGTACGCCGCCGGAAATTCGCAGCCTGGTACTCGATAACGGCCTGAAAATTATCGTTTGGCCGGACCACGACATCCCCAACGTCGCGATGTACAACTTCGTGCGCGCCGGTGGCCGTAACGAGTATCCGGGCATTACCGGGCTGGCGCACTTTTTTGAGCACATGATGTTCAATGGCACCGAGAATCATGGCCCCGGCGAGTTTGATCGGCTCATGGAGGCAGCCGGTAGCGAAAACAACGCCTTTACCACGCCCGACATTACGGTTTATACAAATCGGTTTCCTAAGACGGCACTGCAAACGGTTATAGAGCTTGAAGCAGACCGCCTCGAGAATCTCGCCATCGACCCTGAAATGGTAGAGCGCGAGCGCGGCGCGGTTCAGTCTGAGCGTCGGACCGCTATCGACAACAACAATCTACAGCTCCTATTTGAGCAGCTGCTGGCAACCGCGTTCGTCGCCCACCCCTATCAATTCCCGGTGCTTGGTTGGCCGTCAGACATTGCCTCGTGGACCCAAGAAGATCTAGAACAATTTTTCGAAACGTACTACGCACCAAACAACTGCGTCATGGTTTTTACGGGTGACGTGACACCGGCAGAAGTTTTCTCGCTTGCAGTCGATCATTTCGAACCAATCTCATCGCAAGAACCACCGGCCGCCATCCGGACGATCGAACCTGAACAACGCGGCGTACGACGTGTCTTGGTTGAGGCGGACGCACAAACACCCATGTTACAACTCGGGTTTCACGCGGGCAGCGTGCGGGACCCATTGAACATCCCATTGACGCTTTTGTTGCGCATTCTTGCGGGTGATGAATCCTCGCGGCTACACCAATTGTTGGTAGAAGAACAACAAAGCGCGGTTAGCGTAGGCTCTCTCGCGCCGAATGGCTTTGATCCGTGGCTCGCATTCTTTTACCTGATTCTTCCCCCGGATGGCGACCCTCAAGCCGTGGAAGAAACCATTTTGGCCGAGCTCAGTCGTACCGCCATAGAGGGAGTCACGGAAGAAGAGCTCACTAAGGCCAAGAACATTATGATGGCGGAACACTGGCGCAACCTGGCGACGATCGACGGCAAAGCCGCTGCCCTCGGTAATTTCGAAGTTTATTTCGGTTCATACGAAGCGCTTTTCGCAGAGTCAGAGCGAATCGAGGCTGTTACTGTCGAGCAGCTAAAAGAGGCGGCGACTATCTTTCGAGAAAACAACATGACCGTCGGCGTTCTGCAGCCTCGCAGAGACGAGCCGTGAAAAGCATGCGTTGTTTCTTAATCGGAATTCTAGCGCTAGCGCCGCTATTGGCCAACGCGCGAGACCTCGTGCCAGAACCGAATCGTATCGAACTCGACAATGGGGCGGTTTTTCTGTTGGTCGAGAAACGGGATGTTCCGCTAATAGGGATTGAGGCCATCATCAGCGGTGGAGCGATCACGGACCCGAGCGGCATGGCGGGAATGTCTGAACTGGTCGCAAGTCTGATGCAAAAAGGCGCGGGCGAGCGCAGCGCGCAGGCGTTTGTGGAGGCGGTTGCTGCTGTTGGCGGAGAGCTCACCGCTTCCGCGGCGCTTGAGAGTATCGCCATCTCGGGGGAGTTTCTGTCCCGTGATGCAGATCTAATGGTCGAGTTGTTCGCCGACATGCTGATTAGGCCGACGATGTCGGCGGCTGAAATGACCAAGCTCCGCGATCGAAAAATCAATGCGATACGGGTGGTCAAAGACACCAACTTGGTGAGCCTACTGCCAGCATACGGTAGCGCGTTCTTATTTGGCGAGCACCCTTACGCCAACCCTGTGGCCGGCAGCGAGGCTTCGCTGCAGCGAATTGAGTACCGCGATGTCATGCGGTATTTCCGCGACACCGTGGTACCGAACAACGCAATAATCGCCGTGGTTGGTGATTTTGATAGCGCTGAGATGGAGAGGTTACTTACTGCCGCGTTTGCCGATTGGGAGCCGCAGGAGCCGACGGAAAATGCGCTTGTAGAGCCAACACCTGAACCCGCGGGCCGAGTGCTTTTGGTCAACAAGCCTGGCACAACGCAGTCGTATTTCTGGCTGGGCGCAGGCGGTGTTGCGATTGACTACCCGCAGCGCGCCGAACTGGATGTGGCGAATACGCTACTAGGTGGACGATATACGTCATTGCTAAACAATGCGCTGCGCGTCGAGTCAGGTCTAACTTACGGAGCCCATTCTCGATTGATTCGCCCATCACGCCGCGGCTTGGTCTACCTATACTCGTATACCCAAACCGAAACGACGATTGAAGCGATTGACATGATGATCGACGTTCTCGAGTCGTTTCGCGCTGATGGCGTCGACGCCGAAATGCTGGCCTCCGCACAGAACTACATTCGAGGTCAGTATGCGCCGCGCTTTGAAACGTCCGCTCAGCTAGCTCGCGCGCTCGCCATGATTGAGCATATGGGGCTAACGCGCGACCATATTAGTGGATACGTTGAAGCGGTTGGTGCAACAACAATCGAGGCGGTCAACGAGGTCGTTCGGACTGTTTATCCGTCCAGAAAGGAACTCACCTTTATTATTCTCGGCGATGCAGAAGTCATTCGTGACCAGGTCGCCAGATACGGTGAGGTCACTGAGATTTCGATCACCGACCCGAGTTTTAAGATACAAAAAAGCCCCGACTAGCGGGGCTTTTGATAAGGTTCGCGCCTACTAACGATCGAAGTAGAGGCGGCCACCGATTCCGTACGTTGAAATGGTATCGCCAAACGACGCTTCCAGTCCTAACGCGAAGTTGCCGCTAATCGTGAACCAGCCGGCAACGTTCAACGCGGTGTCGTCATCGTCACCGTAGTCCGCATACGAGATGCTGCCTTTGAGTTCGAACGTTGGCGAAATCATGCTTCTTAAGCCGCCCTCCAAACCAAAACCGTCATCGCTCGCCGAACTTACGCCCGGTGCGCTCGCCGACAGATCTTCATAACTCAGCGCCGCATACCAATCGGTTTGTGACGAGATCGGTGCGTGATAACCGGCACCGACGCTGAATCGATCGAGATCGACGCCAAAATCAAACGATGCGGAACCGTAGTCCGCAAAGACATACCAATCGTCATCGATCGGCACAGAGCCGGCGACGATCCAACCGTCACCGTCGGCGTCAAACGGACCGACGTCGATATCCACATCGGCATACAGCGCCTGGATGTAGCTGTAGCTAACACCCTGAGCGAACACAGAAGTACTCATAAGCAGCAGAACCGCTGCCATCGAAAAGTATCGCAACATAATCATGTCCCCGAATTGTCCCAAGCGACGACCATGCTAGCAGCGGCGTTTCGACGAAACCAGCACCGCTTCACACAAACTGAGGGAACTAATGACGTTATGTTCGACGCACGCCGAATGCAGCGCGTTACTTGCCGATACAGAAGTCGGCGAAGATTTTACCGAGTAGGTCGTCGGAGCTGGTGGCGCCAACGATTTCGCCGAGTGCGAGGTGCGCGAGACGCAATTCTTCTGCGAAGACCTCACCATCGACCACCTTGTCTTTGGTCACGCTACCAGCACGAAAGTGCTGAACCGCGCGCTCAAGTGCCTCCACATGTCGGCGCCGCGCCGTGACTGCGCCGCGCCCAGCGCTTTGGTGCCCGGCAACATCAGCGAGCAACGCTTTGAGTGCGTCGATGCCCGCGCCAGTTTTTGCTGACACGTTTACTTGCTGCGGTTTGCTGTTGTCGCGACCCGCGGCATCCCCAGACGTATCGATTTTGTTGCGAACAACCATCACCGGTGCGGTATCGGGAACCGCCTCGTCGAATTGCTCCGGCGTGTGGCTCTCGGTCGAGTCTTGCACCCACATCACCGCATTAGCACTCGCGAGCGCCTTACGCGCACGACGAATGCCCTCGGCTTCGATTTGATCTGGGTCATTACGTAACCCGGCGGTATCAACCAGCTCCACCAACAAGCCGTTAACATCGATATGTTCGCGAAGGATGTCTCGTGTGGTGCCGGCGACCTCGGTAACGATCGCGGTATCTTCGCCGCTCAATGTGTTCATCAGGCTCGACTTGCCGGCGTTGGGCTTGCCGACGATCACCACGCGGAAGCCATCGCGTAGCACGCGCCCTGCTGTGGTTACTTTGAGCAACGCATCAAACGCGCTATTCGCAGCATCGATCATCGACATGAGTTCAGCATCGCCGAGAAAGTCGACCTCCTCTTCCGGAAAATCGATCGCTGCCTCGACGTAAATGCGAATGCGCTCGACCTGATCCGCGACGCTCATCACTTGGGCGGAAAACTCACCGGACAGGGAGCGCAACGCGGCGCGAGCCGCCTGTTCGGTGCCGCTGGCGATTAAATCCGTGATCGCTTCGGCTTGGGCAAGATCGATTCGGTCATTCAGGAAAGCGCGTTCACTAAACTCACCCGGTTCAGCGAGACGGGCACCACCGACAACGCAGCTATCGACGATCATCTGCATCGGCATCGCACCGCCATGGCCCTGCAACTCGACCACGTCTTCACCGGTAAAAGATTCGGGCGCGGGAAAGTACAACACGATGCCGCTGTCGATTCGTTGCTGATTGGCATCACGAAACGTGCGTAACGTCGCCATCCGAGGTGCGGGCATAGCGCCGACAATACCGGCCGCAATGTTTGCGGCGTCACGACCGGACAACCGCACGATACCGATGCCACCACTGCCGGATGGCGTTGCTGTGGCAACGATCGTGTCGTCTCGATGTTCTAGGCCGCTCATCGCACGGTCGGCGCCCGACGCTGTTAGTCGGACTTCTGCTTATGGGGCGGTGTTTGCTTGCCTTCAGCCTCAACCACTTTGTTGATTTTCCATTGCTGTGCGATCGACAACACCGTATTGGTCACCCAGTAAAGCACTAGGCCCGACGGGAAGAATGCAAACAATCCGGTGAAAATGATCGGCATCAGCTGCATCACTTTTTGCTGGATCGGATCACCCACCTGCGGGTTGAGTTTCTGCTGGAAGAACATTGCCGCACCCATGATCAGCGGCAGGATAAAGAACGGGTCGCGCACCGATAGATCGGTGATCCATAGCGCGAACGGTGCTTGGCGCATCTCGACGCTCTCGAGCAACACCCAGTAAAACGCCAGAAAGAACGGCATTTGAATCAGGATCGGTAGACAGCCAGCCGCCGGATTCACCTTCTCCCGTTTATACAGGTCCATCATCGCCTGACTTTGCGCCTGGCGGTCATCTTTGTGGCGATCTTGAATCGCTTTCATGCGCGGCTGCAAGGTCCGCATCTTGGCCATCGAGCGGCCGCTGGATTCGGTCAGCTTATAGAACACCAGCTTAATTAGCAGTGTGACCAGAATAATTGCGACGCCCCAGTTACCGACAAAGTCGTAGGCCTTGCTGAGCAGCCAAAACAGCGGTTCGGACAATAAGCGCAAGAAGCCGTAGTCGACAGCCACCAACATCGAATCATCGATCGCCGCAAGCTGCGATTGTAGCTTCGGTCCGACAAACAGCGTGGTGTTGAATTCGTGGCTGCTGCCCGGCTCCACCGCATGCACTTTACCGATGGTACTGGCTCGCGCGGTGGTACCGTTCATTGAGATTGAAAAGCTTTGCGTTTGATCCAGCGGCGGCACCATCGCTGTCACAAAGTGATGTTGGATCGACGCCAGCCAACCCCGCTGTGTTTCGAAGGTGATCGACTCATCCTCGAGATCATCGGCATCGAGTTTTTCTGCATCGCCATCATCAAAGTACATCGGGCCGTCAAACGAATAAGAGTCGACATCGAACATCGAGCGCTCTTGCTCACCGAGATACCGCTGCAGCTGCATGTATTCAGCGCCCCGCCATACCGCGTCGCTGCTGTTGCTCACCGACTGCGAAACGCCGATGGCATAGCTACCGCGGGCAAAGCGGAATTGTTTGATCACCGAAATACCGTCGGCTGACTCCCACACCAGCGGCACGATCAGCTCGTCGTCGCCACCCATGTCGAAGTTCTGCTTAGCGCTGTTAAATACAGTGCGGTGATTCGCCTCGCTCCGCCCGCCGGCCGCGCGCACACCGGACTGCACCACCATCATGTCGCGGCCGGTCGTGCCTAACAGGTTAACCAGCGTGTCCGGTTGATCTTTAGCAACCGGATACTCGAGCAGCGTTGCACCGACGAGCGTGCCGCCTTCGGTGCTGATCGTAACGTCCAAAACGTCGGTCACGACACGAATCGTGCTGGCCGCGGGGGTTTCTTCCGCCACCGTGGGTAATTCATCCGAGCTTAATGCCGGGGCGTCGATATCGCCGGTCGGCGCACTGTCGAGGTCAGGCAGCGAGGTGTCTACCGGCGGCAACTCAGTGGTATCTCCAGCGTCCACCGCGGTTTCCGTTGGCACCGGTTTGGGCGCGTAGTCGGCCTGCCATTGTTGGTAGGTCATCCACGCGAGCACCAAAAAGATTGCCCAAAGAATTAGTCGCTGGTTATCCATCCGCCCTATTGTCCTTCTTGTTGATTCTTTTTCGCCGGTCGCTGACCGGTGCAGCGTTGCCAGTGGCCGTGCAGGCTATCAGATAATTGCCGGTTCGTGCCGCTCGCGGCGCCCGATTGATTGATCACCACAACATCCAGCCCGGCAAGGTCTGCCTGGTGAAGTCGAAAGGACTCACGCACGAGGCGCTTAATCCGGTTTCGGTTGCTGGCTGCCTTGCAGTGTTTTTTGGAAATCGCCAGTCCGAGCCGGCCGATATCATCGTCGTTTTCGCGGCACAGCACCGTAAACCACTTGTCCTTGCTGCGTTTGGCCTTTTTGAAGACGCGCGAAAACGCGGCTGCATCGAGCAACCGGTTGGCTTTTTGAAACCGGTACGTCGAGCTGCCTGTCAATTCGGTTGGCGGCGACGGCGCGATGACGCCTGCTACGGGGTGAGCTTTGCGCGACCTTTAGCGCGGCGCCGCTTCAATACCAGGCGGCCGGCCTTGGTCGACATACGGGCACGAAATCCGTGCGTCCGTGCGCGCTTGATTTTGCTCGGCTGATAAGTGCGTTTCATGGTCCGGTACCTGCTTCCAATCGGCTCACAAAACGGCCGATTTCTGGAGGGGCGGCAAGAGTACGCAGATGCCCAGACAGTGTCAACCGTCGTCTGGCGACGGGTTTGAAGACGGTATAGACTGAGCGATCCGCCGCCGGTTAACAACACTAATAATAAGACTTATGGGGACCCCCTTGCCCACCGAGACCTCGCTTTGGAATCGCTGCATGCGTGAGCTTGAAGCCGAGGTTCCCGAGAAACAATTCAATACCTGGATTCGACCGTTACAAGCGGTCGAAGACGGCTCGGTGTTGCGATTGTTGGCGCCCAATCGGTTTGTGGTGGAATGGTTGGAACAGAATTATTTAAATCGCATTGTTGAGATCGCGCAAAGCCGTGGCGCGCGCGTGGCGATAGAAGTTGGCTCGCGAGACCTGGGGGTGTTGGCAAGGCCAGCGGCCGGTGCTCCGAGCAGGCCTGCCGCGACGTCTCGGGCCCAGTCTCGGCTCAGCCCGGCGTTTTCGTTTGACCGGTTTGTTGAAGGCAAAAGCAACCAGCTCGCGAAAGCGGCCGCTTTGCAGGTCGGTGAGAATGCCGGTGTGTCGTACAACCCGCTGTTTATCTACGGTGGCGTCGGTCTCGGCAAAACCCACCTGATGCAGGCCGTGGGTAATGCCATGTTGGAGCGAAACCCGGCGGCCAATGTGGTCTATGTGCATTCGGAGCGCTTTGTCAGTGAGATGGTTCGCGCCCTGCAGCACAATAAGATTGCGGAATTCAAAGCGCACTACCGCTCGGTTGACGCGCTGTTGATCGATGACATCCAGTTTTTCGCCGGCAAGGAACGCTCCCAGGAAGAGTTCTTCCACACCTTTAATACGTTGTTGGAGGGACAAAGCCAGATCGTGATTACCTGTGATCGCTACCCGAAGGAGATTAACGGCCTCGAGGAGCGGCTAAAATCGCGCTTCGGTTGGGGTCTTACGGTCGCCATCGAGCCACCCGAGCTAGAGACGTCGGTAGCGATTTTGAAGAGCAAGGCGCAAACCGAAGGTGTGGACCTACCGGATGCCGTTGCGTTTTTTATCGCCAAGCGAATTCGCTCCAATGTTCGCGAGCTCGAAGGCGCGCTGCGACGGGTGATCGCCAACTCTCGTTTTACGGAACGCGATATCGATCTGGAGTTCGCGAAAGAGGCGCTGCGAGACTTGCTCGCCATGCAGGCTCGGTTGGTGTCGATCGAGAATATTCAGAAAACTGTCGCCGACTACTTTAAGATTCGCGTCGGCGATTTACTGTCGAAAAAGCGCAGCCGCTCCATTGCTCGACCACGCCAGATCGCAATGGCTCTGGCGAAGGAGCTAACCAACCATAGCTTGCCGGAGATTGGTGATGCATTTGGCGGACGAGATCACACCACCGTTTTGCACGGTTGTCGGCGGGTGGCAGCGCTCCGAGAGTCAGAAAATCGCGTCAATGAGGACTATTTAAGTTTGTTGAGAACCCTGACAGGATGATGTGGATAACTTGTGGATGAGCAGCACCCAATTATTTATCCACAGGCTGTACACAGATAATCGCCAACAAATCCGGTCGGTTTGAGAAGAAAATTTCTGGTTTAAATTATTGATTAGTATAGCAATATTGGTTTTATCCACAGGTACATGCGTGCCCTATTACTACTACTAAATAATTATTTTCCAATATTTATTAACAGGTGGAATCTATGAAATTTGCGGCACCTAGGGACGTGCTTTTGAAGCCTCTGCAGGCAGTGATCGGTGTTGTAGAGCGCCGGCAGACCATGCCGATTTTAGCGAATGTGCTTCTTGTTGCGAAAAATGGTGAATTAGCGATTACGGCAACAGATCTGGAAGTGGAGTTGGTCGCAAGCACCGATGCGAATGTGGAGTCGGGTGGTGAAATTACGGTGTCGGGTAGGAAGCTGCTGGATATATGTCGAGCGCTGCCCGATGGGGCCGATATCGACATTAGTCTGTCGGGTGAGAAGCTCAACGTTCGGTCCGGGCGAAGCAAGTTTACGCTAGCAACACTACCGGCCGCCGAGTTTCCAAGTGTTGACGATATCAAAGCGGAGCAACAGATTGAGGTATCACAGGCGGTTCTAGGTCGGCTGATCGAAAAAACGCATTTTTCGATGGCACAGCAGGACGTACGGTACTACCTCAATGGGATGTTGTTGGAAACCGGTGGAAAGCACCTGCGCGCCGTCGCGACAGATGGACACCGCCTGGCGCTATGTGAGGCAGAGGTCGATGGTGGTTTGTCAGAACAGCAGGTGATCGTGCCGAGAAAAGGTGTGCTTGAGCTGCAACGCCTGATGGATGGCGAGGGCGATCTGACGATAGAACTAGGGGCGAATCACATTCGGATAGCTTTGGGCGGCATTCGATTCACGTCGAAGCTCATCGATGGGCGGTTTCCGGAATATGACCGCGTGATTCCGAAAGACTCGAGCAACGAGCTAACGGCGGATAAAGCGTTGCTGCGCGGGGCTTTGCAGCGAACGGCGATCCTCTCCAACGAGAAATATCGTGGCATCCGGCTCATCATTCGCGATAGCGGTGTGGTGATTCAGGCGCACAACCCGGAGCAGGAAGAGGCCGAGGAGGAGCTGGAGGTCAACTATTCCGGCGAGGATATCGAGATCGGCTTCAACGTGAATTACCTGTTGGACGCTCTGGGTGCAGTGGATAGCGACGAGGTTGCTTTGTCGGTGCTGGACAGCAATTCGAGCTGCCTGATTCGACAACCTGGAAATAATGACGGCAAGTTCGTTGTCATGCCCATGCGGCTGTAGGGTTTCGCCGGTTTCCAGCGGACGTTAGGGTGCCGATTCAACAGTTCACGGCACAGAATTTCCGGTGCCTCGAGCGGGTGGAGCTCGAGATCCATCCGAGCTTCAATCTCATTTTCGGCGAAAACGCCTCGGGGAAGACCAGTATTCTCGAGGCGCTCGGCTATTTGGGCCGCGGCAAATCCTTTCGCGGTGCGTCCACCGCGGAGTTAACCAAGCACGGCGAGAAGGAATTCGTCCTATTCGGGCGCGTTTCCGACGGAGAGCACACGGCAAAGATCGGAGTGCGCAATAGTGCTGATGGACTCGAAACGCGGATCGATGGCGAAGACGGCGGCGGAGCTGCCGGATTGGCGACAGCGCTGCCGTTGCAGATCATCGATCCTGACGTGCACAACCTGGTTAGCGGGTCACCGGACGAGCGCCGCCGCTTCTTGGACTGGGTGGCGTTCCACGTGGAACCTGACTTCCTGAATAGTTGGCGGCGGTTCCGGCGGGTGTTGCGCCAGCGTAATGCGGCGTTGCGGAATGGCGGCAGCCTCTCGGGCTGGGATGCAGAGTTTATCGAGCTCGCCGAGCAAATCGATGCCGGACGACGAATGGCGCTAGAGGTTGCGCAAGACGCGCTCGAGGAAGCGGCGGGCGATTTGCTGGGGGCGCCGGTTGGTTTCGGTTATTCAGCGGGCTGGAAAGAGGGTAAGTCTTTAGAAGGCGCGATGCGCGATAGCGCGGAGCGCGATCGACAGCAAGGCACCACGCACTGCGGTCCGCACCGAGCAGACCTGCGCATCGATATGGATGAGCGCCGCGCCAGAAAGCTGGTGTCACGGGGGCAGCAAAAACTGCTCGCCTGCGCGATGGTGCTGGCGGCGACCGAAACCGCGCAGGCGGCCCTGGAGCGGCCGTTGTTATTGTTGCTCGACGATCCGGCCGCGGAGCTAGATCAAAGCGCACTGGGTCGGCTGATGACGCGCGTGGCGGTGTTGGGCGCCCAAGTCATTGCGACCAGTCTCGAGCCGGATGTGGCCCTATTTCCGGAGCCGGGGCGGGTGTTCCACGTGGAACAGGGCGACCTGAAGCAAGTCCTTTAATCGGCGTCGCGCCGAGACCTGAAATTAGACCCAAAAAGCGTTAATTAATAAGGCTTTGAGGGTACTTTCGGGGTGCCGCTTTGATACAATAGGTCGGTTGTAGTCAGAGGCTCCGGAATGAGCGACGAAACCGAATATACTTCCAGTAATATCAAGGTCTTAAAGGGCCTCGAAGCTGTCCGTAAACGCCCAGGAATGTACATCGGCGATACCGATGACGGCACCGGCCTCCACCACATGGTTTTCGAGGTCGTCGATAACTCAATTGACGAGGCGCTGGCCGGTCATTGTGACGTCATAACGGTCACTATCCACGCCGATGAGTCCGTTACGGTTAGTGACGATGGCCGGGGTGTGCCGGTCGACATTCACCCGGAAGAAAAACGGTCTGCCGCCGAAGTCATCATGACGGTGCTGCACGCTGGCGGTAAGTTCGACGACAACTCCTACAAAGTATCCGGCGGTTTGCACGGCGTCGGTGTGTCGGTGGTTAATGCGCTTTCCGAGCAACTGGTTTTAACCATTCACCGTGACGGCCACGTGCACCAGCAGGAGTACTCCCTCGGCGAGCCGCAGGCACCGTTGGCGATTATTGGTGACACGGACAAAACCGGCACGATTCTTCGCTTTAAACCGTCCGCCGAAACGTTCAGCAACATCGAATTTCAGTACGACGTGTTGGCGCGACGACTCCGCGAGCTTTCGTTCCTGAACTCTGGTGTGCGTATCGAGCTCATCGATGAGCGCTCGAATAAACACGATGTGTTCGAATACGAGGGTGGTATCCGTGCCTTTGTCGAGCATTTGAACCGCAATAAGACACCGATCCACCCGTCCATTTTCCATTTTTCGGCAATGCACGACGACGTCGGCGTGGAGGTGTCGCTGCAGTGGAATGATGGGTATCAGGAGAACATGTTCTGCTACACCAACAATATCCCGCAGCGCGACGGCGGCACGCACATGGCGGGTTTCCGTTCGGCTCTGACGCGGACATTGAACGCATACATCGAAAAAGAGCTAAGCGCCAAGAAAGACAAATTCAACCCGTCTGGCGATGATGCCCGAGAGGGCCTTACGGCGGTATTGTCGGTCAAGGTCCCCGACCCGAAGTTCTCGTCCCAGACGAAAGACAAATTAGTTTCATCTGAAATTAAAGGTGTGGTGGAGCACGCGATGGCTGGCCGTCTGCAGGATTTCTTAATGGAACATCCCGCCGAGGCTAAGGCGATTGTGTCGAAAATCGTCGAAGCTGCTCGTGCCCGTGAAGCCGCTCGAAAAGCCCGCGAAATGACCCGTCGCAAGGGGGCGCTGGACGTCGCCGGCTTGCCCGGAAAGCTGGCGGATTGCCAGGAGAAAGATCCCGCACTGTCAGAACTGTTTTTGGTGGAGGGTGACTCAGCCGGCGGATCTGCGAAGCAGGGCCGTGACCGACGCACCCAGGCGATCCTGCCGCTGAAAGGAAAGATTCTTAACGTTGAAAAAGCGCGCTTCGACAAAATGTTGTCGTCCGCAGAGGTGGGCACGCTGATCACCGCGCTTGGTTGCGGCATCGGCCGCGATGATTTCGATCCAGACAAACTGCGCTATCACCGCATCATCATCATGACGGACGCTGACGTCGATGGCTCACACATTCGCACCTTGCTGCTGACGTTTTTCTATCGGCAAATGCCCGAGCTGATTGAGCGCGGCCACGTGTACATCGCACAGCCGCCGCTCTATAAAATCAAAAAAGGCAAGCAGGAGGTTTACGTTAAAGATGATGCTGAGTTAAATCAGTATTTGACCAGCGCGGCACTTGAAGGTGCCGGTTTGTATGTTAACGCCGATGCGCCGGCGTTGTCCGGCGCGGCCTTGGAAGCGTTAACGCAAGAACACCTCGCCGTTGAGAGCATCATCCTGCGCCTTTCAAGTCGTTATGACGAAGTCGTAACGCGATCGCTGACACAGTTGCCGGTGGTCACGGAGTCGATGTACGAAGATCTCGATGCGCTCGAGGGTTGGGCGAAGCAGCTCAATGATATTTTGCCGAAGAGCAACGGTGACCGCGCCAACGATAATGGTGGTCATTACTCTGCCGAACTCGACCGTGGTGATGATGAGAATGACAGCGTGCGGGTCGCGATTACGCGCGTACAACACGGTATCGGTTCGACGCGCTACCTGCCGCGGGAATTTTTCGATACCAACGAATACAAGCACATTATGGCGCTGGCAGAGAAGCTTGACGGTTTGCTAGGCGAGGGTGCGCGCATCGAACGTGGCGAACGGCAAAGCGGTGTCAGCAGCTTTGCCGAGGCCGTGGAATGGTTAATGACTCAGGCGCGACGCGGACAGTCGATCCAGCGTTACAAAGGCTTGGGTGAGATGAACCCGGATCAGTTGTGGGACACCACCGTTAATCCGGAAACCAGGCGCCTGATGCAGGTGAAGATCGAAGATGCGGTTAAGGCCGATGAGATCTTTACCACACTGATGGGCGACCAGGTCGAACCTCGCCGTGAATTCATCGAGAAAAACGCGCTGACCGTTTCCAACCTGGACGTCTAAAACCCCACGCGTACCCGACCATGATCTCCAGCCGCAAACTGGTTCACACAATTTTCCTTCTATCGTTGCCGATCATTGTGGCGGCATTTGGGTTGTCGTGGCTGACAGCGCTGCTGCTCGTGTTGGTCGCGTTGTTATGGCGATGGGCGCTGGCATTCATCGGCCTGACAAAACCGGAACACAAAGACGCGGTGGTCTTGGAGTCGATATCCGGTAGTCATTTCGTGGAAAAGGTACGTTGGAGCCTGGATCGTTTGGGCGTCGAATATGTCGAACGCGCCAGCGGCGGCATCCTCGGCGTATTGTTTTTTGGCCGCACTGTGCCGAGGTTGAATTTTCGTTCCGGTATGGTGCGATCATCGATCGGCAACTCCGCCGAAATTCTGCGATTCCTGTGGGGACATTACGGCGTTCGCGAGCCGCAACGCGCCGCCTTTCTTCAGCCGACCGCGGACGCCATCGACCTTGAAAAACGACTCGACCGTTATGGTGCACACCTGCAGGTTTGGGGTTACTACCATATGCTGCCGGTGCCGGAGTTATCGGTGCGGTTTTGGGGTGTCGATGACCCACACGTGCCGTGGTGGCAACGAATGTTATTGCGGCCCTTTTATCCGTTGTATGCGGGATTTCTTAAGCGGGCGTTCCGCATAGATGAGAAGGGTTACCAGCGAGCACGGCAACAAATCGATGAGCTGCTAGCCGACCTTGAAACGCAACTCGCAGATGGTCGAGCGAATCTGTTTGCCACCGACGAGCCAACCTTCGTTGACATTACGTTCGCCGCATTGAGCGGCCTATGGCTGACGCCCGCCAACCATGGCGGCGGACGCGCCGGCTCCTGCATGGTGGCGCGCAACCGACTGCCGGGCGGTATGCAAGAAGACATTGAACGGTGGATAGAAGACCATCCACGCGCAACAGCATTGGTCAATCGGCTGTATGCCGAAGAACGCATCGCATGAAGCATCTTGCCATCGCCCTGGCTGTAGCAATGATCGCGGGATGCGCCGCCACAGCCGAGCGCAAGCCAAGCGAGGAAGACCAGGCGATCATCGATTACATCACCATGCACGAGCTTGAGGAGCTCAATAGCCTACGCTCTGGCAGAACGGACGATTGGTCGGTCATCACACCCAAATACATCGTTTATGAGGGGCGAAACCAATCCTTCTACCTGGTTAAGTTCAAGCGAAACTGCCATGAGTTGCTAGACGACACCAACGTGGTTGCGGATGTCCGCTGGGACAGCAATACCTTACGGGCGCGATTTGACACGATTCGCGGCTGCCACGTGGACAGCATTTATGCGCTGACCGAAGCAGAAGCCGACGAGCTTACCGGTGTAGGCACATCATTTAATCGTAGAAACTAACCCACTCAATAACGGTCATAACAGATCTCGCAGCAGCGCTGCGATCGGCTCAAACGGGGGAAAGAACGTGATCAAGAAAACATTGGGCACAGTTGCCTTGCTGGCGCTTGCCGCCTGTGGCCAAGAACAGGCCGCGGAGACCGCTGCCGAGGCCAAACCGCTCGGCTCTGGTATTGATACTCAGTACATGGATGCGTCGGTAAAGCCCGGCGACGATTTTTTCGCGTACGTGAATGGTAAGTGGGTCGCTGAAACTGAAATCCCGGCGGACAAAGCATCCTACGGTGGCTTTCAAATTTTGCGCGACGAAGCGCAGGAAGACGTTAAGGCGATCATCGATGACGCGGCGACCGGCGATTTCGCGGACGGTAGCGACGAGCAAAAAGTGGGTGACCTCTATAACTCCTACATGGATATGGAGACGCGAAACGCCAAAGGCATCGAGCCGTTAGCGGACGCCTACGCCAGCATTGACGAGATGGATTCCTATGATGATCTTGCCGCCTTCATGGGCTGGGCAACGATTCGCGGCATGGATATGCCGCTGGGCGTCACCTGGTTTGCCGACCTGAAGAACCCGGATTACTACGCACTGTATACATTCCAGGGCGGTCTAGGCCTACCCGAACGTGAGTACTACTTTACCGATGACGAGCGCTCGGCCGATATACGCACCCAGTACGTGGAACACGTCGCCAAAATGTTGGCGCTCGCGGGCTTGGACGCTACCGAGGAAATGGCCGAGACGGTGATGGCGCTGGAAACCCAAATTGCCGAGCTGCATATGAAAAAAGAGCAGGCTCGTCAGTTCGCTCAAAACTACACCAAGGTGACGCGCGACGAGCTCACTGAGTTGATGCCGAAATTCAACTGGGCTGCGTATTTCGACGAGATGGGCGTTCCCAACATCGAATTTGTCGTTGCGCTGATGACCGACTACATGGGCAATGTCGACGACCTGATCGAAGATACCGATCTCGACACCTGGAAAACGTATTTGAAGTGGACCGTGCTTAATGAAGCCGCGACGCTGCTGAGCCAAGACATTGATGATCAGAACTTCGAGTTCTATTCCAAGACCTTGGCCGGCATCGAAAAGCAGCGTGACCGCTGGCGGCGTGGCGTCAACATCGTTAACGGCACCCTGGGTGAGGTTGTTGGCAAGGTGTATGTCGCCAAGCACTTCCCGCCGGAAGCAAAAGAGCGCATGGTGGTATTGGTTCAGAATTTGATTAACGCCTACGAGAAGAGCATCAAAGAGCTCGACTGGATGGGCGAAGAAACCAAAGCCGAAGCACTCGACAAGCTCTACAAATTTGATCCGAAGATCGGTTATCCGGATAAGTGGCGTGACTATTCGGCGTTAACGATCAACGATAGCGACCTGGTCGGTAATATGGAGCGTGCGGCGCTGGCCGAATGGCAGCGTCAGGTTGATCGTATGGACGACCCGGTGGATAAGACCGAGTGGGGAATGAGCCCGCAGACGGTCAACGCATATTACAACCCCGCCGCGAATGAAATTGTTTTCCCGGCCGCGATACTGCAGCCACCGTTCTTCAATCTCGAGGCGGATGACGCGGTGAATTACGGCGCCATCGGCGCGGTCATCGGCCACGAAATCGGTCATGGTTTTGATGACCAAGGCAGCACGTTTGATGGCGATGGCGCGATTCGCAATTGGTGGACCGATGAGGACCGCGCCGCATTTGAAGAACGCACCGGCCGATTGGTCGAGCAATACAATGCCTACAGTCCTTACGAAGGTGTGAATGTAAACGGCGCCTTTACGCTGGGCGAGAACATTGGCGACCTTGGCGGTATCAGCATTGGATTGCTGGCCTATCAGATGTCACTCGAGGGCCAAGAAGCGTCGGTGATCGACGGATTCAGCGGCGTGCAGCGTGTGTTCCTTGGCTATGGGCAGGTGTGGCGAGCGAAGGCAAGAGAAGAGGCGGTTCGTCAGCAAATCGCTACCGACCCGCACTCGCCGGCACAGTATCGAGCGAACGGCGCGGTACGCAACGTACCCGCGTTCTACGAGGCGTTCGATGTGGCCGAAGGGGAAGCGCTCTATCTTGCGCCCGAGGATCGCGTCAAGATTTGGTAGTTCAGCCGGGAAGCCTCTGCGGTGGCAGGGGCTTCCTTGGTGTTGCATCGATCAGCTCGCGACACCCTTGGTCGACGTCGGTTCGTAATAGGTGCTGATCTCACCCATTTTGGTTTCTATCCACTCTTGCGCCAGCGCGTTGATCTCTTTCGGCTCTAGCCCGGTTGGATCGATCGGCGGCCCAATACAAAAGCGAATTTTCCCCGGATATTTACGCAGGCTGCGCTTCGGCCAAAACTCGCCCGCGTTGTGTGCTACCGGCACTACCGGGCAACCCGTCGCGGCGGCAACCGCCGCACCGCTAACGCCGTAACGACGTGTTTCACCCGGCGGCATGCGCGTGCCTTCGGGAAAGATCGTCACCCACAAACCGCTCTTGATTCGCTCTTGTCCTTGCTCAATCACCTGCTTAACTGCGGTACCGCCGGCCTTTCGATCAATGGCGATCGGTTTCATGATCAGGCCAACACCCCAACCAAACAGTGGAATCATTAACAATTCTTTTTTTAGAACCCAGACCTGCGGCGGAAACGCCGCGATCTGCCAGTAGGTTTCCATCGCCGTGGTGTGCTTGATCAACGCAACGCTGGGTTCATCAGGAATATTCTCGACGCCCTCGGTGGTGACTTCCATGCCGCACAACACGCGGCCAGCCCAAAGGTTGCTGTAAGCCCAGGCTTCGGCAACTGCCCATTTGGCGCGGTGCGGCGCCCAAAAAATCAGTAGCTCGATGGCGCCGCCGAGCAACGATGAGAACAGCAGGAACGTCGTAAACAGCAGTGAACGTAGGGTGGTCATTGTTCGGTGGACTTAGTCGAGCGCGAGACGCGAGATATCCGCAACGCCGTTAAACAAAGCGCGTACATCGCGCAACAACGCGAGACGATTGTTGCGAACCGCAACATCGTCAGCCATCACCATCACATCGTCAAAAAACCGATCGATGGGCTCGCGAAGCCCAGCGAGTTGCGTTAATACCGCGCCGTAGTCACGTGCTGCTAATAGCGGCCCGGCGGTATCACGCGCTGCGCTAAGCGCATCGGCTAATGCCACTTCTGCGGCATCCGCCAGCAGGCCGGGGTTCACATCGGAATCACTCGACTCTTTTTTCAGAATGTTCGCGATTCGTTTGTTCGCGCTGGCGAGGCTCGCCGCTTCATCAAGCTTAATAAAGGCTTTCAAAGCGTCCAGTCGCCGCTCAAAGTCGACCAGCGATGACGGTCGCCGCGCTAGCACCGCATCAAACGTCTCGGTCGCCAATGTCGAATCCCGATCCAGAAAATAACGACGCAGCCGTTCGCTGATAAAGGCATATAGCTCTTCGCCAAATTCGTTGCTTGCCGCCCCGGGCTGGGCAGAAACTGCGGCATCGATAAGCGCGGCGAGGTCGAGATCAAGTTTGCATTCCACCAGCAGTCGAACCACAGCGACGGCAGCGCGACGCAGGCCAAACGGGTCGCGGTTACCGCTGGGTTTTTTGCCGATAACAAATACGCCGGCGAGCGTGTCGATGCGATCCGCGAGTGCCAGAACCTGGCCGTCGTTGGTCTCGGGCAGCGCGTCTCCGGAGAAACGCGGCAGATAATGTTCGGCAATAGCGGTCGCAACCGAGTCAGCCTCACCGTCATGACGCGCATAATAGCCGCCCATTGTGCCTTGCAGATCAGGAAACTCGCCGACCATGTCGGTGATTAAATCGCATTTCGATAGCGCTGCGGCACGCTCCAGGGTTGCCGACTCGATCGCCAATGTGTCGGCAATCCAACGCGCGATTGTGCCGACCCGAGCGCTCTTGTCGTGCAGGCTGCCGAGGCCGCGCTGGTAGACCACTTCACGGAGTTTCGCCTGACGGGCCGAGAGCGCGGTGCGCCGATCGTTGTCCCAAAAGAACGCGGCATCAGCGAGCCGCGGACGAATTACCCGCTCGTTACCATCTCGAACTTTCGCTGGCGCGCTGCTCTTCAAGTTCGACAACGTGACAAATCGCGCCATCAACTCACCCGATGCGTCGGCAACGGGGAAGTAACGTTGGTGCGATGTGAGAGTTGAGCTCACCACTTCACGTGGCAGTTCCAAATATTTCTCATCAAAACTACCGGTTACGGGAACCGGCCATTCGACCAAGGCCGCTACTTCGTCATACAGCGCTTCGCCATCGACAATCACACCGCCCGCTTTCGTTGCGGCCGCTTCGGCGGCTTTAACGACTTTGTCGCGCCGCTTGTCGAAGCTCGCAATGACCTTGCCGGACTTTTCGAGCGTCGATGCATATTTCGCGGGTGACTCAATCACGAGAGTTCCAGAAGACATGAAACGATGACCGCGTGTCTTGTTGCCGGACTTCACGCCCAAGATCGTTGCTTTAACGATCTGCTCGCCGTGCAACATCACCACCCAGTGCACGGGTCGCACAAACTCGGTGTCGCGGTCGCCCCAGCGCATTCGACGAGGAATGGGTAAGTCGGCCAGCGCCTTGGCGACGATGTTTGGCAGCAAGTCTTTGGCGGCCTGGCCAGACTCCAGTACGGTGCAACTCAGCCACTCGCCCTTCTCGGTCTTGGTTCGCTCAAGGTCCTCGGGCTTCACGCCCCACTTTTTGGCGAACGCCTGACCGGCGGCTGTCAGCTCGCCATCGTCATCGATCGCGACCGACACCGGCGGTCCTTTCTGCTCCGAGCGTCGGTCTTCTTGGTCGCCGACCAAAGCGTTGACCAGCACCGCGAGCCGCCGTGGGCTGGCGTACGGCGTAATCTCGCCGTGCGCCAAACGCGCGTCGTCGAGCCCCGCTGCGACGCCGCTGGCAAACGCATCCATCAACGTGCGCAGTGCCTTGGGCGGCAGCTCTTCGGTGCCGATTTCGACGAGAAAGTCGTTGGCCTTGCTCATGACTTTTTCACGCCTTTGTTAACAGATGCGACCATCGGAAACCCGAGGGCATCGCGTGATGCGTAATAACTCTCGGCGACCGCGCGCGCAATCGTGCGCACGCGCAAAATAAATCGCTGACGTTCGCTCACGGAGATCGCGCCGCGCGCATCCAGCAAGTTAAACACGTGCGATGCCACCAACATTTGTTCATAAGCCGGCAAGGTGAGCTTGGCTTCGACCAGTCGCTCGCCCTCGTGCTCGGCATGATCAAACGCATGATACAAATCGTCGATGTCGGCTTCTTCGAAGTTATAGCGAGACTGCTCGACTTCATTCTGGTGATAGACATCGCCATAGGTGATGCGACCCATCGGTCCGTCGGTCCAGACGATGTCGTAAATACTGGTGACGTCCTGCAAATACATTGCGAGCCGTTCGAGACCATAGGTAATTTCGCCGGTGACCGGTCGGCACTCGAGCCCACCGACTTGCTGGAAGTACGTGAACTGAGTGACTTCCATACCGTTCAACCACACTTCCCAGCCGAGACCCCATGCACCCAATGACGGGGACTCCCAGTTATCTTCGACAAAGCGAATGTCGTGCACGGTCGGGTCAATGCCGATCGCTTTCAACGAGCCCAGATAGAGATCTTGAATATCATCCGGTGACGGTTTTAGCGCCACCTGATATTGGTAATAGTGTTGCAGACGAAACGGGTTGTCGCCGTAACGGCCGTCCGTCGGCCGCCGTGATGGCTGCACATACGCAGCACTCCATGGCTCCGGACCCACGGCGCGCAAAAACGTGGCCGGGTGAAACGTCCCCGCGCCCATTTCTTTGTCATACGGCTGCAAAATGACACAGCCGCGCTTAGCCCAGTATTGCTGCAGCTTAAGGATCAGGTCCTGAAAGCTGAGCATGTCTGGCGCTTTTCCTTTGCTCATTCGTGAAAGTCCAACGTTGAAGCCGCGGAGTATATCGGAACCGGCCGCGTTCGAGCAGACGCTGTTTGCGGACTTTGACCGAATATCGAAAAGCGGCCTAAGGGCCAGCCGACACGGTTGCGGGCGGCCACAGACGAGTCGGTGATACTGGAGGCTCGAATTGGGGCCGGCGACGGCGGCGATGGTACCACCAGCTATGCACCATTTCGGTGCGCAATTATGGACTTGCGCACCAATATTGTGCGAACATTCGGCGATTCGCGCGGCTCAGGCCAACAAAATCAATGTGTTACCGTGCGCACCAAATTGGCACAGCTTGTGCAATACAAGAAGTTTCGGCGATAGCGCCGGCTCAGAACGAACCTCGCTAAGGAGAACAACATGAAGGCCAAAGAGGTGCTCGACCTCATTAAAGAAAACGACGTGAAATTCGTCGATTTTCGATTCACCGATACCAAGGGCAAAGAACAACACGTCACCGTGCCGGCGCATAGCGTTGACGAAGATCTGTTTGAAGACGGCAAGATGTTCGACGGCTCATCGATTTCCGGCTGGAAGGGCATTAACGAGTCGGACATGATTTTGTTGCCGGATCCGGCCACCTCGGTGGTTGATGTGTTCTCCGATGAAATTACGCTGAATCTTCGCTGTGACGTGATCGAACCGTCAACGATGCAGGGTTATGGGCGTTGTCCGCGGTCTTTGGCGCGTCGTGCAGAGGCGTATCTTAAGTCGACCGGTCTCGCCGACTCGGCGTTTTTTGGTCCTGAAAACGAGTTCTTCGTATTCGACAGCGTAACCTGGGAAGACAATTTGAATGCCGTGGGCCATCGCGTCGACTCCGTGGAGGGCGCGTGGAACTCGAACCGTGACTATGAAGATGGCAACACCGGTCACCGTCCGGGCGTGAAAGGCGGCTACTTCCCGGTACCGCCGGTCGATTCGTTGCACGATCTGCGTTCGGCAATGTGTCTGGCGATGGAAGATATGGGCCTGACCACTGAGGTTCATCACCATGAAGTGGCGACCGCGGGTCAGTGCGAAATTGGTGTGAAATTCAACACCTTAGTGCAGAAGGCGGACGAGGTTCAGATTCTCAAGTATGTAGTGCATAACGTCGCGCATGCGTATGGCAAAACCGCGACGTTCATGCCGAAACCGATCGTTAATGACAACGGTAGCGGTATGCATGTGCATCAGTCGTTGATCAAGGACGGTGAGAACCTGTTCTCTGGTGACGAGTACGGCGGCCTGTCGGAAACCGCGTTGTATTACATCGGTGGCATCATCAAACACGCCAAAGCGCTAAACGCGTTTACCAACCCCGCGACCAATAGCTACAAACGACTGGTCCCGGGTTTCGAGGCTCCCACGATCCTGGCGTACTCGGCGCGCAACCGTTCTGCCTCGATTCGAATTCCGTACGTGGCGAATCCGAAAGCTCGACGCATTGAAGTGCGCTTCCCGGATTCGATGGCCAATCCGTACCTGGCGTTCTCGGCGATGCTGATGGCAGGCCTCGATGGTATTCAAAACAAGATCCATCCAGGCGATGCCATGGACAAGGACCTTTACGACTTGCCGCCAGAGGAAGAAAAAGAGCTGAAAATGGTCGCGTTCTCGTTGGAAGAAGCGCTCGATGCGCTCGATGCCGACCGCGACTTCCTCAAAGCCGGCGACGTGTTCTCGGACGACCTGATCGATGGCTATCTCGACCTCAAGGGTGAGGATGTCACGCGCCTGCGTATGACCACGCATCCGGTGGAATTTGACATGTATTACAGCCTGTAAACGGCAAAAAACGCGATTTTTGGCCGCAAAACTGTGACCTGGGCGGCAATATGCCGCCCGGGCACTAGCCCCGAATCGCTTGAAATTGTTATGCTAAAACCATGGAATTGCGACCAATTTTGGCTATTGCCGCCCTCTTCCTGGCAGCCCAGGCGGGCGCGGATGGAGCCTACAAATGGGTGGACGAAGATGGCGTCGTTCACTACTCCGATGTGCCGCGCGAAGGCGCAGAGGTGGTCAATCTTTCCGAGTACTCGCGCAATACCGGCGCACGCGTTGGACCAGGTTCACGGCCTAACGCCAATAGTCAGCCAGAAGAACCGGCTGCACCGTTCCGCTACGAGAGCATCAGCGTCGCATCACCGACGGCTGAAGAAACGCTATGGAACATCGAAGGCGTACTGAACGTCACCGTCGCGGTCAGCCCGGGATTGCAGACCGGCCATCAACTGCGCGTGTACTTCGATGGCAACCCGAGAATCGTCGAGGGAACGAGCTTTCAGATCGACGAAGTCTGGCGCGGCGTGCACAACCTGCAAGCGGAAGTGATCGACGAGACCGGCCGACTGATGATTCGAAGTCAGACGAATCGGTTTTACGTGCAACAGAACACGGTCATCTCCCGCTAAAACCCAAGCGCTCTAGTGGCGGCGGTCATGACGGCCGCGCACAACACATTCTTGATAGTCTCGCTTCGGGCATTATTCTGCTCGACGACAATCTGTTGATTGCGGCACTAAACCCTGCCGCTGAAAATATTCTGGGTATCTCCGAGCGTCGCGCGCGCGGTCAATCACTGCTTCAATTGGTGGACGACGAACCTCAGTTGCAGGATGTGCTGTCGCGCGTTTTGGAAAGTGGTGATCGATACGCGCAAGAGCTGAAGCTCTCACCGAACGAAGTGAATAACGAAGAGCGCGTGCTCGATTGTCGTGTTGCACCGGTGGACCTCAACAACGCTGCGCTGCTGATCGAGCTCACCGACGTAACCCGACGCACACGAATCAGTCGTGAAAATGCCCTGTTAGCCCAGCATGGCGCCGGACGACAAATGGTGTCGCAGCTAGCGCATGAAATAAAAAACCCACTGGGTGGTATCCGCGGGGCGGCACAGCTGTTAGCAAAACAACTCAACAACCCGGAACTCGAAGAATATACCGACGTGGTGATTAGCGAAGCCGATCGCTTAACCGCATTGGTCGATACCTTGCTGGGCCCTGGTGGTGCACCGAATCGGCAGGCGGTCAACATTCACGAGCTGATCGAATACGTGGTGCGCATCACCGACGTTGAAGACGCACGGTCGCTCCAATATCACCGTGATTATGACCCGGCCTTGCCAATCATGGCGCTCGACCGCGATCAAATGGTCCAGGCCCTGCTCAATTTGGTTCGCAACGCAACGGCGGCGCTCGATGGACAAGGCACGCTTACGTTACGTACTCGCGCCGTCATGAATTTTACGATTGGTGATATTCGTCACTCGGTGGTGGCCGCTATCGACATTGAGGATGATGGTCCGGGTATTCTGCCGGAGCTCCAAGACTCGGTGTTTTATCCTTTGGTCACCAGTCGCGTGGACGGTACCGGACTCGGCTTACCGGTGGCGCAGGAGCTAGTGAATCGTCACGGTGGGTTAATCGAATTCGAAAGCCGGCCAGGGCGAACCGTCTTCACGGTGCTGCTCCCTCTCAACCAAGAGTCGGCGTCATGACATCGCTGAATGTCTGGGTGGTGGACGACGATCAATCGGTGCGCTGGGTGCTGGAGAAAGCATTGCGGCAGGCCGACATCTCGCCAAGATGTTTCGAACGGGCCGAACATCTGCTCGAGGCTCTGGCCAGTGACGCACCGGATGTATTGATTACTGACGTTCGCATGCCGGGCATGAGCGGTATCGCGCTGCTGGACGAGTTGCAGTCGCGGTCGCCAAGCCTGCCAATCATTGTGATAACCGCACACACCGATTTGGAGAACGCGGTCGCCGCCTACCAGGGCGGGGCTTTTGAGTACTTACCCAAGCCGTTCGATATTGACGAAGCGGTTGCGCTGGTGAAAAAAGCAGCGCGCAAGAACGGCGCCTTGAACGAGTCCGGCGATGTGGCAACTGCGATTCCCTCGCTGATCGGTCAGGCACCAGCAATGCAGGAAGTGTATCGATCCATTGGCCGGCTGGCCGGATCCAGCATGACCGTGTTGGTCACCGGTGAGTCTGGCACCGGCAAAGAGTTGGTGGCGCGCGCACTTCATCAGCACAGCCCGAGAGCGGCGAAACCGTTCGTGCCGCTCAACACGGCGGCAATTCCGGCAGAGCTCCTAGAGTCAGAACTCTTCGGACACGAGAAAGGCGCATTTACCGGCGCCGACGAGCGTCGCATTGGTCGATTTGAGCAAGCGAACGGCGGCACGCTGTTTCTCGACGAAATCGGTGACATGTCTCCGGCTTTGCAGACGCGGTTGTTACGCGTGCTCGCCGAAAACGAATTTTTCCGTGTGGGCGGGCAGGACGCCATCTCCGTCGACGTTCGCGTCATCGCGGCGACCAATCAGGACCTAGCGCGCGCGGTCAGCGAAGCGCGGTTCCGCGAAGATCTGTTCCATCGGCTAAACGTCATTCGAATCAACACGCCGCCGCTTCGACAGCGTCGTGCGGACATTCCGTTGTTATTGAATTATTATCTAGCCAAGGCTGCCGATGAACTGAACACGACTACCAAGTCGCTCGATAGCGATGCGCTCGATGCACTGCAGGCGTTCGACTGGCCGGGCAACGTGCGACAGCTGGTCAATGCGTCCAGACGACTGACGGTAACGGCGCCTGGCAACGTGATCTCCAGCCACGATATTCCAGAGGATCTCGGTGGTGATGCGGCACCGCAGTCCAGCGAATGGACCCAAAGCCTGGCAACTTGGGCGGCGACACAGATTAAAGACGATGCACCGCTTCTGGATGCGGCGCTACCAGCCTTCGAGAAAACGCTGATTCAAACCGCGCTGGCGCAAACCAAGGGTCGCAAACACGATGCCGCGCGTCTGCTCGGCTGGGGCCGCAACACGCTGACCCGAAAGATCAAATCGCTGGGGCTCGAGTAGCGCGGATCCTTCGGAGGGGTTCGTCGCCTTGGCGAACGTCTCTTAACGGCCAATAACGGCCGGACAAGAACCGGCGAATAGAAGCTAAACAGCGTCAGCCAATAACTCCCCACTCCTTGCTGTTTAAATCCCTAATGATCAGAAGGTTGTCTGTAGGTGACTCAGCACTCCAGACTAGAATCGCGCATTCATCCGACAGATTGATACTCAAGTGACGGCCGTCGCCACTGAAATGAATTCCGACAACCTGTCGTCCCAGGCAATCGTATAGCGACGCTAATTCCGCAGAATCGTTGGCGATATCCCGTTGAAACAGAGCATCCGTGCTGCAACAGACCTCGAATGCTGTTCCGGCTTTCAATGAAGCAAGTTTGCCGTCGCGTTCCCCTTCAAATGCAAAATCGACCGACCCAGATGTCAGCTCAAGTCGTTCAAGATTCAATCCGACGAGCGAATCCGTCCATTTGGAGTTGGTTTCCACCGTAGGATTTAAACCTTGAATTGCGAAAAACGCGAACAACCGCAAAGGGTCAGTAGCCGATATTGTAACTCAACATCTGTTGCTGTCGGGTCTCGGCCAAAAAGCAGCCGTTTACTTCGCCAGCTCTCTCAGTCGATCTAGGTCGGGTTTGATCGCGTCGCCTTCGGAATTAAAAAATCCGAACGACCCTGTGCAAAAAGAGGCGAACTCGATGGGTTCGCCCGACAAGAAAATTACGTACTCAATACCGGTCGCCAGCACTAACCCGCAGTTCCCCGGCGAGAAAACCATCTCGTAGAGATACGAAGGGATATGGGATTCGCCTTTGAACACTTCGATGACCTCAAATGAGATACGAACGTACTCTGGCGCTTCCTCAATAAACTCAGCGATCTCATCCTCGGTAACGTCTTCTTCCGCCGCGATTCGGACGAATTCAAGCTCGGTACTTGGTCGGAGTTCTGTGGCCGTCACACGAATTTGAAACGCCGCGGCAGATTCTTCGAAGCTCTCGTCAATAGAGCCGATATCGCACGAGCAAGCGTGCACATCGAAAGCCAAAAATGATGCAGCGAGTGCCAGCAGAATTATTTGTATTCGAACCATTTTAAGCTCGATTGGTGGAGATCTGAATGCCCGGGCCAGGTTACCAGCAGGTTCCAGAGAGTATAACGCCCGACTGACAGCTAACTAAGGCTCAGCGTACCGACCAGCTCGCTGACCGACGCCATATTGTGGCGCACCAAATAGTCGGCAATACCATCATTGATTTTCTTGCACACCAGTGGGTCGTAGAACAACGATGTGCCAATACCGACGGTCGCCGCGCCGGCAATGATGAACTCAATGGCATCCTGAGCGGAGACGATCCCACCCTGGCCGATAATCGGTACATCATGAGCTTTGGCAACGCTGTGGACCTGCGCCGTTTTCATCAGAGCGATGGGTTTGATCGCCGGCCCAGATAGTCCACCGCGCACGTTACCGATTACCGGTTTGCGGGTCTCGGCATCAATCGCCATACCCATAACAGTATTAATAACCGCAAACCCATCGGTGCCGGCTTCGATACACAGCCGCGCATTTTCTTCGATGTCGGTCTGATTTGGCGATAGCTTGGTGATGATCGGTTTGTTCGTGGCGCGCCGACAGGCTTCCACGACGCGCGCCGACATTTCCGGCACGTTGCCAAACTGCACCCCACCTTCTTTGATGTTCGGACAGGAGATGTTGATTTCGATGGCGTCGATCGGCGAATCGTCGAAGCGACGCGTTACCGCCTCATAGTCATCGATAGTTGAACCGCAGACATTGGCGAAAAACCGGGTTTCGGCAAAATCCAGGCCTGGCAGGATGTCATCAACGACTTTATCGACACCCGGGTTTTGCAGGCCGATGGCATTTAGCATGCCCATCGGCGTTTCATAGACCCGATGCGGTTTATTACCGAGACGCGGCTCTAAGGTGGTGCCTTTGAGGACAATGGCGCCGACATCGCGGTTGGAGAAGCCATCGACACGCGTGTATTCCTCACCGAAACCCACACATCCCGACAACAATACGATCGGCGATTCGAGGGCGAGCCCGCAAAATTCCAGCTGCAGGGATTTCATGGCGCGGAGATTTACTCATAAACTGTACGGATGTTCCACCTAATTCTATATGAGCCGGAAATTCCGCCGAATACCGGCAACATCATCCGCCTATGCGCCAACACCGGCGTCCAGCTGCATCTAGTCGAACCGCTCGGCTTTGACCTCGACGAGAAGAAGCTGCGCCGTGCCGGGCTGGATTATGGCGAGTTCGCGACCGTGAGGACGCACGCCAATCTGACAGCCTGCTTGGCGTCGCTGAATGAACCGCGGGTTTTCGCCCTTAGCACTCGCGGCGTGACTCGGCACGATGCGCCGGACTATCGGTCGGGCGATGCGTTTCTGCTGGGCCCGGAAACGCGCGGCTTGCCGCAGGCCGTGCTCGACGCCTTGCCCGAAACGCAGCGGATTCGTTTACCGATGCAGGCGGACAGCCGCAGCCTGAACCTCTCTAACACCGCCGCAATCATCGTCTACGAAGCGTGGCGACACCTCGATTTTGAGACCGGCCGTTAGGCCGGTTCAATATTGCTGTTGAGCCGGAACAGGTTGCCCGGATCAAACTGCCCTTTTACCGCCTGTAAGCGCGAGTATGCCGGACCATAGTTGCCGGCCGCCTCGGTGCCATCGAAGTCGATATTGTCGTAATAGCCGCCGGTAAATGGATCGAGTTTGTAATACCACTCCCGCAGCAGCTCGATCGCCGGCTCGTCGTCTTCAGGCTTCTCCCAGCCGCCAGCGACAATGATCATCGTTTCTGCGTTGCGATGCGTGAACGCGGTATCGAGTTCGCTCACATCTTTTACTGCGCCGCCGGCCGTGTGCGTGAAGAACGCGGTGCGAGGGTCGTTCACGTACGCCTCGAGCATGGCGTCAATCAACTCTTGAGTGACCTCTTTGACCATGCCGTTCTTGGCGTAAGAGCGAACGCCGTGACCGAACGATACATCTTCCTGCGTCTGCATCACCATGTAGTCCTGCATCTTGATGCCATCGTCAAGAACGGTGCCGATCCGGCGTAGTGGTTCGAGTTCCTTCTCACCTTTCACCGGGTCGCCGTTGTATACCACCTCGAAACCGACGATGCCGGTGCCGTCCGGCAGCGTCACCATGATCGGACCGACGTACAACTCGCGCGACAAGCCCTGACTCCACTCGGCGTAAAATTCCAACACGTCCCTCGCCTGTGCGACCGGCCAGACGATCATGCCGGATAACAAGTTGCGCTCAAACGGATGCAGTTGGTATTCAAAGTCTGTAACCACACCAAAGTTGCCGCCACCACCGCGAATTGCCCAAAACAACTCTGGTTCGTTATCGGCGCTGATGCGGCGAACCTCGCCGTCAGCCGTCACGATTTCTGCTGACACCAAATTATCGATTGTTAATCCGTAGCGCCGGTTCAAACGACCAAACCCTCCGCCGAGCGTATAGCCGCCAACACCGGTATGTGAGACGACACCAGCGGTGGTGACCAGACCATGTTTGAGCGACTCCGTGTCGAGCGCATTGAGTAGCGCACCGCCGCGCGCATGCGCTCGTTTAGCTTCCGCATCGACATCGACCGAATTCATCGCCGATAGATCGATCATGATGCCGTCATCGCAAACCGACTTACCGGGCCAGCTGTGTCCGCCGCCGCGGACCGCGGTTAGTAAATTGTTGCCGCGTGCGAAGTCGACTGCATGGCAGACATCCTCGGCGCTGGTGCAACGGGCAATCAGCGCCGGGCGCTTATCGTGCATGCCGTTCCAGATCATGCGAGCGGTGTCGTACTCAGGATGCCCGGATAAGATCACCGGGCCGTTCATCGCCTCGCCGAGCTCACGAATCGCCGCTTTCTCCAGCTCGATTTCATGACCCTCGAGCGATACGCCGCGAATGCTGGTATCGGCCGTTGTGGCGTCCGGTGCCTGGCGCCCACAACCGGGTAGCATCGGTATCGCAGCGGCCACGCCAACGGCAACCGCGCTGCGACAAAAGTCACGTCTGCGCATGGTCTTTCCCCTTAATTTTTATTCTTAATAGAGCTTAGTTGATCAACGCGGTGTTGCAACGCGTTCGCGGCTAATTCTCGGACGTTAGCTCGCGGCTCATCAGTGTGGTGACCGCCTCGAGCGGCGGCGCGCCTTCGTACAGGATTCGATAAATCTGTTCGCAGATCGGCATTTCGATGCCGAGGTTCTCGGCGACTTCGTGAACGGCCTCCGCAGCCATCACGCCTTCAACAACCTGCTGAATTTCCTGCTGGGCTTGGTCGACGGTTTTGCCGGCGGCGAGAGCCAGACCCATTCGTCGGTTACGCGATAAGTTGTCGGTGCAGGTCAGTACCAGATCGCCCATTCCGGCAAGCCCCATAAATGTTTCGCGCTTAGCGCCAAGTGCGACACCCAGGCGGGTCATTTCGACCAGCCCGCGGGTGATCAGCGCGATCCGCGTATTGGCGCCGAAAGAGAGCCCGTCCGACAGGCCAGCACCGATGGCGAGAACATTCTTCACCGCACCGCCGACCTCGACGCCGATCATGTCGTCCGAGGTATACGCACGGAAACGTTCGCTGGAGATCGCATTCGCCAACTCAGTAGCAAAGTCGGCGTCATTGGCTGCGATCGTCATTGCGGTGGGCAGCTGATCGCCGACCTCTTTGGCGAACGTCGGGCCGGATAACACCGCCTGCGGAATGTTATCGCCGAGCGTTTCTGCGACGACTTCGTGCGGCAGTTTGCCGGTATGCAGCTCGAACCCCTTGGTGGCCCAGCACACCCGTGAATCGGCCGCTAATAACGGTTTGATGGCGAGCAGAGTTTCGCGAAGCGCATGGCTGGGAACCGAGACGAGAATGTCGCGTACGCCCTCAAGACAACCGTCGAGACTGGCAACGACCTCGAGATTTTCGGGAAACGCGGCATCCGGAAGATAGCGTGAGTTGCATCGCGCCGATGCCATGTCCGCCATCTGTTGTTGATCGCGACCCCACAAACGAACCGGTGTGCCGCTGCGCGCAAAAGCTAACGCCAGCGCCGTACCCCAGGATCCGGCACCGATGACCGCTTGTGTGCGTGATGAAGCCACGATTGCCTTATTTCACCTGCTCGACTCTCGGAAAGTCAGCGATGCACCGCCCGGTACTCGGCGAGCACGACTGTAACAAAGCTATGTGCCGCATAAATCTACTTGCAATGAGCCGCTAGTGCTTTTCTTCGCCTTGCGCCTCCGCCTGCGCCGCTTGCTGCTGCGAGCGCATGTAGAGTGCGTCGAAGTTCATCGGCTGCAAAATGAATTCTGGGAAGCCGCCATTTTGAATCATGGCAGAAATCGCTTGGCGCGCGTACGGAAACAACAGGCTGGGTGCGTAGCTGCCGATAATGGCTTTCTGTTCTTCTTCATCATAGCCGCGAATTTCGAATAGACCTGCCTGCGAGATTTCGACCAGGAATAACGTCTTGTCGTCGTCTTTTGCATCGATCGTGATGGTCAGCACGATTTCATAGACGCCTTCTTCGAATTCGGTCTGAGTACTGCGCAAATTAAGGTTGGTCTGTGGTGACCACTCATTTGCTTTGAAGACGTCCGGCGTCATCGGCGATTCGAAGGAAAAGTCTTTGATGTAAATTTTGGCGATAGAGATGTTCTTCTCAGGCGCCTGGTTTTCTTCAGCCATTACGGTTTCCTGTATCTAATCTGTGTCGGGCGAGCGCTACTTCTTTTGCTTGCCTTTGGTTTTCTTTCCGGACACCACCGGAAGTCCGGCTTGTGCCCACGCATGCATTCCGCCTTTCAACGTATAGGCCGACTCAAATCCAGAGGTGCGCAGCGTTGCGACCGCGCGGGTCGCGTTCATGCCGGCGTCGTCGACCGCGATCAGCGGTGTGTTCTTGAGCGATGCCAGCCGCGAGTGATCGGCATCAAATTGCTCGTAAGGAATATTCTTGGCGTTGGCGATATGGCCGCGGGAATAGGCCTCGGCACCGCGCAAGTCTATGACCACGCCGTTGTTGTTGATCAACTGTACGGCCGCCACCGGGTCGATAGCGACCATGCCCGCGGCTTTACGCCGCAGCTCGGAAAAGATCAGCACCAAAAAGCTGATCATGAGTAAGGTCACCAGCACCGCGTTATTGCCGGCGAATTCGATAAACTGTGTCATGGTTCTCTCGGCGCGGGACGTCGCGCCTGGGTTGTGACTGTGGCGGCATTATACCAAACTGCACCCCCATGAAACGCATCGTAACGCTTCTCCTACTGACGTTTTCGGTCCTTGCCGGGGCCCAGGAAAACGATGAGCTGGCGGAAATAAAGGAGCAGCAGCTTGAGCAGGTACGCGAGCGCATCAGCTCGCTCAAGCGCAGCATGGACGAAAGTGCGGCGCAGCGAAATGCGGTGACCAAGGACTTGCAGGCAGCCGAGATCGAAATCGCCGAGAAGCGTATTCGGCTCAAGGAAATTGAGAAGCAGCGCGATTATTCGCGGCGACGCCGGGCAGAGTTGCAAGACGACTTGCTGGCGCGTCGGGCGGAGCTCGATCGAGAGTCCGAGGAGCTTGCCAATCAGGTGCGCGCCGCGTACATGGGTGGTGGTCAGGAGCGCCTCAAGCTGCTTCTGAATCAACAAGACCCGGCAACCCTGGGCCGCATGCTGGCGTATTACGACTACCTCAACGATCATCGCGCCGGAAATATTGAGGTGGTAACCGGGTATATCGATGAGCTCGCATTGCTGCAAGGTGAAGTGCTCGCCGAGGAGGCACGGCTGAGCAATCTGGCCGCTGCGCGTTATGAAGAACTCAGTCAACTGGATGCCGCACAGGAAAAGCGCCAACAGTTGATCGCCTCGTTAGGCACCCGCATGGCCGACGAAAGTCGTGAGATCGAACAGCTGGCTGCTGAAGAAGCCGATCTGACGCGGTTGATCAATGAGCTGACGACGATTCTTTCTGACTACCCTATCCGCGCCGAAAATCCGTTTAGCGAATTCCGCGGCAAGCTGACATGGCCGGTGGCGGGCACGTTGTTGCATGACTTCGGGCAGCCGCGCGCCGGCAACCAGGTGAAATGGAACGGCGTGGTGCTTGCCGCACCGCGCGGCCGCGAGGTGCGCGCTATTTATCATGGGCGTGTGGTGTTTTCCGACTGGCTGGCGGGCATGGGTCTGCTGGTCATCGTGGAGCATGGCGAGGGTTACCTGACGCTGTATGGATACAACGAAACCACACTCAAAAACGCCGGCGACTGGGTCGCGCCGGGCGATGTGATCGCCACAGTAGGAGATAGTGGCGGCCAGTCACGGCCGGCGCTGTACTTTGAACTGCGGCAGGGCACGCGGCCGCTAAACCCGCGCCAGTGGGTGACGCGCACCCCCGGCAATTAAGGCGAATTTCAGGTCGCAAAAACGTGAGCCAGCCATGTAGGCGGCCCTAAGTCGCTGTGTTATCGTCGCTAGGTCGCGATCAGAGGGGGTTCGCGGCCCACCGGGAGAGATTTATGTCATTGAAAACCAGAGCCATTCTGGTTGTGGTTATCGGTACCGTCATGGGTGTCAGCCTGTCGATGGGCGGTTCTTTCCTGGCGTCTCAAAACACCCCTAAAGCTGACGCAGAAGATATCGAGCACGCGCGTCTGTTCGCCGAGGTGATGGATCGCGTCAAGCGCGATTATGTTGAGAACATCGACGATAAAGAGCTGGTCGAGGCCGCTATCCGCGGCATGGTTGCTGACCTGGATGCGCATTCCCAGTATCTGGATGCGGATGAATATCGCGATATCCGCATTAGCACCACCGGCAGTTATACGGGTGTCGGTGTTGAGCTGTCCGAGGACGACGGGCTGGTAAGAGTCATTACGCCGATCGCCGGATCACCGGCGGCGCGTGCCGGCATTCGAGCCGGCGATCAGATTATTGCCATCGATGGGTTGGTTGTAGAGGCTGACAACCTGCAAGAAACCCTCGGCCGGATGCGCGGCCGTCGTGGTTCGCAAATCACCATTACCGTATTGCGCGATGAAGAGCCGGTCGAATACGACGTCCGACGCGAGCTGATTCGCGTGCCGAGCGTGCACTCGGAAATTGTGCAGTCAGACTATGGCTACGTTCGCGTCAGCCAATTCAGCGAATCGACTGCGCGTGAGTTATCGCGCGCCATCGACGAGTTGCAGGACACACGCAACGGCATGCTGGACGGGCTGGTCCTCGACCTGCGCAACAACCCCGGTGGCGTGCTCGATGCAGCGGTCGACGTCTCCGACTTGTTTCTCGATACCGGCGTGATTGTGTCCGCCGACGGCCGCACCACCGATTCGCGATTCATACGCTCGGCACATCGTGGCGATGTTCTCGATGGCGCGGACATCATCGTGCTGGTTAATCGCGGTTCCGCGTCGGCGTCGGAAATCGTCGCAGGCGCGCTGCAAGACCATGGTCGCGCCTTGGTGGTCGGTACCGAGACCTTTGGCAAAGGACTGGTACAGACGGTCGTGCCGCTCTCGATGGGACGTGCGATTAAGCTGACGACGTCGCGTTACTACACACCCTCGGGAGAGTCGATTCACGAAACCGGCATCACCCCGGACATTTTCGTTGAAGACACGCCGGGTTATCCGGATCTGAGCTTAAGCACTCGGTTGGATCACGCTCAGGATGTGCAGTTTCTCGAAGCGTTGGAGCAACTCAAGACGCGCGGCGTCATGCACAGTAGCGCCCAATGATTCGAGCGCTCGGCGCTGTCCTGCTACTAACGTTTTTCCCGTTGCCGGCGTTTGCCGAGCCGCCGCGAATCGCGATTATTATTGACGATCTCGGTTATCGACTGAACGCTGGACGGCGCGCGGTCGAACTGCCCGGCGCGGTGGCGGTTGCAGTGTTGCCAGCGACACCGCGAGGTTCGGCATTGGCGAGCTATGCGCATGAGCAAGGCAAGGAAATTCTGGTGCATTTACCTCTGGAGGCGATCGATCATCGTCGTGATGAACCGATCGAGATTCGTCAGCACATGGATCAGTGCAGGTTTCTCGACACCTTTTCCAGAGCGTTGGCGGCGGTCCCGAATGCCACCGGCGTGAGTACCCACCAGGGCAGCCTGCTAACGCAGGATGCCGATCGCATGCGTTGGTTGATGACCGCAATGGCTGAGCAACCGTCGCTGTACTTCGTGGACAGCTATACCACGCATGAAAGTGTTGCCCTCGCAGCAGCCCGCGATGCGGGTGTGCCGGCGCGACGGCGCGATGTGTTTCTCGACCATGATCGCAGTGAATCGGCCCTGGAGCAGCAGTTTGCACGTCTGCTTGAGCTCGCGCGTCGCAACGGCGTGGCCATTGGCGTTGGCCACCCGTATGTCGAAACGCTCTCGTTTCTGGAACACAAATTGACCACGCTGGACGAGTTTGGCGTTGAGCTGGTGACGGTGCGTGAGGTGGTAACTGTGATGAACTCCGAAACTCAGGCAGACTCTAAGACTGCGGGAGCACAATTGGGGACCCTTAATGCGAAGTAGCTTCATATTCTCCGCGCTTGCGCTTTGCTGGTCAGCGACGACTGCAGCGAATGAGTTTGACGATATTCTGTTTGCGCAGGCCGATATCAACACACAGCAGCTATGCACAGCTGAATACCGGCCGGTTTGTGGGTCCGATGGGCAAACGCATAGCAATGCGTGCGTCGCGGGAAATGCCGGTGTGTCGATCGTTAGCGAAGGTGAATGCAGCGCAGTCGATTTGGCCAACCTATGTACCGAAGAATACGAGCCGGTGTGCGGCGTTGACGGCAACACCTATAGCAATAGCTGCGTGGCGCGCGTGGCCAACATCGAGGTGGCCAGCGAAGGCATCTGTCAAGGTGACGATACCGGTTGTTCCGACGCGTTTGACCCGGTCTGTGGTGTCGACGGCAACACCTATATCAACGAATGTTTTGCGGGTCAGTCGGGCGTAGAACTTGCCGGCTTAGGTGCCTGCACCGCCAATGGCTGTCCTAGCGTTGAAGATCCGGTGTGCGGAATGAACGGCCGCACCTATCTAAACCGTTGTGAGGCGAGCGTCGACCGTGTGCCCGTTCAACGTCAGGGCACCTGTGATTTCGACAACTGCCCGCAGGTGTTTGCACCGGTTTGTGCCGATGGCACGACTTACGACAATGCCTGCTTCGCGGAGGCCGTCGGCGCAACGTCGTTCACCGAAGGTATTTGTGACGTGCGACCCTGTCCGAATTTATTTGTGCCGGTGTGCGCTGCGGATGGTATGACCTACGGCAATGCCTGTCACGCGGAACGTCGCGGTGTGCGAATCGACTACGCAGGGGTGTGCGAAAACCAAGGTCGCAACTGCCCTGAGGTGTATTCGCCGGTGTGCGGCGCCGACGGTGTTACCTACGACAACGAATGCCAGATAGAAAACGCCGGCGTGGACAAAGCCTACGCCGGTGCGTGTTTGGGCGAGTAGTCCGTAGTCAACACAAAGACAATTCCAGGAATGAACTGGCGAAAGATCACGTTAAGCATCATCGGCGCGACCGGTGCCGCGATCTTCCTGATGTTTTTTATGTTCACGTACTCGGTGCCCGGATGGGTGGAGGAAGCGGCGGCAGACTACATCGAGTCGGAAGCTCGGGCGCGCATCGAATCCCAAATTGAATCTGTCTCGTTGCCCGGCGCCGACACCGCGCTGGGTCGACTTGCCAGCGCCGTGGTCGAAGCGAATCAGGATCGTATCGATGAATTCCGGGCGAACCTAGAGAACCGGGTTCATGAGAAGTGGGCGGCGGCGATAGCCGAGGTTCGCGATCTCGATTGCGAATGCCGACAACGCTGGGAAGAGTGGTTGTCGAGCGGCTGGCGACAAAATATCCAGCTGCTTGAAGCGGCGAATGAACAGGTGTCGCGGTTAATACATGCCAACTACATGCAGGTCACGGAAGAGCTGCGACAGGATATCCGCATTTTTACCGGCAGCAACGCGGCCGTGTTCTTACTATTGCTCGCTATATCGTTTCTCAAACCGCGCGCTGTTACCCATCTCTTCCTGCCAGGTATCCTGTTGGTGATATCGACATTGGTTTGCTCGTATTTCTACATCTTTGAGCAGAACTGGTTGCTTACTATTATCCACAATAGCTACGTCGGCTACGCCTATCTCGGCTGGCTGGGATTCGTCTTTCTGCTGCTGCTCGATATCGTCTTTAACCGTGGTCGGGTCACCACCGAGATCCTGAACGCGATTTTAAACGCGATCGGATCTGCAGTGTCGGTGGTGCCCTGCTAGTTACGGATAGGTGTAGCTGGAACCTAAGCCAAGCGGGAAGCCGAGCATAAAGTAGGCGATTAGGAACACCGTCCACACAGCCAGGAACGTAATCGAGTACGGCAACATCATTGCCGTCAGCGTACCGATGCCGGTTGATTTCACGTAGCGCTGGCAATACACCACGACCAGCGGGAAGTACGGCATCAACGGTGTGATGATGTTGGTGCTCGAATCACCGACCCGATACGCCGCCTGCGTGAGGTCCGGCGAAATACCCAGCGTCATCAACATCGGCACGAAAATCGGGGCCAACATGCCCCACTTACCGGACGCCGAACCGATAAACAGATTCACCACGCCGGTCAGCAACACGATGCCAACGATGAGCACGTACGGATAGTCGCGGAAGCCGCTGAGGACTTCAGCGCCCTGCAACGCCAGCAAGGTCCCCAGATTGGATGCGCCGAACGAGTACACGAACTGCGCGATGAAGAACATGATGACCAGGTAGTAGGCCATCTGATGCATCGACTGCGTCATGCCCTCAATCATGTCCTTCGAGCTCTTGAATTTTCCGGACGCGTAGCCGAACGCGATGCCGGGAATCAAGAACAAGAAAAAGATGATCGCAACGATCGAGCGCATGATCGGTGCGCCGAAGCTGGCCAGGTCGCCGTTCGCGTCACGCCATGCCGAGTCTGCCGGTAACAACGACAGCGTTAGGAGAATCAGCCCGAGTACCATGACGGCCAGCGCCCAACGCAACCCTTTGCGTTCTTCCGGGCTAATGTCGTGCATTTCAGGAAGATCTTCGGCGTCGCCATCGACCTCGGTATTTCTAAGGCGTGGCTCAACCACTTTGTCAGTCAACCACCAGCCCAGCCCGATGATCAGTACCGAAGATGCCGTGGTAAAGAAGTAGTTGTTGAGCGTATTGATCGTCATTTCCGGATTGATCAGCTGCGCACCAGACTCCGTGAGCCCTTGCAGCAAAGGATCCAAAGACGACGGTACGAAGTTCGCCGAAAAGCCGCCGGATACGCCGGCAAACGCGGCCGCAATACCGGCCAGCGGATGTCGACCCGCGGCATAAAAAATGACACCGCCGAGCGGGATAACAAGCACGTAACCGGCATCGACCGCGGAGTGACTGACAATACCGACCAGAATCACCATCGGCGTTAGCAGCCAGTTGGCGGTGACGTTCAACAGAGCGCGAATCGAAGTGGTAATAAAGCCGGAGTATTCGGCGACGCCAATACCGAGCATCGCTACCAACACGGTGCCGACCGGACCAAATCCCATAAAGTTGGTTACCAACCCGGACATAAATGCGGTGAGTGCCGCCGGGGACAGCTGATTGATAACTTCGATGGCATTGCCAGAACGTGGATCAATAACGTCGTAAGTGATATACGACAACAGCCACGACAGCACCCAAACGATAAATAACAAACCCACGAACAGCATCGCCGGGTCGGGCAACTTGTTTCCGACACGCTCAACGGTGCCGAGCATGCGGTTGGTCAAGCTTTGTTTCGCACCCAATTCCGTCACAGTCTTCCCCTTCATCTCGGCGCACTGGCGCGCCCGATTGTCTTTATTTTTGTGCTTACTTAACGCCGTGCGTCAGTTTGTTAATGAGCGGCGCAAAGATTACGAACAGCAATCCTGAGCCAATCACAATGCTGGCGACTACGGTGAACAACTGTTCCGGCGGCAAGGTTTCGATGCGTCCAGCAACGAGACCTGCAACGAGGTTGCCGAGTGCGGCGCCCATAAACCAGGTACCCATCATCTGGCCGACCAATCTCGGTGGCGACAACTTGGTGACGCTGCTGAGGCCCACCGGACTCAAAGCAAGTTCACCCACCGTGTGGAAGAAGTAGGTTACCACCAGCCAGGTCATAGCGACGCCGGCCGCGGTATCACCTGCAGCACCCTCAGGTACGTAGATTGAGCCCCAGGCTAGCACCAGGAAGCCGACGCCGAGCAAGGCGAGACCCATACCAAACTTCACCGGAATGGACGGACTGCGTGCGCCGAGGCGCACCCACAACAACCCCATCACCGGCGCCATCAGGATAATGAAAATAGGATTCACCGACTGTAGCCAGCTGGTGGGAACCAACCAGCCGAACAAGTCTCGATCGGTAAAGTCACGGGCGAAGATGTTCATTGAGGAGCCGGCTTGCTCAAAGCCCGACCAGAACATGGCAGCGCCGAGGAACAACAAGAAGATGACAAAAATCCGGTGACGCTCGACTTTGTCACGGCAGGCGAAACCGATGATGCCGCCGAAATATAGTGCCGCAACAACGACCACGATTAGGCCGGTGGTCTGTGCGAACTCGACAATCGTCAGGGTAATTGCGCCAGACGAAATGGCGGCGTAAATCGCTCCGGCAAACACCGCCGTACCGATCAAGCTGTAAATCAGCTGTTTCTTGCCCTGGGCGAGTTTGCCGCGAGCCTCGTCACTGAGTTCACCCGCGCCTTTCAATGCCGGCGTGCCGCGCACGTACTGAATCAGGCCGAAGATCATACCGATGCCGGCGAGGCTGAAGCCCAGGTGCCAGTCCCACTCTTCGGCGAAGTAGCCGCAAATGATCGGACCGGCAAATGCGCCGATATTGATACCCATGTAGTAGATCGAAAAACCGGCATCGCGACGTGCCGGTGAGTCACCGATATAGAGATCACCCACAATCGCGCTGACGTTGGGCTTCAGGAGTCCGGTGCCGATGACCAAGAACAGCAGTCCGAGGTAGAACGACCAGAAATCGGAGCCTGGAATCGCCAGCGGTGCAGCAAGCGTAAAGTGGCCGAGCGCAATAATGACGCCGCCAATAAACACCGCCTGACGCTGCCCAACAATGCGGTCGGCAATCCAGCCGCCGGGGAGCGCGAGAGCGTAGACACCGAAGGTATACAGGCCATAAACGGCCGCACTAATCTCGGTGCCCATAGCCAGACCGCCGCTTGCGGCGTCGGTCATATACAGAATTAAGAAGGCCCGCATGCCGTAGTAGCTGAAGCGCTCCCACAGCTCGGTAAAGAACAGGGTCATCAACCCACGCGGGTGGCCAAAGAACATTTTTTCGCTGTTGTCCGCAGTCGCGGCGACAGAGTTTGTCATTATTATTTCCCCCGGGAACCCTTCCTCTCAGGATGGGCTACGAATTAGACACTATTTATAGCGCTAGATTCTACTTGACCCCAGCAATTTCGCTGGGTTCCGCTTCTTTTTTCGGCTTTTTCGAGATCAGGCGTGACATAACAATGCCGGCCTCGTACAGGACGTAAACCGGAATCGCCAGTAGTGTCTGGCTGATGACATCGGGGGGTGTCAGCAGCATGCCGATGACGAACGCGCCAAGGAATACGTAGGGGCGTGCTTTGCCTAATTTTTCCGGAGTGGTAATTCCGGCCCAGACCAACAGGACGGTCGCAATCGGTACCTCGAAAGCAATACCGAAGGCCAGCACGATACCGGTCACGAAGGACAGGAAGGGAGAAATGTCGGTCATCGGCTCAACGTTTTCGGGCGTGATGCTGATGAAGAAACCGTAGACGAGCGGAAACACCACGAAATAGGCAAACGCGACGCCGGCGTAAAACAGAAAGACGCTGGAAGCCAGCAACGGAAACGCAAATTTCTTTTCTTTCTTATAGAGACCCGGCGCGACGAACGCCCAGACTTGATACAACACCACCGGCATCGCCAATAGCAGTGCGACAATAAACGTGGCTTTCAGCGGTATAAAAAAGCTCGACGCAACTTCGGTGGCGATCATTTGCCCGCCGGGCAGCATCGAAGACAGCGGCTCAGAGACGAGATTAAAAATCCGTTGCGCAAACGGTATTAGCACCACGAACAACACCAGGATGGCGGCGACCATCTTGGTTAACCGAGATCGAAGCTCCACCAAATGCGAAAGTAGCGTACCTTCGCCGAGTTCTTCCTCGTCCTTCTTGGCGCTCGTCGAATCGCTCATGACTTGTCGTTGGCCGCGGTTCTCTCGGCCTCGGCTTTCTCTGCCTCGTGCAGTTCGGAATATTCGTCGTCATCACTGGGGATGTGATGTGCGGGTTCGTCGATGTCGTATGCCGGGTCAGCGGGATCCGGCGCCTCGGTCGCTTTCTTAAAATCGGTTTCGAGTCCGCCTTTGAGTTCGCTCAGCGGCGCCTTGATGGCGTTCACGTCATCGCGTAGCTCGTCTTCAAGCTGGCGCTGCATACTGCGCGCGAGACGTCGTGCTTTGCCGACCCAGCCACCGATCTTGCTGGCAATTTCAGGCAGGCGTTTCGGCCCGAGCACGATGAGCCCGAGCGCAAGCAGTAGAAAGAGTTCAGAACCCCCCAGTTCGGCCATGGAAACGCAACGCGACTATGCGTCTTCTTTGCGGGTCTCTTCGACCGGGGTGCTGTCAAAGTCGGCGTCCGACGCGGTATCCGACTCGAGGCGTTCTTTGTCTTCATCGTCGTTCATGGCGGAACGGAAACCTTTTACGGCGCCGCCCAGGTCAGACCCGACCGAACGCAGCCGCTTGGTGCCGAAAATCACCAGCGCGATGACCAATACGATCAGCAGTTGTTGCCAGCCAATACCACCCATGTTCCTCTCCCGGGGCCCGGCCCCGCACATACTTAACGTAATCCCTAAACCCGATGATAACGCCGATAGCAGCGTATGTCCGGGCGGACGTCACAGTCAGGCTGGTTCAGGACTCTAGCCAAAACGTCACCGGACCGTCATTCACCAAACTTACCTGCATATTGGCGCCAAATCGGCCCGTTTCAACCACTTTTAGCTGTTTTGCGCAGGCCGCGACCAGGTCATTAAAGTAGGCTTCGCCCTTGGCCGGTTCGGCGGCGCGCGTAAAGCTCGCGCGGGTACCCTTCTTAGTGTCCGCAGCCAGCGTAAATTGTGACACCAGCAATAACTCGCCCTGCTCATCGGCGAGACTGCGGTTCATCCGGCCGGCATCATCCGGAAACACACGGTAGGTCAGAATACGCTCCGCCATACGCGTGACGTTGGCCGGTTCGTCGTCGCGGTGCACCGCCGCAAACACCAGCAGCCCACGCTGGATTTCACCGATGATGTCATCGTCGACGGTGACAGCCGCTTCGCTGACTCGCTGTAGTAACGCGATCATCAAACTCTCCTTTACAGGCTTTATTAATGCACTCCTTAGATTTGATTGCTATAGGCGGCTGCAAAATCCGGCATCGTATGACCTCGGCCGCGCCACGGATGGCACTGACCCCGGTCGGTCCGTATCGACGGGTCTGGATCGATCGGGGTCACTCCGCCGGCGTTCGTTTTTGAATTTGTCTGCCTGCTTCCCATAGACTTAGCCCATCTTGAAGGGGGACATCGTCGATGAAGCGTAGACATTTTGTAGGTGGGCTGGCTGCAGCGGGTCTTGCCGGTTGTACCAGCGGCAACAGCGACTCGGATAATTGCGATAGTGGGCAGTCCGCCTCAGCCGAAACATTCGAATGGTCCTGCGTGACGTCCTGGCCGCCCAAGTTTCCCGGCATGGGCGTTGGCGTTGAGAACCTTGCCGAGCGCGTCGAAAAAGCCTCTAACGGGCGGCTCAAAATCAAAGTGTATGGCGGCGGTGAACTGGTGCCGGCGTTTGAAGTGTTTGATGCGGTGAGTCGTGGCACTGTGGAAATGGGACACGACGCGTCGTACTACCACAAGGGCAAACTGGATGCGGCGCAGTTCTTTACCGCCATTCCGTTCGGATTGAGCTACCTCGAACTCAACGGCTGGCTGTTTTACGGTGGCGGTTTGGAGCTATGGCGCGAACTGTATGAGCCGTTCAATCTGATCCCGATTCCCTGCGGTAATACCGGCGTCCAAATGGGTGGCTGGTTCAACAAAGAAATCAACTCGGTCGATGACCTGAAGGGCCTGAAGATGCGCATACCGGGTTTGGGCGGCGAAGTGATTCGCCGTGCCGGCGGTACGCCGGTAACGCTGCCAGGCTCGGAAATATTTACCTCGCTGCAATCAGGCGCGATTGATGCGACAGAGTGGGTCGGCGGTTACAACGACGTCTCATTTGGTTTGCACCAGGCGGCGCGCTATTACTACTACCCGGGTTGGCAGGAGCCGGGCCCGGGCCTCGAAACCATCATTAATAAAGAGGCATGGGACTCGCTGCCGCCGGATCTGCAATCACTGCTCGAAACCACCTGTCAGTCAATTACCACGGACATGGTTGCCGAGTACACCAACGGTAACGCGATCGCGCTTCAGCAACTGTTGGAAAACCCCGACGTTGAAATTCGACCGTTTCCAAAAGAAGTGACGGACCTGTTGAAATCGATTACCGACGAAATCGTTGCCGAGTGGGTTGCGAACGATCCGCTCGCCGCAAAAATTGCCGAGTCGTACTACGCGTTCTTAGAACGAGCGAAGTTTGCGACCGCGGTTACGGAGCAAGCGTATTTGGCAGCCAGGTAACGATGCCGGGGAACAATGCTAGCAACACCAAAGCGGCAAGCTGAATTACTACGAACGGCATGACGCCGCGATACAGCGCCGCGGTGGTGACCTCGGGTGGTGCAACACCGCGTAAGTAAAATAGTGCAAAGCCAAACGGTGGCGTTAAGAACGACGTCTGCAAGTTAATCGCGATCATGATGCCCAACCAAATCGGGTCCAGACCCATGGCGAGCAGAATCGGTCCGACGATCGGCACTACCACGAATGTGATCTCGATGAAGTCGAGTACAAAGCCGAGCAGGAACATGATCAACATCACCACGATAACCGCGCCGATCACGCCGCCAGGCAACGAACCGAGCATGTCACGAACGGCGTCGTCGCCACCGTAACCGCGAAACACCAGTGAAAACAGCGACGCGCCAATCAAAATCAAAAACACCATGCTGCTGATCTTCAGCGTGCTTTGCGATATTTCGGCGAGCCGCTCGCGATTCAGCTGTTTACGGATAGCGGCGAGGATGAGTGCGCCCATCGCGCCCACGCCGGCGGCCTCGGTCGGTGTTGCTAAGCCCGCCAAAATCGAGCCGAGCACGGCAAAAATCAGTACCAAAGGAGGCGCCAGTGCATGCATGACGCGACCGAACGAGACGTGCTCGTCGGGACCGCGTTGATGTGCGGGCATTGACGATGGGCTAAGAACAGCCTTCACCACGATATAACCGATATACAAACCCACCAGCATCAGGCCGGGAATCAGCGCGCCGGCAAATAGGTCACCCACCGACACCGTTTTCGGCGCGAAGATGCCCATCTCGAGCTGCGCCTGTTGGTAGGCCGAGGTCATGACGTCGCCGAGCATCACCAGAATGATCGACGGCGGGATAATCTGCCCGAGCGTGCCGGATGCGCAGATCGTGCCAGTGGCAACCTCCGGCGAGTAGCCGCGCTTCAACATCGTTGGCAGAGATAGCAGGCCCATGGTGACGACGGTGGCGCCGACAATGCCGGTGCTGGCCGCCAACAGCATACCGACCAGCGTGACTGAAATTCCCAAACCGCCGCGCAAGGCACCAAACAGCGCGCTCAGGGTATCGAGCAATTCCTCGGCAATGCGCGCGCGCTCCAAGGTTACGCCCATAAATACAAACAGTGGCACCGCGACCAGCGTTTCGTTCACCATGATCCCGAAGATGCGGTTCGGTAAGCCGGACAACAATGCGGCGTTAAACTCGCCAACGAGTATCCCGCCGAAGGCAAAAATCAGCGCCGTGCCACCGAGCGTAAACGCGACCGGAAACCCGGCCAGCAGAATCAGGATGACCGAGACGAACATAAGCAGTGCCACCCACTCCATGTCAGCGACTCCGCCAGATGTTAATGGAGCGTCGCAGCATCGATAGGCCCTGAAGTGCCAGCATCAGCGGCATCAGGATCAGCACCGACTTCAGCAGTGGAACGAATGGATAGGGCAAGCCGCCCGACTCGCGCGATGCTTCACCCATTGACCAGGACGCGGCCGCGAAGTCCCAGGCTTTGAACGCGAGAAAACCGCATAGCGGCAATAGAAAAATCAGCACGCCGAGGCCGTCAACGATCGCCCGGCGGGTGTCGTTCATGTTGCGGTAGAAAATATCCACGCGGACATGATCTTCATGCAATAGCGTGTAGGCCGCGCCGAGCATGAAAACCGCAGCGTGCATCCAGACAACAGACTCCTGCAGCCAGATAAAACCGAAATCGAATACGTAGCGCAGAATGACCACGATACTGGTAATCAGGACCATCGCGAGGGTGAGCCAGGCAATGATGCGGCCACTGACATCGCTGACTCGATCCAGAAACGAGATACCGGAATGCGTACTCACGCGTTTTCTATCGTCTCCAAAACGTTGGCGTGATCAGAACCAGCAGTGTGAAAATTTCCAGACGCCCAAGCAGCATGCCGATAATCGCGATCCACTTCGCGGTATCCGGAACCGTCATAAAGCCGGAGGCGACATCGCCGAGCCCGGGGCCGAGGTTGTTCAGCGTCGCTGCCACCGCGGAGAACGCGGTGACCTGATCGAGACCGGTTGCCATCATGGCAACCAGCATCACCGCAAACACCACCACGTAAATCGAGAAGAATCCCCACACCGCATCGACAACGCGATACTGCACCGCGGTATTGCCGAGTTTGACCGGGATCTCTGCGCTTGGATGCACCAGGCGCTGAATTTCACGCACGCCTTGCTTGTAGATCAACAGCCAGCGCACGACCTTGATGCCACCCGCGGTGGAACCCGCCGAACCACCGACGAAGCTGGCAAAAATGAGCAGCACCGGAATGGCGCCGGGCCAGATAGCAAAGTCGGCGGTAGTAAAGCCGGTGGTCGTCGCGATCGACACCGCCTGGAAGATACCGGTGATGAGAGTGTCGCCCTGATCGTCGAAGACTGCATAGCGGAATAAACCGAGCACGACCAATACCGCGATCACGACCAGGAAAACGAAGTAGCCGCGAAACTCGGAATCCTGGCCATAGTGCTTCACGGAGACGTTACGCCAGGCAAAAAAGTGCAGTGAGAAATTAATACCGGCAGCGAACATAAACACGATCGCAACGATTTCAATCGCATGGCTGTCGAAGTAACCCATACTGAGATCATGGGTTGAGAAGCCACCGATCGCGACGGTCGAAAACGCGTGACAGAGCGCGTCGAACCAATCCATACCGGCGAGCCAATACGCCAGGCCGCAGGCCGAGGTGAATGCCAGATAGACGTACCACAACGCCTTGGCAGTCTCGGTAATCCGCGGCGTGAGCTTGGTGTCCTTCACCGGGCCGGGCGTTTCGGCGCGATACAGCTGCATGCCACCGACGCCCAGCATGGGCAGTACCGCAACAGCCAATACGATGATGCCCATGCCGCCAAACCACTGCAGCTGTTGGCGGTAATACAGAACCGCCCGCGGTAGCTCATCCAGCCCAGTCAGTACAGTCGCACCGGTCGTGGTCAGACCCGACATCGACTCGAAAATCGCATCGGTGAGCGACATCGTCACGTCGGCTGAAAGATACAAAGGTGCGGCTCCGGCGGTGCCCAGCACGGTCCAAAACGCGGCGACGACCAAAAAGCCATCGCGCAACCGTAAATCAGCTTGAGAGCTTCGCACCGGCAACCACAATAATGCGCCGGCACCGAGCGTTAAGCCGAAGCTTTGTACAAAAGGTAACCAGGCATTCTCACCGAAAACCGTATCGATAACGACGGGCGGCAGCATCGTCAGGCTGAACATCATCAACAACAGCCCGAGAATGCGTTGTACTGATGTCCAGTTCATAGTGAATTCGTGGCGCGGCTATCTATACAAATGAAACGCCGACCTGGAACAGCTTCTCCAGATCTTCAATTTTGCGCCGGTCGGTGAGGAACATGATGACGTGATCGTCCGCTTCGACGACCGTGTCGTGGTGCGCAATAATCACGTTGTCGTTTCGCACCAAAGCCACGATCGCGGAACCGCGCGGCAATGGAATGTCTTCAATCGCGCGCCCGACCACCTCGGAGTCGCCTTCTTCGCCGTGTGCGATCGCTTCGATGGCTTCAGCGGCACCGCGACGCAACGAGTGTACTTTGACCACATCGCCGCGGCGTACGTGTGCGAGCAACGACCCAATCGTTACCTGCTGAGGTGAGATGGCGATATCGATACTGCCGGCCTCCACCAGGTCGACGTAGGAAGCGCGATTGATCAGCGCCATCACTTTGTGCGCGCCGAGCCGCTTGGCGAGCATCGAGCTCAGAATGTTCGCTTCTTCAGAGTTGGTGAGCCCACAGAACACATCGACGTTGTCGATGTTCTCTTCCAGCAACAACTCTTCATCGGCGGCATCGCCGACCAGCACAATGGCTTTGTTGAGCTGTTCGGATATATGGCGAGCGCGTTTCGGGTCGCGCTCAATGATCTTAACTTGGTTGGTCTGTTCCAGTGCCAGCGCCAGGCGAACGCCAATGTTGCCGCCGCCCGCGATAACCACGCGGCGAACCGGCTCCTCGAGCTTGCGCATCTCGCTCATGAAGACGCGAATGTCTTTGCGGTCGGCGATAAAAAATATTTCGTCGCCTTCTTGGATGATGGTATCGCCTTCGGGAATCATGGCCTTGCCGGCACGATAGATCGCCGCGATGCGTGCTTCGGTATTCGGGATATGATCTTTCAATGTTGCAATCTGTTGACCCACCAACAGACCATCGCGATCCGCTTTCGCACCGACTAGGCGGACGCGACCATCGGCGAAATCCAAAACTTGCGAGGCGCCGGGATACAGAATCAACTGTTCGATGTATTCACATACCAGCTGTTCCGGACTGATGCGTACATCAATAGGAATCGCGTCCTGCGTAAACAGGTCCTTCGCGCTCATGTACTCGGCCGCACGAATGCGCGCGATCTTAGTCGGCGTGTGGAACATCGTGTAGGCAACCTGACAGGCTACCATATTGGTTTCGTCCGAGTCGGTCAGCGCAACCATGATGTCGGCATCATTGGCGCCGGCGCGAACCAGAACATCGGGGTGTGCGCCGTGGCCCACCACGGTGCGAATATCGAGCCGGTCCTGCAGCTCGCGTAGGATGTCCGGTCGCATATCCACGACCGTGACTTCGTTGGCCTCTTCACGCGACAGGTGATAAGCGGCTGAGGAGCCCACCTGGCCTGCGCCGAGGATAAGGATTTTCATGGCGCAATTATGCTACAAGAGCTCGAGATTGGCGTACTGGTAAAGCAGTATTTTTGTGCCGCCGGTCTCAAAGTTGACATGAACCTGGGCACGCGGGCCCTCGCCTTCGCAGTGGAAGATCACGCCTTCGCCGTATTTGCGGTGCCTGACGCGCTGGCCGAGGCGTACGCCGAGCTCGTCAGCCGGGCTCAGCGCCGATGACCGACCGTTGCGCCGTGGTCGCGCGACTGGTCGGGACACCTGCACGCGCGGCCGAATCTCTTCGACAAACTCTTCGGGAATCTCGTTAATAAACCGCGATGCTTGCGAGAAGTTGTCCATACCGTGCATGCGCCGTTGTTCCGCGTAGCACAGATACAGGGTTTGCATCGCGCGCGTGATGCCGACGTAGCACAGCCGCCGTTCTTCTTCGAGACCGTTCGGGTCGGCGACCGACCGTTGATGAGGAAACAGGCCGTCTTCCATTCCGCACATAAATACCAAGGGGAATTCCAAGCCCTTAGCCGAGTGCATCGTCATCAGTTGCACACAGTCTTCCCAGGCATCCGCCTGACCTTCACCGGCCTCGAGTGCGGCATGCGATAAGAACTCGTCGAGTGGTGACATCTCTTCGGCGGGGTCTGGTTCGAACCCGCGTCCGGCGGAGACCAGCTCCGACAAGTTCTCGATACGAGTTTCGCCCTTCTCGCCTTTGTCTTTCTTAAAGAAGTCGATCAAGCCACTGGTGTGTACGACGTGATCGATCTGTTCCGGCAAATCCAACGAAGCGCAGTCGCGCGCCAGTCGTTCGATCAACTGCAAGAACGCGTTGACCGCATTCGCGGCGCGACCGTTGAGCTCATCGCTGGCGATGGCGCCGGCAGCGCGCCACATCGAACAGGCGTTGGCCCGCGCGTAGGAGCGCATCGCCTCAACGGTACGCGCACCGATCCCACGTGTGGGTCGATTCACGATGCGTTCGAAGGCGCTGTCGTCATCACGATTCGAGATCAGTCGCAGGTAGGCGAGCGCGTCCTTGATCTCGGCACGTTCGAAGAATCGCAGGCCGCCATACACACGATACGGAATGCCGGCATTGACCAAGCCTTCTTCCAATACTCGTGATTGGGCGTTGGAGCGATATAGGATCGCGGCGTCAGCGCGCAGGTTGCCCTGATCAATCCAGTCGCGCAGGCGGCCGAGGACAAAGTCGGCTTCATCGCGTTCGTTGTAAGCGGCGTACACTTTAATCGTTTCGCCGTCATTGCCTTCGGTCCACAGTTCTTTGCCGAGTCGCGAGGTGTTGTTGGCGATGACCGCATTGGCTGCATTCAAGATCGTACCGGTGGATCGATAGTTTTGTTCGAGCTTAACGACCGATGCGTCCGGAAAATCTTTTTGGAAACGGTAGATGTGTTCGACGCGTGCCCCGCGCCAGCGGTAGATCGACTGATCGTCGTCGCCGACCACGAACGGGATGCCGGTTTTACCCGCCAGCAATCGCAGCCACGCGTATTGAATCGCGTTGGTGTCCTGGAATTCGTCCACCAACAAATGTGAAAAGCGGCGTTGATAGTGCGCCAATAGTTCAGGGTTATCGCGCCACAGTTCGTGTGCGCGCAACAACAGCTCGGCAAAGTCGACCAGACCGCCGCGCTCGCATACTTCTTCATAGGCGGCATAGAACGCGATCATTTGCCGGCGATTGGGATCGTTCTCGTCGTCCAAATGTTTAGCGCGCAGGCCTTCATCTTTCTGCGCGTTGATGAACCACTGAATTTCCCGCGGCACCCAGCGACTGTCATCGACTTCAAGGCCGCGCAGCAGTCGTTTGATCAAACGCAGCTGATCATCGGAGTCGATAATCTGGAAATTCTGCGGCAGATTGGCTTCACGCCAGTGGCGTCGGAGCATACGGTGCGCCAGCCCGTGAAACGTGCCGATCCACAAGTGATTGACCGGCATATCCAAGAGCGCCTCGATACGCCCGCGCATTTCGGCGGCGGCCTTGTTGGTAAACGTCACTGCCATCAGGCCCTGCGGATTGACACCCTCAACATCGATCAGCCAGGCGGCGCGATGGACTAGCACACGAGTCTTGCCGCTGCCGGCGCCAGCGATCACCAGCATTGGTTTCGCTTCGGCGGTAACGGCCTGGCGCTGCGCGTCGTTCAGCTCATCAAGTATTCGGGTGACGTCCATTTCAGGGGGCAGGCTCGCTCAGGGAAGCGGGGAATTCTAGCAACAGCGCAATCGACGTGCTTAATCCTTTTCGCTGATCAGCGCCACCAGATCGGAATACTTTCTCTGTGCAAACAATTCCAGCGCGTGCCGCGCTTCTGTAGGGCTCAGATCACGCGATGTGGTGCTGGTGTGGGTGCGGCGAATCAATCGTGAAAAAAGCCCTGGGTTCTCCAGTGGGCGGACATAGTCATTGACGAAACGAAGTTTGGCGCCGTCAAGAAAGGGCGATACCCAGAACACTCTTCCCTCATCCGCTCGAGTCAACGATAGCGTTGGTGAGCAACCTTCGTTCGCCTCTGCGGCTTGAACCTCGACAGTCCACACCTTGGCATCGAATCGGCTGAGTGCTTCGGCGGCCGTGGTCGGGCCGTGGTCGTGTACGTCGTCGAAGTCTGCGCCGCCATATTGCTCGCTCATATGCAGTTGTTTCATCGTGGCACCGTTGATGGGCTCACGTCTTGCCAAAACGCTTTGCGCTATTCAGCGGCCGGGTCAATTTCATGAACGAGATCCATAGGTCGATTAGGCTCGAGCTCAGGCAAGGTAATGCTGATTACAGCTGACACGGCCTCTATTTTTTAAGGGGGTGATCGGCAGACCGATAGTAGACTCATCGTTACTCTGCGTAAGTCTCGAGCAGCATGTCCAGCGCGGCAATTTGCTCGTCGCTGAACCTGGCGTCAGGGGTCGCAACGATGCCTTTGATCAAGAAAGCATCGCTCTCTTTTTTGATTCGAGAAAAGGACAGAAGCTGTATCGCGCGTCGATAATTCTTGTCGCGCGCCTGCGAAAGCGTGTAGGCCCCGCAGCCCTCGAGCACTTTGTCGATCGCGGCCAAGTCATCGCCGGATATGTCTTGTGTCATTTCGACGAAATCGTTTGCGCCCATGCGTACCGACGCTATAGGGGCTGACTCCCAATCGATAGCAAACATTGCCTTACCCACTGGACCGCCATCGTCCTTTAGGTCACTGAACAACACATGCGTGAGCGCCTTGTTAAACCGCACCAGTCGCTTCCGATCCTCTGTTTCTTGAGTCAATTTGGCTTCACTTTGGCGAGCATTAAAAAATCCTGCGACCTTCAAAAATCGTTATCGCCGAGCACGCACTGCGTCAATCGAATGATCGAGCTACACTCAGTGGAAGCATTCGGCGTGATGCTCACAATCGTCGCAGACTCGAACTCAAGTCTCGTCACGGGACGAGTGTTCATCATTCCTTAGCAGCTCCGCCGGGTCGAAGTTATACGTGTAGTTCCGCCAACTCGACGCAATCCCGATGTCATATCCATAGCTCAGCACGATTACCACGACGTCGACATCCTTCGATTCGGGAACCGCTTTGGCCAAATCGATCGCCAGTTGTCGCGCAAAATTGGCGTCAGAGACGTCGTTGGTGAGTAGAAACGCCTGGGAACTCAAAAAGGTTATCGACGACCCGCCAGTGCCAGTGAACCCGCTCGTCCGAGTTCCGCGAAACACGCTGGCATGCCGAACCGACGGGTAATCCATCACGGCGGACTGACCGGCGCGTAAGTTATCGAAGCTCTCATCTCCAATATGAGCACTTAGTATGAAAGGCGCGGCTGCGGCCGCGGCGAACAACAGCGGCACCACCCAGCGATGACCGGGCCAAACCGGTTGCGTTTCAATGGGGTCGACAGCCTCATAGACAACATAGGTGCCAACGATAAGGTCGTGCAGGGATTGCCGAGTGGCACGATTGAATACGTACAAATAGACAATCGAGAATGCGCCACCAAAAATCACCAGCGACAACAATGCGTGCCAAAACGGCCCGGTTAGGCTGGCTGAAAGCATCGATCCGTTAACAAAAAACGGTACGCCCAGAATGCTGTAACGCGCAATTGATCGAGGCAGGCTGATACATTCGCCGGCCGCATCGACGACGCGAATCTTCAGCAATTGTTTTCCTAGCGTCTGGCCGATGCCGATCTTGCTATTGAGGATGCCGAAATACATCGATGCAATGACAAAGCCGACCAATTCGCCGAACCCAGCGAGACGAACAAACTGTTCTTCCAAAAACAGACCAAGACTGAAGCCGACGATGCCGAGCACCAGCGTGTCGACAAGGAATGCACCGATGCGACGCCAGAATCCGGCGATCCAGGTCGGCTCGACATTCTGAGTGTTGGCTGTATTTTCTTCTTGTTCGGTACTCATTCTGAAATCCCCGCTTGCGGTGCACCTTTTATTGCAATCTTCAACGCTCCGGAGACGGTTGTTTGATGCTCGATGATGTCTTCTGTCAGCGCGATAATCGCTAGAGTCATCTCACGGACATTGGCAATAGCATTGGCGAATTTCGGGTCGGTACAAATCGACGCGAAATCGTAATGTACCTCCGTTGGCGCAATCGGATTACCGGTGAATCGATGTTCGTTTATGCTAAATCGAATGCGCTCACGAACGTAGCTAATGCTGGGGATCATCCGGCTAGTGACTTGCCCTTCAATTCCATCCACCGTTTCGAAGCGCCGGGTTGCTTCGGTAATGGTGCGGCGCAAGTCGACGTCGCCAACCAGTGGAAAACGGCCGGTGGCGTTCAATTCATCCAGCGTGCCGGTCACCATCGCGGGCATATTGATCTTGCCCATATTGTATAAGCCGCCGGCGAACGTCGATTCGTCTTCTTCGGGTAACTCGCATTGATTGAGAGCAGCGAGCACGAGATCCATGCCCTCGACTTGTATGCGGTTCTGGCCGATCTGATCTTGGTTGGTTGCAACTGATAGCTGCATGTCCGCCAGCAACCGCTGCCTGTACTCTTCCGCTTCGACCCGATCTTTGCGGTTTTCATTCCATTCCTGCACCTGCAGACCGACAAAGATACCGACCACAACGATTAGGAAGTCAATGCAAACCGCAAACCAGTTTTGTTCTTTGACGTGTTGAGTAATTCGGCGTAGTAGCACGCATGATTCCCCTAGTTCGCGATCACCGCCGCGTTAGCGCTAGTGTAACCCACTCCCGTTAGCGATCGAGGCCTCAGCGAAGCGGATCGTGGTAAGGTCTCGGCTACGATGTTTGGGGGAACGTCATGCCAGAAATAATTCCACTGGGCTGGTTTCATACCTTTAACGGCGTGGTCGCGTTGGTGACCGCGATCATGATGCTGGTCCAGTTCAAAGAAATTTCGTCGCGTCCACCGATAGGCATGATCTATACGGTCACAACGCTGATCACCGCGGCGACCGCGCTGATGATCTATCAACACGGTGTATTCAGCGTCGCGCATGTCATGGGCGTGGCGGCGTTGATCGCATTGGCGGGGGCGCTTGTCGCCGATCGGACAAAAGTGTTTGGCAGCTGGTCTCGACCGATTCGGGCGGTCGGCTTTTCAGCGACGGTGCTGTTCCATTGTTTGCCGGCGGTTACCGACGCGCTCTTGCGCCTGCCCCCGAGCGATCCGATGTTGACCTCGATTGAAGATCCGATCATGAAGGGCGCGCATTTGACGCTGATGGTGCTGTTTCTGGTCGGCGTCACCCTGCAGCTTATTTGGATCAAACGAAACCCGGCGAGGGTGTGATCCGCGCAATGCGGCACGCGAGTCTAAGTCTTGTGGTTGCCTGCGTCTTGCTCGGCTGTGCGACCAGCCGACCCGCCGCGCCTCTATTGGAGGAACAGTTAGTCGGGACCTGGCAAGTGGATTTGCGGCCAACACCGGATGCGGCGCCCTATTACCAACAGCTGGTGATTACATCGATAGATGGCGCATCGTTTACCGGAACGTTCTATGGAGCGCCGGTCTTCCAAGGCCGCCTTAATAACGACTGGGGAAAATGGCGCATCGCCTTTGTTACCGAAGACGGCTCAGGACCGTACTATCACTCGGCGGTTCTAAATGGCGATACGCTCGAGGGCTTATCAAACTCAAGTGGCCGAGACTTCCTGTCGTATTGGAGCGCGGTGAAGCAGTAGACAGGCCGAGCTAGAATCTTGAGGTTATGAACACGGACCAGGCGATGATGCCGGCGCCGTAACCCACCGTGATGAGCGGCAGCAACAAAGCCGACAATTTACTTAACGGTGCCAGTTCAAGAAACGACAGAGAGCCGTCTGCCGGGTGCACTCTGACTTCGCAAGAGTCGCCCTCTTTATATCTTTCTACCAGCGCATGTTCGTATTCCCATTGCGGAAACAACTGTGGTCCACGCAGGATTGATAGCTGCGATTCGTGCTCTTCGCCATCCCAAAGATATTTGTAACGGATATCGGCTTCGTATTCACGGTTGCCGTCGGTGTTCAGCTGGTCGATCAATTTGCTGTGAGTGATCGTTGCGTGAACCGGTATGAGGCGCTCCCATACTCGCTGAACTTTTCTATAGAAGAAATATTGACTGGTGCTGGTTAGCGCCAGAATGAGAAAGACGACCCACTTGATTATCGTCATCAGCCCGAATGCCTGGGTTGGCTAGATGAGGCGATTGTAGCGTAGTGACGATTTGCGCTGCGAGCTACTGCCGCCAGGTGACGCCGAGGGAATACCAGGTGCGGTCGTATTGGGTGCGCAGATCAGTTGAGGTTCTCTCGCGGTACTCGGCTTGAGCCTCAATACTCAAGTGCGGTGAAAATCGATATTCGGTGAACAGATTACCGCGCACCGCTTCCTGCGTGCGAATACCAATCGCGGGATTATGAAACGCGAATGTGTTGTCGAAGTCATAAGTTCGATAATAGCCGCCAAACTCAACCTTAAATCGCGGTGACGGCGTCCACTGAAAATCAAAACCGTACTCGTTACGCATATAGTCGTAATACCCTTGGAACCGATCTTCTCGCTGTGTGACTTCGTAATTGAAACCAAACCACATGTTGTCGGTAATGCGTTGTCGTGCGGTAACGCCGGCGGCGAGGTAATCGTAACGCACAGTCGGATTCGTAATCAGCTGTTGCCCATTGAGATCAAATGACGGCCGGTCGCTGTAACGACGGCTGTACTTGTCGACCGTGAATCGTATCAGCGAGGTACCGCCGAACTTGTATTGCGCGTGCGCTCCAAATACGAAGTACTCATGATCATACTCAGGAACGACCTCGGTATCGTCGTAGTTCCACAGCTGCCCTTTCAGGCGTAGGCCTAGCGCAAATTTGCGATAGCTCTGTACCCAGGTGATTTCCGGTCCGTAGCGTACGTAGTTATAACGATCGCCAATGAGTTCACCACCGACGTCATATTCATTGCCGTCATCGGGGTCAAAGAACGTTTGGTCGTGCTGCGCGATCGTGAATGCGCTAAAGATGCGGCGAGACCGCTCCCGCTCCTCATCTTCTTTGTGATAGGTGCTGCCGAAGCTGAGTTCGTGACTATACTCGTTGGCATTCTCAAGTTCTTGGTCTTGGTAATAGCGACCCTTGAGTCGGTAGCCCAGATAGAACGACTCGAACTTCAGGCTGTTGATGTAATAACGCGCCCGAACATCGACCGGTATAAATGCGCCGGAGGTCACTTCAGGCGTGACGGTTGGCGCCGCCGGGTCCGAAAAGTCGATATACGGATCTGTTGGTGAGTTGTAGACGTTATCGTCGGTACCGAAGCCAACCGTTGCGGTCAAATCGAAATTGACGAAGTCGCGTTGTTGCTCTTCTCTACGTTTCTCGACGCGAACCAACAGCTCATCGGTTTCCTCTTGCTCTCGATTGATACGCTTTATGGCTTCGATAGCGAGGCGGCGAATTCGAGCGTTCTCTTCCTGATCGCGAGCCTGGCGAAACCAATCCAGGGCGCCATCGATGTCGCCGAGTTTGTAGCTGTTGAGTCCGAGGTTGAACTGCGACACGACGCGCAGGTTGGGTGAGCGCACCGCTCGGCGCAGCGATTGATTGGCGCGCGTATGTTGGCCAGCACGATAATGAGCAACGCCCATGTTGTAGTGCAACATCGCGTTATCCATGCCCGCCTCAGCCGCTTGGCGGTAGCGTAGCAAAGCCGCCCAGTAGAGGTCGTCGCGGAACAAGCGATTGCCGTCGTTGAAGGCCTCGTCAGCCGTCATAGCAAACGCACTGCTGGCGCACAGCGTCAGCAGCGCGAAGGCGGCCAGGCCGCGCTTTACGATGTGTTCGATCGGGAAAATGCCCAAGCTCCCGGGTTCACGTTATGTCAGGTTGTCACTGTACCGAAAATTGCACCTCGGAAACTGCGACCTAGTGCAAAAAAATCCGCAAAAAAAGCGGCGAATAGAGCCGGGGCCAGCGCCGCAAATCGGTGCTGACCCCGCTAATTTCAAGCGTCTGGCAAATAATTAGTCGTCGTCATCGTCGCCATCGTCGAGATCGTCATCCATGTCGTCCATGTCATCGATCTCGTCGAATTCGTCATCATCGACGTCTTCGCCTTCTTCAAAGTCGTTTTCCTCGTCCAGCTCATCGTCGCCTTCGGTGAAGTCTTCGTCTTTGTCGAAGTCGTCATCTTCATCTTCGAATCCGTCATCCGAATCGTCTTCGAAGTCCTCATCCGATTCGTCATCGTCTTCGTCATCAAAGTCGTCGTCATCACGAGCATCGTCTGCGTCGTCGTCATCGAGGTCGTCGTCATCACGGGCGTCATCTGCATCGTCGTCATCGAAGTCGTCATCCAGATCTTCGACATCCGGACCGCGCATGCGCATGACGTCGTCTAGATCGGAGATGTCATCGACCACTTCCATCGTGACGTCAAGATCATCGAGTTCGTCGTCGGCTTTCGCAATCGTCGGAAACAGCGCGAAACAAGTAAGCGCAAACATTGCGGTGAAACATCTAAAAGCGTTCATGGTGCTACTCCCAAGTCGTTACTCTGTGCGGCCGGTTGCCGCCAATCCATTGTGTTCTCTACGCTCACTTTCAAAAATTAAGAGACATCCAGCTGCAATCGAAATTCTCGATCTCGATCGCCATGCGTGAGAACCGCTAATAGCTCACCGCCGACGGGTGTTAACGCCACCAGCGTCAACGGCAATATATTTCGGCCTTCGTTCAGGCTGGTTTCCCAGGCGATTTCACGCTGACCCGGGAAACCGTTCAACTCGACGCCATCCGGCAACGAAACCGTCAACGTTGCCGAATCTAGCGCGGTCGCCGAAGAAAACACCAGATTGATCGTGCGCGGTTCTTCGAGTGCGACGGTCACGCCCGGAATTGTCGGATCGACGGTCGGTACAGTCGGCGAGTTCATCAACAGTCCGCTAATCACCAACACGCTGAATCCAGCCGCAATTGCCGCGCCGAATCCGGTCAACATCCAGCGCTTCTTCTGGCGCTTCGCGCCAGCAACTGCAGCGCGCGTGAGCGCCTGATCATAAAATCCGTCTGCGGCCTGGGGCATAGGATAGTCCTTCAATAACGCCTCGATCTGCGGGTCAGTCTGTTCCGGTTCGCTGGATCGATGTGTGTCGTTGTCACTCATAGTGTTGTGCCTTCGTACAGCTGTAACGATGGTGGCCCTCAAAGGGTTCCATCGGTCTCCAGAATCTCGCGAAGTCGGGCCCTGGCTCGATGCAACCGGGATTTGATCGTACCGATCGGTGTTCCGGTAAGGTCCTGAATTTCGTTAAGTTTGTAGCCTTCCGTGTCATGCAAGAGCACCACCACGCGGTGGTCGTCGCTAAGTTGACTGAGTGCCGATTCGAGACGCTGGATCGTCTCCAGGCGCTCATTGTCGGCGTCCGGCCCTCCCGACTCGGCGGCGTAGGCGTGCACACCGTCCTCGCCCAAGGCGCCTTCGTCCACCACATGCATGCGCTGCCGCGTAAATCGCCGTTTCTCATCGATAAAGAGGTTGTACATAACACGTGCGAGCCAGGGCCCTGGCTTTTCGATGTCGGCCAGGTCCTCAAGCTTTTCAAATGCCTTGACTAAAACCGCTTGGAACAGGTCCTCAGCTTCCGTCTTGTGTCCGGCCAAACGCCAGGCAAGGCGATATAGCCGCTCAAGGTGCGGCTGCACCATGCGTTCAAAGGCCAGGTTTTGGTCCGTGGCGCTCATAGTGCCAACGAGTGTAGCGCTGCTCAGGTGGCAGGCAAGGAATCGATCAACAAATTAGAAGTTAATTTGGACCAGGAAGTAGTGATCGACCAGGAAGGCGGCAAATAGCAAACCGAGATACGTAATGGAGAACTTAAACGACTTCATTGGCAGTTCAACGTTTTCCGGTTTGCGCCACATTTGAATGGAATAGCCGAGATAAATGCCGCCGAGCACCAGCGCCGTCGCCAGATAGATTAGGCCGCTCATGCCGGTGAGATACGGAATGATCGTTATCAACACCAGCAACACCGTGTACAACAGGATATTGATACGCGTGTACGCTTCGCCGTGGGTTACCGGCAGCATCGGAATGCCGACTTTGGCATATTCATCTTTGCGCGCGATGGCGAGCGCCCAGAAGTGCGGCGGGGTCCAGACAAAAATCACCAGGAATAACAAAAGCGCGCTGCTGGAAATTTCACCGGTGACGGCCGCCCAGCCGAGCACCGGCGGTGCGGCGCCGGCGGCGCCGCCAATCACAATGTTTTGCGGCGTGGCGCGCTTCAAATACACCGTATAAATCACCGCGTAGCCAATCAACGACATGAATGTCAGCACGGCGGTGAGTGGGTTGACCATGAACCATAAGATGATCATCGATAACACGCACAGTCCGGACGCGAACGTGAGCGCGGCACGCTCAGAAACACGACCTTGTGCGACCGGTCGTTCGCGAGTTCTGAGCATATGAATGTCGATGCGGGCATCGAGCACGTGGTTGAACACCGCAGCAGACGATGCCGCCATACCGATGCCCAACGTGCCAAAAATGAGCGGCGTGAGACCGACCCAGCCGGGAACCGCTAAAAACATACCGACGATGGCCGTGAATACGATCAGCATGACCACCCGCGGTTTGGTCAGCTCATAGTAATCCCGCCACTCGACGTAGGTTTCTAGGTTTGCACTCATTTTAGTCCCGTTCCCCCTTGTGGCTACCGATCGGCCATCAACCTATGCGCGATAAACGCAGCAAGTGCTCGATGTCTTCAACCATTTTTGAGGGTTCCAAATCGCTCTCAAAATGCATCACGAGATTGCCAAGTGGATCGATCAAAAAGTAGCCATGACCAGCGGGCGTTGTCGGACTATTGTTTTTCAGCGCATCGCCGAGACCGCCATCGACGGTCGTGATCAGGTCCGAGTGCTCCTGGTCGAGGAATACTGTATCGGGCGCGTCGGCGCCGTGCAACAGCACCCGCGTCACCCGATCTCGCTCGCGGCCGAGCATTTCACGGCTTTGACGGGAGGTATACAGCTCAGATTCGCAGGCTTCGCCACAGGGCCCGTCGATCATAGCGACCAGCAGCCATTTGCCCTCGGCACCGCCGAGCGTGTCGTTATTGGGCAATTCAGCGGCGAGCGCGACCGTCGGGCGGAGCAAGGTGCCGTGATTGCTGCGTGCCTGCATGCTGGTGAAATAGCCGCCGTAATACAGGAATGCCGCCACCACCAGCGGGCCGAAGAATAGCAATGCGATCATCGCGAGCTGGATCCGTGCCCGCTTGGAGGATTGTTTAGTCATGACGAGCTGCACTCCGTCGGCGGTGATAAATCAACAAAGCCGATAACACTGCGGCCATGGCGAACCATTGCAATGCATAGGCGAAATGGCGACCGGCGCTCATTTCCTCCGGTTCCCATTGGCGAAAGTAGCCGTTGGGGTCCTGCGGATCGAGCAGGAAGACCACTGGGTCGAGGGGTTCGCCGAGCTCCGCCGCGACTTCCGCAGCGTTCGGGTACACGCCGATCTTGGGCCAGTCCTGTCCGGGCGTAAATGGCTCGCCCATCTTGAGACCCGGTTTTGGCAGTGAGCCCGCTCGACCGCTAATGGTGGTCGGGCTGCTGGCATCGACTTCGATGTTGGGTTGCTCCGGCGTCGATCGATGACGTGGAATCCAACCGCGATTGACCAATATGGTCGGTCCACCTGTGTCGGGAACAAAGGGTGTGATCACGTAGTAACCGACGGTACCTTCTATAACGAAATTGTCGAGCAACATCTGCCGGTCGTTATCGAATCGACCGGTAGCTTTCAGGCTTTGATAAGGCGCGACCTCCATCCCGGAGGTGTACGGCCGACCGTCCGCCGAGTCGAGATACATATCTCGCTCGGCGCTCTTATTCCAGCCCTTGGTGAACTGCCAGGTTGCCAGACCGACAAACTGAATCACCAGCAGGAAGCCGACAACAAACGGCAACCATTTGGGAAGTTCCTTATTTGGCGAAGCAGTCACGATATACTTTGCTATTCATGGTCAATCAAGCGTCAACGAAGGCTGTACATTGAAAACACTGGTTATCGTTTTGCTGATCGCGATTATTATCAGCCTTGGGTCCGGTTTGTTCTACCTAACACGCGACGGCACCGATTCGCCGCGGTTGCTCAAGGCTCTGAAAATTCGCGTCGCGCTAACCGCGCTGCTCGTCGTGACGCTGGTGGTTACGTATAAGCTCGGCTACATCCAATAAACGAACACGTATAAGCCAACCCAGACCACGTCGACAAAGTGCCAGTACCAAGCGGCCGCTTCGAACGCGAAATGTTTTTCCGACGTAAAGTGCCCTTTGAGCACCCGAAACCACACGATCGTCAATATGATTGCACCGACGGATACGTGAAGGCCGTGGAATCCAGTCAGCATAAAAAAGGTTGCGCCGTAAATGCCGGTGGTTAGCTTCAGGTTGTAGTGTTCGTACGCTTCGATGTACTCGACGCCCTGCAAGTACACGAATACGAAGCCCAGCAATACAGTGAATAACAAAAATGTGGTGAGCAGTTTTCGCTGGCCAGCGATCAACGCGTGGTGAGCAATGGTTACCGTGATACTGCTGGTGATCAAAATGGCCGTGTTGATCAGCGGTAAGCCAAACGGGCCCATCGCTTTGTATTCGCCGCCCATTTCTCCCGGACCGTTGGTCGGCCAGGTGGCTTCAAAGCCTTCCCACAGCAATAAGTTGGTGAAGAAGTTGTTCGAATCACCGCCTAACCAGGGCACCGACATCGTGCGCGCGTAAAACAACGCGCCGAAGAATGCCGCAAAGAACATGACTTCGGAAAAGATGAACCAGAACATGCCCATACGAAACGACTGATCTACCTGCGCGCTGTAGATGCCATCTTCGCTTTCGCCGATGACGTCACTGAACCAGCCGACCAACATGAAAATCATGATGCCGAGGCCGCCGAGCATGATGTAGAAAGCCGGGTCGGAGCCATTCAGCCAGGCGGACACGCCCACCATGAGAAACAACAAACCGATCGTGCCAACGATCGGCCAGTGACTGTCATGAGGAACGTAGTAGCGTTCAGTTGCTTGTGACATGGGTGGTCTCAAAATAGGTATACGACAGCGTTATCGTGTCGACAAATTCGGGAAGCTCAGGGTCCACAATAAATTGCAGTGGCAACGATTGTGATTCCTGAGCGTTGAACAGTTGGTTTTCGAAGCAGAAGCATTCGATCTTCTGGAAATGCTGCGTTGCACTCACTGGCGCAACACTGGGCACCGCCTGCCCGACGCGCTGCTGTTCACTCTGGTTGGTTGCGGTATAGGTGACGTAGTACATCTTGCCCGGATGCACGACCATGCTGTCGACATCCGCCTCCAGCGTCCACGGCGCGTAGTTATTGACCGTGGCCATGAACTCCACGCGGATTTCGCGATCGAGGTTGGGCGCTTCTGTTGCGGCAACCGTTTCGGTGTTGGTGCGACCACCGAAACCGGTGATTTCGCAAAACACATCGTAAAGCGGCGGCATGACAAAAAACCCGAAGGCAAACATGCCCACAGCGAAGCCCACCAGCTTGACGGCTAGTGTGGCGTGATGGGTCCTGTCGTTCGCCTCGCTCATTACGCGCGCAACACACCGATCATGATGAAACCGATGTAAAACACGACCGCAACGCCGGCGAAAATCAGCGCAGTGCGGCGAATATTGCGTTGTTGTTCGGCGTCGCTCATTCGAACGATTCCTCAGCAATGCGTTTCACTGGCGGCGTATCAAAGGTGTGATAGGGCGCCGGCGACGGCACGGTCCATTCGAGGCCGTGCGAGCCTTCCCAGACACGGTCGGTCGCTTTCTCGCCTTTCTTTGCGGTCAGCAGGACATAGACAAAAACCAGCTGCGACAGACCGAAACCGATCGCACCGATACTCGCGATGGAGTTGAAGTCAGTGAACTGCGTGGAGTAGTCCGGAATGCGGCGCGGCATGCCGGCAAGACCCAGGAAGTGCATTGGGAAAAACGTCACGTTGACGAAAATCGTCGATGCCCAAAAGTGAATCTTGCCTGCCGTTTCGCTGTACATGTGGCCGGTCCACTTGGGCAGCCAATAGTACGCTGCCGCGAACAACGCAAAAATCGATCCTGGCACCAACACGTAATGGAAGTGCGCCACGACAAAGTAACTATCGTGGTACTGAATGTCCGACGGCACCACCGCCAGCATCAACCCCGACAAGCCGCCGAGTGTAAACAGGAACACGAACGCCAAAGAAAACAGCATCGGCGTTTCGAATGTCATCGCGCCACGCCACATGGTTGCGACCCAGTTGAAGACTTTCACACCGGTGGGTACCGCGATCAGCATGGTAGCGAACATAAAGAACAGCTGACCGGACAGCGGCATGCCCACGGTAAACATGTGGTGCGCCCAGACGATGAACGACAAGAACGCAATACACGATGCGGCGTAGACCATCGAATCGTGGCCGAACAACGGTTTTCTGGCGAACGTCGGGATGATTTCTGACACGACACCGAAGGCCGGCAGAATCATGATGTATACCTCGGGGTGACCGAAGAACCAGAAAATGTGTTGGAACATCACCGGATCGCCGCCACCGGCTGCGAGGAAGAAACTGGTGCCGAAGAACTGATCGGTTAGCAGCATCGTTACGGCGCCGGCAAGCACCGGCATCACCGCGATCAACAGATAGGCGGTGATCAACCACGTCCATACGAACATCGGCATTTTTAACAGCCACATGTCCGGCGCACGCATGTTGAGGATGGTGACGATGATATTGATCGCGCCCATGATCGAACTCAATCCCATCAAGTGGACTGAGAAAATCAGGAACGGGAAGGCGTCACCGGTCTGCAATACCAGCGGTGGATACATCGTCCAACCACTGGCCGGTGCACCGCCAGGCATAAACAGCGTCGAAAGCAAGATGCCGAACGCCACCGGTAGAATCCAGAACGACCAGTTGTTCATCCTTGGCAGCGCCATGTCGGGGGCGCCGATCTGCATCGGGATCATCCAGTTCGCCAACCCTACGAATGCCGGCATCACGGCGCCAAACACCATGATCAATGCGTGCATGGTGGTCATTTGGTTGAAGAATTCAGGATGGACGAACTGCAGTCCGGGTTGGAACAGTTCGGAGCGAATCACCAGCGCCATCGAGCCGCCGATAAAGAACATGACCAAACTGAAAATAAGGTACATCGTGCCGATGTCCTTATGGTTGGTCGTAAACAGCCAACGCTTAATACCTTTCGCTGGCCCGTGATGATCGTGATCATCGTGGCTCGCGTCGTGTGCCGGCGCGTCAATCACATGTTCGTTCATTGCGAACCTCCTTCCGTGCGCGTTGCCGCCCAAGCAGCAAACGCGTCGGGTTCGACGACTTCAACGACCACCGGCATATAGCCGTGGTCCTTGCCACACAGTTCCGCGCACTGGCCGCGGTACGTACCTACTTTTTCGGCACGGAACCAGGTTTCGTTAACCAATCCGGGGATAGCGTCTTTCTTGATCGCCAGATCCGGCACCCACCATGCGTGCAATACGTCATTTGAGGTCAGCAGGACGCGCACTTTTGCGCCGACCGGAACCACCAGCGGGTTGTCTACTTCGAGCAGGTAGTTTTCGACCGAAAATGGGTCAACGCCTGAATCGAGCCAGCGCGCCTTCAAACTCTGGTCGGCTAGCGTCGAGTAATAGCTGATGTCCATGTCTTGATACTGGTAGTGCCACTTCCACTGGTAGCCCGTGATCACCACCGACATGTCCGGATCGCGAGAATCCTCGAGCTTGATCATGGTTTCGGCGGCTGGCACCGCCATCAGCAGCAAGATGACGCAGGGGATCGCGGTCCACGCGACTTCGGCGGCCGTGCTGTGCGAGAAATCAGCGGGCTTTGCGCCGCGAGATTTACGGTGTTTGAACAGCGACCAAATCATGATGCCGAACACCACCACACCGATACCAACGCACCACCAGAACACCATCATGTGGAGTCGGTAGGTCTCTGCGCTGAGCTCGGTAACACCCTCGGGCATGTTCACCGCCCAGTCAGCATTTGCCGAACCTGCCGCAACGAGTAACAGCACGCTCACAATAAGTTTTTGAATCATTGATATTTCCTGCGCGCCGTGAAATTCCCGTCCTTTGGCGCGGTTTTCGTCGGCCACGAGTGGGCCCACAAAAAGAGAGCGAAGTTTACTGACAATGCCTCGGCCATGCAACGATTTTGCGCCCAAACTGTGGGAAATAAAGTCTTTAGTTACAAACAGTTACGTTCTATGCCTAATCGAACTTGCGGCCACTCTGGTTTCGCCCGGCGGCAACTGCACTCCGCCACCCCAGCAGTGCCCAAAAACCAGCTCTAGGGTGACGCCGAAAGCGTCATTGGTGGCCTCCGATTCCAGCGAATCGCGGAAGGTTTGGAAACGATGCTTCCCCACCAGGCCTGGTTGCCGATTCGGCAGGTAGCCGCGCGCACCGGCAGCGGTGAGGTCGGCGAATAAGCTCTCCGAGCTGCGATAGCTGACCGTCAGGTGCTCGACATCCAGCACCGGCTCGCGAAAGCGCGCCCGCAACATCGCATCGCCGACATCGTGCATATCGGCGAAGTTGGCGACGTGCGGTCGGTCATCAACACGCTGCCAGGCGTCGCGCAGCTCCGCAAAGCTGTCCGGGCCGAGTGTGGAAAACAGAAACAGTCCGTCTTTTCGCAATAACCGGCTGACCTCGGTGAGCAAACCTTTAACGTCGTGGATATGCGGTAACAACAGATTGCAAAACACCAAATCGACGCTGTGATCGTCGAGTGGAATTTGCCGCGCGTCTGCCCGCAACGTTCGCATCTTCGAAAACCACGGGCGCTTCTTTTTCGCCAGCTCCAGCATCGCGGCTGATGAGTCGACCGCGATAACCTCCGCCCGCCGATAGCGCTTCGCCAACAACGCGGTCGCGGTGCCAGTCGCTGCGCCGAGATCCACTACCCTGGTCGGCTCCAATCGCATGGGTTCGAGGCGGTCAAATAGACCGTCACAGGTGCGGCGATGCACAAAATCGGCGCTGTCGAATGCAGTAGCGGCACGATCCCATCGATGTTGATGTGGAGTGACTGACATAACCTCAAGTTACCAGCTTTGTCGATAACTTTGTCGCTCTCTCACCGAGATTTACCGCTGTCCAATGCGCGCGTCTGCCGACACGCTCAACGCTATGCTCGGACTGTTACATGATCTACTTGCACCGCGCTGTTGTGCATTTTGCCGGCTTCCGACGGCCAGCGAACTTGGTGCCTGTGATGCATGCATTCAGGATTTGCCGTGGCGCCGCTCAGCGACGGCTGAGGTGCCCGGTCTGGCGGTCGATTTGATCGTGCCGTTCGACTATACGTTTCCGCTCGATGCGGCGATTCGCGCCTGGAAGTATCGGCGCCGTGAGTTTTATGTGCCGGCCCTGGTCGCTTTGATGCGTGACGCAGCGATGCAGGTCGCCGACGATATTGATGCGGTGGTGCCGGTGCCGCTGCATTGGCGGCGCCTCGCATGGCGTGGTTTCAATCAAGCAGAGATTTTGGCGTGTGCCGTGAGCGAATTCCTGGCGGTACCGCAATGTCATTCCGTGCGCCGCATCGTGCACACGCCTGCGCAATCGCGATTGTCAGCAGTCCAACGACGCCGCAACTTACAAACCGCATTTGTTGTCGATGCGGATCTAACTGAGCGTCACGTGTTGTTGGTCGACGATGTGGTGACCACCGGCGGTACGCTTGCGGCGCTGGCGAATGTGTTAACCAAGTGTGGCGCGGCTAAGGTCAGTGCGGTGGCATTAGCGCAGACCCCTCGCCGCTAATCGATCAGGGGTTAAACGCGTAATGCAGTACGATGCCGATGAACACGGTCATGCCGATAAAGTGATTGTGCAAGAACGCCGCGAAACACCCGGCCGGTTTGCGATCTCGCGCGAGCCATACGTGATAGGCCATCAATGTTGCGGCGATCGCAACCGACAGGAAATACCAAAAACCGAGTTCGGCGCGCAGACCGACAAAAACCAAACCTGCCAACATCACCAGCTGTAGGCCACCAATGATGAATAGGTCCACCTCGCCAAACAGGATCGCGGTCGACTTAACGCCTACTTTGAGATCATCCTCGCGATCGACCATGGCGTAAAACGTGTCGTAGATCACTGCCCAGATAAGCGCCACGCCAAATATCAGCCAGGCGAGCTGTGGTGTGTCACCGGTCTGTGCGGCAAACACCATCGGCACCGCCCAGCCGAATGCCGCGCCCAACACGAATTGCGGAATAGAAACGAAACGCTTAATGAACGGGTAGGCGACGGTGAGGACGGCTGCGACGATAGCCAGTAGCTGCGCTTGCCGATTCAACAGCGATGCCAGTGCCAGTGCGAACGATGACAAAGCCGCAAACAACACCAATGCTTCCCATGGTTGCACCGCACCGGAGGCGATCGGCCGGGTTCGTGTGCGCTCGACATACGGATCAATTTTGCGATCGGCGTAGTCGTTTAACACGCACCCCGCAGAGCGCATCACGAAAACGCCGGCAACAAACACCGCGAATAACACCTGATTCGGGTGCCCTTCGCCGGCGATCCATAACGCCCACAGTGTGGGCCATAACAACAACCAGACGCCGATGGGCTTGTCGAGGCGCATCAACTTCGCATAGTTGCGAACCTGAGTGGCAAAGCCCTCCGGCAGAAGCGCTTTCAATTTTTGGCGCGAGGAAGTCGTCATGGCGGACTGTTTCTAGGGCAAGCTATTTCTTCGGCGTGCCGGGACCCATAAATAGCCACGCGATCAGACCAACAAGCGGCAATAGCGCAACGATTACGACCCATATGATTTTGGTCATTTTATCCGCGCTACTGTCGACGATTTTGATCAGCGCATAGACCACCGCTGCGATGTGCAGCAATCCCCAAAGACCAACACTTGCCATGTTCTTATTCCTTATCGATGTGGTGTAAGTCGCTATTCTATCGCAATACTGCGCTGCGCTAGACCTTGCCGTAACGTGCCGCATCGCCCAGCCAGCGTCGCACAAGTGCGCCGGAGGTATCGATCGGCAATAACTCGGCCGACTTCTGAACTTTGGGCATCAACGCAGCGTCTCGAACCAGGTTGGCGACGCGGTAATCGGGCAGCCCGGTCTGCCGGGTGCCCAACAACTCGCCCGGCCCGCGCAACTCCAGATCACGTTGTGCGACAACAAACCCGTCGTTGCTATCGCGGAGCACTGCCAGTCGGCTGCGTGCGTTGCCACCGAGCGGTGGTTTGTACAACAACACGCAATGACTTTGTTTGGCGCCGCGCCCGACGCGGCCCCGCAGTTGGTGCAATTGCGACAAACCCATGCGCTCTGCGTTTTCGATGATCATTAACGACGCGTTGGGTACATCGACACCGACTTCAATGACGGTGGTGGCGACCAACAGTTGAATTGTGCCGTCCTTAAACGCCCGCATGCCGCGTTCTTTTTCACGCGATTTCATCCGTCCGTGGACCAAACCGACACGTACATCAGGCAAGGCAGCGGAAAGAAATTTGTAACTCTCTTCTGCGGCCTCGTAGTCGAGGACTTCCGACTCGTCGATCAACGGACACACCCAGTAGGCTTGCTGCCCGCTGGCGCAGGCGGAGCGTACCCGTTCAACCACTTCGTCGCGGCGTGTTTCCGGTAACGCCACTGTTTGAATCGGCTGACGTCCGGGCGGTAGCTCGTCAATAATGGACGTGTCCAGATCGGCGTAAGCGGCCATCGCCAGGGTGCGTGGAATCGGCGTTGCGGTCATCACCAACTGATGTGGGTAACCGTGCTCGGAGACGCCCTTGTCACGCAGCGCAACCCGTTGATGGACACCGAAGCGATGTTGTTCGTCGATGACGACCAGCGCGAGTTTGTGAAAATTCACGCCGTCCTGAAACAACGCATGCGTGCCGATGGTGATGCTCGCATCGCCGCTTTCAATTCGCGCCAGAGATTCACGGCGTTGCGCGGCAGTCTGGCTGCCGGATAACCACGCCGGCTCAATACCCAGCGGATTGAGCCAGTCGCTGAAACTTCGAAAGTGTTGCTCCGCTAATAGTTCGGTCGGCGCCATGATCGCGACCTGCACGTTCGAGCCGATCGCGCGCAGGCATGCCAAAGCGGCGACCACCGTCTTACCAGAGCCAACGTCACCTTGAATCAGTCGCATCATCGGATGCGGGCGCGCCAGGTCATGTTCGATTTCGCTGACCACGCGTTGTTGTGCACCGGTGAGCTCGAACGGCAGATCGTCCAGGAACTGTGACACCAGCTCGTCGCCGGCACTCAACGGCAGCGCCGCTTCCGATTCAGCCAGTCGGCGCAGATTTCTCAAGCTGAGGTAATGCGCGAGCAGCTCTTCGAACGCGAGTCGCGACTGGCAGGGATGGCGTCCCGCCATCATGGCCTCAACGTCAGCATCCGGTGGCGGTCGATGCAGATAACGGATCGCATCGGCCAGTGACGGCAGCTCTAGCTCGGCAAGTATGCCGTCGGGCAATAACTCCGTTGGCGGTTGCCGCGCCATCATCGCGAGTGCTTGGTCGGTGAGGTTGCGCAGGCGCCCCTGCTGAACGCCTTCGGTCGCTGGGTAGATCGCGGTGAGCGACTCATTGGTCGCCGATTCCTGATCGGCGCGAAGAATCCGATACTCCGGATGAATCATCTCAAAGCCGCCACGACCTTTGCGAACATCGCCGAAACAAGTCACGCGAACGCCGGGTTTGAACTGCGCTTGTTGTTGGCGCGAGAAGTGAAAGAAACGCAGCGTCACATCGGCAGTGCCGTCGCCAAGATAGACGATGAGGTTGCGTCGTCCGCGGAACGAAACCTCGGCGGTCAGGACCTCGCCCGACACCAAACAGCGTTGCCCCGCGATCAGGGCGGCCAACGGCACTAGCTGGGTGCGGTCTTCGTAGCGCAGCGGCAGCAAAAACAGCAGGTCTTCGACCTGAAACAATCGCAGCCGTTCTAACTTTTCCGCCAACGCGGGGCCGACGCCCGTCAGCACGGTGAGTGGAGACGATAAGTTGGGAGCGTTCTCAGACAAGTGAAGCTCGGAGTGCCTTAGCCCTCGTTACGACGACACATTACACAGACAAAATGGCGTCGGCTTCGACGTCGGCGCCCAGCGGCAATGCCGCTACGCCGATGGTGGCGCGCGCCGGGTACGGCTCATCGAGATACTCCTGCATTACCGAATTCACGATGCCGAAGTTCGAAAGGTCGGTCAGAAACAGCGTGAGCTTGACCGCGTCATTGAGACTGCCGCCGGATGCTTCCGCGACCGCTTTCAGGTTCTCGAAGACCTGTCGCGCACGCGCCTCGAAGTCACCTTCGACCAATGCGCCGGTCGATGGATCCAGTGGAATCTGTCCGGATAGAAATACCAGGTCGCCGGTTCGAACGGCCTGCGAATACGGGCCAACCGCCGCCGGCGCGGCGTCACTGTGAATGGTTTGTTTGCTCATCGTAGAATTTCCCCGTCACGCGTACGTCATTTCGAAGCTATGCGAACTCTCGCATAACTTTGATGACGTTGGACATCTTTTTCACCTCACGCAAAATATGTGCGAGATGTTGTCGGTCGCGTACTTGTAGCTGGAATGACAGGATCGAACAGTCGTCATGACGACTTTGTACCGACACCTGCTCGATGTTCGAGCCGGCATCAGCAATCGTCGCGGCGACCTCCGCCAGCGACCCGGGCTTGTTCTGCGTTTCCACGGCGATTTGGCTGGTAAATTCGAGATCGACATCGTCTTCCCAGCCGACTGTGAGCCATTTTTCCGGCTGCTTTCGAAACGTCGTAAGGTTGCCGCAATCATTGCGATGAATCACCACGCCACGACCGGAACTCAGGTAACCCATCACGTCGTCGCCGGGGATCGGATAACAGCAGCGTGCGTAGCTCACCACCATGCCCTCGGTGCCGGCGATCACCAGGTTGGCGGAATCTGTGCTGGCGTCACCCTCTTCGGATACGCCGGACAAGAACCGTGCGGTGAGCGGTGCCAGGCGTTCGCCAAGACCGATCTGACTGAACAACTCGGTGGTGTTGTTTAGCCCAAGTTCGTCGAGCGCCGCTTTCATTCGTACTTTGCCGACTTTACGCAACGAGGAGCCTAGGTCTTTTAGCGCCTGGTCGAGCAGACGCTTGCCGAGATCGACGGATTCGGTCGATCGCATCGTCTTCATGTAATGACGTATCGCGGTACGCGCCTTTGCGGTGCGCACGAAGCTGAGCCAGTTCGGATTCGGCTTGCCGCCGCGCGCGGTTTTGATTTCCACGGTTTGGCCGTTGGTTAATGGTGTGCGTAGTGGGACCAAGGTGCGATCCACCTTCGCAGAGATACAGCGATTGCCGATATCGGTATGTACGGCGTAGGCGAAATCGACCGTGGTGGCGCCTTTCGGCAGCGGCATGATGTCGCCCTTCGGTGTGAACACGTAGATCTTGTCGGGAAACAGGTCGACCTTGACGCTTTCTAAGAATTCTTCTGACGTACCGGTCTGCTGCAGTTCGGCAAGATTCGATAACCACTCACGAGCACGACGTTGCGGGGTCGCGTCCGATTTTTCGTCAGCCTTGTACTGCCAGTGCGATGCCACGCCGGATTCGGCCACCCGATCCATTTCGTGGGTACGAATCTGTACCTCCAGCGGCAATCCCTTCGGACCAAACAAGGTCGTGTGCAGTGACTGATAACCGTTGATGCGCGGGATCGCAATGTAATCTTTAAAGCGGCCTGGCATCGGCTTGTACAGACTGTGTACCAGACCCAGTGCCCGATAGCAGGCACTCACATCGTCGACGATCAGACGAAAGCCGTACACGTCGACAACATCGGACAGCGTGCGTTTCTTCTCCGCCATTTTGCGGTAGATGCTGTACAGGTGTTTTTCGCGACCGATGATGTCGGCCTCGATGCCCTCTTCGCCGAGTGCCGCGCCGAGCTGCTCGGAAATCTTCTTCACGATTTGGCGTTGACTACCCTTCGCTCGCTTGAGTGCTTTGTCGAGCACGCGATAACGAAACGGATGCAGGTAGCGAAAGCCAAGATCTTCGAGTTCGACCTTGAAGCGGTTGATGCCTAAGCGGTTTGCGATCGGCGCGTAGATATCGAGTGTTTCCCGAGCAATTCGTTTGCGCTTTTCGCTGGGCATCGATTCCAGCGTCTGCATGTTGTGTAGTCGATCGGCGAGTTTGACCAGGATCACTCGAATATCCTCGATCATCGCCAGCATCATCTTGCGGAAACTCTCTGCCTGAGCCTCGGCGCGAGAGCGAAACTGAATCTGGTCCAGTTTAGAGACGCCGTCGACCAGCAGCGCGACCTCGTCACCAAACTTACTTTCGATGTCTTCGAGTGTCGCGCTGGTGTCTTCGACCACATCATGCAGAATCGCGGCTTCAATCCCCTGCGAATCCATATGCATGTCGGCGAGTTCCTGCGCTACCGCCACCGGATGCGTGATGTAGGGTTCGCCGGATTTGCGTGTTTGGCCTTCGTGGGCCGCTGCGCCGAATTCGTAGGCATCCATGATCGAGGCGATTTGTTCGCCCGACAGGTAGCCCTCGAGCGTGTCCACCAGCCGTCGCAGCCCAAAATCGCGCTTCGGCGCGCCGGGCAGTTTAGCGAGTAGTGCTGCGGCATAGTCCATGCCTTGATAATACCCACTTTGCGCAAGAAAGCAGCCGCCCGGGTCGGCACGTCAAACCGACCAGATCGGCTGCCCCGCTTTGGCCTGTAAGAATAAGAAAATTGCCAGTGCCAGCTGCGCTGCAGCGACACCGAATACCACACCTTTTGTGTTCCAACCTTTGCGATCGGCGAGCCATCCGGCAAACGGCACGGTCTGCATTAAATGCAGGCTGACGAAATGCGCCGGTCGATAGTCACCATACTCCAGGCTCCAGCCGAGAAACTGGATGACCGCACCACCGCCTTCGAGTGAGGAACCGACATAGCGGCTGGTGTTTGACATGTAGCCCGCCATGACCATGGTGGCGACGAAGCCAAGCGACAAACCGACCATCGAACCGAGCCAAAGACCCTGGCGCGATCGATCCCCCTTGCGCCAAATTTGAATGGCCAGAACCAGTGCGACCAGAACGAGCAGTACGGCACCGACGCCCATCAGTGCGTACATCAAAGCTTCAAGCTGGGTGTCAAAATTGAAGTGTGACCGACGTGCCCGCGCCGCTTGAATCGCAATGTAAGCAAACTCGTAGATGATTGCGCCGGCGGTCAGATAGCTGAAGATCGTGATCGCCCAGCCGGTACGAACGCTGCGCGGTACCAGTTGTACGAGTACCGCTAACGTCAACGCGTGCACCGCCAGCGACACATTGAATTTCTGCGATTTTATCCACACCGGCGCGCTGTCGAGTATGCGCGGATCGAAAACCATCGCCGGACTGAATACCACCACAGCGGCAAGCATGAGCATCGCCAGCGACATATACAGTCGGGTGATGTAATCGTTGTCGAGCCCTTCGAACAGTGGGGCGATGCCGAGCGGCTGCATTCGATTCATGCCGCCGCACCTGCGGATTCGGCGGAGGGCCGGCTGAAGTAACCGGTACGCATAGCCAGGAATAGCGCCAGGCCGACCGGGCCGAACATGAACGTGGCGAGCAGTATCGGCGCTTGCACGATTCGACTGATGCCAAGCTCGTCGGCCTTGACCGCAATCCAACCGCCGATAAAGAGATCGAAGGCGAGATAGTGCACCCAGCCAGCGAGCAGCATCTCATCTTTTGTGAACAGCGCGCGCACCTGATCGAGCGACCCGTAGCCACCGCCTTCAATGCCAAAGAAATGCACCATGACCAGGCCGGCGTATAACAGCGAAAGCCCAAACGGAATGATGTAGCGCGGCACCGCCAGTAACCACGACCACCGCCGGGGTAGCAGCAGCAGAATCAGCCAACCCAACATCGCGGCTTGACCCGCCCATCCAAATAGCTGATCCGGTGTTGGCATCGCCCAAGGCCCCTTTGAATAAGATTGTATCAATGTACCAGTTATCGAACGCGTATTTACCTGCCGCATTTGGAACGACGGAACACCTTGGCGGTCGCCCTACATTCGTTCAGACTATCTACAATTAGAAAAAGACCAGGAGCGCTCCTATGCGTAAGTTCGCCGTTCTCGCCTGCCTGCTGTTCCCCGCCCAAGCGTCCCTTGCCCAGGATCAAGGACGTGAAGTTGAGGGGCCTTACGCGATTTTGGACTACCGGGACCGGCCTGCGGTCGAAAACCAGCATCTGAAGGAGCGATTCGAGACGTTGCTTCCGGCGCTCATGGAAGAAACCAACCTCGACATGTGGTTGGTGCTCAACCGTGAGTACGCCGAAGACCCGATCTACTTTTCTTTGGTGCCGCAACCAACGTTTGCAGCACGCCGCACCACGATGCTGGTGTTTCATCGTACCGACGACGGTGTTGACCGCTTAACCGTCAATCGGTATCCGCTCGGCGATCCGTATGAGTCGGCCTGGGAAGGTGGTGATCTCGAAGATCAATGGGTGGCGCTTGGCGAGTTGATCGTTTCGCTAGACCCAGAGCGTATCGGCATCAACGTATCGCGCCATTGGCCGGTCGCGGACGGTCTCAGCCACGCACTGCATCAACGCTTGGTCGACGTACTTCCAGAAGACTACATTGAGCGACTGGTGCCGGCCAAAGACCTAGTGGTGCGATGGGCCGAGACCCGCACGCAAAACGAGATGGAAACCTTCGCGCACACGGTGAGCATCGCACGCAGCGTGATTGCCGAAGGGTTTTCGAGTCGCGTCATTACCCCGGGCGTCACCACGACCGATGACGTTGCCTGGTACTTGCGCGAGCGATTTGTCGAACTCGGCCTGCCCGCCTGGTTTATGCCGTACGTCAATGCGCAACGTCCTGGCGAAGAGTGCGAAAGTGACACGCCGTTCTGTGGTGTCAGCGGCGTGATTCAAGCCGGCGATGTGCTGCATACCGATGTCGGCATTTGCTATTTGCGGCTATGCACCGATACGCAAGAGATGGCCTACGTGCCGAAGCTCGGCGAAACCGACATTCCCCAGGGTCTTGTGGATGCGTTTAAGGTGGGCAACCGCTGGCAGGATTGGTTAACCAGCGAATTTGTTGCCGGCCGTACCGGCAATGAAATACTCGACGCGACCCGTGCTCATTGCGACAAGAACGATGTGATTTGTAGCGTGTACACACATGCGATCGGCTTCTTCGGGCACGCACCGGGGCCGACCATCGGCATGTGGGACGATCAGGATGGCACTCCCGTGCAAGGGGATTGGAAACTCTATGCCAATACCTGCCACGCGATCGAGGGCAGCATCAAAACGCCGGTACCGGAATGGGGCGATCAGCTGGTGAACATCAAGCTTGAGCAAAGCGCCTGCTTTGATGGCGAAGACGTGCACTACCTGGCCGGTCGACAGGTTAACTGGCATTTGGTGCGGTAATCGGCCTTAGTGTTTCGTGAACGTTGGTTAGGGAAAGTTTTTGGAACCCGATGTAGCTCAAGCGTTGATTGATGCGGACAGAGTCGTTCTTACTTCTTAGGTTGGAGGCCGAGTTTCGACGATGGACGAAGAGAAGCCCCAGAAAGCCTCGGTGCGCCGGCGCGCCGATGAGATTCGCGAGTATCGCTGCAAAAATCTGATCGCGGTGATCGAAGATCCTGCCGATATCAAAAACATCGGTACCGTGATTCGAAACGTAAACGCACTCGGCGTTGAGAAAACCTACGTCGTTGATCCTCGCCGCGCCCTCCCGGACGATTGGCAGGAGATGCGAGAACGCAAGGCCCTATCAAAGACATCCGTATCGGCGGTGAAATGGAGCTTCGTCAAACGGTTCGATAGTACGGAAGAGTGTTTACAGCACCTGGAAAAAAACCGCGTGGTTTCCGTCGTGACCTCACCTCACGTCAAAGGTCATCGCAATGAGCTTTTGGATGATGTTGACTACACGGTGTATACCAAGCTTGCGGTCTGGTTTGGCAATGAGTCGCGCGGAATCAGCGATTTGGCAGTCGAGCGAAGTGACATGTGCATAAGCATTCCAATGTTTGGAATGATTGAGAGCCTGAATCTCGGCACGACGTCGGGCATTGTCTTGTATGAAGTGACCAAGCAACGGCGAGAGTACCAACGCAACTACAAGCGGGCAGGAAAGCGTCGACCGCGTCAGCCATCGACGTAATTGAGAATGCTTTCTCGTTCGTTACATTAAATCTATGACAACAGAGAATTCGATGAGTATTCCAACCAGCTCGGGACAAATCGCCAGCTCGGAACTGTTCAAACTGGTGTGGCGCGGATGGTTTATCGGTGTCCTTGTGATCATGGGACCGCTGTTTGCACTGGGTGCGTTGATCAGTGCTTTTGGTTACGGAGAATGGGAGCTCTTGATCGGCTTGATCTTGGTGCCGCTGATTGCCGCAGGGCAAGGCGTGGTGGCGGGTGTTCTGGTTTTGTTTGGACTCAAAGTCAGCCCGCCGAAAGCGGCAGCCAACGAATGAACCTGCGACCACGCCGGGGCGATTGCTCCAGCGACAGACGGACCGTTTGCGTTATGGGCGCCATGCTTGTCCTGGTTTTCGGTACCGTGCCCGCCGTCGGCTTCTCGCAAATGGATGCTGATGAGGTTTGTGATCTGCTGGCCGAGTTCGAATCATTGTCAGCGGTCGACTACCAAGTTTTTGAGTCCTACGCGAAGGAGGATTTGGACCGATTCTTTGAATCCTTGAATTCGTCGGAAGGTGTCGATTCGATATTGCCCAGTGGCTGGTTGCGCAACCAAACAGCCATGCAAATGGCCCAGTGTTACCTGACAGGTCGTGGCACCGAAAAAGACGTTAGTAAGGCCATCGCGATTCTCGAAAGCCCGGCACGCGCCGGACATGCCAATTCGGCACATGTGTTGGCGTCCATTAAGGTGTTCAACACCGACGACGCCGAACTTCAACGTGAAGGGTTCTTAGCGTTGCAAAAAGAGGCCGACGCGGGAAGCGCCTACGCCGCGGGAAAGGTAGGTTGGGCGCATGCCATTGGCTCGGGTACCGAGAAAGATGAGGCGCGTGCTCTGGAGCTCTATTTCCTTGCTGCTAACGCGGGGATGACGTACTGGCAATATCTGTTGGCCCACGCCTACGAACAGGGTTATTACGGTCTGCCGATCGATCCTGAGCAGGCCTCCTATTGGCGCGAGTTCGAACCCAAAATACACATTACGATTTACGAATGTGAAATTGCCGGCAACTACGCGCGTGGTTTATACCCGAGCAACACAGAGTTGCAGCAGTATTATCTTCAAGGGTGTGAGGCGAAGCGCTAAGAGAATGCTCGGTTCGTAAACCAAGACAGGAGTGATTCCTAGCTATGACTAAATGGATAGTGTTGGTTGGTGCGCTGTTTCTTGTACCGGGAGTTTCGGTTGCCTGCGGTTCAGTGGAGGACATGTTCGAAAGAATGCGGTTCGAAACCGACAAGGCTCCGCTGGAGTCCTTTCTAGAAGATTTTTCCTGCGGCACGCCGTCTAAGTATTCGCCCGAGCGCGCAGATACCTACATCGCAATGGTGTTAATCAATGCGGCTCGAGCCCGAGTATCAAAAGACAAGGTGCAGGCAACGCTCTCATCATTTAATTGTGCGTATTCGGCACGTCACTACCATGGCTATGTAGAGATCAAGGCTTACTTGGGTGACAAGCGGTTCGGCGCCGCCTGTGATTTGGACGTTATCGAACGGGTTTACGTGGTGACCGCGAACGGCGGTGCCAACTTAAGAACCAAACCCTCAATATCCGCACCCAAACTTGGAGCTATCGCTGAAGGCGTCGCGGTCAGAAACGGAACCGAGGAAAGCGAATGGGTTCTGGTCGACACTTATCTAGGTCGAGGATACATGCACGTATCGACACTGCGGCGCTACGTCGAGGAATCTTAAGAATCGAAAATCGCGACTAGTCGCCGATAGAGATTCCGCGCACCGGCGGCAGCAACTCTTCAGCTGCGGCTTCGGCCTGCATGAAATCTTCGGCCGGTGGCTGCTCGATTTCTTCAAGGATGGCCGGCGTGACGTGACCTTCGGCGATCTCGCGCAGCGCGACGACCGTCGGCTTGTCGTTTTCCAGCTCGACCATCGGCTCCGCACCATGGGCAATGCGACGCGAGCGCTTTGCAGCGACCAGCACCATTTCGAAAATGTTCGGGATGTTGTCGAGGCAGTCTTCAACCGTAATTCGAGCCATTGCCTTAGGTCCTTAAACGAGCTTTCTGGAAAGAGCGGCGCACGATACCGGCTTCGGGCGGCGGATTCCAGCCCTTATGATAAAAAGTTATAAGCCAATGATTTCGCGGACTCTGGCCAGCATTTCCGGACTGTCGGTCGCCTGAGCTGCGCCCTCGCCCGCCATGATCGCCTGGACCTCGCCCAGCGCGTGATCGAGATTGTCATTGATGACGACGTAATCGAATTCATCCCAGTGCCCCATGTCCGACAGCGCGTCGCGCAGGCGGCGAGCGATCACTTCGTCGGAGTCGGTGCGGCGGGACCGAAGCCGGCGCTCCAGCTCATCCCGCGACGGCGGCAGGATAAAGATCGAGATGCATTCGGGCATCGATTCGCGCACTTGCTGGGCACCCTGCCAGTCGATCTCGAGCAGGACATCGTGACCGTCTGCCAGGTGTTGTTCGACCTGCGACCGACTGGTGGCGTAGAGGTTGTCGAATACGGTCGCCCACTCCAACAGCTCGCCCTGCTCTCGCAGTTCATGAAAGCGCTCTTCCGTGACGAAGAAATAATCTGAACCGTCGGCCTCGTTGCTGCGCTGCGGTCGAGTCGTATACGAAATCGAAAAACGTAAGTCCGGTTTCGCCGCGACCAGCGCGTGCACTAACGTTGTTTTGCCGGCGCCCGAGGGCGCAGCCAATACATATAGGTGTCGTTGTGATGCTGCGTTCTGCATGGCTATTCGACGTTTTGAATTTGTTCGCGCATCTGTTCGATCAGCACTTTGAGTTCAACCGCGGCCTTGGTGGTTTCTGCATCAGCAGATTTCGAACCTAGCGTATTCGCTTCGCGATTGAGTTCCTGCATCAGAAAGTCCAGCCGCCGCCCGACGGATTCATCGCGGGTCAAGGTATCGGCGATCTCTTTAAGATGACTATCGAGTCGATCCAGTTCTTCGTCGACATCGAGTTTCTGCGCGAGAAGCGCTAGCTCGGTTTCCAGGCGCCCTTCATCCGCATCCACACTGATTCGTTCCAGCCGTTCGCGTTGCCGTTTATGCGCCGCGTCGAGTACGTCCGGCATTCGCTGCCGCACGTCAGCGGCAATGCGACCGATGTCGTCACAGCGCGCTTCGATTAGCGCCTGCAGACGTTCGCCCTCTGCCGAGCGCATCTCGGTAATCGCACTCAGCGCGCGGCCCAGTACTTCGCCGGCGGCGGCGACCAATGGCTCCGCATCAATTTCCGTTTCGCTCATCACGCCCGGCCAGCGCAGTACGTCGATAGGACTGGCAGGTGTGGTTGCGCCGAGCGTGTCAGCAACCTCTCCGGCTCGCTGACTGATCAGCTTCACCAGGTCTTGATTCACCTGCATATCGGAATCGGTAATTTTATCGCGTCGAAAGTAGAGACCGCACTCAACCTTGCCGCGTCGCATGTGGCCAGCAATCTGAGCGCGCAAATCTGCCTCAAGGGGGCGCAACTCGTCGGGCAGACGAAACTGCACGTCCAAGTAGCGATGATTGACGGCACGCAGCTCGCAACTCAGCGTGCCTTGCGCGGTTTCCGCGATTTCGCGGGCAAACCCGGTCATGCTCCGTAGCATCGGCGATGGGCTCCTCAGTAATTTCGTGGCCTGGTTCACTCAATTGAGCTGCCACAGTTTACTCAAACGTTGTGTCATGATGCACTCACGCCCCAGAACCGGTATACACAGCCTGCGAAATCCCATGAATATCGAATACGCCAAGGTCTCCGCGCTCGGTGACCGGTCCGATAACCAGGACCGGGCCGCGGTCGTGGTCGCGGACGATGCGGCGATCATGCTGGTGTTTGACGGTATGGGCGGCCATTCAGACGGCGCCAGCGCCGCTGAGACGGGTCTGAAGACCGTGCAGGAACTGTTCATGGATTCCACGCTGCCGGTACTCGACCCGCAGGGATTCTTATATATGGCGTTGTCGCGCGCCCACGATGCGGTGGTGAATCTGGGCCGCGACGTGGCGGTGGATTTCCGCCCGCGCGCCACCTGCGCCATTTGCCTAATTCAGGAAGATGGCGCGTTTTGGGCGCACATCGGCGATAGCCGCATATATCAAATTCGTAATGGCAAAGTACTGGCGCGCTCGCGTGATCACTCGCATGTTGAAGTACTGATTCAAGAAGGCGCCATTTCTGAGGAGGAAGCGCAGGACCATCCAATGCGCAACTTTGTCGAATGTTGTATCGGCGGCGATGCGCCGGTGCCGGATATGAGCATCACCAGCATGAAACGCTTGGAGGCGGGCGACGTGTTGCTGGCCTGCTCTGATGGTCTTTGGTCGGGGCTTGCCGACGATGACGTGGCGCAAATCGGCCGTGCTGATAGCACCAATCTTGCTGATGCGCTCAAAGCACTCAGCATTCAGGCATTGAATGCCAATTCCCCTCACAGCGACAATACGACCGGTACGGCGCTGAAGTGGAAGGGCACCTGAGGAGACCTTATGCGCCCCAGCGGTCGCGAACCTGATCAAATGCGCGAAGTGCGGTTTACACCGGACTTCACTAAACATGCAGAAGGCAGTGTGCTTGCTGAATTCGGTGATACTCGGGTGCTGTGCACCGCCAGTGTTGAGCAGCGCGTACCGCCATGGATGCGCGGTAACGGCACCGGCTGGGTCACCGGCGAGTACGGCATGCTGCCGCGAGCTACGCATACCCGTTCGTCACGCGAAGCAGCGCGCGGCAAACAAGGTGGTCGCACGTTAGAAATTCAGCGGCTGATCGGCCGGTCCTTGCGCGCGGTGGTCGATCTCGAAGCGCTCGGCGAAAAAACCGTGACGCTCGACTGCGATGTCATTCAGGCCGATGGTGGCACACGTACCGCATCGATCAGCGGCGCCTACGTCGCGATGTCGATGGCCTTGTCCCGCTTGGTCGAGAAAAAAGTACTGAAGAGCAATCCAATTCATGGGCGGATCGCTGCCATTTCGGTGGGCGTGTATCGCGGTACGCCGGTGCTCGATCTCGATTATGCGGAAGACTCCGAGGCCGAAACTGACATGAATGTGGTGATGAACGAAGCCGGTCGGTTTATCGAAGTTCAGGGTACCGCCGAGGGCCACGCTTTTTCTCAGGACGATCTCGACGCTATGTTGGCGCTTGCCAAGAAAGGTATCGACGAGATTATCGAAGCGCAGGACGCGGCGTTGGGACAGTAGTTGTGCCGATCAACTCGCCGCCAAAAATTGTCATGGCCAGTGGCAATCGCGGCAAACTCAAAGAAATCGCGCGGCTGCTCGAGCCGCTTAACATCGAGGTCGTGCCACAGTCCGACTTCAACGTCACCGAGGCGGTCGAGGACGGCGACACGTTCGTTGCCAACGCCATTATCAAAGCGCGCCATGCTGCATTAGCAACCGGCCTGCCAGCGATTGCGGATGATTCCGGGCTGGCGGTCGATGCATTAGACGGGCGACCGGGCGTGTACTCCGCGCGGTACGCGGGTGAAGGTGCCGGCGACGACGACAATATCGATTTGCTGCTTAAAGAACTCGACGGCGTGATGGATGAAGATCGCGGCGCAGCGTTTCACTGTGTTGCGTGTTTTGTCGAGTCTGCCGAGGCAGAACCGCTGATCGCGACCGGGGAATGGCGCGGCCGTATTCTGCATGCGCGCCAAGGCGACGGCGGGTTTGGCTATGACCCGGTGTTTCTCGATGAGCAGTCCGGTCAAGCATCGGCCGAGCTCAGCGCCGAAGAAAAGAATGCGCGTAGTCACCGTGGTCAGGCGTTGCGTAAGCTCGTGACGTTGCTTGCATGATCGCCCCGGCAACCAACGAGCCGGCAAAAGAGTCTCCGGTACCAACACTATGGAGCTGTTTCGCAGCGGCCGCTGTCGTGCGATCGGAGATTTGGATATTGCTGGTGTTCGGTCCGGTATTCGAGGTTGTGTACCGCGTCTTGGTGCACTTCAAGCAGGTTGGTCCCGGCGTGGAGTGGTTCGCACTGGTTGTTTGCTGGTCGTTCGCTATTGCTATCTTCGTTTTCTTCGCGCTACGCATCTACTTCACAATGGTGCGTGTCGACACACGTCTCAACAACGTTCCGTTAGCGATCTACGTTCATATGCCGTGGTGTGTGCGCAAGTGTCCCTACTGCGATTTCAACTCGCATCGTGCGCCGGACGACACGCCGTACTCGCGCTATGTCGATGCGCTTATCGCAGATCTAAAGCACGAGTCGAAACACGTGGGCAAACGTGAAATCGTTAGTGTGTTTTTTGGCGGCGGCACACCCAGCTTGTTTCCACCGGAGGAAATCGGTCGTGTGATCGCGACCATTCGCGAGGAATTTCAGTTATCGGATGACGCCGAAATCACGTTGGAGGCGAATCCAGGTACCGTTGAGAGCTCCGATCCGAAAGGGTTTCGCGAGGCGGGTGTTAATCGTTTATCCATAGGCGCACAGAGTTTCTCCGCGGATGCGCTAAAGACGTTAGGGCGCCTGCATTCGGTTGAGGATATTGAGCGTACGGTCGCTGCAGCGAGGGATGCGGGCTTCGACAACATCAACTTGGACATTATGTACGGGTTGCCGAACCAGTCGGTTGAAGCGGCGGTTGAGGACCTGCGCGCGGCGATTGCGCTCGATACCGTTCACCTGTCTTGGTATCAGCTCACGCTCGAAGAAAATACCGGGTTCTTCGCCAAACCGCCCGCAGGGCTTCCCGACAATGACAAGGCCTGGGAAATCCAACAGGCTGGCCAAACCGTACTCAGTGATGCTGGGTATGAGCAATATGAGGTGTCCGCCTATGCAAAGGCGGGGAGGCAATGTCGTCACAATCTTAACTACTGGACGTTTGGCGATTACGTCGCCGTCGGTGCTGGCGCCCATGGCAAGCTCAGCGGCAATGAAGGTATTCAGCGAACCGCCAAACCGGCCAATCCACGGGCGTATATGGACGCGGCGGAGGCGGGCAGCGACGTGACAAAGACCACGGTCGATGATCCCAATGACCGGATATTCGAGTTCATGCTCAATGCTCTGCGTCTAAACGCCGGTTTTGACGAGTCGCTATTTGTTCAGAGGACCGGAATACCGACGGTCGCGTTTGCGGAAAAAATGGCCGGATGTGTCGAAAACGGTTGGATTGAGCGCTCTCAAAGCGGAAATTGGCGACCGACTGCGCGCGGAAGACAGTTTCTCAACGAGCTTACCGCGGCGTTTTTGCCATAGGGCTGTGGAGGCGGTTTATGCACAAGACTCGGCGGATGCTTCAAGAATCAGTGCTACAGACGCTTTTCCTAAATTTGCATCTACAGAGTGAGCGGTAAGTGCTTGAAAAACATATAAATACCAAATTGGACACAAAATAAGCAAATTAGCGGGCTTCTTTGAAAATCCGCACCTTAGGTGATCCACTCAATTTTCTTCCACAGAGTTATCCACAGGATCTGTGGATAAAAATACGGCCTTCCGGCGAGTTCCGCGGCTATGTGGCGGCGGGGCTTGCGGCGAATGCGGCATGCGTTTATATTACGCGCCCTTTTTGCGCCGCTGGGCGCATGCCGGAGAGACACCAATGAAAGCCGAAGTTCATCCCAACTACAGCGACATCAAAGTGACATGTAGTTGCGGCAACGAGTTTGATACGCGTTCAACCCTGGGTGAAGACCTGACGGTTGAGGTGTGCTCTTCATGTCACCCTTTCTATACGGGCAAGCAAAAGATCGTCGATAGTGGCGGTCGCGTCGACAAATTCCGTCGCAAGTACGGAATGAATTAAGCCGTCGGGCCGACTAGGCCTGGGCTTTAGTCAACAATGTGAAGTTCGCCGCCGGTCTTCGGCGGAGCTTTGGTATGCTCGTTGGGTTACCGAAGAGACCAACAATCGTTCCATGAGGAACGCAAGAGGAAGCGTATGACCACGGATGCCTACCGTCTTACCAGCCCCGACGGCAAAGAAAGCGAACTCCCCACACGCAGCGGCACAGTAGGGCCGGATGTTATCGACATCGGCAAGCTGTATCGCGAGCAGGGCGTATTCACCTACGACCCGGGATTCGTTGCCACCGGTAGCTGCGAATCGGACATCACCTATATTGACGGTGAGAAAGGCATTCTCATGTATCGCGGCTACCCGGTCGAACAGTTAGCGGCGAGCTCAAACTTCCTCGAAGTATCGTATCTGTTGTTGCACGGTGAATTGCCGACGGCCGATGAGCTTGAGCATTTCGACACGATGATTCGTCGTCACACGATGCTCAACGAAGGCATGCTGAACTTCTTTAAGGGCTTCCGTTACGACGCACATCCGATGGCACAGTTATCGGCGGTGGTTGGTTCCATGTCGGCGTACTACCACGACGAAATGGACTCCAGCAATCCGGAGCATCGCGACATTTTTGCGCATCGCATTTTGGCGAAATTGCCAACGATCGCGGCGGCGGCGTTTAAGCACAATGTCGGTCAGCCGTTCATGTATCCGAAGAACGAGCTGAACTACTGCGAAAACCTGTTGCACATGTTGTTCGCGGTTCCCGCCGAGCCGTATGAGATTGATGAGGTGGCCGCTGAGGCCTTGGACCTGTTGTTTATCCTGCACGCTGATCACGAACAAAACTGTTCGACGTCGACAGTGCGCATGGCCGGCAGCTCCGGCGCGAATCCCTACTCGGCGATCGCTGCGGGCATATCCGCACTATGGGGTCCGGCACATGGCGGTGCCAACGAAGCCGTTCTCAACATGCTTGAGGAAATCGGTGACGCCAGTCAGATTGGAAAATACGTTGAGAAAGCCAAAGACAAGAACGACCCGTTCCGTCTGATGGGTTTCGGTCATCGCGTCTACAAGAACTTCGATCCGCGCGCGACGATCATTCGCGAGATGTGCCACAAAGTGTTGGCAAGGCTCGGTCGCAAAGACACGCCGATGTTTGATCTGGCGCTGGAGCTTGAGCAAGTAGCGCTAAACGACGATTACTTTAAAGAAAAGAATCTCTATCCCAACGTCGATTTCTATTCCGGCATCATTTACCGTGCGTTGGGTATTCCAACTTCAATGTTCACGGTCATGTTTGCTATCGGTCGTTCAGTGGGCTGGACGGCACACTGGCGTGAAATGATTTCGGACCCCAGTGGTCGCATCAGCCGCCCGCGTCAGCTGTACACCGGTCCGGCTGAACGTGACTATGTGCCGATCGACAAGCGCGAGCCTAAGAAAGGGGGCGGGTTTCGCGCCTTCTTCGGTCGCGACTAATCCGAAGGGGCCTCAGCTAGCCACGCGCGACTAGGTGAGCGACTTTAGCCGGCGTCGGCTAATAACGCTTCCACGTCTTTTCGATCCGCACGCCGCATCGGTCGATTGTCTATCGGCGATATCGGCGCCTGGCGCAAACCATCGAACGGAAACACGGTCGCCTCGACGTATTCGTGGTTGAACCGAAACTGATAACCACTAAAAACGGTGGTCGGCGAATTGCGCCCGGGTCGATGCTTTAGATTGCGTTCGTACAAGCGTGTGCGCACGCCTCGATCGTCAAGATGCAACGCAACGCTTTCGGCGCTATCGGCAAACACGTGCAGATTGATGGCTGAATTTTCATCCGCAGTACCTGCCAGCACCGGGCCGACCAGGCGCGGTTCAAACGGTTGTAGTAGCTCCATCGCATCGATAGCCAAAGTGCGTAGATCGTGCTGTCGCTGGTGATGTTCATCGCCGCCAAACAGTTCTAAGTGCTCGGCAATCGCGGCATCGATCTCTTTGTTCCCCGGTAGTGCACCGCGGGTGGATAAGCCGAGCCGCTCAGCGGCCTTGAGTTTGGCCTTTCCGTAATCGCGTACACCCGCATCGATCACAATACGGGCAGTCTCTTGCGCCAGTAACTGCCGCGCGCGTTCGTCATCAACGGGGTGTCGTTTTGCCATCGAGCTAGAACAGGGATTCGTCTTCGGGCTCTTCTTCTTCGGCGTCATCGTCGGCAACGCCTTCTGCGTCGGGCTGCGTGAACACCGGCTCCTCAATTGCGCCACTGTTGTTAAAGGGGTCGGTATCGCCCTCGACATCGTCGCAGGTCGGCTCATTACCCTGGCGGAAGACTTCCCAGATGCCATTGCGCGATGGGCATCCGGTGACCGGGTCGATACGCACGTTGACCATGCCGTCCGGCATGCGCAGCTGGTGTTCGGGGGCCCCGTCCAATGCGTTGCGCATGAATTCAATCCAAATCGGTAGTGCGGTCTTCGAACCTTCTTCACCCGGTCCGAGCGGCTTATCTTCGTCATAGCCAACCCAAACTACTGCAGCAAGGTCGGCGTTGAAGCCGCCAAACCATGCGTCGCGCTGGTCGTTCGAGGTACCGGTCTTGCCAGACAGGTCGCGGCGACCCAGCGCCATGGCGCGACGGCCGGTGCCGCGTAGAATGACATCGCGCATCATGTCGGAAATCAAAAACGCGTTCTGTTCGCTGATTACGCGTGGCGCGGCATTGATGTGCTCAAAAATTTCCGGCGCGGTCGTGACGTCGTCACGTTGTACGTCATCAAAGTCAATCAGGCTCAGCATGTGTTCGCGGTTGAGTCGTTGCTCTTCGTTGAGTGTTTCTTCTTCGCCGAAACCCAGCAACGCGTCATCGTCGGGATCGGCAAAACAGGCTTCGCAGACTATTGCTGGGTCGGCGCGATACACGGCTTCACCCGTCGAGTCGTAGATCGCTTCAACGACATACGGTCGAACACCGTAACCACCGTTTGCGAACACCGCATAGCCTTGCACCATATCAAGCGGACTTGCCGCACCTGCGCCGAGTGCCAATGAACCGTTGCGCGGTAGTGCTGCACCACCGAAACCAAATCGCTCAATGTGACGAACCGCATTGCCAATGCCGGTTTCAAACAACAGCAAGCGAACGGAGACCAGATTCATCGAGCGAACCAGCGCCTCGCGCATCCGTGTCGGGCCGTAAAAGCGTCCGGAATAGTTAATCGGTCGCCACACCGCTTCGAGTTCCGACGATCGAATTACCACCGGCGCATCGAGTATGACCGTCGCCGCCGTATTGCCATGCTCCAAAGCGGCCGAATAAATGAAGGGTTTAAACGATGAGCCCGGTTGTCGCGCGGACTGTGTCGCGCGGTTGAATTTGCTGACTACAAAATCGAAACCACCGGAGAGGCTGCTGATGGCGCCGTCACCTGGGTCCATCGACACGATGGCCGATTGTGCCTGTGGTTCCTGCGCTAACGCCCACGTTCCTTTGTTCGTCGGCATGACGATGATCAGATCAGCGGGGGCAAGAACATCTGCAGCGGTTTCCGGAGCAGCGCCGGTGGTTTCCGGGTCGATGAATGGTTTCGCCCACGACAAGCCGGCCCACGGTATGGTGTCGCGATCACCGTTGGCCAGTCGAATGTCGACCGTGTTGTTGTCGTTCACTGCGGTGACGACCGCCGCGTTCAATCCGCCGGGTACATAGCGATCCAGTGCTTGTCGAGCCTCGACCGGCCACTCGTCGATCGGCGCTGCGAGTTGCTCGTCAGCCAACGCCAGGTTCGCCAACGGTCCGCGATAGCCGCGCCGACGAGTAAATTCCAGTAAGCCATTTCGCATGGCGTAGTCGGAGCTGACCTGCAGCTCGGAGTCCAAGGTCGTGACGACCTGATAGCCATCGGTATAGGTGGCGTCACCGAATCGATTCAGCATGTTGCGACGCACCATTTCTGCAACGTACGGGGCACGCACTTCGATCGCGGCGCCATGCAGCGTGGACTCCATCGGCACGTCCATTGCCTCGGCGTATTGATCATTGGTGATGAAGTCCAGCGCGCGCATGCGACCCAGCACATAACCGCGACGATTGAAGGCTTTCTCTGCGCTGGTCACCGGGTTGTATCGCGACGGCGCCGGCAACACGCCGGCTAAGGTTGCCGCTTCGGCAATCGATAATTCTTCAAGGGGTTTGTTGAAATAGACTTGTGCGGCAGCGGCAACGCCATAAGCTCGCTGGCCAAAGAACATCTTATTAAGGAACAACTCCATAATTTGTTCTTTGGTGAACTCCCTTTCAATACGCACGGCCAAAGCGGCCTCCTTGAACTTGCGATCGAGGTTGGGAGCCAGCGATAGGAAATAACTGCGCGCGAGCTGTTGGGTCAGCGTACTGCCACCGCCGCCTGACGTGTTGCCCGTCATCAGGAATCGCGAAAAGGCGCGCAGGACGCCGCGATAGTCGATACCGGGGTGGACAAAAAAGCGCTGGTCTTCGGCGGCGATGAAGGCTTCGACGACGTGATCAGGTACTTCGTCATAGGTGATCGGAACACGCCGCCGCTCACCGATCTCTTCGATGAGCAGGCCATCACGCGTGTAGATCCGAAGCGGCACTTCCAGGGGTATATCCCGAATGGTCTCCGCTGCGGGCAGGGCGGGCGACACATAATAATAAGCGCCGATGACACCGGCGATAGCGGCAACCCCACCGACAACGCCCACGCCGGCCAGCGCGACGATCCAACGAAGGGCCGCGCGGCGCTTAGAGCCGTTTGCTCCGGATTTAGGAGTGATTTTCATGGTTTTGATCGTCCGTTTTGCCGCAATACCGCCTGTTTTGCCCCAAAAGGGTCAAAAACGACCCGCTTCGCCTCGGCGATACCTCGCTAGGCTGATGTTTGTTATAGGCCCCGAATGTGGCAATTCCGTGGCATTCGTCACGGACAAAGACCGCCCAAGGGGAGAATGATAGCGATTCGGAATCGGCGGCTGCAATGGGGCTATTTATGGTCCGATTTTTGCCGCCGGCAGGCGGATTTTGGGGGAGATCGGCAGGTAGACGCAGTCGGCCCCCTCAGGCACGACCCAGTTCACGGAATGCTGCTGAGCTGAGCAGTACCATACGGTTCGTTGGATCGTGAACGCAGTCACGTTTTATTTAACATTTTGTTGATATATAGTTAAATCGAATTGCTCAGGCCAAGCTTAAATTTGGCCCGCAACTTACCGACCTAGAAGGAAATTTACGTGTTTTTCGGCAAAAAATCTCAACCGCTGTTGGGCCTCGATATCACGACATCGTCGGTCAAGCTGATTGAGCTTTCCCAGAGCGGAAAGCGCTATCGGGTCGAATCCTATTCAGCAGAGCCCACGCCCCCTAGCTCGGTCAGTGAGAAGGCAATCGTCGACGCCAAAGCGGTCGGCGAGGCTATCCGCCGGGCGGTCAAGCGGGCCGGGGCCAAAGCCACGGATGTTGCGGTCGCTATCAGTGGCGACGCAGCCATCACCAAAGTCATTCAGATGCCGTCGAGCCTCTCCGAGCGAGATCTCGAGGGTCAGGTCGAAATCCAGGCCGACCAGTACATCCCATTCCCGATGGAAGAAGTCAGCTTTGACTACGAAATCGTGGGTCCGAACGACAAAGACCCGGAGCTGATGGACGTACTGCTGGTAGCGACGCGTACCGATAACGTCGAGCAGCGCCAGGCGGCCGTTAACGCGGCTGGACTCGCCACGCACGTCGTCGATGTCGAAGCGTTCGCACTGGAAAATGCCTGTGCGCTTTTGAGCCACCAGATTCCGGACAACGGAATGGGTCAGTCGGTCGCGGTCGTCGACATCGGTGCGTCGAGCACGACGTTCTCGGTGTTGCAGGATCTGAAAGTGATTTACACGCGTGACTTCAACTTCGGCGGCCAGCAGCTGACCGAGGAAATCATGCGTACCTATGGGCTGTCGATGGAAGATGCCGGTCGTGCCAAAAAGCAGGGCGGCTTGCCATCCAACTATCAGCCGGAAGTACTCGAACCGTTTATCGATGACATGACTCAGCAGGTGAGTCGTTCATTACAGTTCTACCTGGCATCAGGCGGTGGTCGTGAGCAGCCAGACATGGTTCTGGTGTGCGGCGGCTGCGCCAACATTCCGGGTATTGCCGATGTGATTTCAAGCCGAGTTGGTATTCCCACCGAGATCGGTGATCCGTTGGGGCAGATGAAGATTTCATCCAAAGCCAAGTCGCAAGGGGTTCACAAAGATGCGACCGCGCTGTTAACAGCGTGTGGTCTCGCACTGAGGAGCTTTGACTAATGCCACGTATTAATCTACTTCCATGGCGCGAGGAAGAACGCAAGAAGCGCCAACGCGACTTCGGTGTCGCAATGGCCGGCGGCGTTGTCGCGGCGATTGGTGCCGTTCTGGTAACGATGTTTGTCTACAACCAGATGATCGACAATCAAGAGTTGCGGATTAAGCGCCTCAACGATGAGATTGCAGAGCTCAATAAGAGTATTGAAGAGATCGATGGTTTAGAGCGCCAAAAAGAACGCTTGCTGGCGCGTATGGAAATCATCGAACAGCTGCAGAAGAGCCGTCCGGAAATCGTGCATCTTTTTGACGAGATGGCGCGTCAGCTTCCGGAAGGTGTTTATCTCACCGGTATGAAACAAACCGGCACCAGCGTTGAAGTTCGCGGTGTCGCGCAGTCATCGACACGTGTGTCTGCCTTGATGCGTCAAATGGACGCGTCGGAGTGGATGGCACAACCGGAAGTCGATCGGGTTGAGACCACCACTGCCGGCAATTCACGTCAGGCCGAATTCATTGTGAATTTGAAGCAAGAGACGGCTGGCGATGACGAGGAGGACTTGCTATGAGCCTCGTTGATGACCTCCAAAACTTAGACATTAACGATGTCGGCCGCTGGCCGCTGGTATTCCGTGCGGCGGTGATCTTTATCGTATTCGTCGCCGTTGTCGGCCTTGGCGTGTACTGGACGATTATCGAAGATAAGCATCCGGAGCTAGTGCGTTTGCAAGAAGATGAGGACGCGCTGAAGCTGACCTTTGAGAACAAGCAGCGCAAAGCCGCTAATTACGACGCTTATAAAGAGCAGCTCGCGGAGATTGAGCAGTCGTTCGGCACCATGCTGCGTCAGTTGCCGGGCGAAACCGAGATTCCGAGCTTGATCGTCGACATTTCGCAGACCGGCCTGGCCGCGGGTTTGCAGGAACGTTTATTCGAGCCACAGCCAGAAGTACCGAAAGACTTCTACGCTGAAAAGCCGATCAAGATTCGCCTGTCTGGTGGTTACCACGAAATTGCAAATTTCGTCAGCGGCATTGCCGCACTACCGCGTATCGTGACGTTGCACAACATCACCATTACGCCCGAAAGCCAGGACGGCTATGACAGTTTGAGCATGGAGGTAACGGCACAAACCTACCGTTATCTCGACGAGGAGGTAGAGTGACCATGAATGCGCGTCTTTCGATTCGCAATGTTGCCGCGGCCCTGCTGGTTTCCATCAGCTTGACGGCCTGTGGCGGCAACAACGACGACCTCGATGAATACATCAATACGATTAAGGCACGTGATGGTGGCGTTATTGATCCCCTACCGGAGATCAAAACGTATGCGCCGTTTACTTACGTAGCCGATGCGGAGGGCGTCCGCTCACCGTTTGTACCTGACACGCCGCAGATCAACACTGCTGGCGGTGCCGGCGGAATTCGTCCGGACGTGGACCGGGTACAGGAACACTTGGAAAGTTACTCGCTCGATACCTTAAGCATGGTTGGCACTCTGTACCTCGGTGAGACGATGTACGGCTTGGTGCAAACCAGCGACGGCCTGATTCATCGCGTAATACCTGGAAACTATATGGGGCAGAACGATGGACGGATCACGGGTATTTCGGAATCAGAAATCAGCTTAGTTGAAATTATCTCTGACGGGATTGGCGGTTTTATTGAACGAGATGCCGCTGTCAGTCTTTCCGACTGACGCCTGAATGGAACTGGGAGACATTGGAATGATGCTCAATACGAAACAGACAGTCGGCCGTCGCGCAGCTTTAAAGCTGGTCGCACTGTCACAGGCACTGTTGCTGATGTTTGCTGCCTCGGTAGCGAACGCGCAAGACGGCAACCGATTACAGGACATTCAGGTGCAGAACTTGCCCGGCGATCGGGTAGAACTGAAACTGATTATGACCGATCAGGCTCCGGAGCCGCTGGCGTTCACGATTGAGAACCCGGCGCGCATCGCACTTGATTTACCGGATACCGCGCTCGGTTTGTCGTCACGTCGCCGTGACGTCAATCTTGGACCGCTGGATACGGTACTGACGGCGGAAGCCAACGGCCGTACTCGCGTGGTATTGAACCTGGATACGATGGTGAGCTACGAAACTCGCCGCAGCGGCAACACGGTGATCGTGACGCTGGGCGATGGCGACAACTACAGCGCACAGAGCACCCAGTTCGCTGCTGCTGCTACGGCGTCGTCTCGAGCAAGCTCTGGTTCGGCACCGGTGGGCAGCCGCTCTATTACAGAAGTCGACTTCCGTCGCACGCGCGATGGCGGTGGTCGAATCATCGTTGGTCTGACTGATCCGTCAACGCCGGTTGATATTCGCCAAGAAGGCGGTCGGGTTGTTGCTGTCTTTAAAGACACCGGTTTGCCTGCAGACCTGATGCGTCGTTTGGACGTGATGGATTTTGCGACACCGGTTTCAACGGTCGACACGCTGCGCACAAATCTCGACACGCGCATCGTCATTTCGGCGGAAGGCAAGTATGAGCAGCTTGCATACCAAACCGACAATGAGTTCGCGATCGAAATTAATCCGGTGGCTGAGGACGTGGAAGAATCCAGCCTGTTCTCGGACTCTAAAGAATACGAAGGCCAGCGTTTGACGCTGAACTTCCAGGACATCGAAACGCGCGCGGTATTGCAGCTGTTAGCAGAAACGTCAGGCCGCAACATCGTGGTTTCCGATACGGTCCAAGGTAATGTCACGCTACGTCTGCGCAACGTTCCTTGGGATCAGGCACTCGATATTGTCATGACTACCAAAGGTCTCGACATGCGCCAGAACGGCAACGTCATTATTGTTGCTCCGGCCGAAGAAATCGCAGCGCGCGAGACGGCCGATCTGGAAGCGAAACAAGCGATCAGCGAACTTGAACCGCTCTACTCTGAGTTCCTGCAAGTGAACTACGCGAAAGCAGCGGACCTGTCTGAGCTGATCAGCGCAGACGGCGGCAACTCGCTGTTGTCGGAGCGTGGCAGCATCGCGGTTGACGATCGTACCAACACGTTGCTGGTACAGGACACGGCCGAGCGTCTGCAGAACATTCGCCGCATGGTTCGTACCCTGGATATTCCAATCAAGCAGGTTCTCATCGAATCGCGCATCGTGATCGTGAATGACGACTTCAGTCGTGATCTGGGTATTCGCCTGGGTGTAACCGCGATCAACGAAAGCGGCACCGGTAACGGTGGCACTTTCCTCTCCGGTAATGGCAACGGCACCGACACGATGGTGAACTCGGCGATCAACAACCTGGGCGATCCGGCCAACGGCACGATCTTCCCGGTGCAAATTCCGACGCTGGGTAACCGCTACAACGTCAACGTACCGATCGCGAATGCGGCGGGTCGTTTCTCGCTGGCGGTACTCGAATCCGACTACCTGGTTGATCTGGAACTGACCGCTTTGGAAGCTGAAGGTCGCGGTGAGATCGTTTCAACACCGCGCGTGATCACGGCAAACCAGAAAGAAGCCAACATCGAGCAGGGTGTGGAAATTCCGTACCAGCAGTCGGCTTCTTCAGGCGCGACCACGATTCAGTTCAAGAAAGCCGTACTGAGCCTGAACGTGACGCCGCAAATTACGCCGGACAACAACATCATCATGGATCTGCGCGTCCACAAAGATAACGTCGGTGACATTATTTCGACCGGTGGTCTGGGCGGCACGGTACCGAGTATCGATACTCGCGCCGTCGAAACGCAGGTGCTGGTGGCTGATGGCCAGACGGTCGTCCTCGGTGGTATCTACGAAACTGAGCGTCGTGAGACAATCAGCAAGGTACCGTACCTCGGTGACATCCCGTTCATCGGCGCAATGTTCCGCTCGAAGCAGCGCATCAACAACAAAGCGGAGCTGCTGATCTTCGTAACGCCACGAATCCTGGAAGAGGGTTCCAGCATCTACTAAGATTAGCCGGTAATTTATTGACTGAAGAAAGCCAACCTTCGGGTTGGCTTTCCTCTTTGTGAAGGACGAATGAAGCGGTCTGTACAAAATCTTTTTCTGATTGGCCCGATGGGTGCAGGCAAGTCGGCGGTAGGCCGACAGCTGGCGCGCCTGCTGCACCTCGACTTCGTCGATAGTGACGATGAAATTGAGGCGCGCACCGGGGTGGATATCCCGTTCATTTTTGAAAAAGAAGGTGAGGCGGGCTTTCGCAAGCGCGAAGCCAAGGTGGTCGACGACCTTTCGTCACGCCAAGGTGTGGTGCTTGCGACCGGCGGTGGTGTGGTGATGGACTCGCAAAACCGCAACGTGCTCGGTGCTCGCGGTTTCGTGGTGTATCTCTACACCACCGTTGACCAGCAGGTTGAGCGTACCAGCCGTGGCCGCGAGCGGCCGATGCTGGCAACCGGGGATAGCCGTGAAATTCTGGAGAAGCTGCTCGAGATTCGCGACCCCCTGTACCGCGAGATCGCCGACCTGGTGGTCGCCACCGATGGCCGCAAAGTCAAAGCGGTCGCCGACGAAATTTACGATAGTCTCTAGCGCGCGCCAATCGTTGCTTTCGGTGGTTTCGAGGAGTGCGCGAAGCAACTGCTATGATGGGCACGCTTGTTACGCAAAGGACCGACCGATGATCAATATCAAGACTTTCTATTCTTCCGTTGTTTTGAGTTTGTTGGTGTTTGCACAACCGGGGTTTTCTCAGGACGATTCGCACAGAGAGGCCGTCATCGAGTTCTTGCAGGTATCCGGTGCGAGCACCGTGATCGACCAAACTTTCGATCAGATGGTGCCGTCGTTACAGGGAATGGCTGCGCAGCTGGGCGTATCGGAGGAACAGCGCCCCATCTTTGACAAGTACATGCGCTTGATGATGGAGGATATGCGAGCAGCGATGACCTGGGAGCGTCTCGAACCACTGTTAGTGGAGGTCTATTCTGAGGTCTTTACTGAGGAAGAAGTGCGTGAAATGACCGAGTTTTACGGCACGCCGATCGGTCAAAAAATGAAAGAGCGCATGCCGGAGTTGGCTATAGCGACATCCAATATGACACAACAATTGTTGGTGGAAGTTATGCCGGTAATACAACAGCGCCAACAGGAACTGATTGAAGAACTTGCGGCGACGTCGTCAAATTGATTTTGCCGCCGCGATTGAAAAGCGTCTCGTCGACACAGTGATCACGGCAACCACCCTAACTGTAGACCTTGGCATCCGTAGCTACCCGATTGTCATCGGCAACGGCGTGCTGGGTGAATACGATCTCGGACAGCACATTGCCGGCAGCGACTGCTTGATCGTGACCAACGATACGATCGGACCGCTGTACCTGGACGCCTGTCAGCGAAGTCTCTCGGGTAAGGCGGTCGAATCGATCGCGCTCCCGGACGGTGAAGAACACAAGACCACCGATACCATGCATCTGATTCTCGATAAGCTGGTGTCGATGGGTGCCAATCGCGATGTGTCGGTAATCGCCTTAGGTGGCGGCGTGGTTGGCGATATCGCCGGATTCGCCGCCTCGTGTTACATGCGCGGCGTCGGCTTTCTGCAGGTGCCGACGACGTTGCTCGCTCAGGTCGATTCCTCGGTGGGTGGCAAAACTGGCGTCAATCTCGCGACGGGCAAGAATCTGGTTGGCGCGTTTTATCAGCCCGATGTGGTGTTGATTGACACGAACACGTTGTCGACGCTGGATTCTCGAGAGTTCAGTGCCGGCCTGGCGGAAGTGATCAAGTACGGCGCTATCGTTGATGCCGATTTCTTCGCCTGGTTGGAAACCAATCTGGATGCGGTTATCGCGAGAGACACCGATGCGCTGATCTATGCAATTCGGCGATCTTGTGAACTTAAGGCTGAGGTGGTTGCCGATGATGAGCGTGAGCAGGGCCGGCGGGCGATTCTGAATTTCGGACATACGTTTGGCCACGCCATCGAAAAACTGCAGGGCTACGGGGATTGGCTGCATGGCGAGGCGGTTGCCGCAGGTATGGTGATGGCGGCGACGCTTAGCGGTTTGTCAGAGAAGGATGTCGAGCGACTTCGAGCGTTGATTGCCAAGGCGGGTTTGCCGGTGGCGCCCCCGCCGCTCGCCACGGACGACTGGCTCGACGTGATGGCGATGGATAAGAAGGTGCAAAACAAGACGATGCGTTTCGTGCTGCTTTATGCGATCGGTGATGCGACCGTATCCGACACCGTGTCTGTGGATGCGCTACGCAGCGTGATTGAAGGCACACAGCAATGACGGCTGCACTGGCGCCGTATGCGGCCTCTGAGGCATCCAGCAAAGGGCGCCTCTATTCAGAACCGAAGGCGTCGTATCGTGGTGAATATCAGCGCGATCGTGATCGTATCGTTCATTCCACGGCGTTTCGGCGTTTGGTCTACAAGACGCAAGTGTTCGTGAATCACGAAGGGGATCTGTATCGAACGCGCATGACGCATTCGTTGGAGGTGGCGCAAATCGCGCGTACGGTCGCGGTCGCACTGGACCTCAATGAGCCACTTACCGAGGCGATTTGTCTGGCGCACGATTTGGGCCATACGCCGTTCGGCCACGCTGGGCAGGACGCGCTCAATGCCTGCATGCGTGACTATGGCGGGTTTGAACACAACCTGCAGTCGTTGCGGGTAGTGGATCAGCTGGAAGCTAAGTACGCCGACTTTCCCGGGCTTAACCTGACCTTTGAAACACGCGAAGGCATTTTGAAACACTGCTCAGCACGTAACGCGCGCGAACTCGGCGAGCTCGGCCAGCGATTCTTGGAGCGCAAACAACCGGGGCTGGAAGCACAGCTGGCCAATATTGCCGACGCCATCGCCTACAACAATCACGACGTTGACGATGGTTACCGAGCTGGATTGTTGAGTCTCGAGCAGCTGTGCGAGCAGCCGTTATTCGCCGAGCAGTATCAGGAGGTCCATCAACGCTACCCGGATCTCGAAGACCGCCGATTCATCTTTGAGATCATTCGCCGCATGATCAACAAAGTGGTCACCGATTTGATCGACAATGCGCGCGCCAATCTTGCGGCCGCAAATCCCGCGTCCATTGATGATGTTCGCGAGGCCGGTCGGCCGTTGCTGGTGTTGTCCGACGAGGTGTATGAGCAGCACGTGGGGTTAAAACGATTCCTGAATAAGCATCTCTATTCGCACGAACAAAAGCTCGATATGACGCGCCGGGCGCAGGCAATCATTCGTGACCTGTTTGCGTTGTACTTCGATGATGTTCAACGGATGCCCAAAGAATTTTCCGATCGGGCAGGCTCCGAAGATGAGACCGGGCGCGCGCGAGTGGTTGCGGACTACATTGCCGGGATGACGGATCGGTTTGCCATCTCCGAGCACGAGCGCATCGCTGCCTAATCACCGACGGTCCTGGCGCCGAGCCCAACTCCCGCAGTATTTGAGCTACAATCCCGGCGCGAAAGGAGTCCCACCAGTGACAGATAACATAGCTACTCGCGATCGTCTGATTTTCGCGCTTGACGTGCCCGATGTTGATGCCGCGCGCACGCTGGCCTCGGAACTCGGCGACGCGGTGACGTTCTACAAAATTGGTCTCGAGCTCATGATGAGCGGCGAGTATTTCGAACTACTCGACTGGCTGCTTGAGCGTGATAAGAAAGTGTTCTGCGATCTGAAGTTGTTCGACATTCCAGCGACCGTCGGTCGTGCCGTGAGTCGACTCAAAGACCGCGGCGCTACCTATGTCACAGTGCATGGGTACCCGTCGATCATGCAGGCGGCTGCCGACAACAAAGGCGAAACGCTGAAAGTGCTCGCTGTGACCGTCTTGACCAGCCTCGATCGCAGTGATCTCGATGATCTGGGCGCCGATCGCAGCGTCGAAGATCTGGTCATCCATCGGGCCAAAGGCGCGTTTGAATCCGGCTGCGATGGGGTTATCGCTTCGGGACTAGAGTTGCCCGGTATTCGCGCCAACGTTGACCCTGAGCTGCGCGTTGTGACACCGGGTATTCGTCCAGACGGTGACGCCGGCGGCAGCGATCAAAAACGCGTAGTAACCGTTGAACAGGCAATTGACGGTGGCGCGAGTCATATCGTGGTTGGACGACCGATTCGCGACGCCGACAATCCGCGGCAAGCGGCGGAACAGATTCAGGCGTCGATTGCGCGAGCGGCAGGTGCTAAATGAGTGAATTGAAAAACGACATTTTTCTACGCGCGCTGATGCGGCAACCGGTGCCGCGCACGCCGGTATGGATCATGCGACAGGCGGGCCGCTACCTGCCGGAGTATCGCGAAGTCCGGGCACAGGCAGGCGACTTCATGAGTTTGTGTGGCAACCCAGAGTTGGCCTGCGAAGTGACACTGCAGCCCCTGCTTCGTTTTAAGCTCGATGCGGCAATTTTGTTTTCCGATATTCTGACGATCCCGGACGCGATGGGCTTAGGGTTGCACTTCGTGACTGGCGAAGGTCCGCAATTCGAGCGCCCGGTACAGACAGCCGAAGCCATTGCTGCGCTGAAAAAGCCGGACGTCGAGCAGAAGTTGGGCTACGTGTTCGAAGCGGTTCGCACGATTCGTCGTGAACTCAATGGCGAGGTGCCGCTGATCGGCTTTGCCGGCAGCCCTTGGACGGTGTCGACGTACGCGGTTAAAGGGCGTTCGAGCCGCGAGTTTAAGACCATTAAAGGCTTGGCCGCTGAGCAGCCACAAGCGATGCATTCATTGTTGAGTATAATGGCCGACACGACGACGGATTACCTCAACGCACAGATCGACGCCGGTGCTCAGGCAGTAATGTTATTTGATACCTGGGGCGGGGTGCTTGAAGGTGACGACTACGTTCAATTCTCATTGCAGTACATGCAGCAAATCGTCGATTCGCTGACCCGCGAGAAAGACGGTCGCAAAGTGCCGGTTATTTTGTTTACCAAAGGTGCCGGTCCACGGTTGACGGACATGGTGGCGACCGGCTGTGACGCGCTCGGCGTGGATTGGAACACCGATCTTGCGACTGCGCGTAAATACGTTGATGACAACGTCGCACTGCAAGGCAATCTCAATCCAGCAACGTTGCGTGAGTCACCTGACGTCATTCGTCAGGGTGTTGCCGATGTCTTGGAAAGTTACGGCCGCGGCCCCGGTCACGTCTTCAACTTAGGCCACGGCATTACACCGGATATCGATCCAGACCATCTCGGTGCATTGGTCGATGCGGTGCATGAGCTGAGTCCGGCTTACCACGACTAGCTTATCTTCTTAGCGATGTCCGCTTTGCCCTAAATGACAGTCGGTCGAGCGGCTGCTTTCTGGATATACTTTGTGGCTGCTATTGACCCAAAGGCGACATTCGCTTCAAACCGTATGCCAACCAATCTCGACGAAATTGCACGACGCGAAGCAGCTGCTAGAGAGCAAATAAACACTGTATACGGCAGGCCTGAAGATGAATTCGGCGCGACACTTTTCGTATTCCATCATTTGAACGAGATTGATCCCTCCTACTGGACTAAGCACTTCGCGAATACCGAACCGGAACCTCGGCAGGTGTTGAGATCGCTGGTACTTCGCTCACATTGGGGTGGAGAAGACGAAATCGACAATTTCGATTTCACATTGCCCAACGGAGTAACGGATTACGTCATTTCCGTCGCGTTCGATGAGGCCGGACAAGTCGTGGATATCTCTATGGAGAGCTAGTTCCGACTGGTTCTATATAGGTGGCACCGGTAACGCTGCCTTACTTGATCTCAGTGAGAGTCTGTTTGAGGCAGCTCGAAACTCTCAACTTACGTGGTAGTCTCTTGGCGACTGTGGTTGCACCTATGCAGCCATCAGACTCGAGTTGCAAAAGGAGCCCCAGATAATGCTTTTTCGCAGGATTGCCGGGCATATCAAGAACCAAGATTGGTTAGCGGTCGCGCTAGATTTCGTGATTGTCGTCGTCGGCGTGTTCATTGGTATTCAGGTGGCGAATTGGAATGACGCGCGTACCGAGTACCAACAGGAAACCAGCGCGCTGATAGCGCTTCGAGATGAACTTCAGGCGTCGATCGCTACCACTCAGTCGAGGGCTAAGGCATATGCTCAAGCGGCTGCAGCCGGTCGGCGTTCATTGGCTTTCATCTCGGAGAACGACCGTTGTACAGAGGACTGCTGGGACCGAGTTGTCGACTTTATGCATGCCTCTCAATGGCAGAGTCTGGAAATCAATCATTCAACGTACCGGAATATGCGCAATCGGGGATTCCCAAAGAGTATCGCGCTCAGTGAAGCGGTCGATACATACCTCGCACAAGGTCAAAGCAACGTAGCCGCCTTTGAAATAATGCCCGTCTACAGATCGCTGGTCCGTCAGCTGGTTGGTGTCGAGGCTCAAGAGCACTATTGGCGGAATTGCTTTTCGCTTTTGGATGGTGTCGAAAGCTACGTTCTTGACTGTCCAGAGGGCATTTCGTCGGACGAGGCGATGGTACTTGCTAACACGATTATTCAACATCCTGGCATCAAGCCGAATCTGACCGAGTGGATTGGTGCTCTAGTTTCGCTACCCCAAACCCTCGGAGATCAAAACCAGGCTGCCCAGCGAGCGATCGACCTGATCAACAAGGAAATCAAGAGGCGCGAGTAGTAGCAAGGTGAGAGGCGGGTCCGGTTACGACTGACGGCCGTTCGCTGTCGAGTTTTAAGTACTTCCTGTTCTTTCGTGAATTCGTTCCGCGCTGGACGCGGCGATGACACGCCGGCAAGCCTCGACGGAGCCAATGACCTTCATTGCTATACTGTGTCTAGTGGGTATCGGTCCCTTGTTCTATCCGTGAGTATGAAACCTGGAAGAACGGCAAATGATTCGTGAATGGTTGTTCTTAGAAAAGCTGTCACAACACGCTGACGTTGGATTGCTCATCATGAGGGTGCTGACGGGCGCTTTTCTCGTATACGGTGTTGTCGACAATGTCGTCAGCGCCGAACAGATGGCGAATTTTGCCGCGTTCCTCGAAGCGAACGGTTTTGCATTGCCGGGTGTAATGGCGCCACTGTCGGTGTACTTCCAGCTGTTGGCAGGCCTCGCACTGATCGTCGGATTGCTCACCCGCTGGACCGGCATTCTGATTGCTATTCACTTCATGATCGCCGTCGTTATGGTCCATTGGACACAGGATTTCCGTGGGTGGTGGCCGGCGATCGTGTTGGTTGGTATCGGCCTACAATTTGCGTTCACCGGCGCAGGTCGTTTTTCGCTTGATGCACGGGTAACTCGCAAGAAGAATTAAGCGGCGAAAACAGTGGTTAGCCGTAGTTTGGAGGTATGTAGTCGATGGCTCACCCAGGGCGACCGCGAAATCATGACCCGTTAGCTGACAAAATTCGTCAGCTGATCCGCCACGGTTCTGCGGACGAAGCGATACGAGTGATTCGAGCGGCGTCGGTGTCGATGTCGGACGGTGACGCCAGAGAGCCGATTCACCATGCTGCGTTCTCGGGAAACGTGCCGGTTATCACCTGGCTTCTCGATAATGGGGCCGATGCCGACAGCCAGGATCGGCATGGACATACGGCGCTTCATTTCGCTGTCCAGGAGAAACACGTCGACGTGATCGCGCGACTGCTGGATCACGGTGTCGATCCGACCCTTGTGGATTCTCACGGCAATGCACCGCTGTGGAGAGCGGTGTTCGACGCTCGTGGCGAATATGACATCGTCAAAAAGCTCATAGCGGCTGGCGCAGACCCGCTGGCCAAGAACAACAGCGATCGGTCACCGTTGGATTTTGCGGAGACTATCGGTGACCGCGATTTGATCGCATTGCTGAAGGCCAACCAATGAGCGCGGCTGCCTTTGGGTCGATGGTCACCCGAACGTTTTCTATTCCACTATTCGCTTTGCTGTTTGGGTGTGTATCCGCGCTAGGGATTGATGACTATCTCGATTGGCAACACTATGGCTACGACGGCTTCGCACGAAGTATCGATGAAGTCGCCGGAACCGATGCAAGAAATTGCGGTGTTTACAATTTGATGTCACGCGATAGTCGAGCTGCTGCCGAGAGTGCTGGTATCCAATGCGCGCGTGCTGCATATGAGCAGGGTGTCGCGTTCAAGTTCGGCACGGTTCGGCTACCCATCGATTCCTACGCACACGAGGTCTTGGTCCGTTCGTCAACGGGTGAGAATTGGCTTATCGTCTACGACATTATGATTGATGGAGCCGCTCCGCAGATCTGGTTTCAGAAGTGTGAGTCTGTCACTTTCGAGGGTCGCAATGTCACGTACGAAGGCAATCATTGCATCGAGTACGATGGTTCGGATGATCTGATTTGGAACCGCAAGTAACCGCTTTTGGGTGGCTGCGCTCACTCCTCTGCGGCGAATCGCCGCCGACTTGCTACTCTTTCAGAATTAAAGGAGCCGCCAATATACTTCGCTGATCTAACGCCCTATAGCTATCACTGTGTCGGGGAAGATCCTCAGATTCTGAATGTAGGATGGCTGTCGAAAGATCACGACTTTCCGCGTGGGTCTGTTTCGCGGGAATTCGTCGAACGTTTGAATCTATTGATTGAGAATCCTGTGAATCGTTTTCGCGGGGCACATCGATGCGAGTTTTGCCCGAAGCCGGCAGTGATTGCTGACAAGGGCCGTTTTAAGATCGTGGCACCCGACGCCGAGAGGCAGGGAAACGGTGAGATTCGGGTGGCAGGGCCGGGCAACGTTACCTATGTCGCTCCCGTATTGATACGCCACTACGTTACCGAACACGACTACCAGCCGCCGAAGGAGTTTGTCGATGCGGTGATGGCTACTCCTTAAGCGGCCATCCATCGTCATTTGCTAGTATTTGTTAATTCACGCAGCCGCGATCTGTACTACGAGTAAGCAACTATGGAAAGCTCGGCAAAAAGACCGAAAGCGGTGACGCTGGCGATTATTCTGTTCGCTTGTGTGCTGGTCAGCCGGACCCTAAGACAGCTGCTGTTCATCGATTTCTCTGACAACGCTTTTCAGAGCGTGGCGTATCAGGCTGGGCAGGCATCGGCGCCCATTTTGTTCTATGTCCTTCAGGCCCTGATGCTATGGGGCGTTGCGCTTGGTAAGAGTGGCGCGCGAACGATACTGGTACTCTCCGTGCTCATTCCCCTGGCCTACTTCTCTTATTTTGACGGAGATCGGTTCTTTCAAAACCTGCAGACGCCGTCAGTCCCGTCGCTTGAGATTGTCGTTCAAATTGTCGCAGTACTTATTCTGATGTGGCCGCGCGCGTTTTTTCGTCAGTACGAACAACGATTAGACGAGTAGCGCTGGTGTCGTCGCGGCGGCCGGCCTCTCGGCGAGCGACGTTTGCTATTCTTGACCATCGAGGGCCACAAAATTTCAACGGAGCAAAAGCTATGTTGACTTTCATTGCAATCTTGGTGGTAGTGGGTGTGCGACTGTTATCCGGACAGTTGGTCCGGAACAACGAACGAGCGGTTAAGCGGCATAAAGAGTTGGTCGAACTCATCAAAGAACTTCAGACGTCTCGTCATGGGGCTGAGACTGAAGCAACAACCTGAGGACAGGCTTAGCCACCGCCCAATAGCCGAGGGAGAAAACCATGGGTGCATGGGGAGTGGGTCACTTTGAGAATGACGATGCTGCCGATTGGGTATGGGAGCTCGAGGATAAAAGATCGTTGCAGCCAGCTGTCGACGCGATTTCAGCAGTCCCCTCATCGGGGTACCTCGAAGCCCCAGACGCTTCTATGGCACTCGCGGCGGCTGAAGTCATCGCAGCGGTCGCGGGTAAGCCGGCACAGAATCTTCCCGATTCGGTCAGCAACGTAGTGTCGGGCCTAGGTAAATTCGTACCCGAAGAACTTAAGCGACGGACGCGGGCCGCAGTAGAACGTATTCTTGCCGAGTCGGAACTGCGGGAGCTGTGGGAAGAGTCTGAGCACTTCGACCAATGGCGATCGAATGTGCAGGATTTGCTATCGCGCCTTGGTTGAATTATGCGTGCTTGGGCGTTGCCAGCGGCAAGCCCAAAAAAGGAGGATAGAGTCGTCATCAATCGCACGAAACTAGCGCTGGGCATCGTGCTCCTGTCTTGCCTGCACACTAGTGCTCAAGCCGAAACGGCCTGCGAGTTTGATGAGGCGGAAATGCTGGCGCTGGATCAGCGCGATTTCGATCAGGACTTCAACAACGGCTGGCGGCTTGTAGCAAAGGAAAAGGCGTGCCGGTTGGTGGCTGCCGATCTTATACGCACCTACATCGAAGCAAATGGCGAAGACGGTGTGATCATGACCTGGCATGAAGGTCAGATGCGAGCGATGGCTGGCCAGACCGCGGAGGCGATTCGTCTTTTCAAGGCGGCTCGAAAACGGTCAGAAGACGATCAGATTGGATGGAATCATTATGTCGATGCCTCGGTCGCATTTCTTCAAGGCGATAGGGAACAGCTGGAGCGTTCGAGAGCCAAGCTGAGCGCGATGCCGCGCCCCGATGACTTCAATCCTGTAGACAGCTTTGGCAATCCGGTCACTATTGCCTGGCCGGTGAACCTACATGTGGTCGACCGCTTCGTGAACTGTTTCGGCGAGAGTTATGACCAAGCATACAACGAGTGCAAAAAACCGCTTGCCGAGAAATCGGATGGCAAATGATCAACGTTGTCAGCGGACTGTCTACACGAGTGCGCGCTGAAATACTGGATAAAGCGCCGTTAAGTGGCGTTTTCACTGAGGTCGAATACGATGCCCGAGGTGATTGTCTATGGGTGAAGTTCACCGAAGATGACCTTACGGAATGGTGTGGCGTCTTTGGTCAGGGCGGCTTCAACGTGAACGAGGTGCTTGTTCACAACCGGCTCAACCAAGTTTTGGTTATTGCCGGTGGGGTGGGCTATTGGGTTGATCTCAACACTCGTGAGCTAATCGGTGAAATCGACTTGTTTCCAACGCTCACCGCCATTTGGCCTGACGAATTAGATTTCGCAATACTCGCAAATTGGACGAACGTATTCTTCGCGTCTGGCTCGGAACAGCTTTGGCGCAGCGAACGCGTGTCTCTAGATGATCTGTCTGTCGACTCCTATAGCGACAGGGTGGTGCACGGCCGCGGATACGATACCGGCTTCAAGCAATTTCGATTTTCTATCAACGTCGACTCACGTGAGGTTCGGGGTATACCTGAAGATATTCGCGAATTGGGTCGCTTGCTGGGTCGAATGTGATGGTTGTGTTCAGCAGCTAGCTGCGGATAGGGAGTATTGGGGTACGATGGTGACCAACCGAAAAAAGTCGCAGGCTCCAGCATAGAACAATGAACTCTGAAAAACTCAAAGCGTATATCGAGCTAATCGGTATCTTCGGCATCATCGTTTCGTTGATATTCGTCGGCATCGAGCTCAGAAACTCCAACATTCAGGCCAGAGCCGCGGCGTTCCAGGCGATCGGCATCGCGACCGCTGAGTTCCATCAGAATTTCGACGATCGACTGAACGTTCTGTACGACCAATCGTTCGATCCGGAAGCCTTGAAGACCTGGAGCTACGAAGATTGGCTCGCGGCGGATCGAAGTGTGCGGGCAGACTTGCGCCTATTTGAAACGGCGCTACTTCAGGTAGAGCAGGGTTTGCTTGACGAGCAGTCGATCGTGACCCTGGGGTTCGCCGTTTTTGGGAATGGCTGGCTGAGTAACCCCGGCGCGGTATGCCTGTGGCCGCGAGTCAGCCAGGGGTTCGGCGCGGTAGGTCCACAGGCGCGAAGCTGGATCGAAAACGGCACACCCGTTGAGGAGCGAGCAGATTGTCCTATTGAATGGTCAGAGCTACGCCCTTAGAGCCTGTCTACTCGTCGCGTAACGCGCGCCGCAGAATCTTGCCGACGTTGGTCTTCGGCAGATCGTCACGGAATTCGATTTCCTTCGGACGCTTATAACCCGTCAAGTTTTCTTTGCAGTACTCGAGCACCATCTCTTCGGTAACGCCGTCGTGTTTACGAACCGCGAAGATTTTCACGATCTCGCCGGAGTGTTCGTCGGGGACGCCGATCGCCGCAGCTTCGAGAATGCCGTCCATTTCAACCACGACGTTTTCGATTTCGTTCGGGTAGACGTTAAAGCCGGATACCAGAATCATGTCTTTCTTACGGTCTTCGATGAAGATGTAACCGTCTTCATCCATTCGACCGATATCGCCGGTGCGTAGCCAGCCGCCGGGCAACATGACTTTCTCAGTTTCTTCGGGGCGTTGCCAATAGCCTTCCATAACCTGGGGACCCTTTACGCAGATCTCGCCGACTTCGTTGAGGTCGAGGATATTGCCATCATCGTCACGAATCGTGACGTCGGTGGACGGAATCGGTAGGCCAATCGCGCCGGTAAACTCAGCGCCGATTCGGTTCACAATACAGGCCGGCGACGTTTCGGTCAGACCATAGCCTTGCAGGATCGGGCCGCCAGTGCGTTCACGCCATTCTTTGGCGACCGCCGGCTGCACGGCCATGCCGCCGCCAATGCAGACGCGGAGATACGACCAATCAACGTTATCGAATCCTTTGGTGTTCATGAGCGCGGCAAATAAGGTGTTCACTGCAGTGAGCAGATTGAATTTATGTTTACCAATCTCTTTGACGAAGCCGTCAAAGTCGCGCGGGTTGGTAATCAAGACGTTCAGCCCGCCCTGCGACATGACCGTCAGGCAGTTACCCTGCAATGAGAAGATGTGATACAGCGGCAGCGCGGTTATCGCGATGATCTGATCAAATTCGGCATACGCATCGGCCTGCCAAATGATGGTCTGCTGGACGTTTCTCACCATATTACGGTGGCTGAGCATGGCGCCCTTTGACACGCCGGTGGTGCCGCCGGTGTACTGCAGGAACGCGATGTCGGCAAAACCGAGTTCGACGGGCTTCAACGATTGGCCGGTGCCCTGTGACAGGGCTTCTTTGATTCGAATCGCGCCGGGCAGTTTGTATGAAGGCACCTGCTTTTTCATGTACTTCAAGACGAAATTAACGATACCGCCTTTGGGGAAGGCCAGCATATCGCCAACGCCGGTCACGACCACTTGTTCGACCTCGGTTTTGTCGATGACTTCCTCAAGCGTGTGCGCGAAATTCTCCAGAATGACAATCGCCCGGGCACCCGAGTCTTTGAGCTGATGCTCAAGCTCGCGCGCCGTGTACAGCGGATTGACGTTAACGACCACCAGCCCGGCGCGGAAAATACCGCACAGCGCGACCGGGTACTGCAGGATATTCGGCAACATGATCGCGACGCGCTCACCCCGCGTAAGCCCCAGCGTATTCTGCAAATAGCAGGCGAACTGATTGGATAGCTCGTCCAGCTCGCGGTACGACATCGTCGTACCCATATTGGTGTAGGCAGGGTTATCCGGGTGCTTTTCGAACGTCGCTTCGAACAAATCGCGCACCGAGCGATGTTCCGTTTCCGGAAGCTCCGCCGGGATCCCGTCGGGGTAAGACTTCAGCCAGACTTTTTCCATTGTTATTTTTCTCAGTCAGACAGTGCTTGGTTTATAACTGTCCAGGCATTATCGAGCAACTTTGGTTGCGCCTCAGCATTCGGGTGAATGCCGTCGTCTTGCATTAACGCATCGTTGAGCGCGACCCCCTCGAGGAAAAACTCTACCCAGGGAACGTTGAGACTGTTCGCCACGCTAGGAAAGACGCCCTCGAACGCCTCAATGTAACGTTTGCCATAATTGGGTGGGATTTTGATGCCGAGCATCACCACCGCTGCACCGGCGGCGCGACTATCGTTCACCATCCGCTCAAGATTGGCCTGTGTCTGTGACGGCGAGATGCCGCGTAGCCCGTCGTTGCCACCCAGCTCGATGACCACCAATGCCGGTGAAAACTCGTTTAGCGCGAAGCCAAGCCGGGCTGCGCCGCCCTCGGTGGTGTCGCCGGATATACTGGCGTTCACGACACGATGTTCGTACCCTTGTTCTTTCAGCCGTTGCTGCAACAAATTTGTCCAGGATTGGTCAACGTCTATACCGTAACCGGCGCTGAGACTGTCTCCCACCACGAGTACGGTCGGGGCGTCCGCGGCCTGTGCCGCAGGGACAAAAAACACCATCAATAAAGCGAAAATACGACGCATGGAATCCCAGTTGAATCAAAATCAAGCGGTTCTCAAAGCCGCTGAACTAGAGAAACAGGTTAGCAGCCCCGAGGGTAGTCTGACCATTCTATCCGAGGTAAGTTTTGAGATCCCGGCGGGACAATCGGTCGCCGTGGTTGGCTCTTCGGGCGCCGGTAAATCGACCTTGTTGGCGCTGTTGGCGGGTCTCGATCTGCCGACCAAAGGTCATGTGGTCCTCAATGGCTCAAATTTGGGTCAGTTGGATGAAGACGGTCGTGCCAAGGTGCGCGCCGAAAACGTGGGCTTCATTTTTCAGTCGTTCCATTTAGTACCGTCTCTCAATGCGCTCGAAAACGTGATGCTGCCGATGGAGCTGGCCGGCATGGCTAAGGCGCGCGAAGCGGCACAGGGCATCATCGATACGGTGGGGCTCGGCAAGCGTTGGAGCCACTACCCGGCGCAGCTGTCCGGGGGTGAGAAACAGCGCGTTGCGATCGCGCGCGCTTTCGCGCTGGATCCGGCGGTACTGTTCGCCGACGAGCCGACCGGAAACCTGGACACCAATACCGGCAAGCACATTGTCGATCTGATGTTCGAACTGAATCGTGATTCCGCCACCACCCTGGTGTTGGTGACTCATGATCTGGCACTGGCTGAAAAATGTGATCGCATACTGACGCTGGACGCCGGTCGATTGGTCAGCGACTCAGGAGCCACCGCTTGAAATCGCTCGCGTATGCGTTGAAGACATTTCCGCGTGAGTTGCGATCCGGGGAGGTACTGGTCCTATTGGCGGCGGTGGCGCTCGCGGTAGCCGCGTTGACCGCGGTTGGTTTTCTCACTGACCGCATTGGTAAGGCCGTGGCGCGCCAGGCCAACGAGGTGTTGGCCGCCGATTTACGGCTTCGTTCACCGGAACCGATTCCGGTCGAGTGGCAGGATGCGGCCAGCCAGCAAGGATTACAGACCGCCGAAACGATGACCTTCCCAAGCGTCGTCTACGGCGGCGACTTGAGCACGTTGGCGACCATTAAAGCGGTTAGCGCCAACTACCCGCTGCGCGGCGCAGTACGCGTATCGGACACGCTGTTTGGTGAGCAACGCACCGTCGACGATGTGCCAGCACGCGGTGAAGTGTGGGCCGATGGTGCCTTGTTAGCTCGAATCGATGCGGATGTTGGCGACCTCGTCCAGCTGGGGGATTCTGAGCTGCGCGTCTCTGCGGTGTTGACCTACCGACCGGACCAGTCCATCGGTTTTGCCTCGCTGGCGCCGTCGGTGTTGGTGAATATCGATGACATACCGGGCGCCAACTTGTTGGGCGAGGGTAGCCGCGTCGGCTACGCCCTGTTGGTTGCCGGGCTTGATGAGGACGTGAACGCGTTCTATACCGCTATCGAGGACGACCTACCCGAATCGGTTCGCTCATCGAATCGTGAAGAGAGCAGTGAGCAAGCGTTTAACGCGGCGGATCGGGCGCAACGGTTTCTGTCGCTCACCGCAATCATCAGTTTGTTGCTCAGTGCCGTGGCGGTAGCGATGTCGGCGCGACGATTTGCGCAACGCCGAATGGACACGGTGGCGCTGATGAAGAGTCTTGGTGCAACGCAGGGGTTTGTGATTTCAGTGGCGACGGTGCAGCTGCTGTTGCTCGGCATCGTCGGTGTCACTATCGGTGCGATCGTGGGCTATGGAGCGGAGAAGGCGCTGTCGGTGATTCTTGCCGACCTGATCGCCGCGGATCTTCCGCCGACGGGCTGGATGCCGGTGGTGTTGGCTTGCGGTAGTGCGTTGGTCTTGTTGATTGGCTTTGCGCTGCCATCGATCCTGCAGCTTCGTAACACGCCGCCACTGCGTGTGCTGCGTCACGACGCGATGCCGCCGGCGCCGTCTCGATTATTGATTGCGGGGCTAGCACTCGGTGCAGTTGCAGCGCTCTTGTATCGTTCGGTGGGCGATCCGCAAATCCTGGCGATTTTGCTGGGCGGAATCGTTGTTATCGCTGCGACTTTGTATCTAGTCGGTCGGTTATTGGTTATGTCGATGGGGCGGTTTCGCTCCGGTGTCGGTGTGGCCTGGCGTTACGGGCTCGCCAACATCGCTCGGCGCGGTCGGTCGAGCGCGATTCAGGTGGTCGCGTTTGGTCTCGGTCTCACCGTGTTGCTGCTATTGACGATTGTTCGCACCGACTTGTTAGAAGGTTGGCGACAAACGATCAATGAAGAGGCGCCGAATCATTTCATGATCAACATCCAGCCGTATGAACTGGAGCCGGTTGCCGAAATATTCGTCGCTAACAATGTTGAGGTTCCCGACTTTGTACCGTTGGTGCGCGCGCGCATGGTGACGGTCAATGGTGAAGACGTAAAAACCCGCACGTATCCTGATCCGGGTGGTGAGTGGATGGCGAACCGCGAGGCGAACTTATCCTTTGCCGCCAAGTTGTCGCCGACCAATGAAGTGATCGACGGCGAATGGTGGCCCGAGGATTACAGCGGGCCACCGCTGGTATCGGTCGAAGAAGAGGCAGCGGTGGAAACCGGGTTAGTGGTTGGTGACGAGATCGTGTATCGCGTGGCGGGACAGGAGGTCGCGTTGACCATCGCTAGTATTCGTCGTGTTAATTGGGATTCGTTCGAGCCCAACTTCTTCATGATGCTATCGCCGGGCGCGCTGGATAATCTTCCGACTACCTACATTTCCAGTTTGCACCTTAAGCCCGGTGAGGAGTCGGTGTTGGTGCCGCTGGTGCGCGCGCATCCGAGTATTTCGGTGATCGATATCGATGCGATCCTGCAACAGGTGCGTGACATTATCGATAAGGCTAGTCTCGCGGTGCAGGCGGTCTTCATTTTCACGTTGGCCGCCGGTGTTGCGGTGTTGTTTGCGGCGGTGCAGTCAACCATTGACGAGCGACGCTTCGAGAGCGCCATGTTGCGTGCCCTGGGTGCCGAGAAGCGCACGGTGTTTGCCGGTGTGATGGCGGAGTTTGCTGCGTTGGGTATCGCCGCGGGTGTGCTGGCCTCGGTTGGCGCATCTGTGTTGGCGGCGGTGATCGCGACACGGGTGTTCGATTTGCCCTACGAATTCAATCCCATCCTCTGGATTGCCGGCGTGGGTGCCGGTGTCATTATCGTGTCTTTGAGCGGCTACATCGCCGCACGCAGCGCGGTGAATTCACCGCCCGTCGCGGTTCTTCGCACCGCATAACAACGTATGAGCGATAAAGAGACCCTGTCCTGCGGCGTTGTGCCGGTCAGACAAGTCGATGACAGTTGGGTCGTTCTGATGTTGCGGGCGTGGCATAACTGGGACTTTCCCAAGGGCCTTCGCGAAGACGGTGAGGAAGCGCTCGAAACGGCGATTCGTGAGTTGGCAGAAGAAGCTGGGATTCGAGAGCTCGACCAGAAATGGGGCGATCGATTTATCGAGACCGGTCCCTACAGTCGCGGCAAAACGGCGCGGTATTACCTCGGTGAAACGCAGCAAGCTGACGTGGTGATGGGTCCATCGCCGGAAACCGGGGAGCCAGAACATCATGAGTGGCGTTGGGTCACATTCGATGAAGCCTACGATCTCGCCTCACCGCGGGTACGAAACGTTGTACAGTGGGCGCGGCAAATCATAGGCACCTAATCGACTGCCAAGTCAGAGGTCGACGTTGCAAAAAAAGAGAATCGCACTGTTTTCATTCGGCGGCCTGTTGGCCGTTTTTGTCGCTGTGGGCGCTTGGATCTGGTTCGGCGATCTAGGCGTGTTCAAGCCGCAGATCGAACGCTGGGTTAGCGAACAGACTGGCCGCGAGTTTGCTATTGATGGCGAATTGCACATCGATGTTGGCGGTACCACTCGCCTGACCGCAGAGCAGGTCCGTTTCCAGAACGCGGAATGGGATACGCCGGAACAGATGTTGGTATTGGATCGCTTGGAACTGCACGTCGAGCTGAGTTCGGTTCTTGGCGACGGTCCGATCGTCGTAGACCACGTGGCACTCGATGGAGCGTCGGTTTTTCTCAGTCAGCGCGACGACGGTAGCGCGAATTGGTTGCTTGTGGAGTCTGTAGTAGACGAAGAGCAGGATGGTGATCCAACCGCCTCTGATTCATCCGGCGGCGCTTTGGACGTCCGACAGATTACCGTCGCAGATGCCGAGCTCCGCTTTCGAGCCGGATCGCACGATGCACCGGTAACAGTCTCACTCGAAGACGCCCAAGTTCAGCTAGCGGGTATCGGCACGCAGTCCCTGTTATCGATCGACATTGATGCACAGGCGTTGCGGCTACAAACGGATGATGCGAGTAGCACCAAAGAAGAGGCCGCCGAAAAGACGCGTTTGATTCCAGATATTAACTTGCCTGTGGAAGCGCTCAACGCCACCGAACTTCAACTGTGCGCCGAGATTCGGCAGGTTACGTTGAATGACTTTTCGGCCAGTGAGCTGGTAGCTGACGTCGGTTTGGTCGGCGGGGTGCTCGAGATGCCCAGCGTGACCTTTCGCGATTCGAGCGGCAGCGTCGCGTTGAATGGAAGACTGGACTCGAGCCAATCACCGGCTAAGGCCAGCATCGCAATTGAGGCGGCCGGGTTCGATCTCGGCATCGGTCAGCCCTCCGGTGATGATCAAGACGGTGATCAAAGCGATGAGCACGCCGGTACGACGTTAGATTTCCAGGCGAACCTTGAGGGTGTCGGCGACGACTTGCGAGCGCTGGCGAAGACCAGTCAAGGCTTTGTGTTCGCTAACGCCACCGGCGGGCGGTTCGAAAATAACGCCCTCGCGAATGTGTTTCTCAACGATGCACTGCAACAGATTTTGTCGGCGATCAACCCGCTACGCGATTCAAAACCGTACACCGATATGCAGTGCTTTGTGTTCGCCGGGGAGATTGAAGACGGGATGCTCGAGAGCGTTGGGTCCTCGATTTTTAGCACCGACACTGTGCTGGCATCGTTACGCTCCGAGGTGAATCTCGATACAGAAGCTCTCGATCTGAAAGTACGCACCACGCCGCAGGCCGGTATCACGCTGAGCGCGAGTGAGATTCTCAATCCTTACATCGAAATTGGTGGCACTTTGGCGCAGCCGAGCCTAAACGTGGATGAGGCAGGTGTTCTGCTCTCCGGAGGTGCCGCTGTGCTCACTGGCGGACTGTCGGTGCTGGCAAAAGCCGCGTTGGACCGGCTGACGAAGTCGGACGATGCCTGCGTCGAAGCCGCCAACGAAAGTCTTGAGGCCATCGTCGGTGAGCGTCCGGAGAATGAAGTACAGGAAGCTGCTCCTTAACCAACCGGCGTTTTCCCGTTGGTTAATCCTGTTTCAGAATCACCTTGCGCCAAATGCCTTGCACGACGGCAAAGATCATCGCGGTCGACCAGCCAAGCAAAATAATGCCGTTGAGCGCTTCGATGCCGCTGAGTAATCGCCAGCCCTCGATCAGCGTAACGTCGCCATAGCCGACGGTGGTAAACGTGACCATCGAAAAGTAGACGGCGGATTCGAACGAGGCCAGTTCCCCGTCAGGTAGAAACCCGACGTAAGCAACCGCCCAGAGCAGAATCTGAATCATGTGCAAGGCGATCAGTGTCATCACGCAGCGGATCAAAATGACCCAGGAATGAAAAATTGGGCGATCGACTTTGCGGCCTTGTTCACGTGCAAGGTAGCGGACCAACACCGTAGAACCGATGGCGTGTATCAATATCGTTAAGACCACCAGAGCTGCGCCGATCAAGATGATGTTGAACATCGATCTAGGTAACGCCGTGCGGTTTGTTCATCGTGGAATTCACTGGTGTCATAATTATGCGACGCGGTTTTTTTCTTCACCGGCAATAAAGGCGACCGCGTTCGCAGCGAGCTGATCAATCGCATTTTGCCGGGCGCGCGTGGTGCCCCAGGCAATATGCGGTGTCACGATCAGGTTGTCGCCCTCGTAATCCAACAGCGGATCGCCATCACGCGGTGGCTCTTGTGGTAGTACATCGATGGCGGCACCCCACAGATGCCCGGCACGCAATGCGTCAGCGAGTGCCTGGGAATCGACCAGACCTCCACGAGCCGTATTGATAAGAATCGCTCGCGGCTTCATCTGTGCCAGCGTATCGGCGTTGATCAAGTTGCGCGTCGTATCATTCAGCGGGCAGTGTAAGGAGATGACGTCGGCAGCGCGCAAGACCTCATCGAATGCGGTGCGATCATCGGCGCAGGTGTCTGCGCTCGGTCGGGCAGAAACGAGCACTCGCATGCCAAAGTTCTGAGCCATGGTCGCCACACCTTTACCGAGTGCGCCGTAACCGACGATCCCGAGGGTCATCTCGCTGAGCTGTTCGATTGGGTGCGTCAGCATTAACGGCGAAGTCGATCGCTGCCAGTCGCCGCCTCGAGTGTCGGCGTCGTAGGCGGGTAGGCTGTGTGTCAACATCAGCAGTACGCCGAACACATGTTCGACGATTGACTCGGTACAATACGCGCGAATATTGGCGACTGCGATGCCGGCTTTTCTGGCCATTTCGAGGTCGATATTGTCGGTGCCGGTCGCCGTCAGGCCGATGAATTTAAGGTCCGGAGCGGCGGACATCACAGCATCGTCGAAGCGCATCTTGTTGGTAAAGACGAATGAGACGCCGGCGATACGTTCGATGAGCTCATCGTCGGTGGTCGATTCGTAAACCGTCATATCGGGGAACAGATCGTAAAGCGGTTTAAGATCCAGGCCGGGACCCATGGTGCCGTAGTCGAGAAAAGCAGCTTTCATGCGTGCGCATCGCGTGGTGAAATCGAGTCCAACATGACCGAACCCTTTTGGAAACGCAAGACACTGGCCGAGATGGATGGCGACGAATGGGAGTCGCTGTGCGACGGTTGCGGTCTGTGTTGCCTGCTGAAAGTCGAAGATGAAGACACCGGTGAGGTGTTCTACACCGATCGTGCTTGTAAACTGCTCGATATCGAGGCCTGCCGATGCACCGATTACACCAATCGCGTGCGTCAGGTGACCGATTGCTTGGTGCTGACGGCGGATAATAAAGAGGCGTTTGAGTGGCTACCGGCAACCTGTGCGTACCGCCGATTGTCGCGTGGTGAGGCGCTACCCGAATGGCATCCGCTGTTGACCGGCGATCCGGAGTCGGTACACGAGGCGGGTATTTCGGCCCGCGGCCGTGCGGTATCGGAAACCGAGCAAAGTGAATTTTCTGCACTGTGGATTGTGAGTGATAAAGAATGAGTTATAGGACATGAGTGAAGCATCAAAAGACTATCCCACCGTTCCATTGAACGATTATCGAGAGTACGACCTCGACGAAATGCGCTCGCGGGTTGAGACCTTCTATGCCGATATTGATCGTCGTCGCACCGTTCGTGAATTCTCCGACCGCCCGGTGCCGCGCGACATCATCGAGACAGCGCTAAAGGCGGCGAATACGGCGCCGAGTGGTGCGAACTTACAGCCCTGGCATTTCGCGGTGGTGAGTGGTGCCGAAACCAAAAAGAAAATTCGCGAAGCGGCCGAAGTGGAAGAGCGAGAGTTCTACACGCGTCGTGCCTCGGAAGAATGGTTAGAAGCGTTGCGACCGCTGGGTACCGACTCCAACAAACCGTTCCTGGAAACGGCGCCGTATCTGATCGCGGTGTTCTTGCAGAAATACGGCACGCTGTCCGATGGACGTAAGGTCAAACATTACTACCCTACGGAATCGACCGGCTTGGCGACCGGCATGCTGATTACCGCGCTGCATACCGCCGGATTGGCAACGTTGACGCACACGCCGAGTCCGATGAAATTTCTGAACGAGATTCTAGGTCGGCCGACCAGCGAGCGACCGTTCTTGTTGTTAGTGGCAGGCTATCCAGCCGACGATGCCGAGGTGCCGGATATATCAAGAAAAGCGCTGGATCAATTCACCAGTTTTATCGAGGACTAAATCGGCGACTAGGATGTCTTCGGAACCGCGGATGGGAGGATCAGCGTAGTCGGGTCCACTTTACTCGGACTAGCGGCCACTGGATTGGTAACTTTCGGAGTACTATTGGGTTCTGTCAGTGGCCCAAAGCGGACGCCGGTATTTTTTGACGAAACGCCCCGACATAATGACCGACCGATTAGTTCTCCGACCATTTTCCATCGGGGATGCTCAAGATGTGCAGAGGTTGGCGGGTAACGCAAAAGTTGCCGATACAACGTACAGAATTCCACATCCATACGAAGACGGAATTGCAGAGGAGTGGATTGATAGCCACGAAGCGGCGTTCCTCGATGGAACTCAAGTTGTATTCGCGATTACTCTCAGAGACTGCAAGACATTGGTAGGCGCCATAGGATTAACTATTGCGGTTGCCGAGAATGAGGCTGAGCTTGGATACTGGGTCGGACTACCGTATTGGAACAGGGGCATCGCAACAGAAGCCACCGCCGCCGTCTTGGATTATGGTTTCTCGCAGACTCGATTAGGCAAAATCAGGGCTTGGCACCTATTACGCAACCCATCATCGGGTCGCGTGATGCAGAAAGCAGGTATGTTCAGAGACGAACGAAACCGTAGAAAAATCAAAAAGAACGACCGGGAAGAAAGTCTAGTGTCCTATGTATTGTCGCGATCGGATTGGGCATCTCAGCGAGCGTAAGGCGGCTTCTGGCCGGTAGCAAAAAAAATCAAACTAGGCCGCGCTATACTTTGCGCTTCTGACCCCATCGCGGACACTGATATTCTGATGGCTACTGCATACAATATGGCGTTCGCGTGTTTTGATTGCCGTAAGTCATTTAAGCGTCACTACGACTTGAAACTTCGCCCAGAGCAGCTTGTATGCCCGAACTGCGGTGGGACAGCTTTCAATTTTGGTCTTCAATTCAAACCCCCGAAGATAGAGGACGACAAACAATGGGCGAAGGTTCGATTTCTATTCGACCATGGGTTTCGATTCCAAAAGATACGCTTAGGAGATACGCATCACGATACAGTCGCGTATCCAGAGACGTTGGACGACGCACGCCAATGCGTGATCGATTATGCGGAACATGCGAGGCATGACTGGTAATCGTGCGACTGCTTTTGGCCGTTAGTAGAAGTCTAATGAGCGTCTGCTATTCTTTTCAGTCTCTGACCCAAAGCAGATATCGGCCAACCGTTAGAATTTGATCTGACGTAAATAAGAGGGGCATTAGAATTGGCGAAACCGAACTGGATTTGGAAAGAGACAGCTGAAGTTCTCGGTGTTCTCGGCGTAATCGCCTCCATGATTTTCGTCGGAGTCGAGATCCGTCAGAATACGAATGCGGTCCGTGGGGCCACGTTGCATGCGGTATCGCAGCAATCTATGGATTTGGTGTTGGAGGGCATCGGAAACCCCGACCTGAGGTTAGCGTTTACTGCCTCGATAGAGGGCACTCTCACGCGAGACCAAGCGAGCCTTCTCGGTTGGTTTTTTTCGGCAAAACTGCGTGCCGACGAAAATCGAATGCGCCAGGTCGAGTTAGGGATCTTGGATGCATCGACTTTTCAGCAGCTGAGCAATCACAAAGCGTACCGACTCCCTTACTTCGCCGACTATTGGGCTCTTAACGGTGCTGAGTTTCCCGACGATCTTCAAGAACTTGTCGAACGCGAGTTCCTCCCGCTTTCTCAAAAAGAAATCTCTGTAGAACAATAGAGAATTGTGAAATTCAATTTGGACGGAGCTTGGGCTGAGCCCGGCGATTACGTGCTGGAGCTCTGCTACTGGCCGTTAGCAGACCTTCCTTTCTTGGACTGGTTAACGTATGGATGATTGGTTGTGAGGTTGGTAGCAGCAATTTTTGGGAGTGCACTATGCATCGTTCCAATTTACCTTTTGCTGAGTTTGGCTAGCGGAGACATAGGCAATGTGTTCTTGCCGGTGGTATTGCAGACAGGGGTGTTCATTGCTTTCGTTGGCGTAATCTTAGTTGGGCTTCCTGTTCATTTCTTGCTTGTTCACCGCCGAATGTCACAACCAGTGCATTACGCTGTTCCCGGGTTTGTTGTGCCTGCATTGACGGTCGCTGTGTCACAACCATTTGGAGCAGACGGATTCTGGTGGATCGCGTGGCAGTCTTTCGTTATGGGGTGTTTTGGTGCTTCAGTTGCGTTGGTGTTTCGTCGAATCGCACTTGGGCCACAGCGGGCAAAACGAGCAGTCGCTTCTAGCCGGTTACGGCGCATAATAAAAATCCGCCAGCATGGTACCGATGGCAAATTGTTCGATATGGGAGATTTCATATCCGACGTTCTTCAGTTTCACGCTGTTTCTCATTGGATTGCGGACATTGAGTGGGCACTCGGCAGCCAAGGCGAGAAGGCGGATTCGACCGCGATCCAAAAGCGTCAGTATTCGACGAAAGGCCTGACATCGCTCTATCAAGACATCTATCAGACCATTGATGGGTCGATCACAGCGGTGAATGAGAGTGCCGAAGTGGCCAGGCTGACTGCTGTAGATTCCTCCTATTGGGAAGTGGAATCAGACAACGAGGCATTCCTCGACCTAATGCAAGACAAGTATGGCTTGTATGAGGGAATCGGAGCTTAGAAGAACAGTTAGCCTGTATTTTGCAGACCCTGCGCAATCCCGTTCACGCTGGCCAACAGCGCATCGAACACATCGTCGTCGGGGCGATCGGCTTCCCGCCAACGTTGCAGCAAATCAATTTGCATCAGACTCATTGGGTCGACGTAAGGGTTACGCAACATGATGGCGCGCTGCAGCGTGCTGTCACCTTCGAGTAAGTGATCGTGTGCAGAAAACTTCAGGATCAGATCGTGCGTGCGGTCATACTCGCTTTCAATAATCGGGAAGAACTGGTCGTGTAAGGACCCCGATAATTCTGAATACAGCTTAGCAATACCGAGGTCGGCTTTGGCCAAGACCATTTCGGCGTCGGCCGTGAGCGCGCGCATGAAATACCATTCGCCGATCATCTCGCGCATCGCTTCATCACCAAATTGTTCGGCGGCCGCCTGCAGGCCCGAGCCGAGCCCGTACCAACCGGGCAATACGCAACGCGCCTGGGTCCAGGAGAATACCCATGGAATCGCGCGCAGATCTTGGATGCCGCGTTGCGAACGTCGCGCCGATGGTCGTGAACCAATACGCATCCGTTCGATGAGATCGATTGGCGTAGCGGTACGGAAGTATTGGTAGAACTCCGGCGTTTCATACACCAGATGGCGAAATGCGCGACGCGATTCGTCGGCGATCACGTCCATCATTTCGTGCCAGATCGGCATATCGTTGCCGCGGTGATGCGGTAGCGCAGTGGCGAGTGCAACCGAGCCGGCAACCTGTTCGAGCGTACGCAGCGCGATACCACGCAGCCCGTACTTCTCGTTGATGATCTCACCCTGCTCGGTGACGCGCAGCCGACCGTTGACGGTGCCTGGCGGCGCGCCGAGGACGGCGACGTGGGTTTTGCTGCCGCCGCGACTAATGGTGCCGCCGCGACCGTGGAATAGGCACAGCTCGACACCGTAGGGCTCGACCGTTTCTACCAACGTCTCCTGCGCGGTTTGCAGCGCCCAGCGTGCCGACGCGAGGCCGCCATCCTTATTGCTATCGGAATAACCAATCATCACCATTTGCCGATCGCCACGGCGTCGCAGGTGATCTCGATACACATCGTCGGACAGCATCGATTCCAAAATCGCGCCGCCGTGATCGAGGTCATCGACGGTTTCCAGCAGCGGCGCAATATCCAGCGGCACTTCGCCACGGCGGTTATGCAGCTCGCTCCACTGCGCCAGCAGTAACACCGAATAAATATCATCGGCGTTTTGGGTCATGCTAATGATGAAGGGCCCGATCGCGCGTTTGCCGTACTTGCGATGGCAAAACGCGATGGCTTGAAATACACCGAGTGTTTTCCGTGCGCCCGTGCTGATGGAGTCCGGCATGCTTTCGCGACTCTCCATCGCCTCGATAATGCGTTTGGTGCGATCTTCAGGGCTCCAATCCATCCAGTCTGCTTCGCCCAGCAGCTCGCCGATGACGCGACGATGTACTTCGGCGTCCTGACGTACATCCAGGGTGACCATGTGGAAGCCGAACGTATCGATACGACGTAACAACCGGCGCACCGCGAACAGGCCCGCGTGTTTGCCGTTGTTGTTCGCCAGACTGTCGGCGATCAGCTGAATGTCGGATCGCAGCTGGCCAACTTTTTCGTACGGAAATACGTCGTCGTCGTAGGTTGATTGAAGTCGTTCCTGAACGAGTCGTAGCAGCACGCGATACGGCATATCGCGGTGGCGTTGCGGTACTTCGTGGTAGGCGTTCTGAAACATACCGCGGTATTCGTCGATACGTTGTAGCACCGCCTCGTCAACGCCGATACTGTCGGTGGATTGACTGAGCTTGGCGGATAATGAGCTGCACTCGCGATAGTAGAGATCCAGGATCAGCGAACGCTGGCGGGCCAGTGTCGCGCGAATGGTTTTCGCGGTGACGTTCGGGTTGCCGTCCATGTCCCCGCCGACCCAGGATGCGAAGCGCACCAGATTGGGGATATCAAGATCGACCGCATCCTCACCGTAAATGCGTCCGACCGCGGTTTCGATGTCTTCGTAGAACGGTGGGATTGCCCGGTACAACACGTCGGTAACAAAGAACAATACGTGTTCGAGTTCGTCGGCGACGGTCATTTGTTCGGACGGATGTTCGTCGGTTTGCCAACCGGTTGTAATCAGCAGCCGGATATTTTCCAGTGCGACCGTGGTTTCCTGCGCCGTCATGGTCGGATTCAGCAGGTCGACCAGATGCCGCACGATTTTTTGTTCTTTGCGCAAGATGGTGCGTCGAGTCGGTTCGGTCGGGTGCGCGGTAAACACCGGTTCGATACGCATGCCGGCGAGCAACTCGCGCAGATCGTCTGCGCCGACCCCGGCTGCTTTGAGTTTAACTAAGGTGTCCTCAAAACCGCCCGGCTGGTAATGACCGACTTCTTGAAGATATTCGCGGCGGCGGCGAATCCGGTGCACCTTTTCCGCCGTGTTCACCATTTGGAAATACGTTGAGAAGCTGCGAATCAATGCCAGCGCACGATCCGGATCGAGCCCAGCGACCAGCGCCGCCAGTTCTTCACCTTCTTTCTCGTTGTTTTCGCGGCGGCGGATCGATCGCAGGCGGGCATTCTCAACCAGCTCAAACAGATCTTCTCCACCCTGTTCGCGGATCAGGTCGCCGACCATCTTGCCGAGGCGGCGAACGTCGTCACGCAGCGCCGTGTGCCGGTCTTCAAAAAGAATGTCTTGGCGGCGTAAGGACTTGTGAATCCCGGTGTTCATCGTCAGCTAGTCGCGAAAATTCTCGTACTGCAAGGGTATACCGGCATCATACTCGCGCAGCATGGCAATGACCTGCTGCAGATCGTCGCGCTTTTTGCCGCTGATACGAAGTTTGTCACCTTGAATAGCGGACTGCACTTTAAGCTTAGAGCCTTTAATGGCTTTGACCAGTTTTCGCGCCAGGTCGGATTCGATGCCCTTGCGCATAATGACCATTTGGCGGGCTTCGTTGCCGCTCAGGTCGGGTTCTTTCTCTTCCAAGCAGCCGATATCGATGCCGCGTTTGGCGAGCTTTTGCCGCATGATGTCGAGCATTTGATTGAGTTGGAAGTCGGACTGCGACGTCAGCGTAATGACCTCTCCGTCGAGGACGTATTTCGAGCCGGTGCCTTTGAAGTCAAAACGGGTCGTCACTTCACGATTGGCTTGATCAATCGCATTGGTGGCTTCGTGAGCATCGAAATCGCTGACTACATCAAAGGACGGCATTCGGGTGGCCTCCGCTTCGGACCGGCGACAATAGCAAAAACTGCTGTAGCTGCCCAGAATCACAGGCAGATTCAAAGCGCATAAGTAGAGACACTGCAATGCCTCGTATCCAAGGATGGATATGGTTGCCGTTCACCGTTGGGACGTGTCTCAAGAGGCCGATCATCGCGGTCTGCAACACGCCTTGTATTTGCCGCATCCGCTATCGGTGCGGTTAACCGGCTTCGCCACAGCAGCCGATTCCCGGCAAACCCTGGAGCGCGCGCTGCGCGTGGTTGCGGAGACCGCCAATCAGCAGTTTGCGGATACGAAGCAGATCGTCATTGGCATCGACGCCGACGGCATTTGCCCCCGCTATGCCTGGCAGCGTCGCGTCGCTCTGCTGGGGGCCGGGTCGATGGTGTTCTTTCTGTCTGACGCGTTCGTCGATCCGTTATCGGCCAACGGTGAACGCCGCGAGACCTGGCACGCGTTATGGTCATTACGTGACGAACCACAGATTCGCATTGCCTATGCCAATTGGGTGACGTCGCCGTCACCGGTGCTGATGGCGGAGAAGGCCAACGCTGTGCTGCCACCGAGCTATCTGCAAATTCCCGACGACAGCGCGTGGTGTTCAACGACGATCGATCTCAGTAACTGCGTGCAGCGTCAGCGTGTCGTCATGAGTACTATCGATGAGCAACTGCAAGCAGCTATCACTAGCAGCGATCGTGCCCACGATCTGAGCCGCTGGACATCGCCGCGAATGCGCGAAGATTCGTTGATCAACCGGCGACTGGCCATACACCTGAAGGGTATTGGCGATTTGGTGAGGCTTTTACGGTGGGATCCGCAAGCGTTGGCGACGTTGCGTTCACTGCACAATCTCCTGGCGTCTATCAAACAACGTGCGTCGAGTCACTCGGCGGCGATCGCTCGTCGTCGCGGTAGTCTGCCGTGCATCGCTGCCCCAGGTATGCGGTCCGGATCGCAGTGGATGTTGAAATGGCGGGAAGCGCTTGCCGGACGTGAGTTGGCGCACCGCAACCTGCTGGTGATCGCCCCCGAGGCGATATTGCCGACCGAATCACGGTCGGTGCGGCGATACCACGATCTGCTGCCGGTGCTGGCGCATACAGATGCGTGCACGGCGCCGCCTGTGGCCCTTAGTAGCACTTGGAACTTCAATGATTTCAAGCAGTTCCACTCACGCGCATGGGCGGTTCTGGACCGGCGCTGCGGCAATTCCTCGATTGCGGAAACCCCATGACTGGGGTACGGTCTGGGGCCAAGAAAAAGAGGGCTCGTGTTGCAGCCGATATCCCCGGACGCTCACGGAATCGCGGTCCTAGTCCTGACTGTGGTTGCGCTGTTCTTGTTTACGCGCGATCAGATTCCACTTGAATCATCGTCACTCGCAATCCTGATCTTATTGGTGACGGGGTTCACCCTGTTTCCGTACGTACAGCCCGATGGCGAATCACTGGGGCCGGTGGAATTTTTTGCCGGGTTTGGTAACGAAGCGCTCATTACGATTTGCGTACTGATGATGGTGGGCAAGGCGCTGGAAACGACCGGCGCGTTGCAGCCGTTGGCGACGATTGTGGGTCGAGCTTGGGCATCCCGGCCGGTGCTGGCGTTGGTGACTACCTTAGTCGCGGGTGCGGTTCTCAGCGCGTTCATGAACAACACACCGATCGTGGTGTTGCTGATGCCGATCCTGGTCGGTGCATCATTGCGATCGCGCTTTCCGGTGTCGGGCGTGATGTTGCCGATGGGTCTGGCGACGATTGTCGGCGGTATGTCGACCACCATCGGCACCTCAACCAACCTGCTCGTCGTGGGTATTGCCAACGATATGGGTCTGCACCAGTTCACCATGTTTGAGTTCGTACTTCCGGTGATGATCGTTGGTGGTGTTGCTATTTTGTTTCTTTGGTTGGTGGCACCGAAGTTACTGCCGGATCGGGCGCCACCGATGGCCGATACCTCACCGCGCATCTTTAGTTCGCAGCTTCACGTTAAAGAAGGCGGTTTTTCCGATGGCAAAACCTTGTCGGAAGTGCTCGCGAAAGCAGACGGACTGCGTATTGACAAGATTCAGCGTAGTGATTCGCTGTTCCTGGCCAAGCTACCCTCGGTGGTGCTGCAGCCCGGTGATCGGTTGTTCGTCAAAGACTCACCCGACAACCTCAAGCACTACGAGCAAGTGTTGGGGGCGACACTCTTTAATATTTCGGACATCGAGCACCCGGTCGACGAAGATACGCCGCTACGTGCCGAGGGGCAGCAGCTGGCGGAAGTCGTCGTTACGCGTGGTTCACCGCTTCACTTGCGCAGTTTGGCGGCGGCGCGATTTTCGAGCAGCTACGGATTGGTGCCGTTGGCACTGCATCGAGCGCGTGCGCCGAGTTCGCAGATCACTAGCGACCTCAACATGATCCGCCTGCGTGCTGGTGACGTATTGTTGGTGCAGGGCACCAGCGACTCAATTTCGAGTTTGAAAGACAGCGGTTCGATGCTGGTGCTCGACGGCACCACCGATTTGCCGCAGACGCATAACGCCAAACGCGCTCTGGCGATCATGGGTGGTGTGGTTGCGGCCGCGGCATTGGGTTTCTTACCGATCTCGGTCAGCGCTTTCATTGGCTTAGGGCTAATGATTGCGACCGGCTGTTTGAGTTGGCGCGACGCCTCATCGGCATTATCGATACCGGTGGTGATGATCATCGTGACGGCGCTCGCCCTGGGTAGGGCATTGATGGATACCGGCATGGCCGACTATCTCGCGTTCAGTTTCGTGGAGGCGGCGTCCGGCTTGCCAACGCCAGTGATCTTGAGTGGCTTCCTGCTGCTGATGACGATTCTGACCAACGTGGTATCCAACAATGCGGCGGCGGTCATCGGCACGCCGATTGCGGTCAGCATCGCCTCGCAGCTGGGTGTCAGTCCTGAGCCGTTTATTCTGGCCGTGTTGTTCGGCGCCAATATGAGCTTTGCAACACCGTACGGTTATCAAACCAATTTGTTGATTCTCAGCGCCGGCGGATACAAGTTCTCCGATTTCCTGCGCGTTGGTATTCCATTGTCGATCATTATGTGGATTGGCTTTTCACTGGTGTTGCCGAGCTTGTATCAACTGTAACTATTGACGCTGCCAGGCCGCCCGACAATACTGCTGACATGATGACTCAGCGGACAATTCACTGGTCTTGGCAGTTCTCGAAGGAGAGGGCGCCTGGCTGACGATTGACCGATAATCGGCTGAGCAGATACACCAGAGCCCATCTCCATCATGTAAGGAGATGGGCTTTTTTCATGAGCGATAAGCAATCAAAACGTCATCGAAACCACTAATGCAGGCACTTTTTGACATCGTTGCAGATCTCGATACGCCGGTCTCCGCGTATCTCAAGCTTGCCGATCTGTCGCCACGCTTCTTATTAGAGAGTGTCGAGGGCGGCGAGCGACTGGCGCGCTATTCGTTTATCGGCTTCGGCGATGCCTTGGAGGTTCGCCTGGATGCCGATGGTCTGCGCGTGAACGGTTCGTCACGATCGCGGCCGACATCGCAGACTGAATATCTTGATGCTCTGCGCGACGCGCTGGCCGAGGCACCGGTGCCGGCACCGGAAACGGCTGAACTGCCGTTCGGTGGTGGTCTGGTGGGCGTCTCCGGCTACGACGTCGTGCGGTTATTCGAGCGACTGCCCGGCAGCGATCTCGAAAAACAAGCTGTGCCCGATGCTGCGTTTATGGCGCCGTCGTCGCTTCTGGTCTTCGACCACCTAACGCGCCGCGCGGCACTGTTGCATGCGGGCAGCGATGCTGAACGTGCGTCGTTGCGTGCGGACGTGATACGCCGGCTGCGTGGCGGCGTGCCGAACGCTCGAGCCGACGTTACGATTGAAACGGCGTCGGCCAGCTTCGACGAACAAGCCTTTGCCGACCGCGTCGCAGCGTGCAAAGACTACATTGCGGCCGGCGATATCTATCAGATCGTGTTGTCCGTCTTGTTTCGCGGACAAACGGATGTACCGCCGTTTGAGGTCTACCGCGCACTGCGGTTGTTAAATCCCTCGCCGTACATGTTCTATCTCGATTTCGATGACCTGCAAGTGGTGGGCTCATCCCCTGAAGCGCTGGTGAAGTTGCACGGTCGAACGGCGTCATTGCGGCCGATTGCCGGTACTTTGCCGCGGGGTGAATCGCCGGAAGAGGACCTCGCCAACGAAAAAGCGTTGCTGGCCGATCCCAAAGAGGCGGCGGAGCATGTGATGTTGGTCGATTTGGCACGCAACGATTTGGGTCGAGTGGCGACGGCCGGGACCGTGCAAGTTAACCCCTATCGTGCGATCGAACGTTACAGTCACGTGATGCATATCGTCAGCGGCGTGCAGGGTGAGTTGCGGGATGATTGTGATCAATTCGATTTGTTTGCGGCGAGCTTCCCGGCCGGTACCTTGGTCGGCGCGCCAAAAGTACGTGCCATGGAAATCATTGATGAAATGGAGGCGGTCGGCCGCGGGCTGTATGCCGGAACGGCCGGTTATTTTGGCCTCAGCGGTGACATGGATCAGGCGATCACGATTCGCACGCTGGTATTTCACGATGGCGGGTACAGCTTTCAGGCGGGTGCCGGTATCGTTGCCGATTCGCAGCCAGCGCGCGAGTACCAAGAGGTGTTGGCTAAGAGTGCGATTTTGCGGCGCGCATTGGAAATGGCCGGGGAGGGTATGGCATGACGTCATCGTTCGATTCCGTTCGAATGTTGCTGATCGACAACTATGACTCGTTCACCTACAACCTGGTTCAGGCGTTTGCGGCATTGGGGGCGGAGGTCATCGTGCATCGGAACGATGCGATAACCGTGCAACAGGCGGCGGACCTTGAAGCGACACACTTGGTGATTTCACCAGGGCCGGGCCGCCCCGAAGATGCTGGTGTATCACTGGCGATGATTGACGCATTCGCCGACTCGTTGCCGATTCTCGGCGTGTGTCTCGGCCACCAGTGTTTGGTCACACATTTCGGTGGCGACATCGTACGCGCCGAGCGACTGATGCACGGCAAGACGTCAATGATGAAACATGATGGCAAGAACCTGTTCGACGGTCTTTCGCAGCCGGTTGAGGTCGGTCGTTATCATTCATTGTGTGCCGAACATGAAACCTTGCCAGACTGTTTGCAGTTAACCGGCGAAACCGAGCGCGGCGAAATCATGGCGGTGCGTCATCGCGAGCTGCCGTTAGAAGGCGTGCAGTTTCACCCAGAAAGTGTATTGACCCCGGAAGGCGATGCGCTGATGGCCAACTTTCTGAGGATGAGCGCATGAGCGGTGCCGCACTGGATAGCCGCGATCTTCTAAATGCGGTGCTCGATGGGCGCGACTTATCAGAGACCGATGCGTATTCGTTGATGTATGCGCTGGCGAACGCTGAGCTCAATGACGCCACGGCGGGCGCCATCTTGGCGGGTTTGCGGGCCAAAGGAGAGACCGCCGATGAAGTACGCGGTTTTGCAATGGCGATGCGTGAGCTGGCCATTACACCGAACATTCCGGACGGCGCGCCAATGGTCGATACCGTTGGCACAGGTGGTGATGGCTCGGGCAGTGTGAACTTGTCGACCGGCACCGGGTTGCTGGCGGCGGCGGCCGGGGTGCGCGTCGTGAAGCACGGCAATCGCTCGATCTCGAGCAAGTCGGGCAGTGCCGACCTGCTCGAATGTCTCGGTATGACATTGCCCCTAGATGAGCAAGCCGAAGTCGATTGTCTAGAGGCGCTTGGGTTTACGTTTTTGTTCGCGCCGGCCCATCATCCGGCAATGAAGGCCATCATGCCGGTCCGACAGGCGATGGGCGTGCGGACGGTGTTTAACATGCTCGGTCCTCTGACGAATCCGGCAGAGCCGCCGTTTTCATTGCTTGGCGCTTGGAGCATCCAGGCGGCGGAATTGATGGCCAACGCGCTCACCGGTATGGCGATTGAACGCGTCTTCGTAGTGCATGGCGAGCCGGGTTGGGATGAAGCTACGCCCGTTGGAGAATTTGTGCTGTTTGACGTCCGCGATGGCATGGTCACGCGTACTACGCGTGCGCCCGAAGATTACGGGGTTGCTCGCTGTCAGCCTGATGATCTTGCCGGCGGTGACGCTGCTGCCAATGCCGATGCTCTGCAGCGCGTGTTCGCAGGCGAGGACAAGGGTGCACATCGCGACGCCTTACTCATGGGTACCTCGTTGGTGTTAGAGGTTTGTGGTCATGCTAAGAACGCGGCGGACGGCATGGAAATGGCGGCGGCTGCGATTGACGACGGCAGCGCGCAAACGCTCATTGAGAATCTGCAGGCGCATTTCTCGTCATGAGTGACTTTCTTGAACAGATGGCAGTCAGCAGTGCGGCGCGCTCGCAGCCGGCGACGTTCGAGCCGGTATCAACATCTGTGGTGCCGCTGCGGTTGCAACGTTTCGATATCATCGCCGAAATCAAAAGTCGCTCGCCGTCGTTAGGCGCGCTGGCGAGAAAAGATTTTAATCGCGTTGAACAAGCGCGTTGTTACGCGAGTGCCGGCGCGTGCGCCATTTCGGTGTTGACCGAGCCGACAAGGTTTGACGGTTCGTTGGAACACCTCGAAGAGGTGGTTGCCGCAGTGCCGGACGTGCCGGTGATGCGCAAAGATTTTCTGGTGCACACTTGGCAGGTGCATGAGGCGCGAGCGGCTGGCGCCAGCGGCGTGTTGCTGATCGCGGCGATTCTGGATGATCGTGCAATGAATGCGATGCTAGACGCGGCCGCCGAGGCGGAGCTCTTCGTATTGCTCGAAGCGTTTGATGCGAATGACCTGATGCGTATCAATGCGGCGATGGATTCCGCGGCGGTGCGCACGTTGCAGCACGAACAAAAATTCCTGGTTGGTATTAACAGTCGCAATTTGCGCACATTGGACATTGATGCCAACCGCTTCACGCGTCTCGCGCCGTCGTTGCCGGCAGCAACGCCCTGCGTCGCCGAGAGCGGATTGAGCCACGATGACGATATCGCCGCAGCGGCCGATGCCGGTTATTCGTTAGCCTTGATTGGCGGCGCGCTCATGCAGAGCGATAATCCCGAACAACGTTTGAAATCGCTACTCGCCGTTGGGCGGCAGCAGGTGGCAGCATGAGCATTACGGTAAAAATTTGCGGTGTGTCGAGCCGCGATGACGTCGCCGCTGTGGAAGCAGCCGGTGCCGATGCGGTCGGCTTTGTCTTTACCGACTCGATTCGCAAGGTTTCGCCAGAGCAGGCGGCGGAGGCCAGCGTCGATGTTGGCATTCTGAAAATCGCGGTGATGAAGCATCCGTCGCCGGAGCTGGTGCAACATGTGCTCGAGGTCTTTCAGCCGGACATTGTGCAAACCGACGCCGCTGACTTTGCCGGTTTATCCATTCCGGATTCCATTCGACGCTGGCCGGTGTATCGAGAAGGTAATGCGCAACTGAATCCTGTCGGTGAGTATGTGTATGAAGGCAAGTCCAGCGGCTCGGGTGAGACGGTTGATTGGCATCGCGCCGCCGCGATCGCCGAGCGTGGCCAGATGATTCTCGCCGGCGGTCTAGCTGAAGATAACGTCGGCGAGGCGATACTGACGGTGCGTCCAGTGGGTATTGATGTGTCCAGTGGCGTGGAATCACTCCCCGGCTATAAGGACTACGAACTCATTCGTCGATTTGTCGCTGCCGTACGTGCAGCGGAGAAGAATTTATGAGCGTGGAGATCGACAAAGCGGCGCTCACGACGGCGATGTTGGCGGGCGAATTACCCGACGAGCGCGGCCGCTTCGGTCCGTTCGGTGGGCGCTATGTTCCGGAAACCTTGGTGCCAGCGTTTGAAACCTTAGAGGCCGGTGTTCGTGAACACTTACACGCGGATGATTTTCGCGCTGACTTTGCGCGCGAATTGCGCGAATGGGTCGGTCGTCCGACCGCGTTGTCGTTCGCGCCTCGTCTCAGTGAAGCGTGGAACGCTGAGGTGTGGTTGAAGCGCGAAGACTTGGCGCATACCGGTGCGCACAAAATCAACAATGCGATCGGTCAAGCGTTATTGGCCAAGCGCCTCGGTGCCAAGCGCGTGATTGCTGAAACCGGTGCCGGCCAACACGGTGTGGCTTCAGCGGCGGCCTGTGCACGCGTGGGCTTGCCCTGCGAGGTGTATATGGGCGCGGTCGATATCGAGCGGCAGGCTCCCAATGTCGATCGCATGCGTCGGCTTGGAGCGGACGTCGTTGCGGTCGAATCCGGTGACAAGACGCTGCGCGCCGCAATCGACGAAGCGCTACGCGAATGGGTCAGCGACCCAGCGGGCATTTACTACTTGTTAGGTTCGGCGGTTGGTGCACATCCGTATCCGTATCTGGTGCGCGAACTGCAGTCGGTCATTGGCCAGGAAGCGCGTCAGCAAATGCTCGATCAGGCCGGCGGTCTGCCGGATGCCACGTTTGCCTGTGTCGGTGGCGGCTCGAATGCGATTGGCTTGTTCTATCCGCTGTTGGGCGACGATATTGAATTGATCGGTGTCGAAGCCGGCGGTACCGGTGATGGCCTAGGTGAGAACGCAGCGACTCTGGCGACGGGCACACCGGGCGTGTTGCAGGGTGCATATACCGTGATCTTGCAAGATGACGATGGTCAGGTGCAGGAAACACACTCGATCTCCGCCGGGCTCGACTATTCAGGTGTGGGCCCCGAGCACGCATTGTTACAAGCGGTCGGGCGCGTTGAATATGTTTCGGCCGGAGACACCGAGGCGCTGCGTGCGTTGGAAGAACTCAGCGTTCTCGAAGGCATCTTAACGGCGCTGGAAACCGCGCATGCGTTCGCGTACGCCAAGCGATGGGCGGCAAAACATCCGGGCAAGCGCATCCTGATCGGCAACTCCGGTCGCGGTGATAAAGACATGCCGACGTTGACGCAACATCCCATCGGTGGAGCCTGACATGTTGCATCACGAACGTATCGGACAGGCGATTCGCGCTGCCAACGAGGCCGGGCGTACCGCCTTAATCCCGTTTATCACCGCCGGCTATCCCGACCGCGATACGTTTATCGCGTCGTTGCGGCAAGTTGCTAGTCGCGGCGACGTGGTGGAAATCGGGATCCCATTCTCCGACCCGATGGCCGACGGCATGACCATTCAACGTTCGAGTTTCGAAGCGCTCAAGCAGGGTGTCACGTTGGAGTGGATATTCGATCAGCTTGACCAAGCCCGCGATATCGACACGCCGCTGGTGATGATGTCGTATCTCAATCCGTTGCTCGCCTTTGGTTATGAACGTTTGGCCCAGCGTGCCGCCGCTGCCGGTGTGTGTGCGTTTATCGTTCCGGACTTACCGTTTGAGGAAAGTGCTGAGATACGAACGGCACTGGAGTCAGCGGATCTGGGTTTGATCCAACTGGTGACGCCAGCGACTCCGCCGAAGCGATTGGCGATGTTGTGCGACGCATCCCGCGGCTTCGTCTATGCGGTTACCATTACCGGTATCACCGGCGGTGATACCGAGTTACCCACCGATCTTGCCGATTACCTGGATCGCATCGATCAGGTTGCGGACCTACCGGTTTGCGCCGGTTTCGGCATTCGTACCTCCAGCGACGTGCAAAACGTCGGCCGTCACGTGAGCGGTGCGATCGTCGGATCGGCCTTGGTTGAGGTGCTCGAGCAAGGCGACGATCCGGTGGCGTTTCTGGACGGCCTGCGTCAGTGAAAAAACTGACGGCGGCGGATTCGATCGTCACGATTCATCACTACAAGAATCTGCTCGAAGCGGAGGGCATTCCCTGCGAAATTCGCAATGAGCATCTCGGTGGCGTGTTGGGCGAAATGCCGTTCACTGAAATTTGGCCGCAGCTGTGGGTGGTGCGCGACCTTGACTTTGATCGCGCTAAGCAGCTCATTGATCGCGATGTCACGCAGGAGAGTCCCAGCGAAGATTGGACGTGTGCAAAATGTGGCGAAACGAATGAAGGACAGTTTGCCGTATGTTGGAACTGCGGTACTGCGTTTGATGGTCAGCAGACACCAAATCAAAGCTAAACGGTTTGCGAGCGTTTCTCGGGCGAGTGCCGGACAAGGAAAGGACGGCCGTCGCCGCTCTCGCCCATCCATGGGCTCCGCGGCATTTGGGCGTCCTGCCCGTCAAAGCGGAGTGTACGCAGCAGTTCGCCGCCGGCTGAGGAGCGGGCGCGAACTGTTTAAGGCATGCCTCGGGAGAGCAGTTGCGTTCCGGCGATTTCGCTGCGCAACAACGCGGATACTTTTTCTGGCTGAATCGGACGGCTGATCAAAAAGCCCTGCGCGAGATCGCAATTGCAGCTTTTCAGGAACTCCAATTGGGTGACGGTTTCGACGCCTTCGGCGGCCACCTCGATGTCTAATCCCTGCGCCATGGCGATCGCGGCGCGAATGATGCGCTGATGAGAGTCGTTTTCGTCGACATCCGCTATCAGCGACTGATCCAGCACAAAGCTATCGATGAAGCCGTTGTCCAGTGATTCGAAGGACACATCCCGCGTGCCGAAGTGATCGAGCGAGATGCGAACACCGAGTTTTCTTAAGCCCTGTAATGTTGATAACTCGATGCTGCGTTTGCGAACGATATCGCCGTCGCCGATTTCGAGTTCGATGCATCCGGGATCAATGGCGGTATTTGCCAGAGACTCTTTTACCGCGTCTACCAGACGCTGGTGCATCAATTGCTGCGGCGACAAGTTGATCGCGAGGGACAGGTCGGGCAACTCAAACTGTCGTTGCCAGGCCGCTAGTTGACGGCAGGCGGTGGCGATTACCCATTCGCCGGCCGAATGGATCAGGCCGCTGGACTCCAAAATGGGTAAGAAGCGCGCCGGCGGTAACAATCCGAAGCGCGGATGCTGCCAGCGTAGTAACGCCTCAAGTCCGATCAAACGACCGGAGGCAAGATCGATACGCGGTTGGTAGTGCAACACAAACTCGTTGCGGACCAGGGCGTGGCGTAGCCCCACTTCCAGTTCTTCGCGTTGCGCCAGTTTGACGTTGAGCGCTTCGGAATAATATTGAAACCGGCCGCCGCCGCGTTTCTTTGCTTCGTACATCGCGAGATCGGCGGCGCGAATCATGCGATCGGCGGCATCACCACTGTCGGGATACAAGGCAATACCGATACTCGGTGTGGCATATACCTCGCTGTTGCCGATCTCATATTTTTCAGATAACACCAGCAGTAACTTTTGTGCAGCGGCCGCGGCGTTCGCTGCCTCGCCAAAGTCTTCCAGGCAGACGACAAACTCGTCACCGCCCCAGCGTCCGGACATATCACCGATGCGCAGGTTTTTGCGTAAGCGTCCGGCCACCTGCTGCAATAGTGCGTCGCCGATGTCGTGACCGAGCGTGTCATTCACCGATTTAAAGCGATCCAGGTCGATAAACAAAACCGCGAGTGGTGCCGTCTTGCGCTGTGCACGGCCAATCGCTCGCGCCAGCTGTTCTGTGAACAAGCTGCGATTGGCGAGACCGGTGAGTTCATCGTATTGAGCGAGTTTTTCCAGTTCGCTGGTGCGCTTGGCAATGTCGGTAATATCGCGGAACGTAATCACACCGCCTATCAGGTCACGTTTGCCGTCGTATAAGCCCTGACCGTTGATCGACAGCACCGTATCGGCCTGTTCGGGCATGCGATAGATCGCGACCTGATTGGCATACTTCTCGCCGTTGCGCGCCCGCACCAACGGCAGGTCCGCAGAATTGCGATAGTTCTCGCCGCTGCCGTCAATACAGGCGAAGGTTTGTTCCCAGGTCGTATCCGGATGCCACCGTGGGCCCAGGGCGAGGATCGAACGTGCCGCCGGATTGATGTCGAGGACGTGTCCGTCTTGATCTACCACGATCACGCCGTCGTTGATGTTGCGCAGCATGGATAGCACCGTCACATCGGTGTTCGACAAGCGTTGCTGAAGCCGGTGCCGCTGCACGGCATGGTCAAACGTCGATTCTTGGCCTTCGACAGTAATGTCGTCGATGCAGATATAGGCTTGCGCGCCGGCACGCACGGCGGCGATGCCGCGATGCTCGCGCTCACGTGTGGTCAACGCCACGACCGGATGTTTATCAAAGGAGCCGATCAGCTCTGCGATCGACTGTCCGGATTGCGCGATGGTCGGGCCGGCCTCAATCAAAACCAGATCGATGACCGACGGTGCGTCAACCGGAATTTTCAGGGATGCGGAGCGGGTCAGGAGTGCACAACAGGGCAGGGTTTCGAGTTCGTGCAGATACTCGGCAGCGAATTCGCCGCGGCCAAGATAAAGAATGGAATGCCCCGCCATAGATCGTGATTCTTATGTCCTGAACTGAGTCTGGCCAGCCGTGCCCGGGCCAAGCGCATGATAGCAGAATACTGAGCTTTCTCTAGCAGAGACAGGCGTTTAAAGGAATTTCCCTGTACCGGCGGCTCAATTCAAACCGAACCGCCCCGGAGGGCATCTAAGCCTATAAGAGACGGAGAAATGACCTTTGAACGCGCTTTTGACGGTGGGCCCCAACGACTATAGTCCGCAGATGGCCTCACCGGACACGACAGACGAAGCCAACTGGATCGCCCGCGCGCAGCGGGCCGATAGCCGCGCTTTCGAACAGCTTTATCGACTGCATGTCGATCGGGTTTATGGGTTGTGTCTGCGCATGACGGGAAACGTCGCTGAGGCCGAGGACTGTGTGCAGGAAGCCTTCATTCAGGCATGGAACAAATTGGACCGTTTTCGTGGCGATAGCGCGTTCGGCACCTGGCTGCATCGGATTGCCGTTAATGCGGTGCTCGGCAGAGCGCGAAAATCATCGCGGGAACAAGATCGTATCCGCATCGCCGCGGAGATCAGCGATTCGCCGGTGGCGATGGGCGACTCCGGCGAGCTGCGGGATTTGTCGGAGGCGATCGACCGGCTGCCAGAAGGTGCGCGTCACGTATTTGTGCTGCACGCCGTGTACGGCTATAGCCATGAAGAGGCCGGCGGCATGCTGGATATCGCTATCGGCACGAGCAAGGCGCAGCTGCATCGCGCAAAGCGACTATTGGCGCAACAATTGGAAAGGCAAGCGTAATGACCGAACGTAACGACGAACAACTGATGCAAAGCGCGGCGCAGCTGGCGACCGAAATTTCGCCGCAACGCGATTTGTGGGCAGGTATAGAGCAGCAGATTCAGACGCCGGCGCGATCGCGTTGGACGCCGCGCTTGGCGCAGGCGGCGGCCGTGATGTTGGCGATCGGTGTGACCGCGGTGGTCGCATATACGCTCGGTTCACAAAACATGACGACGCCCAGTGGGCAGGTTATCGGTCCGCTGACGTTTGAGCAGGTGGCATTGGGGCCGGATCGTACTTTCGACTCGGTATATTCCGGTGCGAACGGACCGCTGTCGATTCAGCTTGAAGAAGAATTGGCCAAGCTGCCACCCGAGATGCGTACCGACATTGAAAGCAATCTGGCGATGATTCGTCAGGCGATTGAAGAGATACACACAGCCCTGGAAGCGGAACCGGACAATGCCTTTTTACAGGCGTTGTTGATGGAAACGTATCGTAAGGAGCTGGGGCTAGTGAACGACGTAAGCCGGATTACACAACGTAACGCGGCACGTTCGGATATTTGAGGACAGGATGATGAATAAAGTGAAATTGATTCTGCTGGTTGGCGCTGGGTTAGCGATGATCGCGATGCCGGTGAAGGCGGACGTTGATGTCGATCGTACAGTCGATGCATCGCCGACCGGCGAGGTTGAGATTGAGACCATCTCGGGCCGTATTGAGGTTGAGGGATGGTCGCGTAATGAAGTACAGGTCACCGGCACGATCGGTGATGACGTCGAAGAACTTATCGTCGAGCGTGATGGTGACGAAGTGACCATCAAGACCGAGGTGGATGAGTCATGGTGGGGCTCGAGCGATAGTGATGCGGATCTGTTGATTCGGGTGCCGGCAGGCAGTTCGGTCGAAGTCTCTACGGTGAGCTCAAACATCGATGTCGAAGGTGTCAACGGCGAGATTGAGGCAGACGCGGTGAGTGGCAACGTGACGATCGACGGTGCCGATGGTGACATCTCGGGGAACACCGTCAGCGGTGATGTGCGCATCACCGGTAACACCAGTGTGATCGATGTCGAAGGAACCAGTGTCTCGGGTAACGTGATTATTAAAGACGTGGCCGGTTCAGCGTACGGCGAAAGCGTCAGTGGCCGTATCGAAGTGAGTGGCGACACGTTTTCGGAAGTGGATTTGGAAACCGTCAATGGCCGTATCGAATTTCGTGGCGAGCTTAGCGATGGTGCGGAGTTTGATGCGGAGTCGGTCAACGGGCGGATTGAGCTGGCGCTCACCGGCGATGTCTCCGCCTCGTTCGATATTGAGACGTTCAACGGCAGTATTCGCAACTGCTTCGGGCCCAAGCCGGAACGAACCAGCAAGTACGCGCCGGGCTCCGAGTTGCGCTTTACTCATGGCGGCGGCGCTGCTGACGTCGAATTAGAGACGCTCAACGGCAGCATCGTTATTTGTAACGATTGAGCCAGCCTCAACGTAACAATTAGTCACAATTCGGTAGGCATTAATTAGAGATATTTTGCTAATCTGAACGGCCCAGAACATCGCTAGGATGCGATGGCACGATCGGAGCGCTTCATGGGCCGCATAATCAAATTTCTACTGTATCTTGCCGGGGGCGTGATCGCCCTCGGCATCGTTGCGGCGATCGCCATCGCCGTATTGTTCGATCCCAACGACTACAAAGACGACATCGCGCTGGCGGTGAAAGAGCAAACCGGGCGTGATTTGGCGATCACCGGCGACCTGGAGCTGTCGGTGTTTCCCTGGGTGGCTATTCAAGTGGGCGAGACCGAGTTGAGCAACGGTAGCGGTTTCGGTGATGAACCGTTCGCACGGTTTGACGCGGCAAAAGTCGGTGTGCGTCTGCTGCCGTTGGTGCTGGGCGGCAATGTTGAGGCCGGCACGATTTCGCTGGATGGGTTGAACCTCAATCTGGCGGTCAATAGTGCGGGTCGCACCAATTGGCAGGATTTCCTCGACGCGGCGGACGCTAGCGCGACTGAAGGAGATTCACAGGAGATCGACGATGACACTCGGACTGCACGGAGTGTGTCCGGCTTTAACGTCGCCGGCATTGAGGTCACCAACACCACGTTGCGTTATGCCGACGCAACGACCGATACGGCGATCACATTGTCTGAACTCGATATGGTGCTCGGTACGATTGCCACCGCCGATAATCAACTCACTGTCGACGGTCTCGACATTCGCGGACTCCTCGAGGGTGCCACCACCGTGCCGACGTCGCTGGGACTGCAGACCGACGGTGTGAACGTCGATCTTGAGAGCGAGACGCTGCAGGTCGAGCCGCTATCGATGGCGCTGCTCGGTCTTGACGTTCTTGCGGATGTGGAGCCGATGGCCTACGGCGATGATGTAGCGACGACGGCGAATATTCAGGTGGAGCCTTTTTCGCTGCGCAGCTTGATGGAGCGTCTCGATATCGAGCCGCCGCCGACGGCTGACCCGGCCGCACTCGGTCGCGTGAGCTTGTCGGGGCAGGCGCAGCTGTTTACGCATCAGCTGAGTTTGGTCGATGTGCAGTTGGAACTCGATGACAGCACCTTTACTGGCGATCTGGCGATTCCGCGCGGTGATGGTGCGTTCGAGTTTGCCTTGAGTGGCGACTCCATCAACTTGGATAACTACATGGCACCGGTCGTCGAGGCCGAGGCGGGGGCAGCCGATGCAGATGCAGCGCCGGTCGATATTCCGGTGGAGCTGCTGCGGTTGATGGACGCGCGCGGCACGCTGGATATGACGATGGTGAGTCTGGCCGGTATCGACCTGGAAGAGCCAGAGATTCATCTTGCGCTGAATAACGGTAATTTGCGTCTGCACCCGATTACGGCAACCGTGTTCAATGGTGAGTATTACGGTGACGTCCGCGTTAATGCGTCCGGTTCAACACCGGTGTTGTCCCTGAACGAACGTATTGAAGGTGTGGAGTTGGGCGCACTGGCGAAAGCGATGTTCGACCGTGACAACATCACCGGTGCGATCAATGGCGAATTCCGGTTGTCCGGTCGCGGTGCTGATCTCGGTGCTGTGCAGCGATCATTGACGGGGAATCTTTCCATGAATTTGCTGGATGGCACATTTGAAGGTACGGATATTTGGTATGAGCTCCGTAAGGCGTACGCCGTCATCAAACAACAACCCGCACCTGAGCCGGTGTTACCCGCGCGGACACGCTTTAGCAACGTCGCGGTGAGTGGCGCGGTCACCGACGGTATTTTGCAGAGCGACGATTTAGCGGCCGAGCTGCCGTTTATGCGACTGACGGGCGAAGGCAAGGTTAACCTGGTGGAAGGTACGGTGGATTACCGACTGAACGCACGGGTGATTGAGTCGCCGGAGTTGATGGGCGAGGATATCTCGGCGGATGACCTTGAGGCGCTCACTCGCCGTCGCATTCCGATCAAAGTGAGCGGCGATTTGGCCTCGCCAAGTATTCGTCCGGACACGCAGAAGCTGATCGAAGATCGCGCCAAGGAAGAAGTCGAGAACGTTGTCAAAGACAAGCTCAAAGATCTCTTTGATCGTTAGTCGAGTAACGCTCGCCGTTTCGCTGTTGTTCGGTGTCGGGCCGATACTTGCGGCCGAAATACTCGATGTCAAAGTCACCCAGGATGGCGACCAGTATCATCTGATGTCGCAGGTGGTGTTCGATGTTGATCGTGAGGCGTTGTTCGCGACGTTCGTCGACTTCGATCTGCATCATCGGTTTTCGAGTTTCATGGTGGAGTCCAGCAATCTCGCTGCGGATGAACAGGGTCGCCCGGGCTACTACATGCTCAATCGTGGTTGTGTGTTGTTCTTTTGTCGGTCGTTTCAGCGTTACGGCTTCGTCGAAACCGAGGATGTTGCCTCGATCAAAGCCACTGCACACCCCGAACAGTCCGACTTTCACATCAGCGTAGAGTCCTGGGATCTTGCGGCGCAGGGCGACAGCACCTTGGTGACGTACCGATGGACGGTCGATCCGAAGTTTTGGATTCCGCCGCTGATCGGTCCGTACGCCATGCGTAAGAAACTCGAAAACAGCAGCATCGATGCGCTCAACCGCATCGAAGCGATTGCTCGAGGCGAGACGCCGTGAACGCCTTTTCGGACCGACTGCTGTCGTGGTTCGATACGCACGGTCGGAAAGACTTGCCATGGCAAGTCGACATTACTGCCTACCGTGTGTGGGTTTCGGAAATCATGCTGCAGCAAACGCAGGTGAAAACCGTCATTCCGTATTACCAGCGATTCTTATCGCGATTCCCGACAGTGCAGTCGCTGGCCGCCGCCGATATTGATGAGGTGCTGGAGCTGTGGGCCGGACTGGGGTACTACGCGCGTGGGCGTAACTTGCATCGCGCCGCGGTGCACGTCGTTGAACAGCACGGCGGTGAGTTTCCGAAAACGTTGGAGGCCATGATGGCGCTGCCTGGCGTCGGGCGTTCCACGGCCGGCGCGATTCTTTCGATCGCGTATCAGGAGCGGCATCCCATTCTCGATGGCAACGTCAAACGTGTGCTGGCCCGCCACTGCGTGGTAGACGGTTGGCCCGGGCAGACAGCGACGGCAAATCAGCTATGGGCGATTGCTGAGGATCGCACGCCGCGGGGCCGAGTCGCCGATTACACGCAGGCCATCATGGATCTTGGCGCAACGCTATGCACTCGCAGCAAGCCAGATTGTCCGAGTTGTCCGGTGGCTGCCGATTGCCAGGCACGACTTGCCGATGTCATTGAGCAGTACCCGGGTAAGAAACCGCGCAAAGCTAAACCGCAAAAGCACGCCACGATGGTGGTGGCCGTTACCGCCAACGCGGTGTTTTTGGAGCGGCGCCCGGCGGCGGGCATTTGGGGCGGTCTCTGGAGCCTGCCCGAGGTGGATAATGTGGATGCCTGGTGTCGCCAAATGATCGGTGAATCGGACACCACGCAGGAGGCGTGTGAGCCGATTCGCCACAGCTTTTCGCACTATGACTTGGATATCGCGCCGGTATTGGTGCGTGTCGAAAGACTGCCGAGTAGAATCGCGGATAGCAGCGATACGTATTGGTACACACCGGGCAAGGAGTTACCCGGTGGCATAGCCGCGCCGATACGGAAGTTTATCGATACATTAGAGTTTCAAAACCTGGAGTAATCGGGCATGAGTCGTACCGTCAACTGCGTCATCCTCGGTCAGGAGGCCGAAGGCTTGGATTACGCGCCGTATCCGGGCGAGCTCGGCGAGCGCATTTATAACCAGGTGTCGAAACAGGCGTGGCAGCGGTGGTTAGGTCACCAAACCATGTTGATCAACGAGTATCGGCTGACGCCGATTGAGCCCGAGGCCCGCGCGTTCCTGGAAAAAGAGATGGAAAAGTTCTTCTTCGGCGAAGGGTCAGCGGCACCGCAACAGTACACGCCCAAGTAGGCTTTCTTGTCGGGGATAGGCTCTATACCGCGCAACCGCAGTTACCGTCAGGCCAGGCAGTCACTGCCGAGGCAGCACGGTTAGGGTCGCGTGCAGTACTGGACGCTGAAGAGGTTTTTCTCGTCAGTCCAAACGCGTTCCACTGAAAATCCCGCGGCGTTCGCCATATCGGCGAAGCCTTCTAAGGTGTACTTGTGCGAATACTCGGTGAGTATTCCCTCGCCGGAGAGAAAGCGAATTTCTTTGCCACCGACGGTCACGGTCTGTGGAGAATCGTTAATCAACCGAATCTCGATACGGCCTTCCGTCGGTTCGTAACGCGCTTCGTGGCGCCAGGCACTGAGTTCGAAGTCGGTGCCGTAGTCGCGATTCAGATGCCGCAGCATATTCTGATTGAACTCGGCGGTGATGCCGGCGCTGTCGTTATACGCTGACTCGATTACGGCCGGATCTTTTTGTAAGTCCACCCCGATCAGCATCGCGCCGTCCTCGCCGGCCTCGCCATACATTACGGTGAGTAAATCCAGCGCCGCGTCTTTGGTGAAATTGCCGATCGTTGAGCCTGGGAAATACACGATGTTCCGCAACGGCATGACCGTAGGGTTGGGCAATGCAAAAGGCTGCGTGAAATCGGCCACGACCGGCAATACTTCTAGCTCTGGAAACTCATTGCGGATGTCCGCAGCCGAGGCGAGCAGATGCTCCTCGGAAATGTCGACCGGTACGTATACCGCCTGATCAATCAGACTCTTAAGCAGCACCCGCGTTTTGTAGCTGGAGCCGCTGCCATATTCGATCAAGCTCGCCCGTGGCCCGATCAGCGTGGCGATCTCGTCGATGTGGGTTTCCACGATGCGACGTTCGGTGCCGGTCGGATAATACTCGGGCAGACGCGTAATATCGTCGAAAAGTTGCGAGCCGCGCTCATCGTAAAAATATTTCGGCGAAATCATTTTTTCGGGTTGGCTGAGGCCCGCAACAATCTCATCGATGGCGCGTTGTCGTGCGTCGCTCATGCGGTACCGTCCTTAGCGAGGCGAAAGCCCAAAAACTGCCAGCGCGCGTCGGGATAAAAGAAGCTGCGATAACTGGCGCGTACGTGATCGTTAGTGGTGACGCAGGAGCCGCCCCGCACGGTCATCTGATTACACATGAACTTGCCGTTGTACTCACCCAGTGAACCATCGAGTGGGGTGAAGCCAGGGTAGGGGGCATACGCTGACGAGCACCATTCCCAAACGTCACCAAAAAATTGATGGCTATGACTTGCAACCGGATGGAAAAAACGTTGCTCCATCAAATTGCCCTGCACGGTCTGTTCGCTAGCCGCCAACTCCCACTCGAACTCGGTAGGTAGGCGAGCGCCGGCCCATCGTGCATAGGCATCGGCTTCGTAATAGCTGACATGGCACACCGGCGCGTGTGGGTCGATTTCTTGTAAGCCCCGCAACGTGAATTCCCGTAAACCATCTTCATGCCAGTACAGCGGTCTGTCCCAACCTCGTTCATTGATCGTCGACCAGCCATCGGACAGCCAAAGATCGGAGCGTCGGTAGCCGTCGTCTTGCATAAATGCTCGGTACTCGCCATTGGTCACTAGGCGATTGCCGATGGCGTGCGGATGCAGCAAGGCGTCGTGACGCGGTGTCTCATTATCAAAGGTGAATCCCAGTCCGGTTGCACCGATGGCATGGATACCACTCGGGCCGGCTGCAAAAGTGTAGTCACCGCATTCAATTGCAGGCGGCGTATTCAGCGACTCGTCATACACCGGGTGTAAGGGGTGACACGACAACACGTGCTTAATGTCGGTCAGCAACAACTCTTGGTGCTGTTGCTCGTGATTTAGTCCCAGCACGATGCGATCGATGAGTTCCCGCTCGTCACGTTGTTCGATCAGTTGTACAACCGCTGCATCAACATGTGCACGGAATTCGAGAATTTCGGCGAACGTCGGGCGCGACAGCAGGCCACGATTCGGCCGCGCGTGCATCTGTCCGGCGGAAAAGTAGTACGAGTTGAATAAGAAATGAAAGTCGTCGTTAAACCGCTGATAGTTTTCGTCAAAGTGCGCCAGCACGAAGTGCTCGAAGAACCACGTGATATGCGCCAGGTGCCACTTCGTTGGGCTAACGTCCGGCATCGATTGCACCACGGTATCTTCGGGGCGCAGCGTGGCACACAACCGTTCGGTGGTGTTACGAACACGTTTGAATTGATCCGCAAGAGCGATAATAGCGTCACGATCCATGATGGGGTTCTAGCGGGAGGGGCAGCTCGGTTTTCTTTTGTACGGTGCGAATTCCAACACTGGAGTTTACGCGAGCGACGCCCGGAAGGCGCGTGAGGGCTTCTTTATGCAGGCGTTCGAAATCCGCCATGTTGCGTACCACCACGCGCAATAAATAATCGAATTCGCCGGTCATCAAATAGCATTCCATGACTTCGGGGATGCGTTTCACCGCTTCCTCAAATGCGGCCAGTTCGCTTTGTTCTTCACGATGTAGCCCGATGTGCACGAACACGTTGCCGCCGAGCCCGGCGCGGGATTGATCGAGTAGCGCGACGTAGCGGTCGATATAGCCGCCCTCTTCAAGCGCACGGACGCGCCGTAGCGTGGCGGACTCGGACAGATTAACGCGCTGTGCCAGCTGCACGTTACTGATGCGCCCATCTTGTTGCAGGGCGTCGAGAATGAGTCTGTCGTATTTGTCAAAAAGCATCGCAGAAAATTGCTGTTAACGGCTAAGAAGTGGCAGATTATTGCACATAAACGCCCATACAGCGCTGAAATCGCAAGCAAATGGCGGATTTTCCACGGTATCTTGAGCAAAACCGTGTTTGGGAGAGACACATGAAGGTCGGAGTACCAAAAGAAATCAAAACCCTGGAATTTCGTGTCGGCATGACACCGGCTGGCGTTGTCGAACTGGTTGGCGACGGTCACGAGGTGTTCGTCGAAACGAATGCCGGTGAAGGCATTGGCATGACCGATGCCGATTACGAAAACGCCGGCGCCACCGTCCTGGATAGCGCAGAAGCCGTGTTTGATGCGGCGGAGATGATCGTTAAGGTTAAAGAACCGCAGCTCAACGAATGCGAAATGCTGCGCGACGACCAGGTGTTGTTTACCTACCTGCATTTGGCAGCGGATCCGGCGCAGACCGAAGCGTTGGTGAAGTCCGGCACCACCGCCATTGCCTATGAAACGGTGACCGCCGATGACGGCTCGTTGCCGTTGCTGACGCCGATGTCAGAGGTCGCTGGTCGATTGTCGATTCAGTGCGGCGCGTACGCGTTGCAGAAAGCCAATGGTGGTCGCGGCGTGTTGCTCGGTGGTGTGCCGGGCGTGAAGCCGGCCAAAGTCGTCGTGATCGGCGGCGGCGTGTCCGGTTATAACGCGGCGGACATGGCGGTTGGTCTGGGTGCCGAGGTGACGATCTTGGATCGGTCGCTGCCCCGTCTCCGTCAACTGGACGACATTTGGGGTGGTCGCGTGCACACGATCTATTCCACACGCCACGCCATCGAAACCTTGGTTGCCGATGCGGACTTGGTGATCGGTGCGGTGCTGGTTGCCGGTGCCGCAGCACCGAAGCTGGTAACCGCGGGCGACGTTAAGGCAATGCATCGCGGTTCTGTGTTGGTGGATATCTCCATCGATCAGGGTGGTTGTTTTGAAACCAGTCGCCCAACGACACATGCTGAGCCGACCTACGTGGTTGATGATGTGGTTCATTACTGCGTCACCAACATGCCGGGCGCGGTGCCGCGCACCAGCACGTTTGCACTGACCAATGCGACGCTGCCGTTTGTGAAAGCACTCGCTAACAAAGGTTGGCGCGATGCGTTAATTGCCGATCCGCATCTTGCCAACGGACTTAACGTGCACGATGGCCGCGTGATTTATGAGGCGGTTGCCAACGATCTTGGCTATACGTACGTACCGGTAGCGGAAGCGCTTAAAGCCGCGTAACAACGCGGTTTGGTACGCTGCGGTTAGTGGCGCCGGGCCGGCAGGTCTTCAATCCAGGAACCGTCCGGTTCCTGGTAGGCGCCGAGCGTGCCGCACATGGAATACCCCATGAGCCGCCGCAGCTGATCGGAAAACCCGTCGGCGGTTTCTCGAGGCACGTTCAGGATCTGGTTTTCTTCCTGACGCAGCCAGCCGAGTGCGTAAGTATTAATGAGCGCGGTTCGTGGCGCGTCAGTCTTGTTGGCGCCACCACCGTGCAGTGCGGTTCCCATATAAAAGAGTACCGAGCCCTTTGGCATGACCGCCTGTACCACACCGTCTACTTCATCTCGGTCGCCGATACCAAAGGAATTGAACGTGGGTTTCTTATGACTGCCAAGAAACACGCGGGTCGCGCCGTTTTCTGCCGTGAAATCACACAGTGACCACAATGCGCTGAACTGCAGTTGCACGCCGGGGAGGCGCATCGGATAGATGCCGTCGTCGGTATGCATGAGCTGCGTGGTTTCACCGGGTAAAATTTGAATCGCCGTGAGGCTGCCGATGCGATAGCTATGGCAATTCGGTAACAGCAGCTTATCGCCGACCTCAATGACGCGCGGGTGTTCGACCAGTGGTGCAGAAGCCGGTGAAATGCCAAGTACGGAGCTCACGCGCAACGTGCTGTAGCCGTTAAAGTCGTTTTCATCCAGGCGGCCCACTTGGTCGAAGTGCGGCTGCAACTCTTGCAGCACGTTGTCGGCCTGCTCGTCGCTGATGACGTTCGTAACCACGCAGGCGCCGTCATCACGCATGGCTTCCATTATGGTCTCGACATCGACGTCGGGTTCGAAGTATTGCATGGGCATGGTGCTGAGCCTCTTGAAGAAACTTATTCGATACGTCGAACCGCGCTAGAGCGACGGTCGGCATTGATCATCGTAAACCCGCCGAATCGACCCTTTTTAATTCGCACCACATCTCCCACTCGAATTCGAAAGTGCGCCTCGTGATCTTTCTCCGTCCAGACCTGGCCGTTATCCAGCGTCACCATCAGCTGACCTGCGGGGCGCTTCTTCACAGCGGTAGCCATCGCGGAGATTTCACGAACCTCGCGCTCGTCGTCTTTCTCATCTTCCTTGCCAAACTCGGCAACCGGATCGACGCCCATGGTGGTTGCGGAGGTTGCTGCGACCACCGGGGCCGCTGCGGTGGCGGTTGGAGTTGGAGCCGGTGCCGGCGTTGGTTCGGGCGGTGTGGAAGGTGCTTGCAACCCGCCCGGGACTCGCGCAATGGCGTCGTAGCAGGCGAGTCGCGCTGCATCCATATTCTCTCTGGCGCAGGCGGTGAGCTGGTCGGCGAGCGTGTCACCTTCGGCGTATGCCGGACCGGCCAGTATCAATAGGATCGCGCTGGCCGCGCAGGATTTCTTGTACATACGATGTTCCTTGGTTTCGCGACGAAGGGTCCGGCGACGTGGTGTTCGCCAGCCATAATCTTACCGCCGCGAACGGCGAAGTGGAACGTCGGTTAGGCGGCCTCGCGTACCAGTGGCAGCTCAAACTCGAAGCGCGTGCCGCCGTGACGCCGCGCGATGACCTCGATGCGCGAATCGTGCAGGTCGAGGATGCGTTTGACGATCGCAAGACCCAGTCCGGACGAGTCGGAACGCGCTTCTTCGCCATCGCGCGCACGATAGAACCGGTCGAAAATGCGCGGTACGTCTTCGGGTGCGATGCCGGGACCGTTGTCCGATACGGCGACTGCGACGCTCTCGGGTTTACCGGCAATCGAAATCGTGATGTCGCCGCCGTTGGGCGTGAATTGAATGGCGTTACGAACCAGATTTTCCAGCACGCGTTGGATCAAACCGATGTCACCGACAGTGGTGGCGGCCGGGTTATCAACCTGAATTTGTAGGTCGATGTTTTTCTTCTCCGACTCGATTTGAAATTCGTGTGCGATGTCCTGTACCAGCTCGGCGATCGAGAACGACTCGAGGACCGGCGTGACGGTTGCCGAGTCGAGCTTCGACAATTCGAACAAGTCACCGATCAGCGCGCCGAGCCGAACCGTATGTTTTTGCGCGATGTGCAGGTAACGGCTGCGGTCGGCCTCGCTCATTGCACTGCCTTTGATCAACAGCGTATCGATATAGCCTTGCATCGCTGCGAGCGGCGTTCTCAGGTCGTGTGAAATGTTCGACACCAGTTCGCGACGCAGTCGATCGTTCTCGGTGAGCTGATCAATCTGACGGCGGATTTGTTTGGACATGTCATTAAACGCCCCAGCGAGCGCATCGAGTTCATCGCCACCCTCGGCACGGCCCGTGACATTCGGTGGTAACTCGAAACGGGACTCGGTGACGCGGCGCACGTCCTGATCGAGATCTTTTAATCGCCGCGTGAGTAGGCCCACCACCAACAACGCCACCAAGATGCCCAACAGGACGATTGCGCCGATTGCCAAAACCGAAGAGCGAGCGACATAGGAATCACTGATGTTATTGGCGAGCTCTTCATATTTTTGGCCGCCGAGCACCACGTATAGATAGCCTTCGGTGCCGGCCTCGGACGCGACCGGCCAGGCTGAGAACACTTTTTTGCTGGTCGCGTTACGCGGATCGTCGCCGTATAGCGGGAAACGCGCTTCGCCATCGATCAAGGTTTGAATCGGGCCGAGGTCGACGGCGTCGTGCAAAATCGATTCGGGTTCCTGGTTGTGACCCAGAATCTGGCCTTCGGTGTCGAGGAGATAAATCTCTGCGGTGGGGTTGATCACCATGGCATGTGACGCGAGGTCACGCAGGCTATCGAGATCGGCCACGCCGTCGTTGATCAGCTGTCGCTGGTCGGTGACGTACATCGCTATCGGTGCGTTCAGTTTTTGTGACAGCTCGTCGTAGTACGCATTGGTGTTAACGCGGTCAACAAAAAAGAACGCCGCGCCCATCGCGGCAACAATAACCAACAGCGCTAGAGAAATTTTGGCAAATAAGGTTTTCACACGCGGTGTTCCGAAAGTTTATAGCCGACGCCCCACACGGTTACGATGACCGACGGATTTGCCGGATCGCATTCGATTTTCGAACGCAGGCGATTGATATGTGAATTCACTGTGTGTTCGTAACCTTCGTGGCCGTAGCCCCACACTCTGTCGAGCAGTTCGGCGCGGCGAAATACGCGACCGGGATGGCGGGCGAAGTGTTCCAGTAAATCGAACTCGCGCGCGGTGAGGTCCACCGTCTGACCATCCAAAGATACTTGGCGACGATTCGGGTCGATCGATATGTTGCCGATCGATAATGTTTCGCCGTCATCATCAGGGTCGGTGTTGGTGCCCTGCAGCACTTTCACGCGGCGCAAAATGGCGCGTACGCGAGCGGACAGCTCGAGCACGCTGAATGGTTTGGTGAGGTAGTCGTCGGCGCCGGTTTCTAGGCCCAGTACGCGATCCAATTCCGCCGACTTCGAAGTCAGCATTAAGATCGGTTGGTAGGGGCGTTCGCGGCGTACTGTGCGACAGATTTCCAGGCCGTCGGGGCCGGGTAGGCGCAGGTCGAGAATGATCAGCGACCAGTCACGCATCGTGGCTTGTCGCAGACCCTCGTGCCCGTCTCGGGCCACAACGATTTCGTCGCAGAGGCCGCTGAGGTGGAGCACGACGAGGTCAGCAATATCTTGCTCATCCTCAACCAGCAGAATTCGTGTCTCAGCCATTGGTGATTCTTCTTCATAGCCGGATCGTGCAGAGTAGACCGAGAATTTCACGTAAATATCACAGGATTAAGTGAGATTGCCGGCAGCTCGTCCGTGAGCCGCCGGCACGGGGAAGCTATTGCGTCCGCTCAATTCGAACCGCCGTCACCGCGTTATCAAAGCGGTGCTGGTTGTTCAGGTCGGAGGTCGCGAAGCCGTCTTCAGTGCCCACCACGCCTTGGTGCATGCTTACGTGGTCAGCGATGTCGTCGCGCGCGGCGTTGAAGCCTTCACCACCACCGGCAGGACCGGGGATGTGAATCGCTTCTTCGCTGTTAGCCTCAGTACCGGCGTCATAAGCAATACTTCTAACGGATACCGAATCGCCGACGGCGAGATTCTCGATCGACACGCGGTTAGGGCCGCTAATCGCATCGTTGGTGTTGACCAGCATCGTGCTGACGCTCACCGTCAATCCCGGTAGCTCGGACTCGAGTAGCGTAAAGCTGACCGTCTCGTTACCGCCCGGGCCGATAGGCGCCGCGCCCGATACGGTGGTGATGACCGCTGCATCGGCGTCCGCTTCCGCAATCAGCGCAGAGTTGTCGCCACCTTCGGCGAGCGTTTCAAGGCCGGCTGTGGCTGGCATACCGAGCGTAAAGACCGAGTAACTACCGTCATGCGCAATCACGGCAACCGGTGACAAAGGCTGTGCGTTGGTCAGGTTGGTGACCGTCACATCAAATGACGCCATCGCCGGTGGCGGTGGTGGCGGCGGCGGATTCGGCGTGACCGTTTGGCCGCCGCTATCGCTGTCGCACGCGGCGACCAGTAGGGCGGTTAAGGTGACGACCGAGGCGCGCGCCGTAAAACGTTGTTTCGTCAACATGGCGTTCTCCTAGTTGACCGTGATCGTGACGCGGACCACCGGGTTCAACCAACGGTGTACACGTGCATCGAGATCACTGGCACCACCGGTTGCATCGGTGTCACCAATCGAACCACGGTGAATGTGAACGTTCGGGTTGTTATCCGCACCCGCGACGCCGGTACCACCGGTGCCATTGAGTCCGCTCGGATCCACCGGCATGCCGGGCACGCCCGGTGCGCCGCCGCCCGTCAACAACTCGTCGTTTGCTTCGGTGCCCGCATCGTAAGCGGATACGTTGAATACATACGTGCCGGGTTCGGTCGGAATTTCAACCGCGTTGAGGCCCGCGAAGGCATCGTTCGTCGGCAGCAGCATTGAAACGATGCTGAGGCGATCGTTCGACGTGCCGTCGGTGTTCATATTGAATGTGACACTTTGGGCTGGGGCCAGGAGGCCAGCTGCTGGGTTTTCAACCACGGTGGCGCCAAGGCCGTTAACGTCAGCAACCAAACCGGAAATGTCACCACCTTCGGCCATCGCTTGCAGGTTGGCGGATGCCGGCTGTCCGGTAACAAACAGGTTATTGCCAGCGGGGTGCGCGGCAACCAAGAACGGTGTGTAGTGAATGTTATAGGTTAGGTTGGTAATCGTTACGTCAAAGTCGGTGGCATTCGCCGCCGGTGGTAACGCAAACAACGCCGCGGCAGCCGCAGCGATAAAAGAACGTTTCATGTTTCTCTCTCCACAATAGTTAGGAAATGCGGAAGAGAATGTGCCGGTCAATTATCACGAGAATCTCACGGCGTATTCACGTTTCAATTGCAATTGCGTGATCGAGCGGTGACAACCCAACCGGTGCGCACAGCGAAACGCCCGGTCTTGCGAGACCGGCGGGATCATAAGCAAAGGATTTAAGGCAGGTAGCCGCCGACGGCTTGGATCGGTGCCTGGGTTTTACCGTTGGTTACCCACGCGACCACGGCGTAGCGATTCGACTCGATGTCTGACTGTGGTAATTCCGTAATCGCTTTATAACCGGCCGCGCTGTTTTCCAGCGCAACGGACTGTACGTTGAGCGCGACAAAGTCGTGTTCGAGTTTGCGGCCCTTGTTTTCGCCGGCCCGCACTTCGGTTTCCAAGCCCATGCCGACCAAGGCGATGTTGACTCGCAGCGAGTCGGTGGTTGCAACGGCCGGTGCAAAATGGACCGCGACATCATTGTTGATGACACTGAGGCTGAGTACGCCAGGCATCGTGTCCGTGTCGACGTCCAGGTCGCCACGTCGCCAGCCGAGCCATTCTTCGCCATTAACAAACATGCCTGGCGTGTACACCACGCGGGCACCGCCTTCGGCGGCATATTGCCGTTGGCGTTTCGCATACTCGGGTTTCGCAAAGCGGTCGGGCCAGCCGATGTAGTCCCAGTAATCGACGTGTAGGGCGAGTGGAATAAAGTCGTGCCACAAGCCACGTTCGTCTTCCAAGGCGTTGATCCAGCGCTCCGCGGGAGGGCAGCTGCTGCACCCTTCAGAGGTATACAGTTCTACCAATGCGGTGCGGGTATCGCGACTGGAAAAAGTCGCCTCCCCCGCGGTTGCGGGGGAGGCTAGGCACAGCAAGGCCAGGGTGAACCAAAGCCATGCTGTCGGGGATCGTCGAATGCTTGTCCGTCGAACAAACCGATCGACAAAGTCTCGCAACGAATTTCCAGACGCCAGAAGCATGTTCTAGAAGACCGGTCGAACGCTGCTTTTGTTACTCTTGAAATAGAAATGATCAGAAAACGATGAAAAGAGAAGACCTTATGAGTGACCCAGGCCTCGGACCCAAGACGCTCGAAGTATTGAAACGCGGCATTCCGCTGTTTCGTAACGGGCTGAAATTTGAAGAAGAATTCGCCAAAGCGGGACGCCGCGGCTATCGCTCCGCAAACCAGATCGTGGTGGATAAGGCGCAGGGCGATTTCGTCTGGGACATGGACGGCAAACGTTATATCGATTTTCAAAACGGCTGGGCCACTAACCCAATCGGTAACGCGCATCCGGAGATTGCGGAGGTCGTGGACGCGGCACATCGCCGTTATGGTTTTCACTACGACCATCCGCTGCGCTATGAGCTTGCTGAGATGCTCGCCGAGATCATGCCGGCGAAAGCCTTGCCGCGATTTAATTATGAAGTGTCGGGTACCGAAGCGGCCGAGGCCGCCGTGCACCTGGCGCTAACGTATACCAAGCGGCGTTACATCATTACGTTTAGCTCGTCGTTCCACGGCAATAGTTTGGCCGGCAAAATGTTGAGCGGCTTTGCCGGCGAGTACCACCGCTACCTAGAAGGTTGGGGTGGCGGCGTGATCAAAGCGCCGTATCCTTACAGCGACCAGATCCCCGCCGACATGAGTGAGGAACAGTACGCCGATTACTGTCTGTGGTATCTCGAACATCACATCCCCAGCGCGATTGCGGCCGCCGATAACATCGCCGGTATCTTGGTTGAGCCTGGCCTGGCCGAGGGCGGCAACTGGATTCCGTCGGTTAACTTTTTGCAGGGCATTCGCGACGTCTGCGATCGGCAAAACTGGCTAATGATTTCCGACGAGGTGCTCACCGGGCTGGGTCGCACCGGCAAGATGTGGGGTATCGATCACTATGACGTCGTACCGGACATCCTGGTGGTTGGCAAAAACTTGTCCGGTGGCATTGTGCCGTGCGCGGGTATTGCTGCACGCGATGACATTTTGGGCGACAACGATGACTTCGCCTCCGGATCGACGTTTGCTGGCACGCCGGCAGGCTGTGCCGCGGGTATCAAGACGCTGCAAATCTACGAACGCGATGGTGTCGTCGAACATGCGAATCAGCTCGGCAAGATGGCGGCCGACAAGATGGCCGATTGGGAGAACAATCCTATCGTGCGCCAGGTACGGGGCAATGGCCTATTAATAGGAGTCAGCTTTCAGGGTGCGGAAGGCGAGAAGGATTGGTGGACGGCACGCGCGGTGCGGAGTCGCATGCTTGAGCACGGTGTCTGGGCTATCAGCGACCGCGAAGAATGCATTCGTATGTATCCGGCATTGAACATGGACGAGGGCGTACTGACCGAAGGCCTCGACATCATGGCCGAAGCGATCGATTACGTCTCCAAACACGGTCAACCGCACGGTGATGCGCCCGCCTGGCCGACCGGCGTGTCCGGTTTTTAGCTACGCATTCTGGTCAAAAGGCGGTCGCGGTCGGCATTTTTGGCCCCCAACAGTCTGATTTCCTAAAGATTTGACGTAATCAGCCGCTACAGCAACTAGACAAAGAACTCTAGTAAGGCTGTTGATATGGCTGATTCAGAAATAGGCGGGCCGGCTCACGCCTCGGCGCCCCAGTCGCAACGATTGGTGCTCGGGACGCGTGACACGTTTCGCGTGCTGTGGCCGTACGTGCAGCGGAATTTCCTCGACCAACTGAGTGGCATCTGGTTCATCGTTGCCTATCTCATCATCTTTCAACTGCTGGTTCTTAAGTTACCGATCGTGTTCGCCAGCATGATTGCGGTGGGCATTTTCGTGGTTGTCATGGGGCTGATGTTCTTCATGGAAGGGCTGCGGCTCGGGCTTATGCCGTTAGGCGAAGTCATTGGCAGTATCATGCCGAAGAAGAGCAGTATGCCGCTGATTTTGTTGTTCGCATTCTTGCTCGGTGCGGGTGCAACGTTTGCAGAACCAGCCATTGCGGTATTGAAAGCCGCCGGGAGCACGTTGCTACCCGATCAAGCACCGCTTCTCTATAGCCTGCTGAACGACTTTTCCGGCCAACTGGTGAGTTGCGTCGGTGTTGGCGTGGGCCTTGCGGTCTTACTCGGTGTACTGCGTTTTTTCTATGCCTGGCCACTCAAGTATTTGGCGATTCCCGCGGTGTCTCTGCTGCTGGTGTTGTCGTATGCCTATAGCCGCATACCGGAACTCTCTGACGTACTCGGTTTGGCGTGGGACTGCGGTGCAGTGACCACCGGGCCGGTGACGGTGCCTTTAGTCTTGGCGCTGGGTATTGGTGTGTGTCGCGTCGTGAATAGCGGCTCCGGTTCGGGAGGCAACTCCGGATTCGGTATCGTCACGTTGGCGTCGCTGTTTCCCATTCTGGCGGTATTGCTGCTAGCCGGATATCACTATGCGGCAGGGGATTACTACGGTGCAGATAACTACCGCGGCGAAGTGGTCGCTCTAGGGGAGCGTCCGGTTGAGGAAACCGTGAGTCATCGCCGCGAGACCAGCCCGATTACCAGCCAAGAATTTCAAACCTACTTACAGCAAGGGCAGTTGCCAGAAGGTTACGACCTCGAGTTCACCGGCGGCGAACCACAACTCGTCGACGGCAAGATTGTGGTCACGCAACCGGATGTTGTGATTCGCAAAGAATACGACCGCCCGTTCCAATTGATCAGTGACCGCGGTTGGGATACCGAGAAGTCGCTGTTGTCAGAAATGAAACGGGCCGGTCTCGACGCACTGCGAGCCATTATTCCGCTGTGTTTATTCTTATATATCGTGCTGCGGATGCTCGGACAGGCACTCGGGAAAGATTCCGATGTCAGCCTCGGTGTCGGTTTCGCGCTCATCGGTATGGCGTTGTTCGGATTGGGTATCGCATTGGGGTTAACGCCACTCGGCGGCCAGCTCGGCAGCAATGTGCCGCTGGCGTTTGCCGAGATCGTGCCTTGGGGCGCGCATTTCTCCGAGGGCGCGCTGCACGATCCGTTCGTCGGCAAACTGGTCGCAGTGGCGTTCGCTTTCTTGCTCGGCTATGGCGCAACGCTGGCCGAGCCGGCGTTGAACGCTTTGGGCGACACCGTACAAAAAATCACCGCGGGTGCGTTTCGCAAGCGGCTCTTGATGCAAAGCGTAGCCTTTGGTGTTGGCTGCGGTATCGCTGCTGGTGTGGTCAAAATGGCGTTCGGATTATCACTGATTTCTTTGTTGATACCGGCTTACTCTCTGGTGCTGGTGCTGACTTGGTTTGCGCCGAACGACTTCGTGAACTTCAGCTGGGACAGTGCCGGCGTGACGACCGGGCCGATCACGGTGCCGTTGGTACTGGCGATGGGTCTTGGCATTGGCGCCAACGTTCCCGGCGTATCAGACGGGTTTGGCATCCTGGCGTTGGCCTCTGTCGGGCCAATCTTGACGGTGTTAACCGTGGGTCTATACACGCAACGTATGCAACGTCTCGAAGGCGAAGCCGAGTCATCCGAATCCGAATCGGGTGTGGACGATGATCAACTTGAACCGGTAAGGGCGGGCAACTAAATGTCGAACGCAGAATTTTCCGTAGTCACAGCAATCTTGCCCGATGCCGCGAGCAATCGCGTGGCGCGATCGTTAACGGCCGATGTTGGCGCGACAGCGTTGACGTGGCGCGCTCGCGGCACCATGTTGCGCGACTACTGGTGGGCACGATGGATGCCGCCGATCAGTCCGGCCAAAAACATGTTGCAGCTGATCGCGCACAAAGACGATGTGGATCGGATACAGCGAACGATTATTGATCATAGCCGGTTGCATCAGCAGGCAACGGGTGCGGTGTTCAGTAGCCCCTGCGAACGAGCATTCTTCGGCGAAGGTTTTCGTGCTCGGCCGGCTCATTCGAACCATTCGCCGATGAGTGCCAATCATGATTGGTCCGAAGACCTCAGCATTATTTGCTGCATCGTCGGTCAGACGCACAGTGATCGTGTGGCGCGCGCCGCAGTGACGGCCGGCGCGCACGGACCCGTGATCTACTTCAGCGAAGGCCGCGGCTTGCGCGACCGGATTGGTTGGTTACGCATTACTAAGGAGCAAAACCAGGAAGTGTTGCTGGTGCTGGCCGATGAGTCGAAAGCCGACGATGTGTTTGCCGCTATGGCAAAGTCGGGCGAGCTGGACAAACCGGGTCGCGGCATCATGTATCGCATGCCGGTCGATAAAGGCATGTTCAATCTGCACAGCCAGTATTCGGGGCGCCGTAACGCCGCGAGTATGCAGCAGATCATTCACGCGATTGATCAGCTTTCCGGACACAATCACTGGCGCGACCAGGTGGCCTTGGACCCTGGAAGTAATGCCAAGGGTGCCGGATTTGCTAACGGTGGTGACGGCCTAACGATTCTCGAGAACCGCGAGCGCTTGACGGCCATCGTGCCGCGGGAACAGATGCAATTAATCACGGACATCATTCTGGATACCGGTGCGCCGGGTATTAATATGACCTTTGCACGCAGAATTGCGCCGGCAGACTGTCCGAGTTTGGCTCACGCCAAAATTGACGACGAGTACGCCGTATTGCGTTCCATCTTGGAGCCGCAGGCGATGGATGCCGTTTACGGTGCAGTGCACAGCGGTGCGTCGAGTGCGGGTGTGACGGATATTTGTTTGTTCACCAACTCCGTACCGCAGATTGCCACCTACGTCCCGGGCAAGATTGACTACCGCGTGCCCGACGACCAAGAAGCGGCGTAACCTCTCAAGCGTCTGCCTGGCCTACAGGCAGGTCAGGATTTTGGCCGCAACTTCGGTAAGCTAGGCGATAGCATCGCCAGGCCGAAGAGGGTGCCATCGTGTTAGATAAAACCAATCCAGATTGGCACGCTGCGGCGGCCGATCTTCCCATCGAATCTCGCGCGTTCATCGACGGTCAATACGTCGACGCCGCCTCCGGCGCCACCCGCGCCACCGTCAACCCGAGTACCGGCAAAGTGCTTGCCGACGTTGCTAACTGTGGCCCGGAAGATGCCAATCGTTCGGTGAAGATCGCCCGTGAACGTTTTGAAAGCGGTGTGTGGGCTGACATGGCACCGGGCGACCGCAAAATGGTGTTGGTGCGATGGGCAGAACTCATTGAACAGCACGCTGACGAAATCGCGTTGCTCGAAAGCCTCGATGTCGGTAAACCCATCGCCGATACCACCGGCGTGGACGTGCCGTCGGCGGTGCGCACGATTCGCTGGAGTGGCGAAGCGATCGATAAGGTGTATGACGAAATCTCACCGACCGCACCCGATTGCTTAGCACTGGTGCAGCGCTTGCCGCTTGGCGTGGTCGCCGCGATCGTGCCGTGGAATTTTCCGCTCTCCACCACTGCCTGGAAATTGGCGCCGTCACTCGCGACCGGTAACTCGGTGATTCTCAAGCCGGCCTCGAACACGCCGCTGACCGCGATTCGTATCGCCTCGCTGGCCAGCGAAGCCGGGCTGCCCGACGGTGTGCTACAGGTGCTGCCCGGTCCGGGCGGAAGCCTCGGTCGTCATTTGGGGTTACACGACGACATCGACGGGCTTACGTTTACCGGTTCAACCGAAGTCGGAAAACAGTTAATGCAGTATTCCGGCGAGTCCAACCTGAAACGCACGTTCCTCGAGCTCGGCGGCAAGAGTCCGAATATCGTGTTTGCCGACGCCAACTTAGAAAAGGCGGCGGCGATGGCAGCGGTAGCGGTGTTCTACAACGGCGGTCAAACGTGCACGGCGGGTACGCGACTCATCGTCGAAGAGAGTATTCGCGAGCAGTTTATTGAGAGGGTGATCGAACAAAGTCGCAACTGGATGCCCGGTGATCCACTGAATCCGGATACGGCGATGGGCCCAATGATCGACCAAGGGCAACTCGATAACGTGGCCAGCTATGTGGATATCGGTAAAGGTGAGGGCGCCAAACTGGTGGCCGGTGGTAAACAGGTAATGGAAGACTCCGGCGGTTGTTACTACGAGCCGACGATCTTCAATAACGTCAGCAACGACATGCGCATCGGTCACGAAGAGATTTTCGGTCCGGTGATGTCGGTGATGGGATTCAAGACGGCCGACGAGGCGGTGCGTATCGCCAATGATTCGATTTATGGGTTAGCCGGTGCCGTTTGGAGTAACAACATCAACACGGCGCATAAAGTGGCTGCCGCAGTGCGCGTCGGCACCATGGGGATTAACAATTACTTTGGTGGCGATATCACCGTGCCGTTCGGCGGCTTTAAGCAAAGCGGCAATGGCCGCGACAAGTCGATGCACGCGTTTAATGACTACACCGAGTTAAAAACCACCTGGATCGAATTCGAATAGCACTTTTTAGTGCAGGATCTTTCGATACAGCACGTGTCCTAAGAGCAATAGCACACCGACCACGCCGGCGATACTGTTCACCGGCTCGAGTAACGTTGCCGCCCAGCTTTCCTCCATCGACACCAACGGCGTGCTTAGCCAATGCATGAAGGTACCGACGGTGGTTTGTAATGGCGCGGCGAGCAGCATCTCCAGTGCAACGATCGCGGCGACAATGGCGATGCGTATCGTCCACACGTTTTGGCGACGACGATTGACGCGTTGCATCACGCGATCGGTGAAGTCGTCGTCGACCGTATCGTTCGCTGATGCCTCAGCAAACAAGGATTCGAGTTGTGGGTCGTGGTCGGTGTTCATGACGCATCGTCCTCGTTGGGTGTGTCATCGCTCTGGTAGGCGGCGAGCCGCTGCCGAAGTTTTTCGCTGCCACGCCGAATGTGCGATTTCACCGTGCCCACCGGTATCCCGGTGAGGGTTTCAATTTCATTGTGTGTGAGTTGTTCGTGATACGACAGCGCAATGCACAGACTCACCGGGCCCGGGAGAGAGGCCATTGCCGTGTCGAGATCCATCGCCACCGAGGTTGTATCGACCTGCACGCGCGGATCATCGGCTTCGCTACTCGCATGGCGTAGTGCATCGTTCTTGCGTGCGTACTGCAACCATTCGTTAATCGCCATGCGTTTAATCCAGGCGCCGAATCGGGTGGCGTCTTGCAACTGCCGGATCTTGCGCCAGGCTTTTAGAAATACTTGTTGAGATAAGTCGTCGGCCAGCGCCACATCGCCGCAACAACGGCGCAGCAATACGCGCACCCACGTTTGACGTCGGCGCACCAGTTCGGCAAACGCATCGCGGTCGCCTCGAATCGCGAGACTAACCACGAGCGCCTCCGGACCGTCAGCGTAATGACCGGTCGAAAGCGACATGAAGGACGGTTATTGGTCCTGCTGCCAGCGCTTGGTCATGACACCGGCGATGTACAGGCCGATCGCGACCACCAGCACGAGCCCGGCAACGCCCTGCATAACGTTGAAAATCTCTTCATCGAGCCGGCCGAGAAACCAGCCCAACACCAACAGGCCGCCCGCGGCAAACGCGGTGATGATGCCGCCGACTTTGAGATCCTGATCCGGGTTCTCCGGCGCGTCGGATGCGTTGACCAGACGATTGATCATCTCCGCATCGACCTGCCGGCCGCTCTCGACAATACGGCGCAGGGTTTCCTGCTGCGACTCGCGCTTTTGGCTGTCGAACCACATGCCGCCCACAATAATGGCAGCGAGGAATATCCAGAATCCCAGCGCGCCAAGGCCAAACACTTCCATATCGGTCTCCCTAAGGTGGATCGTTACTATAAGAGATGCGGTTTTGCGGCGGGCAGATGCAGTGGGCCACGAAAAGATGGGTGAGGGCGCGCCAGGCTACTGCTGGCAGGCCTTTTGGGGCGGATTTGCGCCTATGGCTTGGCAAATTCCGACCAAAATCGCGCCGGGTTGCCTGAGCGGAGTCGTTCCTATACTGTATACAGTATGCAATCAGAACCCATTCCGCTGTCGGACCGGTCCAATCTCAGTGCCGACGTGGCACGCCGCATCCGCGACCTCATCGCCACCGGCGAGCTGCCGCCGAATAGCCGTATTAATGAGGTGCATCTGTCGCGCGAGCTGGGCGTGAGCCGAACCCCACTTCGGGAGGCGCTTGCCTCGCTGATCGCCGAAGGCGCCATTAAACATCAGCCGCGCCGAGGTAACTTCGTGCGGCCGCTGACTCGCGACGAATTTGAATCGATTTACGGTATCCGGCCGATTCTCGATATCGAAGCGCTGCGCCTTTCGGGGATTCCGGACGAGGCGACCATCGAACGACTCGAATCACTCAACGAAAAACTCCGCACTGCGAAGAGCACCGCCAAACGCATCGAGCTCGATGACGAGTGGCATCTGCTGTTAGTCGAAAACTGCGGCAATAGCGTACTGCTGGATTTGATTCGTCAGTTCATCAATCGAACCCGACGTTATGAAGTGGCCTACCTCAAAGATGCGGAACACGTTGGCACCGCCTACGACGAGCACGTGGTGGTGATGAACGCGCTTCGCGCTGGCGATCTTGATGCCGCCTGCAAAGGGCTAACGCAAAACTTAACCACCGGGATCGACCCCATTCTCGAGTGGCTCGACAGCTTGGAGGAGCAACGCCAATGAAGGTTATGAAACCGGTGGTGCTTTGGTGTTTTCTCTTCGTCGCGTTAACCGCGTGTGCAGACAATGATGAAGATCTCGTTGGCCTGTGGGAAACGTACAAGCGCTTCGGGCCGGATGTAGAAGGGCCCATCATTATCAACCAGGGATTGGATCAAGCAGAGGTTGGCCCATTCGTTGTTGATGCGACCACCAATAAACGACTTTTCTTTAAGCACGTGGAACCTGAGGGGGGCGATCGCCTTACTTTCGTAGAACTCACCGATTTCACCAGAACCTCATTTCGGTTACCCAACGGACTCGGCGAGTTCAAAGGCCGGATGGACGATGGTGAACTACGTGGTCATTGGATCCAACCGGCGCCGATTCAAATTGGCCAACGCATGGCATCGCCGGTTACGCTCACTCAAACCGAGAGCGGCTTGTGGCGTGGCAAAATCAAACCACTGTCCGCGGAATACACGTTTTACCTGCGGATTACGCTCGGTGACGAAGACCGACTTACGACCTTCTTAAGAAACCCGGACCGCAACCTCGGTGTTTTTACCAATATCCGACGCATCGACAAAAACGGCCGTGACCTGTCGTTTCTCGGTAGCTTTCGATTCCGCGATGAAGAGCGCGAACTGGCGACCGGCTCCTACGACGCCGACAACGATATTCTCACGATGGTATTGCCACCGTGGCGCGGTGGCTCGTACGACTTTCGGCGCGTAATGGATGACACACACAGTGCGTTTCATGCGCGTGCTCTAAATGCCGGTGCCTGGCAGTACCGTCCGCCACCACAGCTGGACGACGGTTGGCCGACCGCGACGCTATCTGAGGTCGGTATCGACGAAGCGACTCTTCGTGGCATGATCGATAACGAGATTCGTAATGTCGATGACCACATCAGTTCGCATCGTGTGCATGGAATCCTCATCGCACGACATGGCAAGCTGGTCTTTGAAGAGTACTTCCACGGCTTTGATCGCAACACGCCGCACGACACACGGTCGGCGGCGAAAAGTCTTGCGTCGATGTTGGTCGGTGCCGTTATCCAGTTCGGTCTTCCCGTGAATGTCGACACACCGGTGTACGCAACCCTGCGTGACGAAGATGCCGATCGCGATCCGCGAGCCGATGCGATGACGCTGCAACACTTGCTGGCGATGTCCTCTGGTCTTTACTGCGACGACAACGACTACAACGCGCCGGGCAATGAAAATACGATGCAAGAACAAACCGACGAGCCCGATTGGTACGAGTACACGCTCAACGTTCCGATGGCACACGAGCCCGGTGAACGCGGCATCTATTGCAGTGCGAATACCAATCTCATTGGCGCAGTGTTGAGCGAATCCACTGGCTTCGAACTCATCGATCTCTTCTCCGACTTGTTGGCGGAACCCCTCGGTATCGACACGTACTACCTCGGACTACAACCCACCGGCGAGCCGTATCTTGGTGGCGGCTCGCGATGGTTACCGCGAGATTTCATGAAGCTCGGTCAAGTGATGCTCAACGGCGGCACGTGGGACGGATGGCGAATTCTCAGTGAAGAGTGGGTGGAGGCTTCGACTAGCCCTCAAATCAAGATCGGTGATCGCGACTACGGCTACCAGTGGTGGATCAACCACTATCCTTATAAAGACGGTACCGTGAGCGCCTTCTTTGCGGCCGGCAATGGCGGCCAAATCGTTATGGGTGTGCCGGAGTTGGACCTCTTGATCGCGTTCTACGGCGGCAACTACTCCGACAGTATTATGCGGCGAGCCCAGCAGGTGCTGATCCCGGAGTACATCCTCAAGGCCGTCGATTAGCTAAACCCGCCCAAATCCGTGAAAACGGGCCATTTCGGGCTCAGAATCCTTGACTGACAGAGGCTCCCCCGGTGTAATAGCCCGCCGGTTGGGGCAGGCCATGCCACCCAACCCGCCAGAACAAAGGCCAGGTAGCTCAGTTGGTAGAGCAGCGGATTGAAAATCCGCGTGTCGGTGGTTCGATTCCGCCCCTGGCCACCATTCTTTTCAGATACTTAGTCGCCAATTGACCTAGGCATCGTTTATGGGTTGTGCCGGATTCGTGCCTGCGTTTGCGAGTTCGCCGGGTCGCGAGCAAACCCTCAAATACTAGAAAGTGGCGAGCCTTGCGGCTCGCCACCGTTCTCCTACTCCTTGTTGCTGCTAGTGCACTTGGACACGCCAAGCACTTCTTTGATGATCGTATCGACTTCGTCGATAACATCTTTGACTATGTCAGTCATAACAATGCTCCTACTCAGGGTGGCCGAAACTTCACCTGGGCCAGTAGCGTTCGGAACAGCTTTTTGCTGGCCTGGCTAACGTATGTGTGTCAGCCTTGATCTGAACCCTAAGGCAATCGGAAACGACAATCGTCGGAAGAATTAGGCAGAAAACTAATGGCAAGACCAAGAAACCCCCGTATAGAAAAATTCGGAGCCCGCATCAAATGGTGCACGGAAAATCTTGATACCGATGCACGACTAGCACGTTTCATCGATACGCCTAAGCTAGTCTACAACACCTATTGTGACGCAGTTGAGAACGGCGTCTTTTCCACAGGCGGGAAGCGCCCACTGAGTGATCGAACATGGCGAGCAGCGACCAATGAAGACGTGGTTGCTTTGGAGATCATTGACTGGATCTGCACCCTGTACCCGGATATGAAGCCGGAACACCTTGCCGTCAAATCTTTCAAAAGGTTTATTGAGTTGGGTGGACCGATCGTAGAGGCGAGGAGTCGCTGGGACGATGCGATTGAGCTATTCGCAAAAGACCGAGTCGAAGTTAGCCGACGGGCCAAGAAATTCTACGAAAGCGTCGACGAAAGCGATCGCGATTTTCCACTAATACTCGGCGATAGAAGATGGTTGCGAACATACCCTCTTGAATTGACAGAGAGTATTTCGACAGCGGAGGCGTCCTTTCCACTGCCCGGGGAAAATTTCGAGCCACTGAGACTGGACGGATTGTCAGCAGACTATGTTAGCTATAAAGGGACAAAGACGTATCGGACGCGCAAACTAGTAAAGAAAGAGCCGCAGCATAACGGTGAGATATTTTGCGTTGACGAGGCGTTGTTCGACTCAGGCGGATTTAGGGGATTCAAGTATTTCCTAAGCCACTACTACGACTACATCAACACCAGCGAGATTCTTGGTGCTGAGTTGTGCGATTTTCTCTTACGAAAGCCCAACCGACAGTTTCCGGATCGATTCGAATTTCGCAAAACACCCGGAGACGCACTCAACTTTCGTAATCGAGCCACGTACCCGGGCATAAACTGCCTGTCAATTTTCCAAAATTATGGTGAAAAATCAACGAAAGGGCGCTCGGGACTAAAGCGAGGTGATTACTTTCTTCTTCATAAGCGTGACGAGACGCAGCTTCAGGCTCAAAATGTGGTGCATGTCCTCCCGGCTGGAGGGCATCAAGCATTCGCCGCCGGTGCGCAAGAGCAAGATACGCCAATAAGGCGCACGGTTATCCGAGAATTTCTTGAGGAACTGTTCGATAAAGAGTGCCTTTACAAACAGGTGAACACGTGGGGCGACTACCTATCGATCCCGGAAGTCGATGCCCTGCACCGAATATTTTTTTCGGGGTCCAATCCAGCAGCAAGAATATTCCTATTCGGCTTTGGTCTTGATCCAGTGACTCTAAAACCTGAAGTACTTTGCGGAATTGTGGTTGATTGGGAGCTTGCCACGAAGTACAACCCTAGTCTGAAACTCAAGTATAACTGGGAGGTTCAGGATGCGGCTTCGAAAGCTACGCGGCATAACTGGGTGCCTGTGGACGTGAACAGCTTGCGAGCTCAGGCTAAAGGTGGACAGCAAAGTATCAATGGGAAAATGTTGGGCGTATTGCCGGCTGGACAAGCATGTATGGAATACGCCGCGGACCACCTTGTTTCTCTGCTCGAAGACTGAAAAAGGGATATCAACTCGGTTACGGTTTTTCTATTCGACGCGCCGCATTCGATAGCTGGTTGCTTCCGAGATGTGCATACCGCAGTACCATCTGGTAAGACGCCCAGCCTCCAAGTTCCATCAATTCCTGCAAGCTCGTCCCGGCTTGAACATGCCAGCTTGCCCATGTGTGCCTGAGGTCGTGCCAACGAAAGTCAGTGATGCCCGCTCGCTGTAAGCCCGCGTACCAAGCTTTAGTACTGGTTTGGAAAACCGGTTTGCCCTGGTAAGTGAAGACGTACTTCGGATCGATTCCGATTCTGCTCTCAAGTATCGAAATTGCGTCACGGTTTAATGGAACAGAAACGGCCTTGCGCGATTTCGACTGATCCGGGTGGATCCACGCGAGGCAGCGGCCTAGATCGACTTGATCCCAGCGAAGGCCGGTTACATTGCTCCGCCGCAAACCAGTAGCAAGTGTAAACGTCGCCATGTCGGCAAGATGCTGGGGCAACTCACCAATAAGCGATCTGGCCTCGTCATGGGTAATCCATCGGACTCGTTTCTGCGGTTCTTTGAAGAGCCTGACGCGCGGAATTTGCTGAACCCACTCCCAGTCGTCGCGCGCGGCTCGGAGTATTGATCGAATCAGTGCCAGGTAGCGATTCGCGGTGGCCGCCGCCTTGCCCTTTTTCTTCTCGCTCGCAACTTCGTCAATCAAGTCTCGCGAAATCTCGTCGAGATAGAGTTGCCCGAAATGCGAGTCGAGCCAACGGAGCTTTTCGATATCATGCTTGAGATCCGCCTTGTGTTCTTTCTCATCAAGCCAGCGGAGCGCGGCCTCCTGCCACGTACGCCGGGGTTTCTCTCCGAGTTTGTAGACACGCCAGAGCTCCGCCTTTAGCTTGTCGTGATACTCCTGTGCTTTTCGTCGATCGGTAGTCTGAGTCGACTTGCGTACTCGCTCGCCGCCCGGTGTTGTAATTCGGAGCCAGTACGTTTTGCCGCGGAGGTAGATTGACATGACTCAACCTCTACCAGTCTGTCTGCGGTCGCAGCAATCGATCGTTGCAATCTTTCTAAGTATTTTAATAGTTCCGACATTAGAAACACCCAAGACTTGCCGGGTTTCGAGCCGGGAACAATGCCCGCTTTGGCCTTGCAGCGTAGTGATGATGCCGACATATGTAGAAATTCTGCGGCCTCTTTCAGGTTTAGTGTTTTCTCTTTCATTGGAATTCATCTCAGTCCTTCGCTTGCCGATCAACAGGAGGTAGCCAAGGTCCGGTTGTTCGATCGATGGGTCCGTCGGTCAATCGACGGTGCTAAGTAATGGCTTGATTGTGTGTCATGCGGATCGCGTGACAAGCGATGGCTGATTGAAGGTCAGCAGTGAGATTCAGCGGCTAGGCTGATGGCGACGCGAAATTGCTGGGTGTCGCTGATACCGACAACATTTCGGAAGACTCCGAAATGTGTTGGGTGGTCTTAATTGTCGAGTTTCTCAACTTCCTAAGTCCTTGCCTTGAATCTACATCCCGGAATATTGTTCATCAAGGGGAAGAAATAGCAATTTCAGCAGAAAGTTGATTACTCACTCTCCGGGCTGAATTTCTCGCCACAGTCTTTGCATATCCATTGAGCCGACCAAAGGTCGAGTTCATCTTGGTAGTTTCGAAAAAAGTGACGGAGCATTCGAGTGAAATTGAAGGCGAATGTGAACAAGACCATCACCACAACGATCGAAGATGCTGCATACAGCGGGTTTGATAAGACGGTAAAGTCTTCATGTCCTCTCAGAATGCGTTCTATCGGGAAAATAAGTATGGGAATAACGCAGAGAAGCGCGAGAAGCAGTCCCGGCGAGAACACGGTTCTCGGCGTTGGTGGTGCGCAGCGGTGCGCCCATGCGGAGTGAGTCACGGTTCGTTCTCCAATTCGCGTCCCTTTTTCGTAAGCGGCCGATAGTTTCTCGACTGCGCGTGATTCGCAGTTTGGGCAAATAGCCTTCAAATCTCGACTCCTGAAATAACTAGCATGGTCGGAGTTGCGCGCCTGACAACTCGCTGCCCGATTGTTGTCAGGGTAGGGTGTTGTGCTAAATCTTGGGGACGGAGGACCTAGGGAGCGCAGCATTGGACACTTTCAACAGAATCGTCGATCTAGGCCTGCCAGGCGTAGTAGTAGGAAGCGACGGCAGAATCAGATTCACAGCAGTCTAAAGGCCAAAAATCGGCCGATTGTTCGCTAAGGCGGGAGTCAATATTGACTCTATTCGTACGGTCGAGGCCTACTTTCGCGCCCGCCAGCAATCTCAGTGCTACTTTGACGATTGGTTACAGGCCGAGATCGCAATGCAGCCGATGAGTGCGGAACGCCGGGCGCTGCTCTATATCATTTCTGATGTAGCGCCGGACGATAGTAGTGATCGACCTCGTCTGTGTGACTAGTGATTTTAGAGTCGCACGTCGAAATACGCTCTGGTTGAAGTGCCCGCACTTCCCCGGCAGGCAATATATTAGATTGAGGCATGAGCATGCAGTACGCGAGCGCAGATGCTGGCACCGCAGGAGATAGTGCGGCGCCCGATTGGTCTAGGTAGGTATCGACTCTCTGGCGCACATCGCAGAATTCGAAGTCTACTGCCACTTGGATTGGTCCCGGGTATGCGAGGTATACATCAAGTGCAGCTCGCGTTACCCGAAGTCGCCAATAACTTCGGCTAACGGCGAGCGCGGTGAGTTCGGCAACTAAGACATCCAGTTGAGAGATGTTGCGAGGATCGCGCCCCATGGGCGTTAGTCGAAGGATGGCGCGATTTCCGCTCTTCGAAAAGAGCAGTTCCGTTGGTTGCGCGACTAATTGCCGATACTTGTACGTTTTTCCCACGGAAACGACGTGTGGCCCGTCTTCCCAAAGATTTCTCATTGCTTGGCTCCAAGTAAATTCGAGCCATAGCAATACCTCGGAATTGAATCTCGACAAGTTGCTTAGTCGATCTCAGGTTTAGTCCATGGGCCATTGAGTAGCGAAATCCAATGGTCTCGATCAAGCGCTAGTAGCAGTCTCTTGACCGCAAGCCAGTGCGCGTATCGAGTATTGGCAGCAGCGTGCGCAAGTTGGACCGTGAATTACCAACGAACATGTTTGCACTTGAGTCGAAACGGACCGACTTGCCAG